>NZ_JBYSWZ010000006.1:367057-394141 GCF_058781685.1 Burkholderia sp. FW306-1C-G01B
TTTCTATGATGCTCGGGCTGCCTTTGTTGTCACGTGACAACTTCTCGGACAGAACATATACCAACTGAACGCAGCGACAGAAACTATCTATAAATTCGCTCCGCTTTGATCCGCTTAACGCATCTAAATTTGACCGATCGTAACCGTTATCGAGAAATTACAACGCCGCTGCGTTACAGCCTAGTTGCTTGTCACGTGACAACTCCCCAGGCAAGCAATCGAACCAGCCACTGGCTTACGCTTACTATCGAGCGTTGATTGACATAACCGAAATCCACATCCCAATCGAATCAAGCTCTTCCTGTCGACACGCAACATCGACTGCGACCAATTCCCGGCGACTTGTCACGTGACAACTACGCCCCTCGACGACATCCGTAAACCGGCCAATCAGATTCGCAAGGGGCTCTGTTAGCGCCAAAGGCACTGCCATTCCAAAAGTCTCTGCGATCGAGTTTCGTCACCGACGCCAATGACAGTCGAATTTCCTTCAACCCTTTGCGCATTCTTCGTGACCGTAATCGACAATTTTATTTTTACTTGATCAGCATTCACGATTGGTTCGTTAGCCGTTCGACCTACTTGTCACGTGACAACAACAACGATCTCCAAGACATGCATCAAGCCGAACACTTTTCTGGACATTTCGATAACAACTGAATATATTACGCAAAACTCCTTGGAGGAATTTAATGGCTTTCAAGATCGCCGTCAGTAATCAAAAAGGTGGTACTGGAAAGACAACCATCTCCGTCAACATCGCGGCTGCGTTCGAGGCCGGTGGCAACAAGGTCGCGTTGATCGATGCCGACCCTCAAGGCACTTCCGTTCGGTGGGTGACGAGCGGTGAGAACACCTTGCCGATGACGGTCCTTTCGCTGGCCCCCGCCGGTCGCGGCATCGGCGGCGAAATCAAGAAGCAGGACGCAAACTTCGACGTGATCGTCGTCGACTGTCCGGGCAACCTCGAAGATCCGCGCATCGCGGCCGTGCTCGAAGTCGCCGACTTCTGCCTCGTGCCGCTGTCACCGTCGCCGGCGGACCTGTACAGCACCGTCGCGATGATTCGCATGATCGAGTCGATGCGAGCCGTTCGTAACCCGAATCTTTCTTCCGCATTAATGCTGAATAGTGTTAATGGAAAAACTAAAATGCGTGAAGAAATTTTAAAAATTCTAAGAGCTGAAGAAATTGGGGAGCATTTGCTCGACAGCCAGATCGCGCAACGCGAGGTCTACCGTCAGACGTTCGCACTCGGCACCACGATCCATCATCACAATCGATACCTGAAGGGGCTGAAGGAAGCCCGCGCGGAAATCGAAAGGCTGGTCACGGAAATGGCCCAATACATCGCGTCGACGCGCGCTACCGGAGCCGCCCATGGCTAAGGACACATCGAAAGACAAGAAGCCGACCGGCAACCTGCATCTCGCGGCCGGCCTGTTGCGCGGGCTCGCGCAGGAAAACGCTGCACTGGAAACCCGCTTGCCCGAGCCGCCGGCTGCACCGAACGTCGTCGACGCGACGCCCACCGCCGTGCCCCCGGCCGCGGTCGCACCCGCCGGCACACCGGATCTTGGCGCGCCGCAGAAGGTACTGGTCAAGGACTGCATCCCGAACCCGTTCAACCCGCGTGTGTTCTATTCGGAGTCGAGCCTGCACGAGCTCGCGCTGACGTTGAAACGGGAAGGGCAGATCGAGCCGATCAAGGTCACGCGGCTCCCGGAGTTTCCCGGCAAGCTCGTCGTGATCGACGGGCAACGCCGGCTGCGCGCGACGAGCATCAACGGCGACGAAACCATCAACGCCACGTTCCGCACGGACCACACGCCCGAGCAGCTCTATACGATCGCGTATCGGGCGAACCACGATCACGAACGCCAGACGATCTTCGACGATGCGGTCGCATGGAAGCGTCTCCTCGACGAGAAGGTCTTTCAGGACCAGAACACGCTCGCGGAGAAGATCGGCAAGGACAAGGCATCGATCAGCAAGACGCTGTCGCTCAACGCATTGCCCAACACGCTGCTGGAGCGGATGGCCAGCGCGAACGACGTGGTCGGCCTGCAGGCAGCGTACTTCCTGAAGCTGATCTTCGAGCGCCTGGGAGAACCGACGGCCGACCGGCTACTCACGGCCGTGATCGACCGGAAGAAATCGGTCCGCGATCTCGAGAATTTCCTGCGTGCGCAGAGTGACGACAACAAGAAAGCGGGACGCACGCGCTACAGCGTTCGTCACGACTTCGCGCTCGAATCGCAAGCGATCGGCCAGTTGAAGACCTACCCGGACGGGCGTCTGGACCTGCAGCTCAAGGGCGTCGACACGTCCCATCAGGAAGCGCTCGCCGACAGGCTCAAGACCGTTATCGACGCCTACGTCGCCGAGCTGGCAGCCGCCACGCAAAAGTAACGCGCCCAAGCAAAAGGCCTCGCATCCGCGTTGCGCCGCGAAACCGGACGGTGAAGTCCGGCGCACGGCGCCCTCCCGGTTGCGAGGCCTTGTTCAGTTGCTTGCGAGACTGCTTTTGAGCAGGAATTCCAGCAGGTCGTCCGAGGTCGGTTCGCCCCAGGTATCCAGCGCCAGCCATCGGAAAAAGCTGGTCTGCGCGAGCTTGCTCGCCTTCTTCTTCGGCGACAGCGTGAGATCCTTCGAGCCCGCCACCGTCTCGTTGTAGCGATCGATCAGCTTGGTCTGGTCGTCGATCTCCAACTCGCGGAAATACGCGCCGGCTTCCTCGACCTTCGCCGCCAGATATTTGTCGCGAATCTGCTCCTGCTTGCTCTGCGAGGATTCCTTCGCCGGTGCGGCCGCTTCGGTTCCCTGCCCGTCGGCCAGCGTGTAGCCGTGCGTCAGCGCCTTGCGGAAATACGCGGCCACGTTGTCGACCGGCGCCGCGTTCTTCTTCGTAGTCCGATTGAGCGTATAGGCAATCGCCGCCTTGATGCGCTGCACGCCGTATTGCGTGATCAGCCGGCGGGCTTCCGAACGCGGAATGCCGAACTTCGCGACCTCCTCGACCAGCGCTTCGTTCTTGACGTCGCCGTCTTCGACCGTATCGGCACTCTGCTTGCGCGTCACCTTGAACTGAACGGCTTCCACGCTGCGGCCGGACTTGTGTTCGATCAGCTCGAGCGTGTGATCCGATACTTCGTTCACCTCCTGAATGCACGGCACCAGGACCTTGCTCTTGAACAGCTTGTATTCCTTGTACGACTGCGACGCCTTGTCCTGGCCGAGAATGAGGTCGCGGAATTTCGGCAGCGGAATCTTCGCGGTAATGCCGATCCCTTCGTAGCGCACCGTGTTTTCCCACAGCGCGAGCGAGTGTGATCGCCGGAATTCGCGGGCGATCCGCATATCGATCAGCGCGTAGATTTCCGGGTTGAGCAGCTCGCTGCGAATCTGGTCGGAGAAGCTGTACTTCAGCACCGATTGCTCGAGCTCCGCGCCCGCGAGCAGGCCCGACGCTTTCCAGACTGTCGAACGGTCCGCGGCCAGGTAGTCCCAGTTGACGACGGTACTGATCAGCGAGTTGACCGTGTCCTTCACGTACTTCGTGTTGTTGCTGTTCAACCCGCTCTCGTGCGAAAGCGAGGCGATCGAGATCGAGAAGCTCGTCCGGCCCGGCTCGAACGCCTCCTGCCGAAGCGCGTTCTTGATCAGCGAGCTGAACATCTTGCGCTGCTGCAGACCGATCTTTCCCGACTTGGGCGCGATATGAATCGCCTGGACCGCCTTGCGCAGCAAGTCGGGAGGCTCGGGTGTCTGAAACAGTGAAACCTGTTTGTCTGAGCCTTTGCTTGCGGGCTTGCGCGGCATCGTGATGTCCGGATAAGGTGACCTTGTTGAGAGCGGACTTTATACCTTCTCACGCCGCAGAGCAACGCCCTCGCTCCAGCATCACTTGCAATATCACGGCTAACCTTCAGATGCAAAAGGGAAATTCGTGATGAAACAATCTGCGCGGGGCCCCATATCCATCTACCTTTTGGCCAAAAAACCTCCCACAAGAAGCTACCTTTCGGGTCCGGCGACAGAAACCCGGCACGAGATTTGCCCCAGGGAAGGTACCCATCCATGGGGGCAAACGAGCGGAATCGCGATCGACGACCGGATTCGTGGTGCCTTGCAACACGCAGCCGTTTTCCTCCCATAACGGGCTACCTTCATCGACTCCCATGGACAGCTACCTGTCGGCAACCTTCGACATGGGCGATAGCGTTACTTTCGGCCTCGAAGGGAGAAATCGCTCCCATAAACGGCAACCATTCGGTTATCCCATAAGAGGTTACCTGTCCGCGACATCGATCCTGTCTATGGGAGCAGCCAGCAGAGAGGTCCTGGTGAAACACGCTCGGCCGGCCCGATTGACCACCCATAAACGGTTACCATCGAGAGACACCATAAACGGCTACCCGAAAAAAATCACTGTGCACGCAAGCACTTACGGGTCAAAAAAAACGTCCCATAAAAGGCTACCTGCCTGCGTTCCCATAGACGACTACCCATCTCGTTTTCAGGCTGATTTCCCATAACCGGGTACGCTTGCCCCATATCCACAGCCCCGATTCCCCACAACCCGGTACCCAAAACCCCAAATCCACAGACCTGAAACCCCAAACCCTTCCACCTGTGCTCCCATAAATGGGTACCGAACATCGGTCAAACCCTTGTGGAATAAGGCTGTGAGCCGTCTAAAAGTAGTTAAAGAAGTAAACGTGGTTTACCAAAGATGTAAACACACGTGTGCTGTCACAGAAAGACAAGCCCCATAAACCGCTACCCATGGGATCCGTCTATGGTTCGTTAAGTATCCCGCTGCTTCGATTCAGGCCTGCTGGACAGAGCCTGAGGCCTTGATGGAACAAGCCCTCAGGCCCAACAAGGGTTCCCGGAGAGGTGAGTGCCCACTCACAACACCTAAAAGTAGAAACCTATGGGAGGAAACCGGGCAGAAATCACCGGTTTCCGCATTCAGGTTCCCATCTATGGGACCGAAAAGCCGGGGCCGCGACGACCCGCGCTCCTGTGATCGACAGCCAAATCGGATCAGCGACCGAACACATGAACATTGTCAGTTTCACCCACAGCAGTTCGAAATCACCCTGGACGGCACGCGAATGGTTTTTTGTACTCATGCTTCCCGTTCTGTGGACAAGTTTTTTGCCGGTCGTCTACCGACGCTTCTCGTTACATTTAGCCTGTGGACAGTGCACAGAGGAAATAGACGCGGCTTGCTTCCCCGCCCCGAGGTTCCCCAACTTTCTACCTTTGGATCGACCGAAGAGTAATGCTGTGCTCTTGAATGGCAACGAGAGGCCAACACAGCCTCCCGGAAGCAAGAGTCGCCTCCGCTTTACCAGCCGCACAGGTGGCCGGCTCCTGGGCCGATCTCGTGAGTGTTACGAGCCAACGTGAAGATGCGGCCGCTGAAGAAGCTCACCGCAATCGAATTCGAATAACGATCCCGAACATTCTCACCGTCAGAAACTTCCTGATCCCGGAAAAGCTCACCGGCGACGCGTCCCACAGGTATATGCAAGCTGTGCAGCCGCGGCATCCGCAAGGGATACTCGACGGCCAAAATCGTCAAATGAAAAATCTGTGGCCCGCGCGCGTTGCCTGACGTGTTCACGAGCAGAGTCGGGCCGACTGACAAGCGTTGTCGCGGCATCAACACGACGCGCAACGTCTGCCGGACGGAGTATCGCAATGCTTGTGCGGCTCCCCCCGCGCATTCGTGAGGGGGTTCCGGTCAACGTCTTCACCCTACGCCGAGCGTCTACCCATTTCGCTATACACACCAGACGACGTCGCCTTCCGGTGCAGTAACACGAGACGATCGCATCGATCACCGGACGAGCCGAATCGTGGCCGTTTATGGGAGAACCCGTCGCTGGAGCCGCGTCGAGCGGCAACATTGCACACAGATCGACAACTATTGCGGTGATTGCGCTTCATGTGACGAAGATCACCGCAAGCATGAGCGTGCTGCTAACACCACCTATGAAACAGCAATCGGCATGCGAGCTAGACACGACGATACGAATGTCATCGGAATCGCGGCCGCGCATCACGCCATGTGATCGATCTTCATCACCGAAGCATGCTGTACGTCCGACGTTTCCGCTGCCTCGACCGCGCGATCTTCACGCGCGCCGAAACGCGATGTACGTCCCTGTCTCTTCCGCGCGACGGTAGAGCAACGTCCACGTGTTCTCCCATACGTGTATCCCCAACTCCGTTTGCACGTTGGCGCCACATTTTTCACGACGCGGTTATGATGCACAGGTCCCGATCGCGACATGACGACCGATCAGGACAGGGGCGGTATCTCGATGGTCTTTCCAACCGTGATAATCATCAGAAAAGAGAGTTCAGCGATGCGAATCCAGATCAGAAAACTCACGCTGGCTGCTACCGCAGCCGCGTTCCTGTTCGGCTCGGCAGTTCCTGCATTTGCCCAGACCGACGCCGCCAGCACGCCTCCTGCACAGGACGCCAAGGCGGCGAAGAGCCAGGCACGCAAGGCGGCCAGGGCTCAACGCAAAGCGGAGCGCAAGGCTGCGCGCGCGAAAAACACCGCCGAGCTGAAGAAACTCGAAGACGCCGGTTACAAGCCGGCGGCCAACGACCCGAACTATCCGCAGAACCTGCAGAACGCGGAGAAGAAAGCCGCCGGCGCAAGCCAGTAAGCGCCGTTCGGCGGCAAGCTGCGATACGATCCGCGGCTTGCCGCGTGCATCGCGGTCACGCGATGCACGTCAAAAGCAGAATGCCGCTCATGAACGAGCGCAAACCCGATCCGCGCATTTGTGCTATTTGATTCGGAATCCTACATTGAATGGCGGGCATGACCGGCAGGTCGATACGGTCAGTGCTGCGCGCCCGATGCGGCTGCGTTCCCCGTCACCTTCAGCCAGTCCTTGAAGGCACACACCGCCTCGTCGTCCGCGCGCGCGGACGCCACATACGTGAAGTAGCGCCACGGCGGCAGAGCCGGTTCGCTGAACGGCTGCACGAGCCGGCCTTCGGCGATGTCGTCCGCGACGAGCGCGATCGGCCCCATCGCGACGCCGAGTCCGTCGAGTGCGCCTTGCAGCGTCAGGTAGAAATGCTCGAGCGTGAGCGAATGTCGCGGCACGAGATTCGGATGCCCGGCCGCCGCGAGCCATTCGGGCCACATGCCGGGATAGGTCGCCGCGTGCAGCAGCGTGAAGCCGGCGAGATCGGCAGGCGTACGCAACGGCCGGCCTTCCAGCAGCTTCGGCGCACACACCGGCAGCCGGACTTCGGACAGGAATTCCTCCGCGACGTAACCGTCGATGGCTTGCGGGCCGCCTCGAACGATCAGGTCGACCTTGTCGCGCAGTTTCTCGATCGGCTCGTTCGACGTCGACAGCCGTACCTCGATCGTCGGATGGGCGACCTGGAACGACGACAGCTTCGGCACGAGCCAGCGCAACGAAAACGTCGCGGGCGCGCTGACGCGCAGCACGCGCTGCTGCGCGTGGCCGAAGTGCTGCGCGGTGGCGAGCGCGATCCGGTCGAACGACGCACCGACTTCGGCGAGATACGCGCGGCCGGCGTCGGTCAGTTCGACCCGCCGGTTGTGGCGTTCGAATAGCGGCCGTCCGAGCCACGCCTCCAGTTGCTGCACGTGCCGGCTGATCGCGCCGTGCGTCACGCACAGCTCGTCGGCGGCAAGCGTGAAACTGCCGAGTCGGGCGGCTGCTTCGAACGCGCGTAGCGAATTCAACGGAGGAAGACGTCGGGCCATTGCATCGTTTCGCGTGAAATTTACTCACGCGATAGTTCAGGTTTAATCGTTTGATCGGGCGATCCAGCTCCGCCAATATGGCACACAAACGGCCGGCTCGGCCGAACGAGTGTCTGAATTTCTCACATGGAGTGCGGAGCATGCCGAACGTGGTGGTCGTGGGTGCGCAATGGGGTGACGAGGGCAAGGGGCGCGTCGTGGACTGGCTGGCGGCTCAGGCCGACCTCGTCGCACGCTACAACGGCGGCCACAACGCGGGCCATACGCTGGTCGTCGGCGGCAAGACGTACAAGCTTGCGCTGCTGCCGAGCGGCATCGTGCGCGGCAAGCGCGGCGTGATCGGCAACGGCGTGGCGCTCGATCCGGAAGCGCTGCTCGCGGAGATCGCGCGGATGGCCGAGCTCGGGCTATCGGTGACGCCGGACAACCTGTCGATCGCCGAGAACGCGACGCTGGTGCTGCCGATTCACCGCGCGATCGACCAGGCACAGGAGCGCCTGCGCCGCGAACCGATCGGTACCACGCTGCGCGGGATCGGACCGGCTTACGAGGACAAGATCGGGCGTCGCGGGCTGCGCGTCGGCGATCTCGCGGAACCCGGCCGGCTCGCCGACAAGCTCGACGTGCTCGTCGACCATCACAACGCGTGGTTCCGTGGCCTGGGGCTCGACGAGTGTTCGCGCGACGCGATGCTGGCGACGCTCGTCGATCTCGCGCCGAAGATCCTGCCGTTCGTGCGTCCCGTCTGGGCCGACCTCGACGACGCGACCGATCGCGGCGAGCGCATCCTGTTCGAGGGTTCGCAGGCCGTGATGCTGGACATCGACTGGGGCACGTATCCGTTCGTGACGTCGTCGGGCACTGTCGCATCGGCGGCAGCGGCCGGCACGGGCCTCGGCGCGTCGAAGCTCGGCCACGTGCTGGGCGTGACCAAGGCGTATGCGACGCGTGTCGGCGGCGGCCCGTTCCTCACCGAGTTGACCGACGCAACGGGCGAAACACTGCGCGCACGCGGGCAGGAATTCGGCGTCAACACCGGCCGGCCGCGACGCTGCGGATGGCTCGATGCCGCGCAGTTGCGCCAGGCGGTCAGGATCTCGGGCATCGATTCGCTGACGCTGACCAAGCTCGATGTACTCGACGGTTTCAAGTCGATCGAGCTGTGCGTCGGCTACGAACTCGACGGCGCGCGGGTCGACCATCTGCCCGCGAGCCTCGACGCGCAGTCGCGCGCGAAGCCGGTCTACGAACGGTTCGACGGCTGGCATGGCACCGTGAAGGGCGTGCGCGAGCGTGCGGCGCTGCCGCGCGCCGCACAGGATTTCATTGCGCGCATCGAAGCGGTAGCGGGCGCGCCGGTATCGATGATCACGACCGGTGCGGAGCGCGACGACACGATCGTGTTGCGTAATCCGTTCGATGCGGCGGCCGCCGCGTAACGTGCCGTCGACGGCGTAAATCGCGGATCGGCATCGTGGTCGCCGGGTAGTTTTTGCCGACCCGACGTAGTTTGCGTGCCGGCGTGTTCGATCGCGTACACGCCCGGCACGGACGCGGCGCGAAGGGCGGCTCCACGATACGATTCGGCGTCCGGATCACGCCGCACACGGCGAACTGGACACGCCTGCAGCGCTGCTGTACTGTTCCGCACAATTCGCGCCAGACCGGCCTGCGCCGGAGCCGCCGGCACCACGGCCGCACGGCGGCGCGCCGTGATCTCAATCCCGGGGACAGGCCGATGGACACGTTACAGATGATGCGCATTTTCGTCCGGGTCGCGGAGGAGGGCAGCTTCACGAGCGCGGCCCAGCGCCTGGACATCACGACGGCATACGCATCGCGTTCTGTCGCGCAGCTCGAAACGCATCTGCGCACGCGTCTGCTCAACCGCAGCACGCGCCGCATCGCGCTGACCGACGCCGGGCAGCGCTATCTCGATCGTTGCCAGCGCATCCTTGGTTATATCGACGAAGCGGAAGCCGAGGCGGCGGACGCACAGGCGAAGCCGTCCGGACGGCTGCACGTTCACGCGACGACGAGTTTCGGCCAGGCCTATGTGGTGCCCGCGGTCGTGCGCTACCGGCAGCGCTATCCGTCGGTCGCGGTCGAGCTGACGCTGTCGCAGCACGTGCCCGACATCATCGACGAAGGTTACGACGTGTCGCTGCAGTTGAGCACGACGGAGCTACCCGATTCGGGGCTCGTGTCGCAGCGGCTCGGCGAGGTGCACAGCGTGCTGTGCGCGTCGCCCGCGTATCTGAAGGAGCGCGGCACGCCGCGCACGGTGCGCGAGCTCGAAGGGCATGCGTGCCTGCAGATCGTCACGCCGGTGTTCCCGCGCGATCGCTGGCATCTCGACGGCCCGGACGGTCACGAGACGTTCGACCTGCCGTTGCCCGATTTCCAGGTGAACATCGCCGATGCGCTGGGTGCCGCACTGCGCGCCGGCCTCGGGATCGGCTCGCTGCCGATGTCGTCCGCACTGCCCGCGCTCGCGAGCGGGGCGCTGGTGCGCGTGCTGCCCGAATACCGGTTGCAGAAGCTGACGGTCTACACGCTGTACGCCTCGCGTCAGTATCTCGACGCGAAGATCCGCACGTTCGTCGATTTCCTGCGCGAATGCGTGCCTGAAATGCTGTCCGCCGACGAGGCCGCGCTGAACGCGTCCTGCAAATCCTGAGTCAGCACTGCCGCTGTTCATATGCGCGTTTTGCTCCGGAAAATGAAATAATCCGTAGTCCTGCATTTAAGGCGGACGTCGACGATGCGATCGCGATCGACCCGGGAAACGACGCCCCCGGCAACCAGCACGTCCTTATGAAATCGCTTGCTTTCGATATCGAACATCGTTGGTTCGATGCGCGGTGCCAACTTCCTGGAATCGGTTCGACCTGCTTCATCGCGTGCGCGCGGCGGTGCAGCCGGCCCAGTATTCGCTCAACGGGGGAACGGCAGGCAGCGCGACGTCGTCCGGAAGCGGGTACACGTACGGCCGGCCGCCACGCCGCTCGACGGTACCCGGCAAACAAAAACGCCACGGATGAAAGTCCGTGGCGTTTTTGTTTGCGTCGGCTTATCGCGAGCGCGTCGATCGCGTATTACTGCGGCTTCGCCCAGAGCGTGCGGCCGAAGAACGTAAGCGTGCGATCCCACGCGATTTGCGACCACACTGGATCGAACTGCGTGCCGGAGATGCGGCCGGTGCCGACGGCCGTTTCGTTCGCGAATCCGTGATGCGCGAGATAACGATGGAATTCGACACCGACCTTCGCATCGGTCAGCTTCTTTTCCAGCGCGTCGACCTGGTCGATCGCGAAGAATGCATCCTGTGTGGCCCAGTGGCCCATCAGCGGCACGTTGAGCTTCGCCGGATCGAGGTAGTCGAGCGGCGGGAAGCCGTACCACGTGACGCCCGCGTCCGCGTCGGCGAACTGCAGCGACAACAGCGTCAGCGCACCGCCCATGCAGAAGCCCGTCACCGCGACGCGCGGAGCCAACGTCTTCAGATATGTGACGGCGCCGGGAATGTCCTGCGATGCGGCGTCGCCGAAATCGAGGCCGGTCATCAGGTGGTGTGCCTCTTCTTCCTCGACCGTCGACTTGCCGCGATACAGGTCGGGCACGAGCGCGAAGTAGCCGCAGCGCGCGAGGCGATCCGCGACGCCGCGGATCTGGTCGTTCAGCCCCCACCATTCCTGGATGACGACGACCGCGGGCGCGCCTTCGGTCTTTTCCGGCCTGGCGAGATAACCCTGTAGTTCCTGGCCGTCCGGGCGGCGAAACGTGATCATGGAACCGGATGCTTGAGACATGAAACCGCTCCTTTTCAAAAATGCGATGAGTACGGCAGCGGGCCGGCCAGCGGGCGCGGTGACGATCGGACATGCAGGGCGTCGTGGTTTCGCTCGCGTTCGTTTCGGCCGACACCGACCACGCGGCCATTCTATGCGCAAACGCCGGCTGCCTGCGTGAACGGCGCTGCGCGGCGCGCGATCGGCGGGGGCGTGTCGATCGACGGTCGCGATCCGGTCACGGAGCGGATCACCGAAAAGCGAACACCCCGCGCCCGATGAACGGGAGCGGGGTGTTTCGTTTGCCGCGCGCAGATCGGAACGCGCCGTGTGCGTCGGGCTTACTGGCCGAAATACACGGAGTCGCGGCCATCCTGCTTGACCGCGATTGCGCGGCCGGCACGCACGCCGGCGGCGGCTTGTGCGCCGTAACCGGTTTCATCGGCGTTCGTTACGCGGGCCTGTGCCGTCTGCAGCGCGCGGGGGTAGTACTGATCGGAGACTTCAGGCTTGTAGCCGGCCTGTTCGAGCTGGACGAGTTCCGCGCGCACCTGGGCACGCGTCAACTGGCCCGACGGGTTCGATTGTGCGAATGCGCCATACGAGGCGGACAGGGCGGTTGCGGCGACGACAGCGTAGATGAGCGACTTCATGATGACCTCCGGTTTCGTTGATTTCGCGCTTCGCTTGTTGCGTTCAGCGGTTGATTGCATCGTAGCGATCGCGTTACGGGTCGGAAATACGCGTTCCAGCGAATAATTATTGCAACTGGGTAAACAATTCGCGGGAATTAGCGTTTTTGTCTGGTGATTGCGGGCATGCCGGAGGGCCTGTCGGCTCCCGCTGCATAGGCGTAAGGCGCAGCCTTTCGGGTCTCGATGTGATCGATCGACCAGCGGCCGCGTGACGATCAATTGAATCGCATTCCGAAGTATTTGGGCGAGATGGTCGGCATGGCTCATGCACTTCCGCGTCACTTGGTCGGGGCCGCCTGACGCTTCCGATATTCGGCGGGCGTGATCCCGACGTGCCGGGTGAATGACCGCCTGTGCGTATCGACATTCGCGAAGCCGCATTTCGCGGCGACCTGTTTCTGCGTGTCATGCGTGTTCTCGAGCAAATGACGAGCCGCCGTGTTGCAGGCGCGCCTGTTTTTCGCCGGCGATGCGCAGCGTTACCGTCTCGGCGTCAATTTCAATCAGATTCCGGTGAACGCGCCGAAGTGTCTCTTGGTGGCCACGCTCCGTCGAAGCATGATCGAGAACGCTTCGCGAGCACCGCCGAGGGCGGAATCGCCTTAAGTCAGTAAAAAAGTTGTTACGTAACAATCACCAGATGTTTCTCTGATTTTATATACTGAATAACTGCATCACCTCACCCAGGCGAATCTTCGATTCGCAACCGCCGGAATCTGCTGCCAGACAGCCGGCCACATCCGCTGGCTCCTTCGCCGACGCTTGGCGGACAGGCCACAACGGCTCTCCCAACTCGCCCCCACAAGTCCTCGGCAAAACGCCTATAATGATTGGGCAAATTGCCGGGGAGTGATCATGAGTACCATCGCTTTTCATCCTTCGGGTGTCGCGCATCCGCGTCAGGCCGAATTCACGATTCTCGAGCAGCTACTGGCGATCCGTGTCCGATCGGGTGCCGATCTTGCCGAGCTGGCGAGCGCACGTGTCGACGTCTCGGTGATCGACCGGCTGTCGGAGCGCGGGCTGAAATCGGACGAGCTGGCCTTCATCATCCCGCGCCGCACGCTGAGCCACCGTCGCCAGGCGCACGAACGCCTGTCGCCGGAGGAATCCGACAAGGCGATTCGCCTCGCGCGCATCGTCGCGCAGGCGACGGCCACGTTCGGCGACCAGGACAAGGCGATGGCGTGGCTGCGCAACGGGCTTCAGCGCTTCGGCGGCCGCACGTCGCTCGACATGGCGAGCACCGAGCATGGCGCGCGGCTCGTCGAAGAGGTCCTCACGCAGATCGACGAGGGGTACTTCGCTTGATGACGCTGTGGCGAATCAGCAATTACGCCGACCTGAAAGGCATCGGCGGGTTGCGCGCCGGCGGGCGCTGGCATTTTGCCGGACAGCCCGTCGTGTATCTCGCCGAGCATCCGGCACTCGCGTTGCTCGAGACGCTCGTGCATTTCGAAATCGCCACCGTCGCGCAATTGCCGAGCGGATACCAGTTGCTTCGTATCGAGGTGCCGGAATCGGTGGACGTCGCCGAGATCGCGGAAGGCGACGCGCCGGACGACTGGCAAACGAACGTCGACTGGACCCGCAGCGCCGGCACCGAGTGGCTGCATACGCAGCCGAGCGCGCTGTTGCGCGTCCCGAGTGTCGTCGTGCCGCACGCGCACAACTTCCTGCTGAATCCGCTGCATCCGGCCGCGCCCGAGATCCGCGTCGCGGAAGTCATGCAATCGCCGTACGACACCCGGATTCTGCGGCTGATCGAGTCGAAGCCGGGCGAATAGAAAAAAAGAACAGGGCCCGTGCCGTGAGCTGGTTCAACGCTCGTGTGCGGCGCGATCCGCGGCCGCATCGGGCGGCAGCGTCTGCCGGATGCGCGTGACCGTTCGCGTACTGACGAGACCGAGCATGGCGCTGACATCGGCGTGCGTGTGGCCGGCGAGCAACTGGCGGCGCGCATACGTGTTGCGCAGCACGCGCGGGCTCATGTCCGCTGCGTGGAAGCCGATCGAGGTCAGCGCGTCGCGCACCACGAGCAGCAGAAACATGTCGTTCATCGTGCCACCGCCGCGCGGCGCGGGAAACAGCAGTACCGATGCCGGTGCGTCTGCCGAGCGCGCACGCCATGCGGCGAGCGGCGCCAGCGCGAACGCGGCGAGTTCGATCCGGCGCGCCGGCCGCGCGCGATCGCGCGGCACGGACAGCGCCGGCGGCAGCGCGTCGAGATCGGGCGCGTCATGCGTCGTCGCGCGAATCTCGGCGGACGTGATGCCGCTCGCAAGCAGCAGCGCGACGATCGCGCGATTCCGGCAGTCGGCCGGCGTGTCGTCCGATCGCGGCTGCACATGGCGCTGCAGCGCCGCGTCGGCGTCGGGCGGCAGGTAGCACGGCTCGGGCTCGCCGTCCGGCCACGCGAGATGGCGCGTCGTCCGGCCGGCCGGATGGATCGTCCGCACGCCGGTGTCGACCAGATGCCGGCCCAGCCGGTCGATCAGCTTCGCGTAACGCACGCGGGTCGAGGTGCCGGGCGCGCACGTGCGTTCGAGCTCCGTCAGGAAGGCTGCGACGTGGTCGGGCCCGAACGTGGCCAGCGACACGCCGTGCGCGATCAGATGGCGGAGGAACCGTTCGAACATCGCGACGTGCTGCACGACCGAGCGCGGCGCGAACGGCCGGCGGCCGGCGCCGGTCGCGGTGGTTTCCTGCCATGCGCGAAAGGCGCCGACGGGATCGTGAATCCAGCGATTCGTATCCATCCACGATTTATAGCCGGACGCGGTGACGCCGGCAATCGTCCCGATGTCCATTCCAATCCGGCCGGCCCGTGCAATGCAACCGGCGCATCAGTGCGCGGCACGCGTGTCGTCGACACGTCGTCGCGCATCGTCAGGTCAACAAGCAAACAAGCACGAGCAGCTGCGTGATGCAGAACCGGAACGCGTCCGGTACGCCGTTCCATTGCTTCGACATCCACATCCCGAACCATTCGCCGCTGACCACGGCGGCAGGAATTGCCTGCGCGAGCGGCGTGGCCAGCGCGATTTCGACAACGCACTGACGCGGGTCGAGGACCTGCGCGCGCCGATGCAGTGCAGCAAGCGAACCCTCAAGCCGGTTCGGTGGCGCTGCACATACAACGACCGGTCGCGTCGCGTCATTTCCTTATTGCGGAAAAAAATTTGTTCGTGGGACTATCGAACGCGTTGCCTGTACACCGAGGGGGTTGCAGGCAGCGCGGTGTCCATCGCAACGACCTAAAAGAACATCGACAGACAATGAACAGAACAGCGATTTTCCCGTATGCGTCCGCGTTGCTCGCGGCTGCCCTGCTGACGGCATGCGGCGGCGACGTCGAGAACGAAGCGGGGCGCACGCAGGCACCTTCGACCGATACGAGCTGCCTCGCGGTCGACAACAGCGGCGCGACGGTCGTGGTGGGCTCGAACCAGCCGGGTGATCCGTCGCTGCCGGAAGCGTCGTCGGGTTATCGCACCGGGATGAAGCCCGTCTATGCGAAGACCTACCTGGTGGCGACGTCGAACGCTTACGCGAGCGCGGCCGGCTGCGCAGTGCTGAAGAAAGGCGGCACGGCCGCCGACGCGGCGGTCGCCGTGCAGGCCGTGCTCGGCCTGACGGTGCCAGAGGCGACGGGCCTCGGGTCGGGCGGCGTGCTGCTCTACTACGATGCGCGCGGCAAGACGCTGCAGGCATACGACGGCCGGGAAACCGCTCCGGCCGCCGCGACGGAGAACTACCTGCGCTACGTCGACGACACGACCGACCATTCGGCGCCGCTGCCGAACGCGCGCGCCAGCGGCCGCTCGATCGGCACGATCGGCGTGCCGCGGCTCATCGAGGCGCTGCAGCAGGATCACGGCCGGTTGCCGTGGCAGAACCTGTTCGGCGATGCGATCACGCTCGCGACCAACGGCTTCCCGATCGGCGGCCGGCTCGCCGACGCGATCGCGGCAAACGCCGCGAACCTGAAGCGCGACCCCGACGCCGCCGCGTATTTCCTGAATGCCGACGGCTCGCCGAAGACGCTCGGCACCGTATTGAAGAACCCCGCGTACGCGCACACGCTGACGCTGATGGCGCAGTCGGGTGCGAATGCGCTGTACACCGGGCAGATCGCGCAGGACATCGTCGCGAAGATCGCCACGACGAAGGGCGCGGACGGCTCGACGCTCACGCCGGGCAAGACGACCGTCGCGGATCTGGCCGCGTATCAGGCGAAACGCCGCGAACCCGTATGCACGACCTATCGCAGCTACTGGGTGTGCGGGATGCCGCCGCCGTCGTCGGGTGGTATCGCGGTCGCCGCGGCGCTCGGCATTCTCGAGAACTTCGACCTGAAGTCGCTGAAGCCGACGGCGATCGATCTCGAGGGCGGCAAGCCGACCGTCGCGGGTGTGCACCTCGTCACCGAGGCCGAACGGCTCGCGTATGCCGACCGCGACAAGTACGTGGCCGATACGGATTTCGTGCCGCTGCCGGGCGGCACGTGGGACACGCTGCTGAACAAGCCGTACCTGAAATCGCGAGCGGCGCTGATCGACGCGGCCAAGAGCATGGGCACCGCACAGCCCGGCAATTTCGGCGCGGTGCCGCTCGGCGTCGACACGACGCTGATCGAGCACGGCACGAACCAGTTCACGATCGTCGACGGCGACGGCAACGTGCTGAGCGCGACGACGACGGTCGAGTCGAGCATGGGCTCGTTCCACATGACCAACGGTTTCCTGCTGAACAATCAGTTGACCGACTTTTCCGCGAACCCGGTCGACAGCGCCGGCAATCCGGTGGCCAACCGCCTGCAGCCGGGCAAGCGGCCGCGCAGCTCGATGGCGCCGACGATCGTGTTCGGTCAGGCCGCCGACGGCTCGCGCGGCGATTTCGTGATGGCGACCGGTTCGCCGGGCGGCGGCACGATTCCGCAATACGTGGTCAAGACGCTGGTCGGCGCGCTCGACTGGGGGCTCGATGCGCAGCAGTCCGCGGGCCTCGTCGATTTCGGCGCGAGCAACAGCCCGACGACCACGATCGGTGGCGAGCATCCGAACGTCAACGCGGCGAACAACGGTGCGAACGATCCGCTGATCACGGGGCTGCTCGCGCTCGGGCACAAGGTGTCGACGTCCGCGCAGGCGAGCGGCGTCAACACCGTAATGCGCGTGACGGTCGGCCAGTCGCCCGCGTTGCAGGGCGGCACCGATCCGCGTCGCGAAGGCGTCGTGCTCGGCGATACGTTCCGGCCGTAACCGGGCGGAACGCGCACGGCCCCGATCTGCCTGTATCTGCCAACAGGCGATCGGGGCCGCGTTTCTTTAAGGGGCTGCAATGACGCACGCACGTCTGCTTGAAATGGACGCAGTCCTGTCGGCGCCAGGCTTTTCGATTCCCTCGGCGATGTCGATTGCGACAGCGCGCTGGACAGTCGCGATGCCGAGCCGTTCGATGCGCAGTGGATGGCGGCATGCGATGCGATCGACGACGATCCGGGTACGGCGATCGACAGGCCGGCAGTAGACGCATTGCGGGAAAAGGCATTCAAGCTCGCCTTCGGCGCATCGGACAACGCCGGAGCGGCGGCGTGCGTGTCCGACGATATCGAATCGATCGCGAGGCGCCGGTTGTCGCGCCGCACCGAGGTCCGGTCGACACACATACTTTGGAATGCATATAAAAACGGCTGGTTCCCCTGCTAGCCGTTTCACTTTCGTGGTTTCCCGATACGCGGCGATCGGGTGAGGCGTGATCGCGGGGCGACCCGTGCCGCATGCCGTCGGATTCGCGCCTGCTCGTCGGCAAGTACGCCGTCTTTCCCATCTCAAGCCCCCGATTGTCAAACAGTGTGAGTCAATCGTCAGCATTTGCAACTGAAGTAACAGTCCCCGCAAATCAATCGTTTTGCGCGTCGGCGCCGCTACATTAGCTCCACCTGCCGCACGTCGCGGCGAGGCATGCGACAAGCCGCACGAACGCGGCCCGCAGCAACAACGTCTTTTGGGGAGAATGACCATGAACAAGATTCGTACGATTCTGCTGGGTGCCGCTCTGACGGCGATGGCGACGTCGGCTGCTTTCGCACAGACGGCCCAGACCGGCGCAGAGGGTTCCGCAGGCGTCGGCGCACAGGTCCAGACGCCGCTGCTCGGCGGCGGCGTGGGCGTGCAGGCTGGCGCCGGCGCGAATGCGGCAGGCTCGGGTTCGGGCGCAGGCAACCTCGTCGGCGGTGCGCTGAACGGCGTCGGCAAGACGGTCGGCGGCGTCGGCGCGGCAGCCGGCAATGCGGTGGGCGGCGCGACCCAGGCGGTGGGTTCGGCAGCGGGCACGGCGAAGGATGCCGCAGCCTCGGCCGTACACTCGACGAAGTCGCACGTGAAGCACGTCGCAGGCACCGCAAAGAGCCACGCGCAAGGCGCGGTGTCGACGGCAGGCGATGTTGCGGGCGGCGCGAAGGCGAAGGCCGGCGAAGCGCTCGAAGGCGCGACGAATTCGGTGCAGGGCGGCGCATCGGTCGGCGTGAAGGGTTCGGCTTCGGCACAAGGCGGCGCGCTGTAAGCAACACGCATCCAATCACGGCCCGGCCCGCTTCGAAGCGGGCCGGGCCGTTTTTTTATCGGCGCACACGGCGCGCCGTTCGACGTTCCTCGCAATACAGTGATGCATCGGCGTTCGCCGCGAATCCGGCGGCGCGATGGGCACGTGCGCGCTACCGGATGCCCCGGGCACGAGCCCGCGACAGGCGACGCGCGCGGTCCCTGCCCATTGCCCGGCCGCCATGCTTAAATAGCGGGGCTCCCGGTTGCCGGGCCGCCGCGATGGCAGCGCCGGCCGACGCGGGCAAGCATGTCCGATCGATATCGTGACGACAGACGACACCAAAACGCCGTTCCGGCGAACCCGGCGGCTACCAGGATTGCGATTGACGGCCGGGCCTGCGCGCGCGGCGCCGCCCTTCGTCATGAAACAGAGGAATCTTCGTGAAGTTCATCCACGCGGCAGACATTCACCTTGACAGCCCGTTGCACGGCCTGAGCGCGTATCCCGACGCGCCGGCCGCGCAGTTGCGCAACGCGTCGCGCGAGGCGCTGCGGCAACTCGTGGATCGCGCGATCGAAGAGGAAGTCGCGTTCCTCGTGATCGCCGGCGACCTGTACGACGGCGACTGGAAGGATCACAACACGGGCATCTTCTTCGGCCAGCAGATGGGGCGCCTGCGCAAGGCCGGCATTCGCGCATTCGTCCTCGGCGGCAACCACGATGCCGAAAGCGAGATGACGAAGAAGCTGACGCTGCCCGACAACGTCACCGTGTTCGGCCACCGCAAGCCCGAAACCCACAAGCTGCCGGAATTCGATGTCGCGCTGCACGGGCAGAGCTTCAAGGACAAGGCCGTCGTCGACAATCTTGCGATCGGTTATCCGGACCCGGTGCCCGGGTACTACAACATCGGCGTGCTGCACACGGCGCTCGAAGGTTATGCGGCGCACCCGAACTATGCGCCGTGTACGCTGGCCGAACTGCACGCAAAGGGCTACGACTACTGGGCGCTCGGCCACGTGCACGAATTCCAGCAATGGACGGGGCCGTCCACCGTCGTGTTTCCGGGCAACCTGCAGGGGCGCCATATCCGCGAGACGGGGCGCCGCGGCGCGGTGCTCGTGACGGTCGAGCAAGGCCGCACGCAGGTCGAGCGTCTGTATCTCGACGTGCTGCGCTGGGAAGCCGTGTCGGTCGACGCATCCGATTGCTTCACGGTCGCCGACCTGTCGAGAAAGATCGGCCAGTCGCTGGAGGCGCTGCTGACCGTCGACGGCCACGTGCCGCGCGCGGTGCGCGTGACGGTCACGGGGCGCACGCCTGCGCATGGGCTCTTTTTCGGCCGCGCGCCGCAGCTGCGTGCGGAGGTGCTGAACCAGATCGGCATCATCGGCAACGAGCGGCTGTGGCTGGAGAAGGTCCGGCTCGCGACGTCTGCCGCCGATCATCAGCAGGGCGAGAGCGAGCAGCTTGAAGCGCTGGAGGATTTGAAGCAGATCCTGGCCGAAGCCGCGCACGATCCGGATTTCCTCGCGCTGCTCGAACGCGACCTGAAGCCGTTCGTCGGCAAGGTCCGCAGCGACGTGAAGGAGGATGTGCCGTTGTTGACGATGGCGCGCGCGGGCGAGCTCACGGCGCTGGTCGAGCAGGTCGGTCCCGCGTTGCTCGCGCGGCTGGCAAGGGGGGAGTAAGCGATGCGCATCAGCCAGCTCGATCTGATCAAGTACGGCAAATTCACCGACGAAACACTGCGGTTCCCGTCGGCCGGCGAGGATTTTCATGTGATCGTCGGGCCGAACGAGGCCGGCAAGTCGACGATCCGCACGGCCGTGTCCGAGTTGCTGTTCGGGATGAAGCTGCAGACGCCGCTCGATTTCCTGCACAGCACGCCTGAACTGCGGATCGGCGGCGTGCTCGAGAACGGTACGGGCGAGTTCGCGTTCCACCGTGCGCGCGGACGCAGTCCGTTGCGCACGCCTGCCGACGACAAACTTCCCGACGACTATCTGGCCGCCATCCTCGACGGCGCGACGCGCGAATTCTTCGAGCAGATGTTCGGGCTCGATCACGGGCGGCTGGTCGACGGCGGCCGCAGCATTCTCGACGCATCCGACAAGCTCGGCCAGGTGCTGTTCGAATCGGCCGCCGGTGTTGGCAGTCTCGGGCCGGTGCGCGAGGAACTCGACGCGCGTTCGGTCGAACTTTGGGCACCGCGCCGCAGCGGCAGCGCGTTTGCGCTGGCAGAAACATCGTTCAACGAAGCCGTGACCGAACTGAAGACGGTCCAGGTGCGCACGCGCGACTGGGTCGATCGCAAGGACGCGCGCGAGGCGGTCGAACAGCAGATCGAGCACGCGCGCGTGGAGCAGCGCCGGCTCGAATCGCTGCGCTCGAAGCTCGAGCGCGTTCGGCGGTTGGCGCCGTACCTGAAGGAGCTGACGGTCAAGGATGCGGCGCTGGCAGAACTGGGCGCGGTCGTCGAGTTGCCGCCGACCGCGTATGCGGACCTGCTGAAGGCGCAGGGCGATCTCGCGGCCGAACAGAAGGTGCTCGAAGAACGGCGTGCCGACCTGCTTGCGAAACGGCAGGCGCGCGATGCGATCGATGCCGACGCCGATACGCTGGCGCTCGAAGCCGACATCGAAGCGCTCGATCGGCTGCGCGGCGCGTGTATGAATCACGCGCAGGATCTGTTGCTGCTCGGCGCCGACGTCGAGCGGCACCTGTCCGCCGCGTTTTCGGCCGCCGCGCAGCTCGACTGGCCGACGGACGAAGCGACGCTGCGCGCGTCGCTGCCGACGGCGCTGTCGCTGAAGACCGTCGCGAACCTGCTGCGCGAACACGGCGCGCTGCACCAGGCGCTCGCCGGCGCGCGCGAATCGCTCGACGAACGAACGCACGAGCTTGCGCAGGTGCAGGAGCAACGGGCGCGCCTGTCGACCGCCGACGTGCCGGAAGCGCTGCGCGCGGCGCTCGCCGATGCGCAAGGCTTTCGCAACAGCGGCCAGCGCGAACAGGCGCTCGAACACGAAATCGCTGCCGCCGAACGCACGCTGTCCGGCGCGCTCGATGCGCTCGGCCAATGGCGCATGCCGGTCGACACGCTGCGCGCGCTCGACGTGCCGTCGGCGGCGCGGCTCGGCGCGTTGCTCAAGGAAGACAGCGAGCGCGCAAGCGCGGCTGCTGCCGCACGCGACGCGCGGGACGGCGCGCTCGAAGAGCTCGAGCGGCTCGAATTGCAGGAGAAGCATTTCGCGGAGAACCACAAGGTCGTCACGACCGCCGACGTGCTGGCGGCGCGCGCACGACGCGACGGCGCATGGGGCGACATCCGCAGCGGCGCCGTCGATCTGGCAACTGGCGCACCGGCGGTCGACGATGCGATTCGTCTGGCCGACGAACTCGTCGATGCGCAGCTCGGCGCCACGCAGGCGGCGGCGACGCTGCAGTCGCTGCGTCAGCAGGTCGAATCCGCGCGTGCCGGTGTGGCGCGCAGGCAGGCTGCGTCGGACGAACGCGAGCGCGAGCTGGCCGCGCATCGCGACGCATGGGCCGAGCTCGCGATGACGGCCGCGGTGCCCGGCATGCCGCTGGCGGCGATGGGCGACTGGCTCGCAAAGCGCGATACGGTGTTCGCGGCGCAGGCCGATCTCGACCGTCAGCGCCGCGAATTCGACATGATTCGCGCGGCGCGCGCCGGTGCCGAAGCCGCGTTGCGTTCGGCGCTGCATACGGTGTCGCGAGGCAGCGAGACGGACGGACTGGCGGCACTCGTCGCCATCGCCGAGACGTTCGTGCAGTCGGCCGAGAAAGCGATCGCGCAGAAGGACAGCCTCGACGACCGCGCGCGGGAAGCCGAACGCGGGTGCGCAACGGCGCAGTCGCGAGTCGGCCATGCGCAAGCAGCCTACGATGCGTGGCATGCGCAATGGCGCGACGCGCTGGCCGACGCGAAACTTTCCGCGAGCGCGGTGACGCTGGCAGCGGCAGAAGGCGCGCTCGGGCTCGCGAATGTGGTGACGGCCGAACTGGCCGATGCGGATGCGCCGCGCAACCGGATCGCTGCGATCCGCGCCGAGCTGGCCGCGCTCGAGGCCGGCGCGCGGCGGCTTGCCGAAACGCTCGCGCCGGAATGGCTGGCGAGCGGCGACTGGCTGGACGTTGCACGCAGGCTGGCGATGCGTCTCGCGGCCGCAAAGGAAATCGCGCGCGCGATCGAGCGTGCCGACGAAGCCGTGCGGCAGGCCGACGGCAAGGTCACGGATGCGGCCGCCGCGGTGGCGGGCGCCGATGCGCGTATCCAGCCGCTGCTTCAATTGGCCGGCGTGGCGTCGATCGACGCGGCGCTGCCGCTGGCCGAACGCTCGGATCGACAGCGCCAGCTTCGGCAGGCGGTCGATGCCGCGCACGAGGCGCTGGTGCGCGACGGCGACGGGCTGTCCCGTTCGGCCGTCGAGGCTGAGGTTGCGGAACAGGACATCGCCGACGTGCCGGCGCGTCTGGAGGCTGTGAAGCAGTCGCTGGGCGATGTCGGCAAGCGGTTGAACGAGCTCGCGCAGCAGCAGGTCGTGGCCGACCAGGCGTTCGGCGCGATCGACGGCCAGGCGAACGCGGCCGTCGCCGAATCGAAGCGGCAGGAAGCGCTCGCGGCGATGGGCGACGCGGCCGAACAGTATCTGGAGGCGGCCACCGCAAGCCGCTTGCTGAAGTGGGCGACGGATCGCTATCGCGACCAGAAGCAGGGGCCGATGCTCAGGCGGGCGGGCGAAATCTTCGCCGGGCTCACGCTGGGCGAGTTCGCGAAGCTCACCGTCGATACCGAACGGACGCCGCCCGCGCTGTATGCACGGCGGATAAAGGGGGCGTCGGTCGAGGTCGCAGGGTTGAGCGAAGGGACGCGCGACCAGTTGTTCCTCGCGCTGCGAATCGCGGCGCTGGAGCTGCAGCTCGGCAGCAGGACCGCGCTGCCGTTCGTTGCCGACGACCTGTTCATCAACTTCGACGACGCGCGCGCGAAGGCTGGGCTCGACGCGCTGCGCGATCTGTCGACGCGAACCCAGGTGCTGTTCCTGACGCACCACGATCACCTGCTGCCGCTCGTGAAGGACGTATTCGGCGCGCGGGTCAACGTGGTCGAACTGCAGCGCGCGCCGGCCGGCGCGTGATGCGGGGCGCGCAGGGATGCCGGCACACGGGAAGAGTCATCGCGTGCAGGTAGTATGTGCGGTTCCGAAATGCACGCGACCGGTTCTGCCGGTCGCGGGACTGGCCACACGAGGGGGGAACATGAAAAAGCTGGTAGCCGCGATCGCGTTCGCGGCGGACAAGCATCGCAATCAGCGGCGCAAGGACGAAGAAGCGTCGCCGTATATCAATCATCCGATCGCGCTTGCCGACGTGCTGGCCAACGAAGCCGGCGTCGAGGACGAACGCGTGATCGTCGCAGCCGTGCTGCACGACACGGTCGAGGATACGGAGACGACCGAGCAGGAACTGCTGCGGCTGTTCGGCAAGGACGTGGCGGACATCGTGATGGAAGTCACGGACGACAAGTCGCTGCCGAAGGACGAGCGCAAGCGCCTGCAGATCGAGCATGCGGCGACCATCAGCCGGCGCGCCAAGCTCGTGAAGCTGGCCGACAAGATCTGCAACCTGCGCGACATCGCGCGGCATCCGCCCGCGGACTGGCCGCTCGAACGCAAGCAGGCGTACTTCGACTGGGCGAAGTCGGTTGTCGATCCGATGCGCGGCGTGCATCCCGGTCTCGAGGCGATCTTCGACGCCGCGTACGGCGCACGGCCCGCGGACTGAGGCGCCCGCATGCGTTCGGCCCGATCCGCCGCACGGCAACCGGCTGCGGTGGCGGGTGTCGACGTCGGGGGCGACAGGAAGCTGTGCGATCTCGTGATCCTGCGCGGGTCGACGGTTGTCTGCCGCGAACGGCGGATCGCGCCCGAGGCGTTGCCTGCGCTGTGCCTCGCCCATGACGTCATGGCCGTTGGCGTCGACGCGCCGAGCCTGTGGTGGGCGGGAAGCGGGCGCCGGGCGGCCGAGCAGGCGCTCGCGCGCGAACGGATCTCGTGCTTTCCGACGCCGTCGCGGGAGCAGGCGGTCGCGAGCACGTCGGGCTTCTTCGACTGGATGTTCATCGGAGAGCGTGTCTACCGCGCGCTCGCGGATGCCTATCCATTGCTGACCGGCGCGCACTATGCGGGCGGGCGCGCGAGCTTCGAAACCTATCCGTACGCGATTACCTGCGCGATGCTGGGCAAGGCGGTTGCGTCGGCAAAGCAGAAGCGCAACCAGCGCCGGCAATTGCTGGAACGGCTGGGGATCGACGTGTCGACGCTGCTATCCGTCGATGCGCGAGACGCGACCCTGTGCGCGCTGACGGCGCAATACGTCATCGATGGAAGCGCGCATGCGTATGGCGATGCAGAGGGGGGATATATCCGTGTGCCGATCGTGAGCGAGACGATTGTGCTCGACTCGTTGTAGTCGCGACGCGCGACCCCGGGCGGGCGCAGATCGCAGGGTTGTCGTTGCGGCAAGGTGAGCTTTTGCGGGAGGTGTGCGGCTTGCCTGACGACGAAGGTGTCAGGCAGCGATTGTCTGTCGGCATGCATCGGGATTGCGGGTGCACACGACATGACGCCGGTGCGCCGCGCGATCCCGAGCGGCACTGCTCAATCCTCGAGGATGGATTTCGGCACGCTGGACAGATCGCAGGCTTGCGCCTGTTCGAAGTAGCCTTCCGCATCGTCGATCATCACGACCGCGACGTCGATCAGTTCGTCGAGCCGTTGCAGCAGCGATTCACGCCACTCGATGTCTTCGTCGCGCTCGGGCGTCTTGTCCATCTGCTCGATGATCGAGTCGGCCGTCTGCAGGAAAGGAATCGCCTGCTGATAGTTTTCGATCGAAACCAGCGCCGCATTGCGTGCGCTGATAAGCCGTTCGCGATGCTCGTCCGCGAGTTCGGATTCGCCGCTGATCCGCGGCAATACATCCGAGATGCGTTGCAGAAGCGGCGGGGCCTGTTCTTCGAGCAGGATGGCGCGCTCGCGCAGCGCTGCATATTCGTCGCGAAGATCGGCGTCGCCGGGTTGAGTGGTGCTATCCATCGTCGATATGAGTACGTGGTTCGGTCGCGGCATGATACTCGACCGTGCGAGCCCCCTTGTCCGATCCTCAGGACAGGGTTGCGAAACCCATGAAGGCGCGAACGCGCGACGTTGCAGCCGGGCGGCGCGGCGTTGCGTTCCGGCGGCCCGTTGATTGGCGGGGATGCGAATCCGGAGCGCGCCTGGGACGGCATGCCGTCGGCCTCGTATATATATGAGGAAAGAGAGGCGTGTTCAAAATAATTTCACAAAAGGGCTTGCGGAGACGGGGGCGGGTGCATAGAATCACGCCTCTTTCGCGCTAACGGAAACGCGGCGCGGGAGAGGGGAAGCGAAGTCGGCGGTGTGCGGCAGGTTGGGCGCACGGCTGGCGCAGGAAGATGGACCGCGCAGTCGCAACGAAGTGGTTAAAAAGTTGTTGACGAGCTGCGAAACACGGTTCATAATCTCGCTTCTCTGCTGCTGAAAACGCAGCGCTGCTGAGAAACACGAAGTTCCTCGCAGAAACGCTCTTTAAAAATTAACAGCCGATAAGTGTGGGCGCTTGATGGAAGCGAGCTGATCCTCGGATCAGAAAGCGAAAGTATCAAGAGTCTCACACTAAAGTAAGTCAGGTTTATGAAGCAATTCATATTCCTGTCAGCTTTGAGTGAGCGACCGGTTCTTAACTGAACCGAAAACAGTAACAGGTTTAAACTGAAGAGTTTGATCCTGGCTCAGATTGAACGCTGGCGGCATGCCTTACACATGCAAGTCGAACGGCAGCACGGGTGCTTGCACCTGGTGGCGAGTGGCGAACGGGTGAGTAATACATCGGAACATGTCCTGTAGTGGGGGATAGCCCGGCGAAAGCCGGATTAATACCGCATACGATCTACGGATGAAAGCGGGGGACCTTCGGGCCTCGCGCTATAGGGTTGGCCGATGGCTGATTAGCTAGTTGGTGGGGTAAAGGCCTACCAAGGCGACGATCAGTAGCTGGTCTGAGAGGACGACCAGCCACACTGGGACTGAGACACGGCCCAGACTCCTACGGGAGGCAGCAGTGGGGAATTTTGGACAATGGGCGAAAGCCTGATCCAGCAATGCCGCGTGTGTGAAGAAGGCCTTCGGGTTGTAAAGCACTTTTGTCCGGAAAGAAA
>NZ_JBYSWZ010000007.1:0-259447 GCF_058781685.1 Burkholderia sp. FW306-1C-G01B
GCCCGAAGCCGGTGCGGCGGCGGCCGCTGCGGCGGATGCGTCGGTTGCAGCCGGCGCCGAAGCTGCCGGAGCAGCGGCAGCCGATGCGTCGGAAGCCGTTGCGGCGGGCGCGGACGCAGCCGCGGCGGACGCCGCGTCGTCGGCGAGCGCGGGGCCGACGCCGGCCGCGATCAGCGAGCCGGCCATCAGCAGGGACATCAGAAGTTTGCGCATCTTGGGTTTCCTCTTGTCGCTTGTCTTGTCTGTTCTGTTACAGCGCGTCAGCGCCCGTCTCCCCGGTGCGAATCCGGATCACTTGTTCGATCGGCGTGACGAAGATCTTGCCGTCGCCGATCTTGCCGGTGCGCGCGGCCCGCTCGATCGCCTCGACCGCCTGGTCGACGAGATCGTCGGACACGGCCGCCTCGATCTTCATCTTCGGCAGGAAATCGACCACGTATTCGGCGCCGCGATACAGCTCGGTATGCCCTTTCTGGCGCCCGAACCCTTTCACCTCCGTCACCGTGATACCCGAGACGCCGAGCGCCGACAGCGCTTCGCGCGTCTCATCGAGCTTGAACGGCTTGATGATTGCGGTAATGAGTTTCATGAAGTCCTCTCGCTGGGTTGTCCCGTCGAATTGGTTGGATGTTGTAACGGACTCTTCTCAGCAACTCGCATGCCATGTTCGTCCGAGCGCCGTCTCGAAGGGCTCTGTAACGGGGTCGCATCCCGTGATGTAAGGCGCGGAAGCCCGGCCGAATGGCCAACATGGCCCGGTTTGCTGGCGCGGCGAAAGGATCGTTGCTAGAGTGCACGCACGTCCCGGCTCGCCGGGACATTCACCCATGCGGGCGCCATGCCCGGAATTCGCGCTCCGGGCGCACCATTTCCGGTCATGCGTGCATCATGGGCACGTACGCAACTGAAGATGCACAATTTTTGTGCAAGGAAGGGGAATCACATGAAGCAACCCAGCGACGTTTTCCACGATCTGCAGTCGCGCGTCAGCGATCTGCTGAAAAACTCGCCGGCCAAGGACGTCGAGCGCAACGTGAAGGCCATGCTGTCGCAAGGCTTCTCGAAGCTCGATCTCGTCACGCGCGAGGAATTCGACACGCAGGCGCAGGTGCTCGCCCGCACCCGCGTGCGCCTCGAGGAACTCGAAAAGCGCGTCGCGGAGCTCGAGCAGAAGCTCGCGGCACCGCAGGCCTGACGCCCGCCGCCCCGAATCCGTACCGCCGTTCTTCGTAGTCCGTCGTTCTTCGCAGCTCCCCGCTCTTCGCTGTTCATCGCTCTTCGCAGTCCGTCGTTCCGCAGTCCCTCGTTCTTTCCCCGCGCCACGCCGGCAAGCGCGCACCGATTCCTCCGATTCCCGCGGCATGCGGCCCCGACGGCCGTCGCCCGTCCGTTTACAGGAGCCTCGCCATGTCGCTCGCCGTGGTGCGCAGTCGCGCGCCCGCATCCGGCCGCGCGCCGGACGTTACCGTCGAAGTCCATCTCGCCAACGGGTTGCCGTCGTTCTCGATCGTCGGCCTGCCCGATCTCGAAGTCCGCGAAAGCCGCGAGCGCGTCCGCGCCGCGCTGCAGAACTGCGGATTCGAGTTCCCCGTGCGCCGCATCACCGTCAACCTCGCGCCGGCCGATCTGCCGAAGGAGTCGGGCCGGTTCGACCTGCCGATCGCGCTCGGCATCCTCGCCGCGAACGGCCAGATCCCGGCCGATGCGCTGGCCGGCCGCGAATTCGCGGGCGAGCTGTCGCTGACCGGCGCGCTGCGGCCGATGCGCGGCGCGTTCGCGATGGCGTGCGGTGCGGCACGGGACTGGCGCGCGAGCGAAACCGGATCGGGCCTCGGTTCCGGTCCGGGCCCGGATTCGGTCGCCCTGTCCGGCTCCGCGGCAACGGCGCGCCCGCCCGAGCTGTACCTGCCGCTCGACAGCGCGGCCGAGGCGGCGCTCGTGCCGGGCGTCACGGTATTCGGCGCGCCCGACCTGCCCGCGCTGTGCGCACACCTCGCCGATGCGCCCGACGGGCGACTGATGCCGGTCGCGGCGCCCTGCCTCGACGGCCTGCCGGCGCCAGCCGCGCCCGACCTCGCGGACGTGGTCGGCCAGCGCGGCGCCCGGCGCGCGCTGGAAGTCGCCGCCGCGGGCGGTCATCATATGCTGATGGTCGGCCCGCCGGGGGCCGGCAAGTCGATGCTGGCCGCGCGGTTGCCTGGCCTCCTGCCGCCGCTGACCGACGACGAGGCGCTGACGTCGGCCGCGCTCCTTTCCGCGAGCCGCCTCGGCTTCTCGCCCGCGCAATGGCGCCGGCGGCCGTTCCGCGCGCCGCATCACTCGTCGAGCGCCGCCGCGCTGGTCGGCGGCCGCAACCCGCCGCAGCCGGGCGAAATCACGCTCGCGCACCTCGGCGTGCTGTTCCTCGACGAACCCGACGGTTCGCTTTTTGGTGGCGGTTGGTCAAACGCACAGGAGTCAAGCCAGAGTTGAGTCTCCGGGCTTTGAGCCTAATGAAAGTACCTTGACAATTGTCAAGGAGAAGGAACTTCTGTCACGCAAAACCAAAGAGCCTTGGAAGGCAGACCTTAGACCGTTGCGAACGGGAAACTAGCCCCTATGGTTCTTCAAAGTCTTTTGTCGGACTCCGGCTACACGCATCGCGGCATTCGAATCTCCCCCTTTAATCCCCCTGAGCGGTCAACATAACCCGCCTCAAGATATGGTTGATGGTCACCGCGCACTTTAATCGACGCCAATACACTCGCTACACAAAATTATAGTTTTGTTATATCTACAAATTACATCAATAGCAAAAAACTATCCGGCATAGATTAGCTGATAAATACTCCGAATTGGACCCTCTTTTGAGTCATAGGCATGATGAGCCCGTTCTATCTAGGTGGTCCGTCATGACTGAGCCAATTATCAGCGACATCTCCGCGTACCTAGACTTCCCATTCGTGAAGCTAACTGGAAAGGCGCTGAGCGCAATCGACAGCGCGACACGGGGAGCTGAACCATGGGTCGCTCGACAGATGTCGAAGATAACTCGTTGTCTCGAATGCTTTCTTCAAATATCGGATGGTCCCACTCTAAGTGCGAGTGAATCCTGGGTTGCGAACAGTAGCACGTTAGGAGCTTTTATAGGCGCCTTAAACTCACCCTCGTTCTTAAAGGCAGATTCCTCATCAGCACGATGCGCGTATATACGTGCTGGGGTCTATCTCATAACAGCTCTCGGCGTACGCGAGTACCTCTTGACTGCTACTCGCTCGGAACGAAAGCATCTTCTCATCAACCTCACCGCGCGATTTCTAAACACTCCTCTTCTCGAAGAGGCGGTTACCCTTTGGCGCGCTTGGCCCGTCAAATCTCTCAAGGGGCCGAGAAGCTGGCTCCCTCTCTACTGTGTCTATCACGCGCATGGGTTGGAGGTTGCGAATATTCTGCACCGAGCTTGCGAAGACTATGTCGCCGTCAGAAGACTTCAAAAGATTCCTGGCCTAAAGGAACTTGCGCGATTTATCGCTCAGCTGCCATCATTTCGATTCGAAGACGCAAATCACCCCGATAGCTCATACGATTTTTTTTACAGATTTTACAGATTCTATGTCGAGGCGAGGGGCGAAACCTGCAAGCCACAGACGGTTTTAGCGGACTGGACACGAGGATTTTATCCGTTTGCAAAATCTGCCTTGATTGGCGCCGGACTATTTGCGGCACCGGCTGGGGGAATGCCAGGCCCCTTACCAGAGGAAAGACCCGCTAGAGCGACCAATAAAAGCGACGAAAAGCTCATTATGCCTTTACCGCCCGAGTTGGGAACGTATGAGGCACTCGCTTTTCTGCGCGAGGAGATTCCCCAAGGGCTTGGCGTCATCCACGCCTGGGCTACCCAAAAGTCCCGCGACCTCTACGAACGAGTTAAAGCGCGTCGTCGTCACGCTCGCAAGGGGACTGCCCGATTGAAACAACAAAAACAATCGCGCACGGAAAATGGCAGATATCTCGTGAGCCGCGCCAATCCAGCTTGGTACGAAAACGCATGCGCAACCTACGAGCAATACGGCCACATCGCGAGAGACGATTACGCCGCTCTGCAGGTTCTTTTCCCCCAGAATCTTGACGACGTCGCTTATGAACTGGGAATTCCAACTGCTGGCACACTCTTGCCGCACGCGACCTTACTAGTCCATGAGCATCCACAAATTAATCCCGCCTTTCTCGAAACGCTGGAGTTGTGGAACGAACACGACCACTTGACGGGCCTCCGGCGGCTCGGAAATGTATGGTATCTATTTGGTTACAAATGGCGCAGGGGTAGCAAACGCGCTCGCCAGCGGATTCAGCTGACGAAAAAGTCTTTTCGCTGGATTATCGAAATTCTGAGGATAACGGCGAATGTTCGAAAACACCTTCGAGCTGCTGGAGACCCGAACTGGCGATTCCTTTTCCTAACATGCGCAAAGGGATTTTCGACACCAACCCCTGTGACTCGATTTAGCCCGCTCACTTCAGGGCAAGAAAATGTCGACCGATTCGCCAGCGAATTTCTTGCAGCCGGCGCGAGCACCGCTGCTCAGGCCCAGTTGCTCGCCAGCAATTTTTCGCTACTGAATATCCGAGGCACCCGTGGAATTTGCATCTTTGTCGAAACCCACAGTGAAATCGAAATGGCAAAAGCGCTCGGGCATGCTCGTCGTTCGAAGGTCCTAAATCATTACCTGCCCGCGTCCGTCGCGGGCTTCCTTCGCATTCGATGGATGCGCGCGTTCCAGACACGCATGGTCGTTCACATGACAGACGGCACCGCCCATCAACTACAAGCGAGCGGGCTATCGACTCAGCAGGCCCTTAACAAATTCTTGCAGAACCATCCCTTCCCCGACATCGACCGCCTTACCCACGCACATGGTGGCCCCGCGCCTGCGAGCCCAAGGCCCGCTCAGCGCGAGGGTACATTCGTTATCAACTGTGGCTCAGGCACCCTAACCGTATTGACAAACATCATCAGAACGGTCAACGAGGCGAAACAGCCAGTAACTGCCGACGCGAAATACTGGGCATCACTTTCGCGACATGTGCTCGACTACGTGAAGGTCCACTCTACGCGACAACCCGCAATCGCGACTGCGCTGCAATACGCCGAATCACACAATCGCAATCTCGATTTGACCAAGGCTGTGTATGCATAGCAACGCACCCGCCGCTCCCGTCGCCTCTTCACCAACAGACCGGTTTCTTGGTGAGTTGCGAAATCAAACGAGTTGGCTTGTTACCCCATGGGGCGCGTCCAAAATGGTCGCGAGGTTCGGGCCAAACAATGAATACCATCTAGACTTCTCGCTGGAAGCATTTGCCGGCCAGTTCGCGAGCACGCATGCTCGTCAGCAGTTGATTAATGACATTTATGACTTTCTGTGCGTTCAATCGCACCACTCCGCCAACTCAAAACATGGACGTTCGGCGAATACGCAAAAAGAGAGCATCAAAGACGCGCTCTACATTGTCGATTACTTACTGCTGAACGGGCAACGGCTCAATGTATTCGACTTTGGTTTCGGTGCAGTGATTGGGATGCACCTGAAACAGCTCCTCGTGGCACGAGCGAGCACCAGTGATTTGCTGACGGGGCTCATGCAATGGCCTCGCCGTCTTGCAAATTTTCTGACAATCAAAGCTAGAAGTCTGTCCGCTGAGGCAAAAGACGCCGCCATATCCGAATGTCCTCAGTTGGCCGCCATCGACGTTCCTGAGGAAGAGCGCGTACTTGGCTTAACCGAGGACCTACTGATACGGGCACGGTGTTGGCTGTGGCACAACGGGTACTACAGGGTCAACTATGCACATGACTACTTGTTTACGCCGAGCTTCAGTCGCTTGGGCAAGCAAGTTTATGCCGGAACAATCTGGATTGGCCGCGAAGAAGTCAAGAAGTCGGCTTTCGACGAGTTGTGCGTAGGTCCGACCGAACGCCAACGCAGAGAGTGTCCTGGCGTACCCGTACGAAGTTCTGCCGTGGACGATGCATGCGGTCAACGTGACTATGCACGGTTTAAGCGAATACTTCTGCGGTCAAGACTTATTGCGAATGTCGGATGCGGTTTCCCGCTTAAATCACTGGACGAGGCCGAGGCATTCGAACTCTCTGACGCAGTTCGCTTGAAACCGGATGGGCGCTATGTTTCAGTCCCGCCTGCGTATGCGTTGAAAATCGTGGGAAACGGTATTACGTTCTTTCTGGAGCACAGTCGCCATCTCCTTAGTTCATACGCCAACGCTGTCATCGCAGCAAAAGCAGCATCGAAATCAATTTCCCAATACGTTTCCGAGAGGGGTATTGTTCATCTCCTTCATCCAACGACCAAGATGATGGGAGTAGTGAACTGGTCAGTGTCAGAAAATTTGAATGCTGAGCGGCTTTCAAAAAGAAATAGAGATAAGGTTCCCCCAGCCCAATTTTTCAGATGTTTCCGAGACAACCAAGGACTGCGGGAATGCGTGCAAGCGTTATATGGGGCAATGCAGCTTGCAATCGGTCTATTAATGGCAGCTAGACAGGGTGAGCTTCTCGACCTGCCGCTTGCCTGCTTAGACGAATCTAGGGAATGGATGAGTTTGTTGAGTCGAAAGACAGGATTTGACGGCCTTCGAGATGAAGATGAGCGCCCGATTCCGTATATTGGAGCACGGATAGTACGACGGATAAACGCATTCCATAAATTGCTGAGAAATCACGGGGTCAAAACGCCGGACGCTCTCTTCGCATTGCCAAACATAGATGGCGGGTTCTCGTTATCCACCCGCCAATACAATAGAGCAATCGACCAATTCATAGACTACGTTGAGGCTCCTAAAACAGCTGACGGGAAACGCTACTATATTCGCCAGCATCAGCTTCGTCGTCTATTCGCGCTACTCTTTTACCTCGCTCCATATTACGGCGGGCTCGAGGACCTTCAATGGATGCTCCGACACATCGACCCTCGTCATCTTGAGCATTACATCACCCATGCTCTTCCCGGCGCGCAGCTCAGTTCGATAAAGGCAGAAGCGCTCTCCATTGTTCTTAGAGATAACGAAGAGAAGCTTCTCGACCTGAAGGCTTTCGTGAACAAGCATTTTGGGACACGAAATATCGACCTGATGACCTTTGAGGGTTTTCAGGAGTATGTGTCTTATCTCACCGAGAAGCAGGATGATGATTCGTTGGTCGTATCTCCTGTTTTTTACGACACCCCGGACGGCTGCAAATACCGAATTGCGCTGGCAATCTTCGAAGACTAAGATGGAATTTAACTGGCTAAACGTGGGCTCCACCGAAAGAGACCAGAATCCTATTTCCGGGCGGAGGGAGCTACTGCTCGCCTTACTAAGAAGTAACCCACCGGAGAATATCGACAAAGAAACGATAATTTCCGTCCTTTCAACCCAACGTGGGCTCGCAAAACTTTCATGCGAGACGCTATCAGTTCGGCCAATGTCCCTGAATACCCTAAAGAAGAGCGCAAGCGGAAATAAAAGTTCATGGGCCCAGCTTGATGCCCTCCGCCTTAGGGTCGTGAACGAATTGCGTCGACCCATCGAAGTCCCGATGGAACCACCGCGACGCACCATTGCGTGGTATAAGAAAAGAATGGAAGAGCTGGAGGAGAAGCTCGCAATCGCGCAAGAAGACCTTGTTGTTCTCACGCGCGCCTTTGATAGAGCCTTTACCAACGCTCGTTCTATCGCTCGCAAGTCCGGCGATGCTCGATTGATGGCCATTTGGACCAGCGAGGAGGATGCGATTAGAAATGAACTTGCATATATGAATCGCCACAAGGGGACACCCGGTGATTAATGGTCGACTTCATGCGATTGCACGAGAAAGTTTCGAGGTATTCTCAAGTCTCGATGCTGACGATTCACTTATGAGTCGGTCTGCCGGCCAGTTACCGATAGTGGCGTGGCCAAATGGCCGAACTTGCGTCGAAGCGAACATTCATTTTAACCGCCTGCTCGACAGGGGCTATTCTCTCAAGAGCGGAGGCGGGACGCTTGCTACGTACGCCACACATCTCTCGCCCTTGCTTCGTTATTGCTTCCTTTCGGGAAAGTCACCGGATAAGCTCACGGATGCTGACTTCAGGCTGGCACTCAGGCAGCTGGGCATCTTCGATGTAAACAAGGGGCGACCCAAAAATAATCGCACTACTATCATCAAGATAGGGGCGGTATGGTTAGACTTTCTAGTATTTGTTGGTGAATTTTACAATCTCGACAGCTTTGTGGCTGAAATGGGTACGATTAAAGGCCGCAAAGAACGGTACGTCGTTAAGCTAGCAAATGGCAAGTTTGCCTACGGAGAACGATGGTCCCATCCCGCGTTTCCGCCCGAACGAGAGCCCGAAGCATATGGCATGCCGTTCAGCGACTCTGACGTCGCGAAATTGCGAGAAGCAGCTGATGACCCGACCGTGGATAATTTCGTCCGTCAAAGGCGATTAGTAACAATCGAGCTATTGGATGTCCTAGGCCTTAGGCGATTGGAAGGGGTGTTACTGCGAGTTAGCGACATCGAGTCGGCCCTCAAAGCCGACGCTGCCGCTGAAAAACGCGGGGACGAAGAATTTACACCTAGCATAACCTTCCGCTCTGTAAAGAAACGAGGCAATCGACTGTATCAGCGTTGCGTTCCGGTCAATCGAATCACGATGACTTTTCTTCGGGGTTACAACGAGCTCCGCAGGCGACATCTCAAAGTTCTCGGTGTAAAGGAGTCGCCAGACTCCGCGTTTCTTGTAAGTAGCTCGACTGGCAAACGTCTTCGCGCAAACACGTTGACGCAGGAGCTTGCAATTCTAGGAAAGAAGGCGGGGATTAAAGGCCGCTGCAGCCCACATATGATGCGGCATCGATTTGTCACAAACGCATTTATTAGGCTGATTCAAAGCCACCAGCTCAATAGCGCCGATGACTTTCAACGAATGCTACTTGATTCGTCGCGCTTTAAAGCTAAAGTCATGGAATATGCCGGCCATGCCTCGGAAGACACACTAAACAGGTATATTCATCTAGCCTTTGACCAAGTGGCGTCTTTCAAGAAGGTTGAGGACAGAGTTGCATTGGAGAACGCCCTCGACGCACTAGTTCGCCTGAAGGAGCGGTATCGAGCTGCACAGTCCCGTGGCGAATCGACCGAGCAATACCCAAGCGCAATCGTGCAAGCCGTGGAGGAAATAGAAAGGCTTCGTGCCCATGTCAGCGTCTAAGCGCTTCGTCTTCCGCTCCTCCGTTCCTGTCGAGCTCTTCTGCCGAAGAGAATTTCTCCGCGACTTCAACGACCAGTGTGGTGGTTGACCAGCTTAGCTTTGTCGGCCGGCGAGACTAGCTCTCGCAGGTAGTTTTGAAACCAAGCTTAGGCGGCGGCACAATCCGAGTCACTTCTAGGCTTCTCTATGCCTCCAATCTTAGTACGTGCAGTCGATGATGAATGAGCTCTCCATCAAACAAGCCGTTGACCTTCTGGATGATTTCATCGAGGACCGCCTCTTCCGTTGCCTGGACCACACCGCTGCCGATGGCATCCATCGGCAGCAGCTTTGGCGCCTCACAGTGCCCGGTGTTTCAGGGGGCTGTTCCGCATAGCTCACTCATCCATCTCTGATGCAAGCACAGATAGCCAGCTTGGGAGTGATTTTGCCCTCTCGCGAACATTGTGCATGTGCTCGGGCATCAGCGTCACCCGACGCATTGCCAATGCGAGCATGAACTCTGGCAAAGCTTGACCGGCTGGCGCGTCATGGAGGTCCATCAGGCGCAGTATCAGGCGCTGCATATCCGCGCTGAGGTCCGACCTAGAAGCGAAGTTTAGTTCCGGTTTGTAAGCCGCGCGCAGTAACGCCGCTTGGATGGCCGGGTCATTGAAGCGCGTGAAATTCGCTGGCGATATCAGGGTTTGCTGAAAGAGCCCGCTCACCAGGCTCGTGTCCCCGTCCTTTGCGCCACCTGAGCGACATGCTTCCAAGAAGACTGACACCGTCAGCAAAACGCCGGCACCCAGGTCGTCTCCAGAAATTGCCGTCTTCGTTTTCCATAGCAGAAAACCTGGGGACATTTGAAGCGGAGAGCCATCAAATGACGGAAGGAATGTGTGTTTGTCGGTTAGACCGTTTCCTTCTCGAAAGAGATTCAATCGCTCCCTGAGCGCAGGTGGAGCGATTATGTCGGTATCCTCACATTCCGCCACTACATGGGCGAGTATCTTCGACTCCTCGGTCCAGTCAAAATCGATATCTCCCTTCCCCACGGGTAGTTGCAGGGAGCACTTAAAGTGATATGCACAATCGTCGGCGTTCAGCTGCAAGTCATTCCGAAGTTCTTGTAACCTAGCCTGACTTTCCGGTAACGCGGCAATGGCCAGAAAAAGTCTAGGCCCCTTCGGTTGCAATGTGCGCAACGCAGCACTTATCTGCTTAAAAACAAAACCATTGCCGATGATTGGAGACGCGGCCACGACCCCCGCCGTCGAAAAAAAATGCTTCGCTTCATCACTTGGTCTGTCTAGCTGAAGACTATCGAAGATTCGAATGTCCGCCTCCGGCGACTTCTCCAACAAGAGTTCTCGGATACGTTTAGCCATCCGCTCCCCTTCGCCCTGTCCGGCTCGCCCTCCTTCCAAGGTGTCAACGGGATATACAACTGCGATGTCTCCCGCAACTGCATAGTTGGTCAGCCAGTTTCGAAGTAAACATCCGCCCGATTGGTCATCTAAGCAATACCTATCAACTAAAGCGCCAACGTCGAAAGACATCGACCAATAGAATCCACCAACTGGACGCCGTCTACCTGGCCGCACAATGTGGTCTTTCGCAAGTGACGCGAGGCTTAGCTTTCGTCCGTCGTCCAACGCACCGTGGGCGAGTCTAACCGGTCTTGGTCGGAAATTTTGGTTCAAGAACCGCTCGCCGATAATCTTTACGGATTCACACCCAGGCGGTATCTCCGGAACATCTGGCTCGAAGTTAGGCCGTAGCCCCTCCAAGGCCGGTGCCCCTTTCAGGGCACGCGGAATTTGGAACAATGAACTGGAGCTCATCGCGCTTTGGTTGGCATGGGAGCCGTTTGGCTCCAGTAACAGTAGGGTGCAACACTCCACATGCCTTGTACCAATCCTCTCGTATACGAGTCTCTCAAGCCCCCCTGATGTTGATGCTGAGATTATGACGAACGCAGGCCCGGAGTCCACGATACCGTCTGACAGGCCTTCATAGGACCGAAAGCTCTCGATAACGTAGCGGCTCTTGGGATTATGCTCACGACGCATCGAAATCAGCGCCTGGGCGAGAGGCCAAATGCTCATGGAGTCGATGAGTACACGTACCTTTGAGTCGATTAGGTTGTCACAATATTCGCGGAATCGCGCAAGCAGCCTAAGTGCCAGTAGCTCAATCGCTGCGGTGCAACTGAGCAAGCTTTCAGTTCGAATGAAGTGAGAAGAATGTCGCCCGGAGAGTTTGGCAAAGAAGAATCCTGGCGGCGCTGCGGCGACCACGTTCCCTGCAGTCACTTCGGACGAGATGTGGCTGCGTACTGCGGGCACGAGTATCTCGCTCGTCCCATCGACTCGCAATTGGCGGTCTTCATTTTCGACGTGATAGATATGGCCACTGCCCGTATAGGAGAAGAGCCAGACCTTGCAAAGCGCCCCAATAACTTCCCGTGCCTCGATACACTCAGATTCGCCCATCGACTGGCGGAGGCTGGTCGCAGATTTTCTGTCCGCCAACACAACGAGCGCAGGGGCAACGACGTTGTCGGAAGACCAGTCCTTGAAGGCATGCTTGATTTCCACCCAACTGGGTGTATCCGACCCAATGAACAGGAGCAGTGAGCTCTTTGAGATGCTTTCGGGCCCAGAGAACGGAATAAATAGCATCGTTGGTCAGACCGGCAGGAGAATTGAATATGCTGTGCCTTCCACCGCTCCAACTTGTTCGTGCGTCCATGGTCGAAGAAAGAAAACCATCTGACCATCCTGAAGGAACACATGCGTCCCATCGTCGAGACGGACGTAGTCGTCGTGCGGTTCCGCTCTTCTGAGCTGAAGTTCGATGTCCCCGATGGCTGACTGCGTACCAAACAGATACCCCAGACGGCCGGTGCGCAAGCGTAAGAACCCATTGCGCTTTCGCAAAAGGCTGGCCACGCTGAAGAGCCCGACTCCCCTCAGTGCATTGCCGGAGGACGTCCGCCATTTTTTGAAGCATTCAATGACCGCATCTTCTTCCTCATGCAAAGGAATTTCATCCAACTTGCTCACTGAACGTTTGTTCTGCGGTCGGTTAGCAAGCCATCGACGGGCTAGCCCGGGCCCTGAGTCGACCATACTCAGTTCGATGAAGCTCAGCTTGCGTGCTTGTCCATCGCGCGAGCTCGGTATGACGTCCTTTTGCACCTTCGGATGTGTTGTCAGGTTGTGCAGTAGGTAGGCCTGGATATGCGAATTTCCACCGGCAAACATTTCCAGATTGTCGTCGTCGATGTCACGGAGCCTGACCGTAACCGCCCGAACTCCCTTGTCATATTCCACGCCCTTGTGGTCTACGCGGGCCCACCAATCTGAATTCTCAACGAGTTCGCGCATCAAGTGTGCTAAAGGCTCAGAAACCTCTCGCACGTAGCCGCCGGGCCAACGCGGCGCCAACTGCATAAGAATGTCTTGAATTACGACACGGATATCACCTTCCGGCCTTACGCGCCACTGTGTCCGATATTGCTCATAGAACGGCCTTATGTACTCGCGTTTGCTGCCTTGAACACAAATTAGGTTCGCTCGCCCCTCGCTAGTGTCGTGAGTGCGCTGGAAATCGAAATTGTCCATCGCATCGAGGAAGGCAGCGTATCCCCTCGCTTCACGACGTTTTAGCAAGTTGTGAGACTCATCGTAGAGCTTACCGCCCAACACCCAAGCGGCTAGAACGTGAGGTATGCCGAGTTGTTTTTGAAGCGTTGCCTCGAAGTTTGTCGACGACGCATCGAGGGTCGAGAAAAGAACGTTTTCGGCCGTATCTTTGGAACGGGCCCATGTGACAACGAACTGCAGCAGCGCTGCTTCGGCGCAGAACGAGGTTACGCCCGGGGATGTTGCGGACGTGGGAACCTCGAGTTCGCGTGCGCCTTCTCGCTCGAGTTCGGCGATGGCACGTTCGATACTTCGGATATCTGGTTCGGGAATTCTCATCGTAACGGGCAGCTCCAACTCTATCTGGACAGCAACGTTGCGAGTATCGCGGAATTCAGTGTTGCGGTAAGGTTGCCGCTAAATTTCCCGCCACCGATATGCTGGAGAGCAACGCTGTCGGCGAGCAAGAAATCGTCAGATGCGTCAATCATAGACCCACGGTCGTGGCCCTGCACGTCCTATGTAGGCAAGGTCTCGAAAATTTGTCTTGTCGGAAAGACCGCCGGGCGCCAACGCCTCACGCGACAAGCTGCGTGTTAGGGGAGAGAGCTCAACCACGATTGTCGCTCTGGCGTAGTGGAAAGCGTGTGTGGCATAGTGCAAACATTATTTTTGGAAGGTTGAGACTATGACTACGCTTGAGAACATACAAACGCGAATCGCAAAGCTACAAGCCCAGGCCGAAGCGCTGGTCGCAAAGAAGTCGACCGAAGCGTTGGAAAAAATCCGTGGGCTGATGGAGAAGCATGGAATTACAGCGGCCGACATCGAAGCGCATGTTGGCGGAAAACATCGTGGCCGGAGAACCGGCATCAAAGCTGCTGCGAAGCCTGCCGCTTCGGCAGCGAAATACCGTGACCCCAAGACCGGTGCGACGTGGACCGGTCACGGTCGCGCGCCGGGATGGATTGCGAATGCCAAAGACCGGAGTAAGTTTTTGATTGATGGCGTGTCGCCAAAGGCGACCTCCGCCGCTAAGAAGTTTGCATTGAATGGCGGCCATTTGCAGGGCTCGCTGCCACCTCTATACCGCGACCCGAAAACGGGAGCAACGTGGAGTGGCCGAGGCCGCGCGCCAGCTTGGCTGGCGGGAGCCAAGGACCGCTCCAAATTCCTGATTGCAAAAGCAGATGTAACCGCCGCAGAACCGAAGGCAAAAGCGGCAAAAAAGACAGCAGCGGCCAAGAAGGTTTCCAGCAAGAAGGTAGCTGCCAAGAAAGTAGCGGCAAAGAAAGGCACCCCGGTCGCCAAGAAGGGGACGGCGAAGAAGCCCGTGGCAAAGAAAGCGAGGAAAGTAGCGGCCAAGAACGTGGTGGGCGCGGTCGAGCCGGTGCAGGCAGCCGAGGCGTCGGCTACTACACCCGCTACCGCATAAGCGCTGGCCCTCGCAGCGCCCGATAACGTCGAATCGAGCAGCCTCGCAGTCGGCGCTGCTCGAAACTGATTTCGATGCCAAGTTCTGCGCCGGCAACTGTTCCGTACAGTAGGCTACGCGGGACTTGGCGCGGTGACCACCCTGAGAATCTGTACAGAATCTGTACAGTATCTGCTCAATTCTGAGCAGATACCCATAGGGCTGACTGAGTGCCCAGATTAGGTTTGCCCATGACCCGACGGCGAGCTAAACCATCTGCGAAGACCGTCAAGAAATTTTATAGGTGCTTCGTAACAAAAAGCTTGAAGAAAAGAATCGGATAGCTGATGGGCCAGAAGGCGATGGTTGACAGTTTCGCAGAGGCTACATTACTGATGGTGTTATACATGGGATGCCATTCAATCAGTCGTCGCAAAACGACACGGCTGAGGAAGATTCCTTCCGCAACGTAACCAATGACACCAACCGACCTCGGAACGTCGTGAACGTTGTGCGTAATGCTGAATAGCAGGAGCAACCCAAAGAAGCATGCAATATAGATGCCCAGAGCCCGTGTCAGACTCATCCCGCCTTGGTGGCCGCGTTCCACGTCAGACATTCATCCCCTCCATTTGAATTTAACCGACCTAGGTAAACAGTTATCGGCATTCGTTCGCTCGACTTGAGAGGTTTTCGGTAGCCCTCGTTAAGAAGTTTATCGCACTCCGGCCGACATTTCGTCTTTTGACTATGGCGGGGACATCTACGATTTTTTGATGACTGTTGTTGTTCGCGTGACAAATTATTTTTTGTGATGTTTAAATGATTCTTCGGCGCGTGCGTTCTCGCAATGTTTATCGGGATTGTTTTGGTTGCGGGGCCTGATATTTCTGTCAGGTGTGTTGCATTAATGGTCGAATCCTGCCTTTCTCCATGGAGCTCGTGATTTGCGATGTTTTACATTGTGAGGTAGTCGATTCCACGCGTATTTTGTAGAATCGCGCGTGCGCAATATTGCACAGCCATAGAAGAAAGCATATGAGAGGGCCAGACGTAATCACACGCGTCACCGGGGCGATATTCCAGCAGGACCGACTCCTGGTGCTGGACACGCCGCTAGGCAGCAACAAGCTCCTGCCACAACGGGTGGTAGGCCGGTCTCGCCTTGGCCGGCATTTCGACTTCGTGGTTGACGTCGTGTCGACCTCGACTTCGGTCGAGCTGAAATCGCTGATTGCTCAGCCGGTCACCCTACGGATTCAGCAGGCGGACGGCTCCTATTCCCCTCATCATGGCTACGTGCATACGGCGCGACGCCTTGGGGCGGATGGAGGACTCGTCAGCTATCAATTGGCGTATGCTTCGTGGCTTCACTTTCTGCGATTTCGAAAGGATGCTCGTATCTGGCAAGACCGCAGCGCAGATGAGATTCTGGTGGACGTGTTCAATCAGCATCCGCAGGCACGAGGGGCATTTCGCTTCGCCTTGAGGAACCCGCTCCCGAAGCGCTCGTTCTCTCTCCAGTACGAAGATGACTGGACCTTTATCCACCGAATTATGGAAAGCGAAGGCCTATTCGGTTGGTTCGAGCAGGCTTCGGACGGCAAGTCCCATACCCTCGTGGTCACCGACGATGCGTTCTCGTTGAAGCCCCTGTCGCCGGAGCACGTTTCGTTTTACAGGGCCGGCACGAACGGCGAGGCAGACGCGCTGGTCCAGTGGAGCGGGACCCGGACATTGCAAAGTTCGTCTCTCACTACCACCACGTACGATTACAAGTCGCCGTCGTCTGCTGCCAACCCGAAGGGCACCAGTGTGCCGACAGTCGGCAATCAGGGCGACTTGCCGCAGCAGATGGAGGTGTACGAGTACACGGGAGCGTATACATTTGGGGAGCAGGCACGTGGTGACCAGCTCTCTCAAGTCCGCGTGGAGGAATGGGAATCGCGCACGAAGCGCTTCCACGGTGCGGGCGCGTTACGAGGTGCGGATTCTGGACGATGGTTCCAGCTCGTAGACCATCCAGAACATGACCTAGATAGCGAGCAGGACCGCCAGTTCGTGATTATCGAGGCAGCCTGGTACGTGGAGAACAACCTCCCTGCCTCGAATGTTGCTTCTGAATTCCCTCATAGCCTGAAACGCGAACTCGACGAAATCCGCGCGGAACGTGCGCCGGACGAGGATGCCTTTCGGGTACCGCATGGGGATGGCAGCGAAGGCTTTTTCCTAGTTCAAATCGAAGCGCAACGACGCGCTGTACCGTTCCGCAGCCCTCTGGAACACCATAAGCCGGCCATGCATCTGCAGACGGCAACGGTCGTTGGGCCCGCTGGCGAGGAGGTCTACACCGACAACCTGAATCGCATTAAGGTGCGATTCCACTGGGACCGACTGAATGATGGCGACGAGCGTGCCTCATGCTGGGTACGCGTGGTTCACTCCGATTCTGGTGCTGGCTATGGTGGCATCCATGTTCCGCGAATCGGGGAAGAAGTCACCATCGACTGGGTCGGCGGGGATTGTGACCGGCCGATTGCCACAGGTCGCGTCTACAACGGGGCGACGCAACCTCGCTGGCACTCGAATGGCATTCTGTCGGGTTTCAGCTCGAAGGAATATGGCGGTGGGGGTTACAACCAATTGGTGATGGACGACGCGACAGGCCAGAACCGGTTGCAGCTCTTCTCGTCACAAGGTAGCTCGATGCTTCACTTGGGTTACTTGATTGCCCAAGACGGTAATGTACGCGGCAACTACCTGGGATGCGGATTCGACCTTCGCACTGACGCCTACGGCGCCATTCGCGCCAATCGGGGGCTTTTCCTCACGACACATCCTGGTTCGGGCGCGGCGAACCAACAGCTCGAGGTCCAACAGGCCCAGCAGCAACTCGCCGGCGCACACAACCTGGTCGAGTCGCTTTCCAATGTCAGCACCCAGCACCAGGCCGAAAGCCTGAAAGCGGGCCAAGACGCGCTCAAGGCTTTGACGGACGCCACGACCGACAGCGTCCAGGGGCAAGGCCATGCAAGCGGCGGGCGCACAGCGGGTGGCGGCACTGGTTCGGCAAACGCGTTCAAAGCCCCTATCCTCCTGGCCGCCAGCCCGGCAGGCATCGCGCTGTCAACGCAGCAGTCGGTGCACCTCGGCGCGGACGAACAGGTCAACCTGGTCAGTGGCCAGAGCACGCATGTCGCTAGCGGTAAATCGCTGCTCGTGAGCGTGGCGGAGCGCATTAGTTTCTTCGTCCACAAGGCTGGAATGAAGCTCTTCACGGCGAAGGGCAAGGTGGAAATCCAAGCGCAGTCGGACAACATCGAACTGACCGCTCAGAAGACGGTGAAGGTTCTATCGGCCACCGATAAGGTTGAAGTCGCTGCGAGCCAGGGTGTCCTGCTGACCTCCGGTGGAGCATACATCCGCATTCAGGGTGGCAATATCGAGATTCACGCTCCGGGCAAGATAGACATCAAGGGAGCACAGCATTCGTTCAACGGCCCGACGAGCGGCACATACGACCTGCCTGCGCTGCCGAAGGGTGACCTGCACAACAAGCTTGAGCTGAACCTCACGGACGGCAACCTGAAGCCGGTGCCCGGCGCGCCATATAAGGTCGTCTTCGACAACGGCACCACCTTGACCGGCAAACTCGATGCGAACGGCCACGCGTTGCTGCGTGACGTCCCCGATGGCACCGCCCAGGCTTTCTTCGGCGAAGACACGCGCCCGTTCGTGCAGCCGCCCTTGCCGGCGGCGAAGGCGCTTGAGCCGGATGACATCCTGAAGGAACTGCATGCGGGCGGCCACCAAGGCATTACCCAGGGAAACCTCGCGAGCCTGTTCAACCAATTTTCCGGCCGCCCCGACCTCCAATGAACAACAACGACCAACAAGCCATTGAAGATGCGGTCGAACAGATTGGTCTGTCGATGGCGGCTAACGCCTTTCCGCTGTTCTATGTCGCGCAGAACATCTACGACACGTCGGAAAGCATTTTGAACGTGTGGAACGCACGCGATAGCGCGGACGAAATGGCCCGCGTTGAAACGGGCATTGACCTGGTGTTCGCTGTCGTCGGTTGGGTGCCGGTGGTGGGCGCCGGAGTCAAACGTACGTTTCGGCTCGTCAACCACAAGTCCGAAATCTATGGGCCGTTGCTGTTCGACATTCTGCGGCTCGTTCTCCAGCGTGCGCATTGCCCGACCAGCCCCGAAGAACTGGTCGACAAGCTGTTTGATGCGTCGGGGCTGAAGAAGCTGCTGACCGAGTCGCGCGAGCATATCGAGAAATCCTGGGTGTACCGTGAGATGCCGCCGGCGGGGCAGGCGACGTTCAGCCAGGCGCTCGGCTTCGTCGAAACCAATCTGCCTTTCTGGCTTACGCAGTTCGTCGAACGCAAGCTCATGCACTGGAGGAAGAAGCAGCCCAACTCGTCGGCGGAAGGGTCAGTCGCGTTTCGCAAAGAAACTGAGAAGCCGGGGAAGGTTGGAGTAGAGGCTGAACAAGGCCACAACAGGTCGAAATCCGCACCGTCAACTGGTGTCGTGAACGCCAAGCTGGCGGTCCAGGACATTACGAACAAAATCACGGGGTTGCTTGGTGAACATATCGCCGACTATTTCTGCTATGAGCACCTGAAATGGGGAGCCGGATGGGAGTCCCACGACATGGGAGGGCTTGGACGGTGGGCAAAAAAACCGAGCATTACTGTCCCAGGAAAGCTCAATGAAGGCACTCAGCTGAACAAGCTATTCGCCCCGAAGGCCCACGGGCAGGGTATTGATGGTGTGTGGAGAGCAACTCCCGCAAACAACAACGGCAAGCCCTTTGCTATTGTCGAAGCCAAGTCATCGCGTGTACGGACGGCTCCGAAGAATAAGGATGACAAGCCTAGCATGGTATCGAAGCTTGGCGTGGCGACTCGAGTCGTCGACACGGTGCTTCCTCGGCCCGAGGAATTGCTTGAACCTCCCATCGACGATGACGGTGCTCCGCCGGCTCCAGCGAAGGCTGGCGGCAAGAAGGAGGGGAGCAGGAAAGGACCGACAAAGACCGGCTCGGCGTCTCCCCCGAGCTCCGGTAATACTTCACCAGCTCCTGGCCCAGCTAAAGGCGGTCCGGTTCAGCCGACTGGCAGTAAAATTGCACAGATGACTGACATCTGGGTGAAGCAAAATTTGCGTGATGCCGTCGGCCGAGAGATGGGCGAGACGATTTCGGAACAAGGATATGCGCGTCACATTTTGTACATTCCGTTCTACATTCCTAGCGCGATTCAGCACGAAAAAGCGTTGCTGGAAGGCAAGGAGCATGACCACGACGACCATCACGTGCCCCTTCACTACCAGGAAGGCGAAGTGGCCGAGGCCGCAAACGAAAAACAGAAACGGTTGAACAAGAGATACGGAAGGACCTAAGAATGGACGATTTTTCGAATCGCCGGCGACAGCGCTTCATCAGCGAGCGATATTACAACTGGCTGTCGGACTTTCTGGTCAAGTCCATCGACAAATGGTCACGCATCTTGCCGGCCAACGGCTCGGAGGCGCAGAAGCATGCTACGGCAGCTTCGTATCGGGCGGACGGGCGATTCGAACTCGTGATGCTTCGGTACACGGCAGGCGAGCCAATCGCGCTTCTCCGCGATGACCTTGACCTGATAGTCGCCGACTACGAGGAATACGCCAAATTCCAAGGCCGGGAGTTTGAGAGTCCTCATTGGCCGCCCTTCCTCCTCGGAGAACTCAAAGACTATGAGCGCGCGATGCAGCTCATCGGGCTCTGCTACCTGCTTCACCGGCGGGACCTACTGCCTCGCATCGCTGCATTGGAAGACTCGTCTTTTCGGGCCCAGGACACGCTGTATGAAGACCTCCTCGCCTACGGCCTCGAAGGACGAACCGACGTCGATGCCTGGTTCCATGAGTCGTATCGTGATTGCATCAACAGCGTGTACGGGGACTCCGACGAGGAGAGCTTAACCGACCTCAACTCCTACCTGGAGAATTGGTATTCCTCCATGAGCAGCGTCGAATGGCACGACAGTCACCTCGACCTTTCGGAGGAGCGCGGTCTCTATTTCGGCTACTGGGCAGTCGAGGCCGCTGCCCTCGCCTATCTGCTCGAGTTGGATGACACGTCGCTGCAAAAGCATATCGTCTATCCGAAGGACCTCGTCGAATTTGCGAGGACCTTCGAAGAGCCTACGAAATCATCGGAAGTCGCCACCGGTCCGCAGACGGTGCGAACTGGGCAGACGTGCCCTGAAACGGGCATTTGGAAAGCGCAGGGGCACCACGTGCCTGGCGTGCTGGTGCAACAGGGTGAGCGCATGCCGGAGGTTTTTGCTCCGGACCGGTCAGGTGCTTATCGTTCACAGCCGGCTCTCTGGGAGTTTGAACGCAAAGCGTGAGCTTCATGCGGCTGGCGCTACTGAAAACGCACGCCTGCCGCTCACTTCGGCGCACTTTTGCCTCAAACACTGGAAGGCAGTGTCGACACCACCGTGCAACGGGTTGCCTCAAAGCGGGCGTAGAAGTTTGCCTTCCCATTCGATGAGTTTGAAGGCGATGCCCTCGGTCGCTTGTCGAAACACCTCTTCGGTCTCGTCGAAAGATGCCGCGACGATGCTCTGCAGGCCAGTTTCGCCAGCGAGCTGTTTAAGCAAGGCATGCTGACTATCGGCAGCCATCGAGTGTTGACCTGGCTCATCGAACATGAGGAGGCCAGGGTGGTTGCCTTGCAGGCCCGGAGCTGATGAAGTCTGGTACAGGGCTAGCAGATAGCTCCAAATCAAGCGGACGAAATCACTCGCGCTCGAGTCGGAATTGATGTCGGTCCGAATCGCACGCAACTCCATATCCGCGAGGCTTGGCACCAGCGCCTCCTTGCTGATGATGATGTCGGTAATTGGTACGCTCTCATAGCCGAACGAGCCCGCGTTTCCTCTGAAGTTGAACTGGAGTGCGTCGATTCGCCGGTGGTCGTCAGCAGTGTATGCGTCCTTCGGGAGACGCTGGCGAGCGGCCTGGTTGTGCCTCAGTCGGTCCGCAATGCCTGTGAGGCGGCTGCAAAGGGTCGTTGCTTTTGATTGCAACTGCTCCAATGCATCAATTTCAATTTCAATCTGGACTTGCCGGCGCACAATCGCCTTCGACTCAGTCGCGCCAGATGTCACATCGCTCCGCATGGCGAAGAGAATGTCATGCTTGGCCGCAAGTCTGGCTTCAAGTTCAGCGACACGCGCTTCCGCTGAGGAAATCCCTTCGCGCAAACCAACTATCTGCCGTTGAAGCATCCGGCGCTGGCTCTCGAGGTAGGCAATGTTGGTTGCCAAATCCATCTGAGGGCCGGTGACCGCACCAGCCAAAAGCGTGTTGTCGACCGGCTGATTGCAGGTGGGGCACAGGCCAATTGCCGTCTTCAGGTTGTTCTTGGCGCCAAGGTCGCGCAGCTTCGCGGCAGCCTTGTTGCGCTCCAGGTCTTCATTTGCCTCGGCGAGCAGCACCTCATAGTCCTTCAGAGCTGCTCGTTGCTCTCCCAGCGTGGTGGTCGCGCGTTCATGTAGAACGCTCAGTTTCTGAAGCTCTTCCGAAGTCGCAGTAACCTCCTGCAACGCCTCGGCGCCCATTACCCTGCTGTATTCGTCCGCACGTTGTTGCAGTACCGCGTGTTCATGGCGCAGTTGTCGGATGTGTTCCGAGAGGTCTATCGCTGCGCTTCCATTCAGGCGCCGTAAGACCACCGAGTCTGCTTGGAATAACGGGGTTGGCTTTGAAGCGACACCTTCCAAGACGACGCCATGGGGGGCTGCCTCGCGCCGCAGCTCGTCAACTGCCCGCCGCCAGTCGGAATCGATTTCGACGGATTCTGCGTTGAGCTGATTCCTAAGCGAATTGGTCTGGAATACACCGAGACCGAGAAGAAACTCGACTACACGTGTGCGTGCGTCTCGGATGCCAAAAAACGGTATGGTCGCGACGTAGTCGGTCCATCCCCTCTTCTGTTCGACGGCCAACGCGGCGAAAATCGTCTGCAGGTAGAGCCTCGTTTCTCCTCCCGTTGTCGTTGCAACATTAGGCAAGGACAGCCCCATAAAGGACTCCAAGAAGTGATGGAATCCTTCTTCCCACTGCGCGCCACCCTTGTCATGTACGTAGGTGGGCTTGGCATCCACAAGTGGTTCACCGCGCGTCAAGTGGGCCGCATCGAATACCTCTACGAGCTTTGTGCTGCGGACGGTATCGCGAATGGCTCGTCGCAGTGTGATGATTCGCCCTGACTGATTTTCAACTTCCAGCAGAATCTCGGATGCGGCAACCGGGATGCGTTTGCCGCCGAACTCGAAATGTTCCTTAACGGCGTACGGTAGTGCGCGTTCGTTCTTTCCTCCAACGAGTTCTTCCATGCCGAGCGCATAGAGCACGCTGTTGAAGAGGGTGCTCTTGCCGCTCGAATTTCGAGCTCGAATGATGGTCAAGTTACGCGCGAACTCGAAGGCGAAGCCGAACTCTCCGTTGTCGGTGACGGCACGCAGCTTGACTCCCCTAACTATCACTATGCCTCCCAGCCCTTTGCGGTAGCGTCAACCATTTGCTCAGTTACACCTTTGCCCACCTGGGACAGGAAGGCGCGCTCTTCAGGAAAAATGCTTGCGTCTTTCAGGGCGTCTTTGATGAAAATCTCACCAGGCTCCGTTATCTCGTAGCCTGTTGAAATTTCGCGTACCAGCCCCTCTGCCATAGCAAAGCGAATCGCAATCGCAAGAATTGGGTCGAAGCCCCATGCCGGCACATCGAGCGTCTTCGCTTCCGCTGCCTTCACGAGGAGCGATTGACGCTCGTCCGCTTTGAGCGCCCAGTTGAACAGATGTAGCCTGGGCAAGCTGGACTTGCCCCCACGGGAGGCAAGATGGAGGACCAAGAGAATTTGCCCAATCTTGTACAGCGGTCGATGTTCTGCCAGAACTGGCGATGGCCTGCGTTCAAAGCGCAGATGTGCGGCGGATTCAGTCATAGTTTAACTCGCACACGGCTAACCATCGTGCCGTCATGAATCTGGCAATCTTGCTCGCGTTGGTCATGTCCAGTGTGGGTGCGAGTTCTTCCGCGATGCGTTGGGCAAGCCCATCACGTACCCGTGTGGTCAGGTCTTCTGCCGTACCGCTCCAGGTTGCCGACGTTTCAATAACGTATTCCTCGTATTCGTTGATAAGCCGGACCACTCGCACGTACACGGTTGGCGCCGTCGAGGCGATACGTCGGAGGTAGCCATCCGATTCGAGGAAGCTCTCAATAGTTCGCTGCGTTAGCTGCGAGACGAGTTGCTGAAACGCTGGCTTTGCAGACTTGTCAGCCAGCCGAATTCCGCTCTTGCGCAGAACGTTTTGCTCATAGTCCTCGCGCTCGCCCTTGAGTTCTGCTAGCACTGGGGGGCAGTCATCGAACACCATGGCTTCGCCAGCGGCGACACGAATCTCGTTGATTTCGACGGCGTAGTGGTCGCCGTCGTGCAACAGCACGCAGAAGTCGTCTGCCAGGAAGGGTAGCTTCCAACGCCGCACTTCTGCTTCTTTGTTTCGGGCGTGGACAAGCAAGGAGTTTCTATCGAGCTCAGGGGTGACGAATATCCAACTTTTGAGCTTTGTCGACCCTAGCCGCGCTTCTAGGTCCGCTTGGTATGTCTTCAGTTTCCCGAGGTCCTGGGTAACCTTGTCGCGCTGCTTTTCATACAGCTCGCTGCGGCTGTAGTGCTTCTCGGGGCAGTAGCATTGAAATGCGAGGCCGGTGTGTACGGTAAAGCCCTCGATACCAAAGTCGCCGGGCGATGCGGGCATTTGCTGATAGCCGTCAGCTTGATACTTCCGTTTGAAGACCTGCTGGCACAGGGCTTCCCAGGTAGCACCAATGAATGGACCGAACTTGGTATTAAACATCGGCTTGTCGGCCTCGGTGTATCAATTCGCCACGAAATCAATAGCAGAACGCGCGTGTTCATCCGAACGCTGAGGCTTGCCCTCAGTCCAAATCTGTCGCTCGAATTTTTCTAGCATTATAGTGCCGCGACTGAGTAAGGGGGTTAGCGTCGCCTGAGAAAGTTTGCTACACGCGTGCACCAAGCTTCTCGGATGGTTCGACCGTGTTGTGGCCCAGGTGGGCAATTACGCCCGCCGTTGCGATTGCCAACTCGGCAGAATAAGCGCGCGCAACAATTCGAGCACAGGCATCCCGACAGCTGTTTTCCTCCAGCGCGAAACTGTCTGCAAGATAGAAAAGCTCACCATGCTTTTCTGCCTGTAGTGAGCACTCCAATTCCTGCCGAGTTGTGTCGACATCCGTGCCGAGTTCGGTGCAAATCGCTGCCAAGCCTGGTTCTGAGAGTAGTCGCTGGACAATCCACCGCTCAGGCCATGTGTCTCCTGGCAGGAAGAACAGGTTCTTTTCTAGCCATGCTTTGGCTGAATCGACATCAGGGTCCGCCTCGAGTGCACTGGCAAATACCTTGTTGTGCACCGTCGAGCGGGAATTCTGGTCGCCGTCAAGAATAGCGACGACATTCGCTATCCGTTTTTCTTTGTACCGCGCTGCCATTTGACGCACGACCGCACTCGCTGAGCCAATGGGTCTTATGGTTACGCGCTTTCGCGCCGAGACAGGCAACGAGGCTGCCACCAAGGCAGCCGCCACTTCGTCCTCTACGAAGATATCTAGCTCAAGACCATTCACGCCACTCAACTTTCCGGCGGCGAAGAGAGCCGAAACTGCAGGAACCACGACGGTTTCACTCTCGTTGCTTTCCACATACAACCTACCTTCCGGCGGCAACGATTCCAGAATTGTTGGTGAGTGCGTCGTGCAAACAATCTGCATCTTGCGGTCGTAACAAAGCTGTTTCAAATGCTCGACAAGCCGCTTTTGAGCCTGTTCGTGCAGACCGAGTTCCAACTCATCAATGACAACGAGAGGACTGCCAGGACAGGCATACAGATACGACAGCAGGTCGAAAAGGGCATTTTCGCCCGCCCCCATGTTGAAACCTGAGTAGGTTCCCATCCGACGCCGGACTACTGGCAAACGATGCTTTAACGCTCGCTTAAGCTCGAAGTCATCGTACGAGACCCCAAGGATTTGCCCAACAGCTGCCTTAACTTGGTCTTCCCAACCGTTGCGCTCGATGGCGCGGAATGTTGCTCGATGCCCAACTGCACCGCTACGCTCAGAATGCGGAACCACACGATTGATGCCAAAAAACATCACTTCGCGATGCACCCGGCGGCTGTACTCAGTCCATTTTCCGCCTTGCTTTTTCTGTCGCACCTGGCGTCCTAAGCCGACCCCGCTGGGTAAGTGCGAGCTCTCTCTCCAAGCATCATGGCGTATATGGTACGCAATGGTTATCCCTTCCGGCGTGACCTCCTCAGCTGACTGCACGAAAAAATCTGAGAACGTGTAATAGTCATGCTTCCTACCTGGGAAGCCGGGAAGCTCGGAATCAGAGTTATGGAATGCGCAGGCTGCTATAGCGAGCAAAGTCGATTTGCCGGACCCGTTCTTCCCGGCGATTGCCGTGAACGGATATCGGAATTCCACCGCACAAGGCTTGAGGCTACGAAGGCTACCCTCGCGTAGCACAATCTTCATTAAGCTTTGCCGCGAATTGTCGCTAGCAAACCAGTCACGGTTTCTTGCGTCCAGCTTCGAATATTTGTAGCTCACATGTCTCCCGCAGACTCGCGTGAATCAAGACAGCGTGACAGTTGTCTGCCTTTGCAACCCCAGCAACCACAACCGCCGGTGTCTCCCGTGTGGTTCGGTCTCTACTCGTAGTCGCGCGATGCCGGTGGCATCGCGGGGAAACTAGCCCCGGGAGATGCTCATAGCATATCAAGTATGCAGCTCTGGCCCGACGCTTCGATGTATGTGAGTGCCCCTCGATGTTGACCTAGTAGGCGCCACGCGCTCATCCGCTGCAGCTTCCGGCGCTGGCGTCCGAGGGATGTAATGCGTCATACTATACAGCACTGTGAAGGAGAAGTGGTCGTGCAAGACAGCAAACGAATACCGGTCAGCTTCAGGGTGACACCCGAGTTCAAACGTTGCTTAGAGCGTGCAGCGCTCGCAGAACGACGCTCTCAAACCAACTTCATTGAGAAGCTGGTCTTCGACTATTGCAAGAGCGTCGGCATCGAGGTCGATGCAGCCTCGCCCAACACCACGAATATCGCTGATACAAGGGAAATGTAAGCTTGGAGTACGAGAACCTCACCAAAGAGGCGCTTATCGCCATCTTGAAACGCCGGGACGCGCGAGCGCAATACGGCCTGCATTGGGAGCGCTCCGACATCGATGCCGACAAGGCGCTGAACCGCGACTTCGTCGGACTGGAGTTTGAGAAAGCGCTGTCATGCGGTACCGCACCTCATCGCAACTTCATCATAGAAGGCGACAACTTCGACGCGTTACGACACCTCGCGACAACTCACGCGGGTGCCTTTCACCTCATCTACATCGATGTTCCATATAACACAGGTCGGCGTGACTTTGTCTACAACGACCACTACTTTGACGCGACCAATCGGTACCGCCATTCGACCTGGCTCGAATTCATGTACCAACGGCTCGTACTCGCAAAATCGCTCCTGCGAGAAGACGGCGCAATATTTGTCTCCATTGACGACAATGAGCTTTTCAATCTCGGCCTGCTAATGAATCAGGTATTTGGAGAAACACGCTTTGTAGCCAACTGCATTTGGCAGAAGCGTTACTCCCGAGAGAACCGCGAGGCCATCGGCGACGCGCACGAATACCTACTTGTCTATGCGCCGAATCCGGACAAGTTCAAGCTGCGCCGGGGACGCATTTCGCTGAGCGAGGAGCAGGCGAGGGTTTACAAGAATCCCGACAATCCCAATGAGACGGACCCTAAAAAGCGTTGGCAATCGATTTCGATGACAGCTCAGGGCTACCGACCCAACCAAATGTATGCCATCGAAGCCCCAAATGGGAAGGTGCACTATCCGCCGGAAGGTCGCTGCTGGTCGACGATAGAGTCGGAGTACCTGAAGCTCCGAGCGCAGGGGCGCATTGTGTTTGGAAAGGATGGTAACGGCGTTCCTCGCATGGTGCGGTATCTGTCCGATGTTGAAGGTCTGGTCCCTTGGACTTGGTGGCCACATGAGGAAGTCGGCCATACCGACGAAGCGCGGAAGGAAATTCAAGACATCTTTGGCACGCAGACGGCCTTCGACACTCCCAAACCGGTCCGACTAATCGAGCGCGTATTGCAAATCGGGGCCCCGGAGAAGGACGCCCTTATCCTCGACTTCTTTGCTGGGTCGGGCACCACCGCGCAAGCCGTACTGAAGATGAACAAGGAAGACGGTGGCGCACGGAAATTCGTGCTCGTCTCCAGCCGAGAAGCGACCGTTGAGGAGCCCGAAAAGAACCTTTGTCGCGACGTTTGTGCCCGTCGAGTCCGTGCGGTCATTGAGGGGTATCGCTCGACAAAGAACGGAGAGGTTCCAGGTCTCGGGGGGGAATTTGCGTACCTACGGGCAAAGACAGTGGCCATGCACCGGTTGGAAGAAGGCTTGACTGACGAGATGGTTTGGAATTTCGCGTTGATGGCTTGCGACCACCCCATCACTGCCCCGAATTTTCCGTTAGCCACCTCCGTCAATGAGAACCACCTCATCGCCTACTGCGCGAACACGCGCAGCGCCACTCTGGAGAAACTCGTCTCCACCGTGAGCGCCTTCGAAGGCAAAGTCGTGGTGTTGACATGGACCACACAGGCTGTAGTCGCCGCGTTGGCAGACCTTGCAGAAAGAGTGAGTATCGTTGCGGTACCCGATGATTTAAGGCGTATCTTCAAGCAAGGGACCGTACGCGTGCCTGAATACCAATACGAATTCGAGGTGTCCGAATGAGCCGAATCAGCCCCGTGTCGTTTCAGGAACGACATATCGACGCACTGCTCGACAGATTCCGAGCGCTGAAGCTACGTTATGACGCGCTCGGCAGAGACGCATCTGCGGGTGAATTGAACCGGCTCCGCCGTGCTGATGCATGTGTACTACTTCAGGCTCCAACAGGGATTGGCAAAACGGTTATCGCCTGCGAATTGCTCAGTAAATTTTCCGTTGAAGAAAACGTGTTATGGCTATGGTTCGCGCCATTTGCCGGCGTTGTTGACCAAGCCAAAGCCACGCTGACCAATCAGGCACCAAACCTCGCCCAGCTTGATATTCAGTCCGACCGTCGCGTTGCAAATCTGCGACCGGGCGCTACGTTTGTCCTGACATGGCAAACGGTCGCCGCGCGCAGCAAGGATTCCCGCCTCGCGCGTCAGCGCGGTGACGCCGGTCTAGCCATAGACGACCTTCTCGTCCAGGCCCGAGATGAAAATCTTCGCATCGGCGTCGTCGTCGACGAAGCGCACCATGGATTCGTACGGGCTTCAGAGGCAAGCAAGTTCTTTACGAACATCATACAGCCGGACTACGTGCTGATGATGACCGCAACGCCTCGCGATACGGACGCCGAAAAATTCTCGCAGCAAACGAGTTACCGAATCGGCGGTCCGTCAGAATGGGCGTCTATCACCCGCCAGGAAGGCGTAGACGCGCAGCTACTAAAGAGGAGTGTGAAGGCGGCCCGCTTCATCGCGAAAAACCAGGACGATGCGCAGTTGCTCGAGTTCGAGGAAGTTGCGATGTCGGAATGTGCTGCAATGCATCGGCGCATTAAAGAGACGTTGGCGGGCGCGGGAGTTGCTCTAACGCCTCTCATGCTTGTTCAAGTACCCAACGGGGGGCAAGCGTTACAGAAGGCGCGCGACTATCTAACAGGCGCCCTTCGCTTTCCCGAGGAATCGGTGCGCGTCCACACTGCTGATGAACCGGACCCGAATCTCTCCGCACTTGCCCATGACCCGCAGGTCGAGGTCATCATTTTTAAGATGGCTATTGCAACGGGTTTTGACGCACCGCGTGCTTTTACGCTAGCCGCACTGCGCGGCAATCGCGATTCAGATTTCGGCATCCAGGTGGTCGGACGCATCATGCGCGTGCATAGGCTGCTCCAAGGAAGGCTCACTTCTCTGCCGGCCATCCTCAGCTACGGCTATGTATTCCTCGCAAACAGCGAAGCCCAAGAAGGTTTGGTAGGTGCTGCGGCGAGAATCAATCAGATGCCGCAGCAACTCGCGTCTGCGAGCCCATCGACCGTAGTCACGGTCCTTGCAGGAAGTCCGACGGTCCAGGTCGTTCATCCTGGTCAATCGCTGTCTCTCTTACACGACGGAGGGCAGCATGCCCCGAAGGAACTAGAGCCGCCCGAAGTTGAAGACATCGACGACTTGCCAATGCCTCAACTGTCGAGCGTTCAAACAACGCTGTTTGACTCACTGACTCCAGAAGGTAACGACGTCACACAAAAGCTGGCGCATGGCTTCGCCGAGGCGTCGTCTTTGACGGACGCGTTCGAGCTCGAAGCTCAATCGGGTGTTCTGCGCTATCCACTCAAGGATGGAATGCCACAAACGCTAGTGGCTGAAAAATTGCCGGACGCACCCGAAAACGTCGAGGAGCGTCTGGCCGCACACATCGATTTCACGCGAGTACTTGGTGACCGATTCAGAGTCCGGTCGCGCGTCACAGAACGGGTCGAAGACGTGTTCATTGGCGAAGAACCAGAGGACCACGACGTATGGGCGACCGTGTCACCTGTTGCAATCGCTGAACGTGCACGTCAGATTGCATTCGAATTCGACGAACTTGACCGCCGTGAACTGCTCCGCGAGCTAAAGGAGCGGTTCAAGCACGCCCTTCAAGAACACGGACATGAGTTGCCGGACACAGATGAACTGCTCACAAGGCAGCTCGAGTTGGTCCTAGTCAGGAATGAAACCCTGATTCGCCAGGCGTACAAGCGTGTCCGCGCCGAGAACGTGACGGCCGCAGTCGTGAAACTTCCAGCGGCGGTAGAAAGCCTTGCGCCCCTGTTGTCGGCCAAGCGGAACATATACGGCGTATTCCCGGACAGTCTGTCGCCCCAAGAGCGAGAATTTGCTGAGTTCATCGACACTTCGAGCGAAGTCCTCTGGTGGCATCGCAACCCTTCTCAAAAACCCGAGTCGGTGAGTCTCTATCGTTGGTCGGGCGGTATAGGATTCTTCCCAGATTTCGTGGTTTGCATATCAGCGCGCACCGAGGGCGGAGGTATTGTATTGGTCGAGGTTAAGGGGCCTCAGTTGCAGCAATACGACAAGGCCAAGGCGGCCGCACAGCATATTGCGTATGGGCGCGTGTTCATGGTCGGCAAGACAGGGCGCGAGGGCGGTTTCCGCTTTTGGCGTCTTGTCGACGACCAATTGGTTGATGACGGGCCGTTTGAGCCTCACCGGTTAAGATACTCCTGACCCACGACGTTGCGAACAGCGGGAGGTATATAGGCGTACGCGCTCGTGGACGGCGTCCAATTCTCCCGCTTCATTGGCACCCTTATCGAGCAGCGATATGGTGCGAACCGAGCATTGTCCATCGGCACAGAGGACGAAGCGTTGGCTCATGCCGGGCCGTGGCTCGTCGACCTCGTCAACGAAAGCTCCTCTCAATCGTCCCTGTATGGGGGAAGCGGCCTCCTCGTAAGGAAAGGCGGTACCCACAATTATTGTGTCGCGCACCGCACCAGCGGCCGCAAGAGCCGCACCCCACCGACGCCCGCCTGCCGGACCAACAGGTCAACGGGCGCGTCCTCTTTGACAGAGCGGAAATCGGGTTTTTGATGAATTTCGATGACTCTCGCCAATGCACGGCATTTATTGCTACATTTCGAGTCAAGTTGACGGATTTCGAGTCAGCACCATGTCAATGGCTCACGCAAAGAAGTTGAAATCAACCCACGCCGTGGTGAGCGTCCCGAAACCGACCAAGCGCGCACGTGTAGCGCGCCCCGTCCCAATCAACGCAGTTCCCCGCGTGCAGAGTCTCGACTCCCGAGGGCAATGTACTGCGCGTTGATTCACATCGTGTGCAGCCCAAAGGTAACCCGCTGATGGAGGCTGAGCACTACAAGGGGTATGCGATTTGGGGACATGCTATCCGGCGAGGCCACGGATACGCTGCGAGCGGCACTATCACGCGACACAACAAGCTCGTTGAAACCTCGGGCGTGCTCGGCAGTTTTGAGACTGAGAATGAAGCTGAACTCGCTGGCCTCAGCTGGTGCCGAGCGTGGGTGGACAGCCACGGTTGAAAGGGCATCCATCTCTGCGCGCGAGCGCCCCGCAAATCCTCTTCAGCTATGCACGCCTTCGGCGTTTAGCGTTAAACAATGAGCGCCAGTACCTGGGCTTCTCGAATAGCCGGTGTAGACTGAGTCGGTATCGCAACGACGTCATCGCAAACATCGCAAACAGCTACGAGAATTCCTGCGACGAAGCCCTTGCCGTCGCTGAATGGAACATCTCGTTGAACGAAAGTTGTGTCAACCTGTTTGCCGCAACGCGAGCAGATTGCTGTGCTCTTATCGCCTGCCTGAAAGCGTCCTGCGCTCATTGCGTTCCCAATCACTGGTGGTCGCGCTTTTCCTTGCGGCTCAGCCGAGCCTCTGCGGAAGCGGCTGCCCGAGACTTGCCGAGTTCAACAGCCTCCCGCACGTCCATCTCAAGTGCCCCTCGGTCCTTCTCCGGAGACGCCAGTTCGGCGAGAGCACCATCTCGGCCTATGAGCCAAAGCGCCGTCGCATAGAGACCGATACCGACGCCCGGTTCGCCCGCTTCTATTCTCATGAGAGTCGGCACGGTCACACCAAGCCTGGCCGCCCAGGAAGCGAGCGACTCTTTTCTTCGCAGACGGGCGACAGCCAGGTCCGCCCCCAGTCGCTCGATGGCAGCGACGGTAGCGGGTGGCATCCGAGCTATAGCGAGAGGCATTTTCGGCATAAATTCTATTTGCGCGCGAGCCGCCATCCCGTACAAATCTTTTTTATGATTTGCATCTTCCACTCACCGGCCAGGCGCCCGCGCCACTCCGTTTTGTTGCCTCTTCGTCGCCCCACGACGCCGCTCATACATCTCGTCGCGCAACAGCTGCTTGAACTTCAATCCAAGTTCGAATGACGACATCGTCCGAGTATCGACATACTGTCGCGGCGTCAGCGCGCCAATGACTTGCATAAGACCGAGGGCCATAGCGTCAGCAAGCATGCGTTCGACCGTAAGCGGGACGCTGTTGGCCGATATCGTGCGCGGCATCTTGGTTCGCATCGTACTTCCTCGATACTGGTTGCGTGCCTTTAAGCGCGCAGCGCCGCCGACACAGTCGATTAAGAAAATCGCTCGTGTAGTCTGTGCCGCAGCAGTTCGACGACAGCAGCGTCGCCCAAGCCATAGTCCGACTGGCAATGCACAAGGCGCTCTCTGCAGCTCTCGAATCCGTCGTTTCGGTCATCAATCGCAATCCATTCGAGGCGCTCGCGTCCTTGTCGGCGAACGTAGTCGAGGACTTGGGCTCCTCTCGAAAGCATTGGCCACAACTGCTCGTCGAATTCGCAGCCTTGGTATGTTGCCCCAACTATCCGTGCACGCAGAGAATTCGACGGCAACTGCGAGCGGGTGTAGTCGACACCAAATCGATAAGCCCAGTCCGAGGAAAGGACGACCGCCACATGCGGATAAGGATGCAAGAGCCCATCTAGTACGGGAAGGTACTCAAACAACTCGATGTTTCCGGGCGCACTGCTAACAATGCGCTTTCTAGCAACATACGAACTCCCTCGATGTAGGACGCCATCAATATCGAGAAAAAGAATTTGACAGTCGTTCATAGTCTGCGGACGCGCACCTTTTGTCTCCTGTACCAATTAATTCGCATACCAGAATCGGAGGCCTAGCCTCATCAGATAGCGATGCGACAATTCAGGAAACAAGACTCGTAGTAGTCGCAGGACGACGCTCCAGATTTCGTAAGCGCTCCTGCAACGCATGATAGTCGGTCCACAGGCAACAGCCGAGAAATCTGACATTGCCGAAAACGAATTCGTTCTTCTCGAGCACGTAGACCGACGTCCCGACAGCTCGACGCCCCAACTCACGAAGAAGTTGCAGCATTTCGGCACCGTAAAATTCATGGTTACCACACACGTACACAACTGGCACGGGGTAGTCCGCGTAGAGGTCTATTGCGCCGGTCTGATTGTGAATGTCGCCGGCAAGGACAAGCAAATCGACGGCGTCATCAGCGCGTTCAAGACGGGCCGCCATCGCGGAGTTGGAGACTGCGAGTTCATGGTGCAGGTCCGAGGCAACTTGAATTCTCATTGCGAGCGTCCTCAATCCACTGTTCGCGCATTCGGGGCGACCAATTCAGTGGCCTCCAACTGGCTCATGCACAAGGGCAGGTCGATTTCGAGGTATGCGAAGTCGCCTTCGCCATCCCTGCTCAAATCCAACAGGACCGCACGTCCATCGTCGAGCTCGAGTACCTGAAGGGTGGTATCCGGCGCCTCCCGTACGGCAACCACGCGCCTGAGAGCGATTCCTCCGACGCGTTTTGCAAGGAACAGGTACAAAACTGGCTGACGGCCTCGCGCGCTCGTAATCAGCTTTCTGGCACCTGAGTAGGTGTGAACAACGTAGGCAGTTCCTTGCATGTCACTGCTGTCCCCTTCGTCGTAACGCACATAAAACCAAGCGACGTCGGAGACGCGGACAGGCAGCGGGAGCCGTAAGCCAGAATGATTTTCCTCTCCCGCCAATACGCCACTGCATTCCATTTTCTCCAGCTCCCTGCAATAGCCCGGTCGGTGTTGCGGAATTCCGCCGTTCCGCCCCGCCCTGCGGAACAGTCGGACGAGATGGAAACCGGTAACACCGGTCGAGCCGCTTATTTACGTTCAGTCAATGAGTTATCAATGAGGTAACAGCTAACGCCCGAGAGTGGGCTAGAAATATTCAATTTCCTCAACGACGGCGACGCCGCCGTTCGTCGCTCATGTCGCGCGGGACGAATTTTTCGCTAAGACGCGTGCCCTTGCAGCCGCGATGGCGCCTTCTATCACCATCGATGCAACAACCGCACCCGCCGCAGCCTTCGACGGATACAGTGTAGATGCAAACTATGTAGATGTAAACTCTGTAGAGCTAAAATCTGTCGATTGATAGGCTGTAGATACAAACGCTGCGTTCCGCCATGCTTTGGCACCATGAATGACAAGCTAAAGCCTGGGCAAGCGGCGCTCCGAAGCCGGCTTTCCAGTAATCTAAAAAGAATCCGCGCGACGCAAAACATTTCGCAAGAGAAGCTCGGCGACCTTGCTGGGTTGCATCGCACCTACATAAGCCAAGTCGAGCGGATGGTTACGAACGTCTCGCTCGACAACATCTACTTGCTGGCAGAGGCACTTAGCGTCGACCCTGCGGACTTACTGGCAATAGCTGGGAAAGAACCAGAAAAAGAAGGAGAGACGTCGCCAAACGAAATAGGCAGCACAAAAAAAGGGGGCCGAAGACCGCTTTCGAAAAATTAGCCGATTGTCGACCCCTACGCTGCTGGACAGACAAGAACGAGACTGAGGCATAGCAGGTTTCAGTCCGCTTTTCAAAGGCGAGTACTTCAAGACTTGTCGGAGAATCCCCGTGTGCACAACTTGGCTGCCCACATCATAAAGATGTGGACAGCCGCCCTTCGGACGGTACCCAAGTTGCACACACTCGAACCTGACGCGCCGTCTTACAGACGGCTTGCCCAACGTAAATTTATCTCTTCATTCAAAACCTACTTTTTGGGCTGACACCGAAGTACGCCTGCAAAAGTGGATGCTGGCCAAGAAGGGCTGCTGACAACATGTGGCCTCTTAAGATGCCAGAAAGCTAACTGCCGGAATTCGACCGACACGTGCTCGAGATGCTGCGCGAGCCGCTGGAAGCCGGCCGCATCACGATCTCGCGCGCAGCGCAGCAAGCCGACTTCCCGGCCGCGTGCCAGTTGATCGCCGCGATGAACCCGTGCCCGTGCGGCTGGCACGGCGATCCGTCCGGGCGCTGCCGCTGCACGCCGGACGTCGCCGCTCGCTACCTGCGCAAGCTGTCGGGGCCGCTCGTCGACCGCATCGACATCCAGATCGACCTGCCCGCGCTGTCGCCGGCCGAACTCGCGTCGCGCGCGTCGGCGCCCGGCGAGCCGAGCGCAGCGGTGGCCGCGCGGGTTGCGCAGGCGCGCGCGCTGCAACTCGGCCGGCAGGGCAAGACGAATCACATGCTGAGCGGCCGCGAGACCGACGACCTGTGCCGGCCGACCGACGAAGGCGAGCGGCTGCTGCGCGAGGCCGGCGAGCGCTTCGGCTGGTCGGCGCGCGCGTATTTTCGCGTGCTGAAGGTCGCGCGGACGATCGCCGACCTGGCCGGCGACCCGCTGCCGACGGCCACGCAGATCGCCGAGGCGATCCGCTACCGGCGCGTGCTTACGTCGCTCTGAGCGCCGTCGGAGGACAAAATCCGGCTGCCGAGACTTGATCTATGCACAATTTCGCGAATCCGGCCCCGGATTGCAGCTCGCCGGGGCCCGCTCATCGAAAAATTCGCATCTCTTTGTTTTTATTGATTTTTCAAAACCCGACGAATTGTAAAACGGGTCAGAGGGTCGCCCGGCGCGGTTCGGTAGCCCCGCGAAATCACGCTGTTCCTCGACGAATTTGAGGTTAGGTGTTCTTTTAGGTTGTATGTCTGCTTTATATATCTATCGAGACACTTTGGGGAATACCGGGGGGAGGTCAACATTTGCTTGTGGACAAGTCATACACCCCCTCAGCCATTCACACGCCAGAGTCCGAGCCTACCAAGGCTCGCTGCTAGCCCGAGGCGCGCGGTCCGCCACTTCGACAAAGCAACCGCACGCTGCTTTTGCGCATCGGCGAGAGCCATCTGTGCGTTCAGCAATTCAGTGAATACTCCCACGGGTCGCAGAAGTACGCGCGCACGCCGGTGGCGGCGCTCAATTCGGCGTGCCGGACCATCTCTCGGCCCTGATCATAGGTCAGCGTCTGACGCAGCGGCGCCACCAGGGTTCGCCGCGTCGTCGGTGGCGCACGGGATCAGGCCACCCGCGATGCACGCGTAGTCAGGGGCGTGCAGATCACGGTATTGCTGGCGCCCTGCACAAGGGAGCCTTATTAGTCATCGTTCATTTCAAATCGGGTCAATCAGTCGACCGCACAATTCGAACGACTACAGTCGAGGTGCTTACGCGCCGCCCCCTCTTACAGGCCGTATCTAGTCAAAGAACTCAATCAGCGCGATTGGAGTGCAGCCGATTACGCGCGATTACATCCTGCCAGTTCGATCGCCCGCAAGCACTTCCCTGGCAACCGATTACGGGATAGACGCCATAATTTCCTCAAGTGTTGTTTACACAATCTCCGGATATCGACTCCGGGAAATTCGGACGTTTTGAATCTATATTTTTTATCTTATTTTTTGCAACCCCACGTGCATTAAACAATTGTTACGTCGAGACAGTGCCACGGCAAAATTACAAATGAAAACGATATAACGCGAACCCAAGCCAAGTGCGAGCCTCATGAAAAATGCTGAAAACTCATTTTGCCGATCACTTTTCTCCTGCGAAGATTCGAGGCAAAAGTCCACAGTCGATGGCTCGCGCATACGAGCCGCTTATTTCGTCCGATAGCCCGATAATAGCCGGCACACGGATTCCGTCGCTGCCTCGTTAGCATCGACCGTATCAGTGTGTTGCATCGGCTTCACACAGAGCTCGCCGACCCACGTCACGGGCCACTCACTCAAGCCGCCGACAGCGATGTATTCCACATCAGCTCGCCCTGGGCGGTGATTCCGGCGAGCCGTGCAGGCTGCGGGGCACTTTGCCATTCAGCCCGCTCGTCCAGTGCGCCCGGCGCTTGAATAACCCAGTAAAACTCCCCCGACGACCAACCCGTCTCTTTGCACCATCTCACACCTTGCGCAAAATCGCTTCGTCAACTCGATGGTAGCCGAGATCGTCGGTAGACAAACGTCGTCAGTGATTTTCTTGTCGAAATCCCCATCGAATCTCACTATTTGCGCCGCAAGATCGAAAGCACCGTTATGAATTTCCGCTGACGATTTGTAAGGGCGTTAACCAGGATCGGATCACTCATGAAAACACACCTGTCCACCGATATTCTCATCGAGATGGTGCCCATACCCGGCCAAGGAAAGTTTCATCACTTTCAAGAGCACTCATTTCAGGGTCAGATAATCGGCCACCGAAAACTCAACCTGTCAACGTTAACAGCTATTCCTTTATCTTCTCGGCGAGTGGAATCAACGAAAATTCGCGGGCCTGCCGTTTAGATCCTAGAATTGTCGAAAACCAACGTCGGCAACTACCATTTAAGGCGGGCATATGGACCGGGGATTTCCATCGCAAGCGGTTACGGTCGCTGCGAATCAAACCTGGCACTCGACGGGAATCACGGTCGACGGCGACCTTGGCGTGACCGTCGCCTATCAATCCGGCATGTGGCAAGTGGATGACGACGGCGTGGACTTCGATGCGAACGGTAACCCGATGTACGACGCCTCTGGTAGCAGTGCTCCGTTACCCGGCTGCGCGGTAGGCGGGCTTGTCGGGCGGATCGGCACGGGCCATCCGTTCCGGGTCGGCGACGGTCCCACGGTAGTTCCGAAAGGCGAGTCGGGCCCGCTCGAGCTGGTCATCAATGACGATCTGACCTACACGTCAAATCCGAACCAAGCGCTCGTTGACGCGCTCGCCATCCAAGCACCGAGCGATTTCATAACGTTGGCCGTCAGCTCTTCCAACGGAAACGGCGCTGTCGGCAATATCGGCTTCGAACAAAAGAACAGCAATGTCACCGCCTACGACTTTACCTGCTGGCTGGAAAGTTTTGATGGGGGAACCAGCTTTCCGCAGCTGCAACCCAGACCATCACGATGCTCCTGACGGTACGCGGCGGCCGCGCGTCCTTCCCGCATGTGACGGCCAATACGTTGACGAAGAAATCATCATGACCGACCTGGAGAAATGAGCATGTCCCATCTCGCCTCAACGGACAAAGATATTCCCGTGCGCCCCCTCAGCGAAGCAGAGCAACGCCTGGTGCGCCATATCGACGAGCATTGGAATCGCGCCCGCGCGTTGACGGAATTGCGCGACGGGTTGCAGACCGCGGTCGAGATCGAACTGGCGACGGTGCCGCTCTATTTGTTCGCCTACTACTCGATCAACCGCACCCCGGAAGGCTTTCCGGCAACGGACCTGTCCCGCTTCGCCGGCCAGGCGGGGGGCATCATGATGAGCGTGGCTGTCGAGGAAATGCTGCATTTGTCCTTGTCGTCCAACATGCTTTATTCGCTCGGCGTACAGCCCCAGCTCTATTTGCGCTCGCCCTCACCGTACCCGACCGACCTACCCGGTCATGCGAGGCTCGGCCCGGACCATAAGCCAATGGCGCTTCCGCTGGCTAAATTCTCGTCCGAGCAGTTATGGCATTTCCTCGAAGTCGAATACCCGGCCGCAGCGGACGCCCCGCCCGAGCTGAACAATTGGCAAACAATCGGCCAGATCTATTCCTACCTTCGGTGCATCATTAGCTCGCAGCACATCACCGACGACGATTTCAAAGCGGGGCGGGCGCCGGCCCAGATCCAGCCGTCCAACTATTCGCCGAACAATATCGACTCGGTCTATCCGACTGCCAGCTTCAATTTCGGTTGCCCGGTACCGACACCGGTTGGCGGCTCCGCGGCGAACGCAGCCGCCTATGCGAGCCGCGGCGACAGCCATGCCGGCCGCAGCGCGCTGATGACCATTGCGTCACGCCAAGATGCTTTGAAGGCGATCCAGACGATCGACGCCGAAGGCGAAGGCTTCGGCCCTCACAAGTTCGACGATGAGTCGCATCACGAACTCTCGCATTACTACAAGTTCCTGACTTTGCAATCGCAACTCGCAGGCTACGATCCCCACGACGAAAAACTGCCGAACCTGCCGCCTCCGCCGCCGCCGGCGGCACGTCAGTTCGGCCGCGAAGAGCTGGCAAAAATCATGTTCGATTTTCCCGACAATCCGGTGGCCGCCGCATACCCGCCTGGGCGCCGCGAGCTCGCCGACATCGTCAGCGGCCTATATCAGTACATGCTGATCATGACCGAGAGCATCTTCCTCATTGAACCAAGTCAGCAGAAGCTGTATTTCAATCAAACGCTGCACCGATCGATGATTTGGATCCTGGATAAGGTCATCCAGGCCATGCGGAAAATCCCCTTGTCCGGGACCGACAGCTACCCCAGCACTTTAAAGTTGGCGCCGACTTTCGAGAATATCAATCTTGGCCCGCGTAACCAGGCCTTCGCTACGCTGGTCGCGATGTGTAACGGGATGGACGCCAAATATGGCAGCGAATCTTGGTACAGCAGCGACGCGCAATACTTCGTCGACATGATCCCCTCGTTGCCGGATGTCAGCGGCCTATGGCAGGCGCAGCCCGATCAGCCGACCTTGGGCAAGCCCGGCTGCGATGTCAGTAAGTATCAGGGCATTCCAGTGTTCCCCGGGGCGCCGCCCGCGCCGGGCGTTTTACTGCCTGGCGAGGTACGGCATGCCTGTATGGGACTGAACCAATGCAAGGGGCAAGGCCGTACTCGTGATAACGCGTGCGCAGGCCAAGGGTATTGCTCGACCGCGCTTGAATTCAACTTTGCCGAACCGAACTCGCCAAGCGTATCGGATCACACCTGTCGCGTCCAAAACGCGTGTGCAGGTCAAGGTGGTTGCGGCCTGTATGGCACAGGACGGGAGCAGGAAGCGCCTGGTGCGAACGCTTGCTCCACACAAGGCTGCTGTGCCACGCCGATCAATGCCGAGCGCTTCAGCACCGACGGGCGCAACCGCGGCAAGAGCGTCTGGCTGCGTGCACGTGAAGTGTTCGCCGAGCAAACCTGGCCCGAACTGCGCAAGAAAAACGCGGCGTTGCCGCCCCAGCCGCCACAGCCACCGCATCCCGAATTGTTCCAGTACGGCCCGACCATCGAATGGATCCAGGAATATAGCGGTCATGGCATGACGGCGTGCGGCTCCAGCGGCATGAGCGGCGCCGGCAGCTGCAGCTAAGGAGCGCCGCATGATTGAACTTCGAAGGGGTGCGGCCGGACACCAACTGGGATTCGGTGTCGGGCTGCGCAACCAGCATTTCGACCACATCTTGACAACGCGGCCGCCGGTCGATTGGTTCGAAGCGATCTCGGAGAATTTCATGGATTCGGGTGGACGGCCGCGCGCCGTCCTGCGACAGATCGCTGAGCGATATCCGATCGTGCTACACGGTGTATCGATGTCGATCGGCAGTACCGACCCGCTCGATCGCGACTATCTAGCCCGCTTGCGGCGGCTGGCCGACGAGGTATCGGCGCGCTGGGTCAGCGACCATCTGTGCTGGACCGGCGCGCTCGGGATCAACAGTCATGATCTCCTTCCGCTGCCGCTCAACGAAAGGACGCTCGAGCATGTGAGCGCCCGGGTCGTCGCGGCACAGGAGTTACTGGGACGGCCGTTGGTGTTGGAAAATCCCAGCACCTATGTCCGCTTTCGCCAGTCGACTACGGACGAACCCACCTTTCTGCGCGAGCTCAGCCGCGCAACGGGCTGCTGGCTGCTTCTCGATGTCAACAACGTTTATGTCAGCTGCTTCAATGCCGGCACCGATCCAATGGATTACCTGAACCAGTTCCCATTCGATCGCGTCGTGCAATTGCATTTGGCGGGACATCAGCATTGCGGCACTCATATCGTCGACACGCATGATCGCCCGGTTTCTCCTGCGGTGTGGAATCTGTTCCGCCTGGCTTGGCAACGCAGCGAGCAAGCTGCCACTTTGCTCGAATGGGATGGCGATGTGCCGGCCTTTGAGCGCGTGCACGCCGAATTGATGCGGGCGCGACAGATCATCGACGGCGACGCGCCCACCCGAGTCGAAGCTACCGGGCGGCCGCAGCCAGACAACGTCGAGGCCGTGTCCACCCCAGTTGCGTTCCTCGTGCCCGAGATCATGAGCAACAGCGCCGTGTGCTCGTCATGAACGCAGGAGACGATCGCTTGCAGTCGCTGCAACGCTGGATGCTCGACGCGCTGATCGCACCGGATGGCACCGATGCCGACACCATCGCCGACACGTTTCTACCGGGGCCGAATCTGTCATCCTCGGCTTGTCTGGCGATCTATCAGCGCAGCTATATTCTGCGCTTGCGAAAATGTTTGGAAGAGCAGTTTCCCGCCAGCCGCCACAGTTTGGGAAGCGCTCTTTTTGCCGATTTCGCCGACGAATATCTGCGGACGTATCCGTCCGACAGCTACACGCTGCACGAACTCGGTCGGCGCTTTCCGGAATGGCTCGAGGACAATCGTCCTGATCGGGACCAACCGCCGGAAAGACGCGAGTCATGGATCGACTTCATGATCGACCTGGCCGCTTATGAGCGCGATTTGTACCGCCTGTTCGACGCACCGGGCCACGAGGGACTGCCCTGGCCCGACGCGTCGGTCGACGATGAGGCACTGATCCTCCAGCCTTGCTTGGCTCTGATCGAGTATCGCTATCCTGTCGCCTGGTATTACCACGAGGTTCGCGCCGGCCGCTCGCCACGGTTTCCCGCTGCCAAGGATTCCTATGCGGTGATCCTACGTCGCGACTTTCTCACCCACACTTTTCCGGTCACCCGCCTACACCATCGATTCTTGTCGCTGGTGGAACGAACCCGACACGTCCCAACATCGATCAAGGCAATCGCGGTCGAGGCGGAGTATCCCGTTGATGAGGTATGGCGATCCTGGCGCCACGAGGTACGCCACCCTTGGCTAGAGGCGGGCTTCTTCATCGAGAGGGCGGTACTGGAAGGCTAACGGAACGCTGCCAGGCTTTAGATTCGTACAGCAACGGAGGAATGCGGGTGCCTCCGATGACTCTCAGCGGCCATGAAGAGACATTGGACGAACTCGGAAGGACTGTCGACAATCCACCCCTCGTCTGCGGCGGCTCGATGGCGGACTCGTTAGTGTATTCACGCTATCCGCTATCGGCGCGTGCTTACGTCGCTCTGAGCGCCCTTGGAGGACAAAATCCGGCTGTCAAGACTTGACTTATGCACAATTCCACGAATCTGACCCCGGATCACGGCTTGCCGGGGCCTTTCCGGCACGGAATCCATATCTCTTTGTTTTCATTGACTTTTCACAAAACAGAAACAAGCCGCGAAACGGGCCGGAGGGCCGTCCGGCGCGGCTTGGCGGGAAATCCGGCCGACTTTTCAACAAAGTTATCCACATGCGCTGTGGATAGCCGAAAAAACCTCGCAAAATCCGGTGACTAGCGCAGAAAGCTGCGAATGAACTTTCAGTTGTCACACAGTGTCTGAGCGCCCTCTCCGGCCGTCGTCAATCGAGTTTGAACGAGCCGAAAAACTGGTCGAACTGCTCCTGGGCGATCGGCCCGTCGGCGATCACGACAGCCTGGTACGCGTGCCGGCCGCGCGCGGCAAGCCGCGCGACGATCGTCTTGCGCGCGCGATCGCCGCCGGCCGCCGCACCCGCGATGCGCAATTCGAGCCCGTTCACCGCGCCGCCGGCCGCCAGCGGCACGGGCACCGAAGCCGTCTGCGGCGCACCCTCGAGGTTGCGCGACAGCCCGGCGCGCAGGAACTCGAGCGCCGCGCGGCGCGTGTCGTCGCGGTCGTCGGGCAGCGTCAGCGTGCCGACCGCGAACACCGCGCCGTCGACGTGCGCGGCCTGCATCCGCATCGGCATCGACGTGCCGCCGAGCGCAACCGGCTGCTCCTCGACGGTCGGCTTCGCCGGCAGGTCGATCGTGTAGCCGGCGTCGTTGTGCAGCGTGCGCCAGTCGTACGACGGCGAGCACGCGGCCAGCACGGCGCTCGCGCAGGCGAGCGCGGCGAAGTGTCGCAGCGGACGAAACAGGGGGCGCAACGAATCGAAGACTTCCTTCGGCATGGCGTGGATCGGGCAGGCAAAACGGCCATTATCCGCCGAACGTGAAAACCGGGATGCGTGGTGGCCGCCGGTGCGCGCACCGCATTCGCGCTAAAATGAGCGACGAATTTCGACGTCCTTTGCATCGATCCGCGTCATCGACCGACTCCGAGAGCCCCGCAGATGAACACCACGCCTCCCGCCCGCCGCAGCGCCGGCCCCGTCCGCTACATCGCCGCGGCGGTCGTCGTCGCGGCCATCGCCGTAGCCGGCGTCTTCGCGTTCAACGGCAAGTCCAGCGCGCCGGACGCGACGTTCACGCTGCTGTCGGGCCAGAAGGTCTCGACCGCCGGCGACCTGAAGGGCAAGGTCTATCTCGTGAACTTCTGGGCGACGAGCTGCGCGACCTGCATGCAGGAAATGCCGCAGATGGTCGATACCTATAACCGCTTCAAGGGTCAGGGTCTGGAATTCGTCGCGGTCGCGATGAACTACGATCCGCCGATGTACGTCGCGAACTACGCGCAGACGCGCCAGCTGCCGTTCAAGGTCGCGCTCGACGACGGCAGCGTCGCGAAGCAGTTCGGCAACGTGCAGCTCACGCCGACGACCTTCGTCGTCGACAGGAACGGCAAGATCCTGAAGCGCTACGTCGGCGCACCGCAGTTCGCGGAACTCGATGCGCTGCTCAAGAAGGCGCTCGACAGCAACGCTGCCTGAGCGCCGCCCGACAACGCTCGAAGGGCCGCGCGCAGCGCCCTTCCCCGCCAACGGATCGCACGACCGGCCAGCCCGGTTCCGCGGTCCGTTTGCTTTTCAGCGCTCGGTTTCGCCTTTCGCCGACAGCCCGTAGCGCTTCATCTTCTCGTACAGCGTCGCCTTGCCGACATGCAGCCGGTCGGCGGTCGCGGCGACCGCGCCGCCCGTCTGGTTCAGTGCCTCGGCGATCACCGCGCGCTCGAACTGCTCGATGCGCTCCTTCAGCGTCTGCTCGTTGTCGGCAGCGTCGCCGCCCGCGCCCGTTTCCTGCGGCATGTCGGCCACGCCGAGCACGAAACGGTCGGCCGCGTTGTGCAGTTCGCGCACGTTGCCGGGCCAGTCGCGCTGCATCAGGCTCGCGCGCTGCCGGTCGGTCAGCACGGGCGCGGGCCGCCCGTAGCGCACGGCCGCATCGAGCATGAAGTGCTCGAACAGCGGCACGATGTCCTCACGGCGCTCGGCGAGCGGCGGCAGCGCGATCGTCACGACGTTGAGCCGGTACAGCAGGTCGCGCCGGAACGTGCCGGCCGCGACGAGCTCGCTCATGTCGCCCTTCGCGGCCGCGACGACGCGGCAGTTCACGCGGATCGGCTGGTTCGAGCCGAGCCGCTCCAGCACGCCGTCCTGCAGCACCCGCAGCAGCTTCACCTGCAGCGCGAGCGGCATGCTTTCGATTTCGTCGAGGAACAGCGTGCCGCCGGACGCGTATTCGAGCTTGCCGACGCGCCGCTTCGCGGCGCCGGTGAACGCGCCGGGCTCGTAGCCGAACATCTCCGACTCGAACATCGGCTCGGGCAGCGCGCCGCAATTCACCGCGATGAACGGCTTGTCGCGGCGCGGCGACAGCTCGTGCAGGCTGCGCGCGATCAGTTCCTTGCCGGCGCCGGTGTCGCCGTTGATCAGCACCGACGCGTCGGTGGGCGCGACGTTCGCGATCAGCTTGCGCACCTGCTCGATCGCGGGGCTGCGGCCGATGATGCGCGGCGCGACGACGTTCTGCCCGGCCAGTTCGCGCCGCAGCGCATGGTTCTCGAGCACGAGCTCGCGCCGCTCGAGCGCACGGCGCACCGTCTCGATCAGGCGCTCGGCCGCGAACGGCTTTTCGATGAAGTCGTATGCGCCGTCGCGCATCGCCTGCACGGCCATCGAGATGTCGCCGTGCCCGGTGACGAGGATCACGGGCACGTCGGGCACGCGCTCGCGGCACTGCGCGAGCACGTCGAGCCCGCTTGCGCCGGGCAGCCGGATGTCGCTAACGATCGCGCCCGCGGTGTCCGCGACGATCGCCTTCTCGGCCGCTTCGGCCGACTCGAAGCCGGCGACGTCGAAGCCCGCCAGCTGAAGGCTCTGCACGCTCGCCCGGCGAACGAGCGCATCGTCTTCGATATAGATCACTTGCAGCCGGTTGGCCATCGTACTCACTTGCTCCTGACGGGCCGCGCGGCAGGGTTGCGCGCGCGGCGGCGTTGATGCCGGTCGTTCGCCGACCGGGCCTAGTGCGAGCCCGCCGGCTCGGACACGGAGTCCGGATGATGCGTGCGCGCGCGCCGCAGCGTCAAGACGAACAGCGCGCCGCCCGACGGCGCGTTGCGCGCGGTCAGCGCACCGCCCGCGTCGCTCGCGATCGACGACGAAATCGCGAGGCCGAGCCCGAGCCCGCGCCCCATTTCCTTGGTCGTGAAGAACGGCTCGAACAGGCGCGGCAACAGGTCGGGCGCGATGCCGGGGCCGTTGTCGCGCACCTCGACCGCGAGCGTCGCGGCCGACACCGCGATCGTCACTTCGATCGCGGGCGCCGCGATGCCCGCGACCGCGTCGAGCGCATTGCCGAGCAGGTTGATCAGCACCTGTTCGAGGCGCAGGTCCTCGCAACGCGCGACGAGCTCGGGGTAGTCGCGCGCCAGATCGAGCGGCACGCCGTGCGCGGGCGATACGGTCGCGTCCTGCAGCGTCAGCGTAAGCGCGACGCCGCGCAGGCGATCGCCGAGCAGCGACAGCACGCTGCGCAGCGCACGCACGACGAGCGCCCGCTCGTTGCGCGGCTTCGCGCGGCCGACGAACAGCTTCAACTGGTTCGTGATCTTGCCCATTCGCTCGGTGAGCGCGGCGATCGCCTCGAGGTTCTCGCGCGCGGCCGCCTGCTCGCCGCGATCGAGCAGCACGCGCGTGTTGTCCGAGAAGCTGCGCAGCGCCGCGAGCGGCTGGTTCAGTTCATGCGTGATGCCGGCCGCCATCTGGCCGAGCGCGGCCAGCTTGCTCGCCTGGATCAGTTCGTCGTGCGCCGCGCGCAGCTCCTGCTCCGCGCGGATCCGGTCGCCGACTTCCTTCTGCAACTGCTCGTTCGCTTCCGACAGGTCGGCCGTGCGCTCCTCGACGCGCCGGTTCAGCTCCGCGTACGCCTGCTGCAACAGCGCGCGGCCGCGGATCATTTCGCGCACGCGCGCGCGGCGCATCCGCCAGTAAAACGCGAGCAGCGCGACCGACACGAAGCCGAAGCCCGTGACGATCGTCGCGTTGCGCGCATCGGCGTCGATGGGCGCGATCGGCGCGAGCGTGACGAGCAGCCAGTCGGGCTCGCCGATCCGCCGCTTGCTGGCCAGGAAACGCGGCGCGCGCAGGCCCGCGCCGAGGCGCACGATCTCCGCATCGGCGCCGAGCGTCTGCTCGATGCGCAGCGGCAGCGGCGTGACGGGCTGCTGCGCGTACTGGCGCGTCTCGTAGATCGACGCGGCCACGGGCCCCGTCAACGGCCGCAGCGTGTGGTACTTCCACGCGGGCACCGACGACAGGAACACGACGCCGTGATCGTCCGCGACGACGAGCGGCTCGGACGCATCGGCGCCCTGGAACCATTCGAGATTGAGCTTCACGACGACGACGCCCGCGATCTTGCCGTCGCGCCACACGGGCTGCGAGATGTAGTAGCCGGGATCGCGCGAGATCGTGCCGATCCCGAAGAAGCGGCCGACCCGGCCGTTCATCGCGTCGAGGAAGTAGGGGCGGAAACGGTATTCGATCCCGACGAAGCTGTCGGGCGCGCGCCAGTTGCTGGCGGCGACGCACAGGCCGTCCGCGCCGATCACGTAGGTGACGGTCGCGTGCGCGTGTTCGTTGAGATCTTCGAGATAGCGGTTGACGCGCGCGGTGTAGTCGCCGCGCTTCGGCTCGGCGAGCAGGTCCTGCACATACGGATGGCTGCCGAGCAGATAGGGCAGCGATTCGTAGCGGTCGAGCGTGCTCTTGAGCGCGCTGGTGGTGCGGTCGACGCGCACCGCGGCGTTGCGCTGCAGCTCGGCGACGCCGCGTTGCCAGGTAATCGTCCACGTCAGCGCGCACGCCGCGACGAGCGCGGCGGCAAGCACGACGAGGATGAGCAGGCGGCGCGTCACGGTCGAGGCTTCCTGGCGATGCGGATCGCCTATTGTGTCATAGGCCTCCAGATTGCCGCCGCGTGCCGCGCCGCCGGCGGGCGGTGCCGCCGCCTGCTCCTTCATGACGTCAGACGCCGGCCGTCTCGGTCGCCGAAACCTCGCCGCCGCCCTTCAGCGCCTGGCGCAGCTTGTTGCGGTCGAGCTCCTTCTCCCAGGCGGACACGACGACCGTCGCGACGCCGTTGCCGACGATGTTGGTCAGCGCACGGCATTCGCTCATGAAGCGGTCGATGCCGAGGATCAGCACCATGCCCGACAGCGGGATCGTCGGCACGACGGCCAGCGTCGCGGCGAGCGTGATGAAGCCCGCGCCCGTCACGCCGCTCGCGCCTTTCGACGTCAGCATCGCGACCGCCAGCAGCGTGAGCTGCTGCATCCACGTCAGTTCGATGTTGGTCGCCTGCGCGATGAACAGCACGGCCATCGTCATGTAGATGTTGGTGCCGTCGAGGTTGAACGAATAGCCGGTCGGCACGACGAGGCCGACGACCGAACGCGAGCAGCCGGCCTTCTCGAGCTTTTCCATCAGTTGCGGCAGCGCGGCTTCCGACGAGCTCGTGCCGAGCACGATCAGCAGCTCTTCCTTGATGTAGGACACGAAGCGGATGATCGAGAAGCCCGTGACGCGCGCGATCGCGCCGAGCACGACGAGCACGAACACGACCGACGTCAGGTAGAACGTGCCGATCAGCTTGAGCAGCGGCACCAGCGAGCCGACGCCGTACTTGCCGATCGTGAACGCCATCGCGCCGAACGCGCCGATCGGCGCCAGCTTCGTGACGATGTGCACGATGCCGAACAGCACGCGCGTGAGCCCGTCGATGAAGTCGGTGACGACCTTGCCGCGTTCGCCGAGGTGCGCGAGCACGCTGCCGAACAACAGCGCGATCAGCAGGATCTGCAGGATTTCGCCCTGCGCGAACGCGTCGACCATCGTGTTCGGGATGATGTGCATCAGGAAGTCGACCGTCGACTGCCCGTGCGCCTTCGCCGCGTACGACGCGACGGCCTTGCCGTCGAGCGTCGCCGGATCGATGTTGAAGCCGACGCCCGGACGCAGGATGTGCGTGGCCGCGAGGCCGAGCAGCAGCGCGAAGGTCGACACGACCTCGAAGTACAGCAGCGCCTTGCCGCCGACGCGGCCCACCTTCTTCATGTCCTCCATGCCGGCGATGCCGGTGACGACCGTACAGAAGATGATCGGACCGATCACCATCTTGATCAGCTTGATGAACCCGTCGCCGAGCGGCTTCATGTCGGTGGCGAGCGCCGGGTAGTAGTGGCCGAGGATCACGCCGACGATGATGGCGAAGATCACCTGCACATAGAGCACTTTGTAGAAGGGTTTCTTCTTCACGATGGTTCCTGCTGAAGTAGATGAGCCGGTGGAAACGGCGTCACGCGCGCAGGCGAATGCCAGGGGAGTCATTCGCCCGCGCGGCTGCCGTGCCGCAACAAGCGATGCCTCACGACATCCGGAGGGGGAGGAAGGCAGTGGTCATCGATTGTCTCCTGTGGACCCGAGTCGGCGTTTCGGCGCTTACCGGATCTCATGCAACGCTTGGTTTAATAGTCCGGCCGGGGGATGGCCGTGCGCTTTATAACGCAAGGTCGATGCCAGGTTTCCGTAACCCCTCAAACCATTGTTTTCATTGTATTTCTCATAATGCGGCAGGCAAGGAAATCCGGGATTCCGGATTTCCGGAAAATATCCGTCCGGCGATCCGGACGGACCAGCACATTTGTCAGACCCATCAGTGCTGCACGGCCTCGCCGGCCAGCAGGCCGGTTTGCGCGTAGAACTCCTGCTGCGCGAACGCGTCGCGCTCGCGCCGCGCGCGCTCGCTGCGATCCGCGAGCGAGCCGACGACGATCCCGATGAACGCGAGCGGCACCGACACGAGCGCCGGGTTGTCGAGGAACACCGGCGCGTGCGCGTGGTGCAGCACGTCGACCCACACCGACTTCGACAGCACCGTGAGCACCACCGCCGACGCGAGGCCGAGGCCGCCGCCGAGCACCGCGCCGCGCGTCGTCATGCCGCGCCAGAAGATCGACATCGCGAGCACCGGGAAATTCGCGCTCGCGGCCACCGCCGCGACGAGCCCGACCATGAACGCGACGTTCACGTGCTCGAACAGGATCGACAGCCCGATCGCGACGGCCGACAGCACGATCGTCGCCGCGCGCGAGATGCGCATCTCGAGGCGCTCGTCGGGCTTGCCGCGCGCCCACATCTGCGCGTACAGGTCGTGCGAGATCGTCGTCGCGCCGGCGAGCGTCAGGCCCGCGACCACCGCGAGGATCGTCGCGAACGTGACGGCCGCGATGAAGCCGTAGAACCAGTTCCCGCCGACCGCCTGCGCGAGCTTCACCGCGACCATGTTCGAGCCGCCGAGCAGGTCGTGCGTGAGGTTGAACGTGCCGTTCGCGCCGAGCTTGAAGAACTCGGGATGCTGCGCGAGCAGCACGATCGCCGAGAAGCCGATCACGAAGGTCAGCAGGTAGAAGTAGCCGATGAAGCCGGTCGCGTAGAGCACCGACTTGCGCGCCTCCTTCGCGTTCGGCACCGTGAAGAAGCGCATCAGGATGTGCGGGAAGCCGGCCGTGCCGAACATCAGCGCGATGCCGAGCGACAGCGCGTTGGCCGGATCGCGGATCAGCTTGCCGGGCCCCATGATGCCGAGCGCGCCCGGATGCACGGCCACCGCGCGGCGGAACATCTCGTCGACGCTGAAGCCGAATTCGCCGAGCGCGAGCAACACGAGCAGCGTCGCGCCGCACAGCAGCAGCACGGCCTTGATCACCTGCACCCAGGTGGTCGCGGTCATCCCGCCGAAGAACACGTAGACCACCATCAGCACGCCGACGATCAGCTCCGCCGTGCCGTACGACAGCCCGAACAGCAGCTGGATCAGCTTGCCCGCGCCGACCATCTGCACGACGAGGTACAGCACGACGATCGTCAGCGCGTTCGCGGAAGTCAGCAGCCGGATCGGCCGCTGCGCGAAGCGGTACGCGACGACGTCGACGAACGTGAACTTGCCGAGGTTGCGCAGCGGTTCGGCGATCAGGAACATCACGAACGGCCAGCCGACCAGAAAACCGATCGAATAGATGAGCCCGTCGAAGCCGAACATGAACACCATCCCGGACAACCCGAGGAATGACGCAGCCGACATGTAGTCGCCCGCGATCGCGAGCCCGTTCTGCAGCCCGGTGATGCCGCCGCCGGCCGTGTAGAAGTCGCGCGTCGAGCGCGTGCGGCGCGCGGCCCAGCGCGTGAGCGCGAGCGTCGCGAACACGAACGCGAAGAACATCCCGATCGCGACCGGGTTCAGCTCCACCTTGTCGGGCATCGGGCCTGCGACCGATACCGCATGGGCGGCGGAAGAAACGAGAATGGCAAGCGCGCCGAGCGCGATCGATGTGCGTCGCATGTCGGCCTCCGTCAGGAACGCTGCAGGATTGCGTCGACCCGGCGGTCGAACGCACGATTCGCGCGCAGCACGTAGCACGCGGTCAGGCCGATCGCGACCAGGATGATCGCGACGCCCGCGGCGATCCCGACCGTCGTCGTCGCGCCGCGATACAGCGGCGCCGCGAGCACGTGCGGCGCAAGCGCGACGAGCAGGATGAAGCCGTAGTAGGTCGCGATCATCAGCGCCGTCAGCGTGAAGCTGAAGCGGCGCCGCGCACGCACGAGTTGCTGGTAGTCGCGGCGCGCCGTGACCGATTCGATGACGGAAAGCTCCATGGTGTCTCCTATGTCGACCAGAGTTAGCGCTTTAGCGCTTACTCTGGTCCCATGCTTCGCGGTGGACCGAAGTTGGCGCTTTGGCGCCTTACTCCGGTCCCATGCTTCGCGGTCGACCGGAATCGGCGCTTCAGCGCTTGCTCCAGTCCCCGCAGGGCGCCCCGTCGTTTCGCGAGGCTTGTCTTGTAGATGGCCGGCGCGTCAACCGCCCCGCCCGCGCCGCGGCGGCAAATATCGATTCAGACCACGCGATCCGCGCGCAGACGCGCGACCTCGTCGGCCGACATCCCGAGCCAGGCGCCGAGCACCGCGTCCGTATCGGCGCCCAGCACCGGCGGCGCGCCGCGCACCGGCAGCCGCGCGCCGTCGAAGCGGTACGGCGGCGCGAGCACGTCGACACCGCCCGCGACCGGATGCGGCTGCCGCGTGACGAGCCCCGCACTGGTCGCTCGCTCGGACCTCAACGCTTCGTGCAGCCCGAGCACCTCGCCGCACGGGATGCCCGCGTCGGCGAGCGCCGCAAGCAGCGTCGCGCGCGACCGGCGCGCGAGTTCGCGGCGAAGCTCGGGCAGCAAGTCCGCGCGGTTTTCCGAGCGGCCGAGATTGGTCTTGTAGCGCGCATCGGCCGCGAGGTCGGGGCGCTCGATCGCATCGCAGAAGCGCGCGAACTGCGTGTTGTTGCCAACGGTGATCACGAGCGGGCCGTCGGCCGCATCGAACACGCCGTACGGCACGATCGACGGATGCGCGTTGCCGTAGCGCGGCGGGTCCTCGCCCATCAACAGCGCGTCGAGCCCGTAGTACGCGGTGATCATCAGCCCGCAGTCGAACAGCGCCATCTCGATGCGCCGCCCGCGCCCGGTCGCATGGCGCTCGTACAGCGCGGCGAGGATCGCCTGCGCCGAATACATGCCGGTGAACAGGTCGACCGCCGCGACGCCGAACTTCAGCGGCGGCTGGCCGGCCTCGCCGTTCAGCGCCATCAGCCCGGCCTCGCCCTGCACGACGAGGTCGTAGCCGGGCCGCGCGGCCTCGGCGCCCGAACGGTCGTAGCCGGAAATCGCGCAGTGCACGAGGCGCGGGTTCAGTTCGGCCAGCGCGTCGTAGCCGAGGCCGAGCTTTTCCGCGCCGCCGAACTTGAAGTTGTGGATCAGCACGTCGGCCTGCGCGGCCAGCTCGCGCGCGACGCGCTGCCCGGCTTCGGTCTGCAGGTCCACGCAGATCGAACGCTTGCTGCGATTCACGCTGTTGAAGTAGGTCGTCTCGGTATCGCCGATCCGCAGCCCCCAGTCGCGCGTGTCGTCGCCGCGCGCCGGATGCTCGACCTTGATCACTTCCGCGCCGAAATCGGCGAGCACCATCGCGCACCACGGGCCCGCGAGCACGCGCGAGAAATCGAGCACCTTCACGCCGGCCAGCGGCAATGCGCGCGGTTCGTTCGTCATCCTTGTCTCCTCCGTTCGCGTTGTCAGCTTTTACTGTTTCGACAGCGCGATGTAGCGCGCGAGATGGTGATCCTCGTCGCCGAGCTGATGATCGATCATCACGAGGCGCTTCGCGTAATGCGACAGCGGCAGCTCCCACGTCATCCCGATCCCGCCGTGCAACTGGATGCTCTCCTCGGCGACGAGTGTGCCGATCCGGCCGATGCTGTATTTCGCTGCCGCGAGCGCACGTTCGCGCACCGCGCGCGGCGCATCGAGCTGCGCGGCCGCGTTGATCACGGCCGAGCGCGCCTGCTCGACTTCGAGCAGCAGGTCGGCCATCCGGTGCTGCAGCGCCTGGAAGCTGCCGATCGGCAAACCGAACTGCTTGCGCGTGCGCAGGTAGTCGAGCGTGTGTTCCTTCGCGACGTCCATCGCGCCGAGCGCTTCCGCCGACAGCGCGAGCAGCCCGTAACCGAGCACGCGTTCGAGCAGCGCCGCGCCCGCCTCGCCGCCACCGTCGCCGTCCGGCCCGCCGAGCGCGGCATCGATCGGCAGCGCCACGCGATCGAAACGCACCTCGGCCGCGCGACCGCCGTCGATCTTCCGGTAATCACGCAGCGATACGCCCGGCGCATCGGCCGGCACGACGAACAGGCCGATGCCGGCCGCATCGTCGTCATGACCGGACGTGCGCGCGCTGACGACGAAGAACGCCGCCTGCGCGGCCTGGTCGACGACGCCCTTCGCGCCCGTCAGCACCCAGCCGTCGCCCGAGCGTTCGGCGCGCGTGCGCACGGTCGTCAGTTCGTAGTGCGAGCCCGGCTCGTCGTGCGCGAACGCGGCGCTCGCGCTGCCGTCGATCAGCGCCGCGAGCTTGTCGCGATGCGCATCGCCGCCGGCGAGCGACAGCGCGCGGCCAGCCAGCAGCGCGCCGAGAAACGGCTCGACGACGAGCCCGCGCCCGAGGCATTCGAACACCACGGCGATGTCGAAGCCCGCGCCGCCGAAGCCGCCGTCGGCTTCGGGAAACAGCGCGCCGACCGTGCCGAGCTCGGCAAAGCGCTGCCACATCGCGCGATCGAAGCCTTCGGCCGACTGCGCGATGCGATCGCGCACCGGGAACGCGTACTGTTCGGCGATGAAGCGGTTCAACGTGTCCGCCAGCATCCGGCGGTCTTCTGTGTGCTGGAAATCCATCGTCGCGCTCCTCGTTACAGCCCGAGCATCATCTTCGCGATGATGTTCTTCTGGATCTCGTTCGAGCCGCCGAAGATCGACAGCTTCCGGTTGTTGAAGTACTGCTGCGCGGCGCTCGCGGCGTCGTCCGGGCCGACCGGTTCGCCGTCGTAGTCCGCATCGAGCGCTTCGTCGACGAACGGCAGCGCGTACGGCCCCATCGCGCGCCGCATCAACGACGCGATCTCCTGGCGGATCTGCGTGCCGCGGATCTTCAGCATCGAGCTTTCCGCGCCCGGCGCGCCGCCGCCCGCGACCGCGGCCAGCACGCGCAGGTTGGTCGTGCGCATGTTCTCGAGCTCGATCTCGACACGCGCGACGCGCGCTGAGAAAAACGGATCGTCCGCGAGCGGCCTGCCGTTCTTCGTCACCTTCGCGGCAACCGCGCGTAGCCGGTCGAGCGCGGCCGTCGAGAAGCCGATCCCGGCGATGTTGGTGCGCTCGTACGTGAGCAGGTATTTCGCGTAGGTCCAGCCGCGATTTTCTTCGCCGACGAGGTTTTCCGCCGGCACGCGCACGTCGGTGAAGAACACCTCGTTCACTTCATGCTCGCCGTCGAGCGTGATGATCGGGCGCACGTCGACGCCCGGCGTGTTCATGTCGATCAGCAGGAAGCTGATGCCCTCCTGCTTGCGCACGTCGGTCGCGGTGCGCACGAGGCAGAAGATCATGTTCGCGTAGTGGCCGAGCGTGGTCCACGTCTTCTGGCCGTTCACGATGTAGTGCTCGCCCTGCGCGTCGATGCCGCGCACCGCGCTCGTCTTCACCGCCGCGAGATCGGAACCGGCGCCCGGTTCCGAGTAGCCCTGGCACCACCAGTCGCTGCCGTCGAGGATGCGCGGCAGCCAGCGGCGCTTTTGCGCTTCGTTGCCGTACTTGATCAGCACGGGGCCGAGCATGTTCACGCCGAACGGCACGATGCGCGGCGCACCCGCGAGCGCGCATTCGTTGTCGAACAGGAACTTCTGCGCGACGCTCCAGCCGGGGCCGCCGTATTCGCGCGGCCAGTGGCTCGCGAGCCAGCCGCGCGCGTTGAGTGTCGCGTGCCATTCGCGCATGTCGTCGCGCGTGAGGTGCAGGCCGCCCTTCACCTTGCGCGCGATGCGCTCGGGCAGTTCGGCTTGCAGGAAGCGCTGCACTTCCGTGCGGAAGGCTTCCTCTTCGGGAGTGAAATCGAGGTCCATCTTCGGTCCGTTGCGAATGCGATTGGCGTTCAGTCGATGCGGTTCAGGCTCGCGAAATCCGCGCCGCGCGCGACGAGTTCGACGATCAGCGGCGACGGCTTCCAGAACAGCGGATCCTCCTTCGCGAACGCGCGGATATCGGCGAGCACGTTCGCGAGGCCGAGCGTGTCCGCGTAGTGCATCGGGCCGCCGCGATAGCGCGGGAAGCCGTAGCCGTACAGGAACACCGCGTCGACATCGAGCGGGCGCAGCGCGATCTTCTCGTGCACGACGTTCGCGCCTTCGTTGATCATCGCGGCGAGGTAGCGGCGCAGGATCTCGTCGTCGGTAAACGTGCGCGGCGTGACGCCCTTCTTCGCGCGTTCTGCCGCGACGATCGCTTCGACTTCCGGGTCCGGCGTGCCGACGCGCGCGCCGTCCGGATACAGGTAGTAGCCGCGCGCGGTCTTCTGCCCGAACCAGCCGCGCTCGCACAGCCGGTCTGAAATCTCCACGTAGCGCGCGCGCGGATCGCGCGTCGCCGCGCGGCGCTTGCGGGTCGCCCAGCCGATGTCGCCGCCCGCGAGATCGACCACCTGGAACGGCCCCATCGGGAAGCCGAATTCGCGCACCGCGCGATCGATCTGGTACGGCGACGCGCCGTCTTCCATCAGGTAGTCGGCCGCCGTGCGATAGACGGCGAGGATCCGGTTGCCGATGAAGCCGTCGCATACGCCCGCGCGCACCGGCGTCTTCTTCAGTTGTTTGGCGAGCGCGAACGCGGTCGCGACGACGTCCGCGCTCACGCGCGCCGGCACGACGATCTCGAGCAGCTTCATCACGTTGGCCGGCGAGAAGAAATGCAGGCCGATCACGTCGGCCGGGCGGTCGATGCTCGCGGCCAGTTCGTCGATGTCGAGATACGACGTGTTGGTCGCGAGCACCGCGCCCGGCTTGCAGACGCGCGCGAGCTCGGCGAACACGGCCTTCTTCACGGCCATGTCCTCGAACACGGCCTCGATCACGACGTCGGCCTGCGCGAGCGCGTCGTACGACGTGCTGCCCTTGAAGCGCGCAAGCCGCGCCGCGTGCGCGGCCGGCGTCATCCGCCCTTTCGCGACGAGGCCGTCGTACACCTTCTCGACGTGCGCGCGGCCGCGCGCGAGCGACGCTTCATCGCGTTCGATCATCGTCACCGGCAGCCCGGCGTCGAGCGCCGCGACCGCGATGCCCGCGCCCATCGTGCCGCCGCCGACCACGCCGATCCGCTCGACCGGCCGCGCGCTCGCACGCCGCGCCTCGGGTGCCTTCGCGGCTTCGCGCTCCGCGAAGAACGCGTGCACGAGGCCCGCGCGCTGCGGGCTGTCGATGCACTGCAGGAACAGGCTGCGTTCGAACTTCATCCCCGCGTCGAACGACTGCGTGAGCGCGGCCTCGACCGCTTCGACGATCTTCGCCGGCGAGAACAGCCCGCGCGACTTCTTCGGCAGTTCCGCGCGCGCCGCGTCGATCGCGGCCTGCGCGGCCGCGCGATCGGCGAGCCCCTGCGCATCGCGCGTGCGGCGCACCGGCGCGCCGAGCGACACGAGTTCCTGCGCATAGGCAAGGCCTTCGGCAAGCGTGTCGTCGCTGTGCGCGACGCGATCGACGAGGCCGAGCGCGAGCGCTTCGTCGGCGCTCGCGTGGCGGCCCGTCAGCATCAGGTCGAGCGCGGCCTTCGCGCCGATCAGGCGCGGCGCGCGCTGCGTGCCGCCCGCGCCGGGCAGCAGGCCGAGCGTGACTTCGGGCAGCCCGAGCTTCGCGCCGGGCACCGCGAGCCGGTAATGCGCGGCCAGCGCGACTTCGAGCCCGCCGCCGAGCGTCGCGCCGTGCAGCGCGACCACGACCGGCTTCGCGCTGGACTCGATCCGCTCGCACACGTCGGGCAGCGACGGCGGCACCGGCGGCTTGCCGAATTCGCGAATGTCGGCGCCCGCGATGAAGTTGCGCCCGGCGCCGACGATCAGCACCGCGCGGATCGCGTCGTCGGCCTGCGCGGCGTCGAGCGCGTCGGCGAGACCGCGCCGCACGTCGGCGGACAGCGCGTTGACGGGCGGGTGGTCGATCGTGACGATGAGCACCTTGTCGCGCCGCTCGCGCGTGACCGTGCCGGTTTGGGGTGGGGTAGGTGAATTCATGGTGTCTCCTGTCTCTCTATGCACCAGACATGCACCGATTCTCGATTGATCGAGATTCATTGACAATTCCCGCACGCCTTTACAAGCTGTCAAGTCTGACTTGACACTGAATGCTTTCCGACCGTTAAACGGGACGGATCAGGAGCATACGCATGGACCTGAACGCGCTGACGCTGCTCGTCGAGATCCTCGACGCCGGCAATCTCAGCAAGGCCGCGCAGCGGCTCAAGATGAGCCGCGCGAACGTCAGCTACCGGCTGAACCAGCTCGAGCGCTCGATCGGCCAGCAGCTCGTGCGGCGCACGACGCGGCGCATCGAGCCGACCGAGATCGGGCTGAAGCTGTACGAGCACGGCCGGCGCATCCGCAACGAGCTGCTCGCCGCGGAGGAATCGGTGACGACGCTCGGCCAGGACCTGCAGGGCCGCGTGCGGCTGTCGGTGCCGAGCGGCTATGGGCAGATGGTGATGTCCGAATGGCTGCTCGCGTTCAAGCGGCTGCATCCGGGCATCGTGCTCGACGTCGTGTTCGAGAATCGCGTGGAAGACCTGATGCGCGACGAGATCGACATCGCGGTGCGCGTGATGCCCGAGCCGCCGCAGAACCTCGTCGCGCGCGACATGGGCGCGGTGCGCTACGTCGCGTGCGCGTCGGCCGCGTTCGCGGCCGCGCACGGGATGCCCGCGAGCCTCGGCGCGCTGGCCGCCGCGCCGGTCGTCACCGCGACGGTGATGGGCCGCCAGCTCAGGATCGCCGCGTATCTCGGCGACGAGCGCCACGAGGTGCTGCTCGAGCCGACGCTGATTTCGGAGAACTTCCTGTTCCTGCGCCAGGCGATCCTCGCGGGGATCGGCGTCGGCATCGTGCCCGACTACGTGATGCAGGACGACATGCGGCGCGGCGCCGTCGTCACGTCGCTCGACGCGTACCGGCTCAGCATCTTCGGCACGCACATGTACATGCTCTACATGCCGAACCGGCACCACACGCGCGCGACGTCGACGTTCATAGAGTTCATCCTCGAACAGGCCGGAAAGGCCGGCCGGGGCGGGCCCGGCGCGATGCGTCAGGGTTTCCTGTCGGGTGACAATCCGCCGGCCGCGCGGCGACAATAGCGCGCCGGGGCGCGCAGCCCCGTTGCGCCCGCACCATCGCTTCATTCGAATTCACTGCTGCCGAGGGTTCAATGTTCGACCGGATTCGTCCGCATTCGCGTCCCTGGACGCTGCTCGCCGCCATCGCGCTCGTCGCGTTCAACGCCGGCTGCGCGTCCCCGTCCGCGCCGTCGGGCGCCGTCGTCCCGGTTGCCCCCGCGTCGGGCGCCGCCGTCCCGCTGCCCGGCTTCCATGCGCCCGAGCTGTCGTCCGGCTGGGCCGACAAGCCGGGCTGGACTTCGCAGCACAGCATGATCGCGGCCGCGAACCCGCTCGCGACGCAGGCCGGCTACGAGATGCTGAAGGCCGGCGGCACCGCGATCGACGCCGCGATCGCGACGCAGATGGTGCTCGCGCTCGTCGAGCCGCAATCGTCGGGGATCGGCGGCGGCGCGTTCATGCTGTACTTCGACGGCAAGGCGGCGCAGGCGTATGACGGCCGCGAAACCGCGCCGGCCGCCGCGACCGACCGCCTGTTCTACGGGCCAACCGGGCAGCCGATGGGTTTCTACGAAGGCGTCGTCGGCGGTCGCTCGGTCGGCGCGCCGGGCGTGCTGCGCATGCTCGACGCCGCGCACCGCGCACACGGCAAGCTGCCGTGGCGCCGGCTGTTCCAGCCGGCGATCCGGCTCGCCGAGCACGGCTTCACGATCAGCCCGCGGCTCGCGATGCTGATCGCAAACGACAAGTACCTGAAGAACGACCCGGCCGCGCGCGCGTACTTCTACAACCCGGACGGCACGCCGAAGGCGGCCGGCACGGTGCTGAAGAACCCGGCGCTCGCGACCGTGCTGCGCCAGGTCGCCGAGCGCGGCGCGAACGCGTTCTATACCGGCGCGATCGCCCGCGACATCGTCACGAAGGTACGCAAGCACCCGACCAACCCGGGGCTGCTGTCGCTACAGGATCTCGCGCGCTACAAGGCGAAGGTGCGCACGCCGCTGTGCGCCGACTACCGGCGCTCGGTCGTCTGCGGGATGCCGCCGCCGTCGTCGGGCGGCCTCGCGATCGCGCAGATGCTCGGCATCCTCGAAGCGATGCCCGACTGGCAGCAGATCGGCGCGCAGAAACCGGTGCGCAATGACGTCGGCTACGAGCCGACGCCGTTCGCCGCGCACCTGTTCAGCGAAGCCGGGCGCCTCGCGTATGCGGACCGCGCGCGCTATGTCGCCGATCCCGATTTCGTGCCGCTGCCGGGCGGCAACTGGGCAAGCCTCACCGACAAGTCCTACCTCGCGCAGCGCGCGCGGCTGATCGGCGACAGCAGCATGGGCGTCGCGCAGGCCGGCGCGCCGCAGGGCGCGACGCTCGCGATGGCCGACGATCGCAGCCCCGAATTGCCGTCGACGTCCGACATCGCGATCGTCGACCGCTACGGCCAGGCGCTGTCGATGACGACGAGCATCGAGGATGCGTTCGGCTCGCGGCTGATGGTGCGCGGCTTCATGCTGAACAACCAGCTCACCGATTTCTCGTTCGTGTCGAACGACAACGGCCGGCCGGTCGCGAACCGCGTGCAGCCCGGCAAGCGGCCGCGCTCGGCGATGTCGCCGGAGCTCGTGTTCGACAAGAAGACGAAGCAGGTGACGATGATCGTCGGCTCGGCCGGCGGCCCCGCGATCATCAATCACGTCGCGAAGACGCTGGTCGGCGTGCTCGACTGGGGCATGACGATGCAGCAGGCGATCGCGCTGCCGAACTTCGGGTCGATGAACGGGCCGACGCAGCTCGAGCGCGGCCGCGTGTCGGACGCGCTCGCCGACGGGCTGAAGGGCCGCGGGCACGACGTGCAGGTCGTCGAGATGAACTCGGGGCTGCAGGGGATCCAGCGGCTGAACGTGCAGGGGCAGACGGTGTGGTTCGGCGGCGCGGATCCGCGGCGTGAAGGGATCGCGATGGGGGATTGAGCGCGATGAGCTACGACTTCACCTATCTGGTCGATCCGGCGATTTCGCTCACCGCGGCGCCTGCCGAAGCGCAGCGCATGATTGCGTGGCTGCAGGCACGCGAGATCGTCGGCGCGGCGACGCGCGTCTGCGACCTGGATCGCGACTGGTGCCGAACCTACGGACTCGAAGAAAGCGGATTCACGGAAAGCGACGAGACCGGCTATCCGCTCGGCCCGCGTTATGCGAGCGCATGCGACGCGAAAGCGAATTTGCCGCCGTCGATCCCGAACTGGCTGACGGTGGTCGTGGAGCGCCGCGTCTTCGATGCGGGCGGGAACGGTCTGGAGATATTCTGTCCGGCCTGCGATGCGGAGCAGACGGCGCTCGGCCAAGCGTGGAGCGACGCGTTCTCGCACTGGTACCACGGCGACGACGACGCACCGCTCGCGTGCGGCGCGTGCGGGCATCGGCAGCCCGTTACGCAGTGGCGTTTCGACCCAACGTGGGCGTTCGGCAATCTCGGCTTCTGCTTCCAGAACTGGTTGCTGAGCGATGCCTTCATCGCCGAATTCGGTGCGGTATACGGTCGGCCACTGACAGTCGTCTATCAGCACATCTGAGCACTCGGCCGACACCGATCCGGTCGTGCACGGCCCGCCCGCAGGCGACGCGACGCCGACGTGCCACCTATCCTCTCCCCTTCCACGGCACCACCCGCCGCTCGACCCACCGCATCGCGAGATCGAACAGCCACGCGATCGCGCCGATGATCAGAATCCCCATCACGACGATATCCGTGCGCAGGAAGCTCGACGCATTCAGCACCATCTGCCCGAGCCCGGCCGTCGCGGCGACCATCTCGGCCGCGACGAGCGTCGTCCAGCCGAACCCGATCGCGATCCGCAGCCCGGTGAGGATCTCCGGCAGCGCGGCCGGCAGCACGACATGGCGCACGATCTGCGCGAAGCTGCCGCCGAGCGAATACGCGGCGTTGATCTGCTCGACCGTCGCCGCGCGCACGCCGGCGCGCGCGGCCATCGCGATTGGCGCGAAACATGCGAGAAAGATCACGACGAGCTTCGCCGTTTCGTCGATGCCGAACCAGATCACGACGAGCGGCAGGTACGCGAGCGGCGGCAGCGGCCGGTAGAACTCCAGCAGCGGATCGAGCACGCCGCGCGCGACGCGGCTCACGCCCATCAGGATGCCGGCCGGCACGCCGATCGCGGTCGCGAGCAGGAATGCGCCGAACACACGCGCGGCGCTCCACAGCAGATGCTCGGACAGCGGCAGGCCGCCCTGGATGCGGCCGTGCCACGCGTCGACGAAGGCCGTCCACACGGCTTCCGGCGCGGGCAGGAACAGCGGCGGCAGCCATTGCCGGTGCGTCGCGACCCACCACAGCACGGCCAGCGCCGCGACCGTCGCCGCGCTCAGCCCGACGGTCCCGCCCTGCCCCGGCAACCGGTATCGGTGCGACGCGCGCACGGCGCTCGACGCCGCGGGTCGCCGCGTCGTGTGTTCGTCCTGCTCGAAACCCGCGGCCGTGCGATCGGCCGTCCACGAATCCTGCGTGCTCATGCTGTCCTGCCTGTGCAAAGTGCTGATCCGACCGCGCCCGACGGACGCGCCCTGCCGCGCCAGCTCGCGCGTCACGCGGCTTCCCCGACGGCTTCGTCGCGATGCAGATACGCAATCAGCCGCTCGCGCCACACGATGAAATCCGCCGACGACTTCACCGCGCGCGCATCGCGCGTTTCGACGTAGCGCCGCGCGAACGGCAGTTCGAAGGTTTCCGCGATCCGGCCGGGGCCCGGCGTCATCACGACGAGACGCGTCGCGAGGAACAGCGCCTCCTCGACGTCGTGCGTGATGAAGAACACCGTCTTGCCGGTGCGTGCCCACACGTCGAGCACGAGCGCCTGCATCGTGCCGCGCGTCATCGCGTCGAGCGCGCCCATCGGCTCGTCCATCAGCAGCACGCGCGGGTCGCTCGCGAGCGCACGCGCGATGCCGACACGCTGCTGCATCCCGCCCGACAGTTCGTACACACGCGCATGCGCATGCTTGTCGAGCCCGACCAGCGCAAGCATCTCCCGCGCGCGCGCTTCGCGTTCGGCCTTCGGAACGCGCGCGAAGCGCAGCCCGAGCGCGACGTTGTCGAGCACGTCGAGCCACGGCAGCAGCGCATATTTCTGGAACACGACACCGCGATCGGCGCCGGGGCCCGTGACCGGCACGCCGTCGACGCGCACGTCGCCGGTCGTCGGCGCGACGAAGCCGGCCATGCAGTTCAGCAGCGTCGTCTTTCCGCACCCGGACGCACCGAGCGCGACGACGAACTCACCCGCATCGATGCGCAGGTCGACGCGCGCGAGCGCCTGCGTCGTCGGCCGACCGCGCTCGCCCGGATAGGCAACCGATACCTGACGGACTTCCAGCGTGCTCATGAGCGGTGCTCCGCGATGCGTTGCGTGGGCGCGCTCAGCGCGCGGCCTTCTGCACGAATTGCGGATCGACGCCGGCCGAATAATCGGACAGCACCGTCTGGATCGTGCCCTGCGATTTGAGGAACGTGGCGGTGGCCGCGAGCGACTTCGCGGCGCCCGATTGCGCACCGCCGCCGAGCCACGTCGGCGACGCCTGCTCGGCCGCCGTCGGGAATGCGTAGAGCGCGAGGCTGGCCGGCACGTCCTGCACGTTCGCGCCCGACACCTTCGCCACCGCCGCGACCTGCGGCGACCCTGCCTTCCACGCGGCCGCATGCGCACGGTAATCGGCATCGGCGGCCGCGAGCACCTTCACGAAGCGCGTGACGAACTCGGGGTTCTCGCGCGCGAACTTGCGGCTCACGACGAAGCCGTCGAAGGTGGCCTTGCCGCTTTCTTTCGCAACCTGGCCCGACGTCGTCAGCACGGTGCCCGACTGCTTGACCTTCGCCAGCACGGGATCCCAGATATAGGTCGCGTCGATGTCGCCGCGCGCCCACGCGGCCGCGACTTCGGGCGGACGCAGGTTGACGATCTTCACGTCGTTCGGATTGACGCCCGCGGCCTGCAGCGCGACGAGCGTATGGAAATGCGACGTCGACACGAACGGCACGCCGATCTTCCTGCCCTTCAGCGCCGCGATGCTGGTGACGCCCGAGCCGTTGCGCGCGACGAGCGCCTCGGCATCGTTGATGTTGTCGAGTACCCAGAACAGCGAAATGTCGAGCCCCTGCGACAGTCCGGCCGCGATCGGGCTCGACCCGGCTTCGCCGAGCTGCACGGAGCCCGACGCGAGCGCGCGGATCACGTCGGCGCCGCTGTCGAGCTTGCGAAACGTTACCTTGTAGCCGGTCGCCTTTTCGACTTCACCGCTCGCCTGCGCGTAGCGCCACGGCACGACCATGTCCTGGTACGCGATCACGACTTCGCGCGATTCGGCGTGCGCCGCGCCGAACGCGGCAAAGGCGGTCAGCGCAACGACGGCGCGGCGGATGAAGCTGAAACGGGACATGCGGCTCTCCTTCGAAATGCGGACTTTGCTGCGGGAGAGCCGACTATAGGAGCTTTGCGCGCGGCGGGAGCGAACTTATCCTGCGAAGCTATCGATGCCGCTCGAGCTTTGCTTTTCATGCTCTATTGAATTTAATCGTCGATTGAGCGGCGATCAGTGTGTGGAGACATGTGATCACAGTTCGCCTACGAAGCGACGACAGAAACAATCGCGGGTGTCTCGGCAACTGTCTCAAACGCGTGTGGATACTAGCGCCGTACATCCCTTTGTATCACGTCGACCGACCTCGAGCGTCGCCCCCGCATGCGAGGGCAACAAATGAGAACACAATGACAGGCGAGACAAACCAGAATGTAGATTCTCCGTGGGGCCTTCACCATAGAATTTGAAACTAGATTTCAGATTCTCGACGAAGATCTAGTTTTCCAGATCGAATGGCTTAGTTGAATCACCAATCCAGTTCGCGTATCGCCAGACACGCGCCCCTTCCAACCAGATAACATTTCGTACAAGTCTCATATCAATTCGACAAAGTAAACGTTAGCTTTCCATATCAAACGAAAAATCGTTTGACACTCGGATCGATAAAAATCACTCACAAAGGTGCATGCACCGCAACATCGCGAGGAACCATGGAAAATGCAACTCAGATATATCAATCCGCTTCGCCTTCTAATTCAGACAGTACGCCTTTCTGCTTTCCGGCAGAACTCGCCAAATACCGAAACGATGACGTCGTCAAAAAATTTCGGGATAAATGGAGTGTAAGCGAGCAAGCCGCCAGCGACATCTTTGAGGAAACCAAGAAATTCCTTTTCCTAGCGGATCATGCACAGAGACGCTGCATCACCTTCGAAATCGACGAGTCTGTCCTCATCATCGATAAGATGTGGCACACCTTTATTCTTTTCACCAAAGAATACTCCGAGTTCTGCGATGCATTTTTCGGGAGGATGCTACATCACATCCCCTTCTGTAGAGCGCATCTCATCGAGAAAATCAGAGATCTCTCATCTCACGGGATCAGCCTGTCCGAATACAAGCGGATTCGGCTTCAGCAGCAAATCGACATCATCCACGAGACCTTCGGTATCGAAACCGTAAGAAAATGGTATGTCGAATTCGGCAACTCCTATTCGCTACAAAAACTCAACACCCTCCAACGCCCTGTTTACCACGAAGATCTTGTTCACATCGGATCGCCAATGGATCCCGAAGCAGCAAGATCCTTGACGCCGACTGAACTGATCGAAGGAATCATCCAGCGACAGAATCCATCCATGTACTGTGGTGGGCACGGTTGCGGAGTCTATTGCTCATGCAACTCGAACAAGAGTTTGTATTCCTGATCGACGAATCATCGATCACGACTTCGATACGCGTCATGGACAGACCATCCGGATCTGGCAAGTCATAAGCGACGGCGCCATTCATTGTCCACCGGCACAACTGCATGGTGCCACGTCTCGTTCATGACGCCTCCCCTGACCAGCAATCCTTCCATTGCACCTATCTTGAACAGACACACTAAACATGCGTCTCGCCTGCCATTGTTGATAAATCGATATCGTGGCTTGCTTTTCGTTATTTTCGTCGCATCTGCCGCTACTTCAGCACTCAATACCTCTTTGGGTGCACTTTTGAAATGGCTAACGGAAAGCATTCAAAGCAACAGCACGCAAGGTATCTACTTATTCGCATTGCTTTTCTCGACTCAACGTCTGCTGCTTCCCATCTGCGGCGGAATCACGACATTCTCGTCCAACATCCTTGCGGCGAGATTGGAAAATGACATTAGAGACGCATGGTACAAGCACGTCATCAATCTGGACGCCAGTTCGTCAAGGCAAAAAAACTCCGGAGAGTTGCAGAAGAGACTTCAAGATGCCATCGGGTCAGTCCGCTCGTTTCTGAATAATACGTTGCGCTCCACGCTATCCATCACTTTCGAGTTTATTTCGATCATAGCGCTCACTCTTTTCTTGATTGGACCAAGTGCGAGTCTGGCACTCGTACTATGCGGCGCGATTTATTCGATCTACATCATCAAAGTTACTCGTACTCGCGTGCCGATCATTCGAAGCATCTCCGAAGCGGATGCGGCGTGCTCTGCCTTCATGCATGACAGTTTCATCAATGCCGCACCGATTTCACCCGAGGCAATCTCGGTGCGCATTCGTAAACATTCGATGCTCTTGACGATGTTGGCAAAAAAACGGTTTGGTCACTCAAAGGATCTCCTGAAAGACAGCATCTGGGCAGCCGTACTTTGCGGGGGCATGGCGTACGTCGCGCTCTCGTGGTTCGAAGGTGATGAAATCGGAAGCATAGGTACCACGATCATGCTCTCCACTGGATTAGCTCATATGATTTCACAGATCAATTCACTCGGATTCAACTACAGAAACATCCTGCACGCCAAAATTGATATTGAGCGAATATCGGATGCACTCACTCAAGCGAATGTAGCGCAGCACGAGCTGGTCGCAATCAATATTCGAACAACAGAACATGTTCACTACAAAATCCAAAATCTCATTTTATTTGACTATAGAAACAGGCAATCGTATCCAGTTACGGGTGATATCGTCATTCTAAAAGGCCACGTCAACTCGATGAGAGGGGACAGTGGGATCGGCAAAAGCACGCTCGCGCGTATCATGAGAGGTGAAATCACTCCTCCTGCCTCGAAGATTTTTCTATGCGGTATCGACATGTCGTCTGTTGAGCGCGATTCCTTGCTCCAGTCGATTTCCTCCACATCGCAAGAAAGCATCATTTTCAATGAATCCGTCCGCAACAATCTGCTCTACGGCAATCCCGATGCCCACGACAATGAATTGATATCAACGCTATCGTCTGTCGGACTAAGTAAATTTTGCACCACCGATGGTCTCGACTTTGTCGTCGGTGAAAAAGGAGCGCTACTATCCGGAGGCGAACGGCAGCGACTAGGAGTCGCCAGAGCGCTCTTGCAAAACGCAGACCTGATCATCCTCGACGAGCCGTTTGCGGGATTGGACACTGCCGGCGTGACCAGCTTGGCCTCGCTAATTTCGGATTTGTCGAATCGCGTCTACATCCTCATCATTCTGCATCAGGATCCTCACCAATTGTTCGGAACCTCGAATATTCCGGTCAATGCCTTCGTCCTCGCGGCAAATTCCGATCTAAAAAAGCTGGAGATTATTCGTGAATAAAACTCTCTTCTCGAATTTCGATCTCGAATTCTTCACCAAGCACGTGCTGCATACTCACCCGCATCTGCTTGGTCCCGTGACGCATCAAAACTTACCTAATTGGAGCACCGTAAACGCTCTCCTAGAAAGCGGATTGCTCGACTACCCCAGAATTAGAATTAGCAGTGCTGACATGGAATATCCACGCGGATACTGCGGATTTCTAAGATACGGCACGAATCCGCGTGGCGGTAGGTTCGCGACAATCATGCCCGATCTTTTGTATCGTGCACTGGATGACGGTTGCACCATCATCATCGACGGATGCCAGGATTACCTTCCATCCGTCTTGGCATTGACCACTGAAATCGAACACACCCTGAAATGCCAGTCGTGGGCGAATCTCTATATCTCCGCTCAATCCGGGACAAGCTTCGGATGCCATTTTGACGACCACGATATCATTTCAGTGCAGTTGTCCGGTACAAAGCGTTGGCACATCTATAATCCGACGTACACCTCACCAAACAGAGGGGACAAGAGCTTCTATCTCGATCCGCCAACCGGCTCGCCTGATCTCCTGGAAAACCTACCAACGGGATCCAGTCTATATCTCCCTTCCGGCTACTGGCACAACGTCCAAACCATCTCACCCCATTCATTACATATAACATTTGGCCTTGATTTTCCGAGAAAATTGGATATCGTTCACGCCATAGCCAATCAACTTGGACTTAGCGACATTTTCCGTGGCACCATCAATTTCAACTCGGACTCGCCTGATTTTTATATTTTCCGAGAAAATATAATCAATGCAATCCGAGAAATTGATCTCGAAGAGTGCATGAAAAACGCTATCAAAATTCACAATAGACGACGCCCAACATTCACCCTCCCGAATTATCAAGTCGGCACCAAACATCTATAATCCAACCAAAAAAATCAATCCAGCGAAGGCTCATGAAGCTCAGATACAGTTTATTGCAAATGAGGGACGTTTGGATCGACGCCTACATGAACGGCGATGTCGATCAGCTTAATTTCGTGGAAAATTCTCATTTCTTCGTAAAACGAGGAAATCGAATACTGACGAAATCTCAACAAATATCCTATATACAGCGGCACCTGCTCGAGCAAACTTGGCGCAATTTCGGCCTATACGTTCACGACGAAACCACGAAGATTTCCGAAGAAAAACAATGGGCGTCGTTTTCCGGAACTGGTTCAATGCGACGTGACGGAAGAATACTTACCACGTTTGATTTTCTAGAACTCTGGTTAATCTGCGACGATCGATGGCAGATAGCAGCGCTTTGCTATGACGAAAAGGATCGATAAAGCGGAATGCCAACAGATCAACCAAATCACGAATAGTCACGCGCCCACGCTTCCTGCAATCAATTTACCTTGCCCCGATAAATATGAATGACTCTCCAACGACAAACCTCCAATTCACTGGCGCTCGACATGGCGCCGATGTTATCGAGCGCTTGCGTAAACATCCTGCCGAAATCTGGCATCGCGGTGCGCGGGTCACCGACGTTACCGTCGATCCAGCGTTCAAGAATGGGGTGGCAACCTTGGCTGGGCTCTACGATTACCAATGGAACGCTGAGGATATCCTGCTCGAGACGGGCCCCCAGGGTACGATGGTCAATCGCTCGTTCGGCATTCCCCACAGTCCCTCAGACCTCGTTTCGCTTGGCAACGCCCTTCAGCATAGCGCCCAATACAGTATGGGGATGCTCGGGCGCGAGCCCGCGTATCTGAATCGCGCAGTATCCTCTTTCTCGGGAAGTGCAGCCTTGTTCGGCACTTCCGATCGAGCATATAGCGCAAACGCCATCCGATACCATGATTTCATTCGTGAAAACGACCTATCGCTGACTCACACACTGCTCAATCCTCGTCCTGACCGCCTAGTCGGCCCAGCGCTCCAGGTTGATGCGGCGGTTGCCACTCACGTGAGCGAGGAACGTGATGACGGTATCGTAATACGCGGCGCACGTCTGCTCGCGACTCTTCCATTCGCCGACGAGATTGCACTCTTTCCCGCGCGCTTGATGGATCATTCTGATCGATCAAAGTCATACGCATTTGGCTGTGCACTCCCGACCGCGACGCCCGGCCTGCGCTTCGTCTGCCGCGACTCGGTAGATTACGGATTCGGCGCGGCGAATCACCCGCTTAGCGCCCGATTCGAGGAAATGGATGCGATCGCTATCTTTGATGACGTGTTTGTTCCGTGGGAACGTGTCTTTTGCTATCGAGATATCGATATTTGCAATATGGCCTATATGGCCACCGGTGCAACCGCACACATGGCTTACCAAGTAGTTTGCAAGAATATCGTCAAAACCGAGTTTCTCCTCGGCCTAGTCTCCCTGATGATCGAAGGATCCGGGCTGGAAAAATTTCAGCACGTTCATGAAAAAATGGCGGAAGTCTGGGTCAATCTTGAAACCTTGAAGGCCTTCAGGCATGCAGCCGAAGCCGGCGCCCACAACAATGCCTTCGGGATGCTCGTTCCGGCCTGGGATCCACTCGACGCTGCTAGAAATCTGTATCCTCGCCTCTATCCCAGAATGGTCGAGATCATTCAGCAACTCGGAGCCAGTGGCCTCGTTTCGATGCCGTCCACGATATCTCTCGACGGGCCGCTTGCCGCAGACATCAGACGCTATTACGAGGCAGCCCGCATGGATGCCTACGATCGGATCGCGCTGTACCGGTTGGCTTGGGACACGGCGATCTCGGCATTTGGCGGGCGCCAAATCCTATATGAACGCTTCTTCTTCGGTGACCCAGTCCAAATGGCGTCGCGCCTGTTTAGAGAAAAAGACTGCTCCGAGGCAATGAATCGGGTCAAAGCATTTCTGGCACGTTCGTGAAACGCGTGACATTTTCTCGTACCTGATTATTTGATGCCTGGGCCGCCAAAAACCGCAGCTTTGCGGGATATCGAGAAAAACTGAACGAAAAAAACGCGCCGCGGTTTTTTCGTTCAGCTCAGCGAGCAAATCAAACCACCCCGGCCCCATGCGCCTGCAAATCGGCGTGATAGCTCGAACGCACCATCGCGCCGACGGCCGCGTGCGTGAAGCCCATCTTGTATGCCTCTTCCTCGTACATCTTGAACGTATCCGGATGCACGTACGCCCGCACCGGCAGGTGGTGCTCGGACGGCTGCAGGTACTGGCCGATCGTCAGCATGTCGACATCGTGCGCACGCAGGTCGCGCATCACCTGCAGGATTTCCTCTTCGGTCTCGCCGAGGCCGACCATCAGGCCCGACTTCGTCGCGACGTCCGGATGCAGCGCCTTGAAGTCCTTCAAGAGCTTCAGCGAGTGCGCGTAGTCCGAACCCGGGCGCGCTTCCTTGTACAGACGCGGCACCGTTTCGAGGTTGTGGTTCATCACGTCGGGCGGCGCGGCGTTCAGGATCGAGATCGCGCGGTCGAGACGGCCGCGGAAGTCCGGCGTCAGGATCTCGATGCGCGTTTCCGGCGACTGCTCGCGCACTTCGCGGATGCATTCGACGAAGTGGCCGGCGCCGCCGTCGCGCAGGTCGTCGCGGTCGACGCTCGTGATCACCACGTACTTGAGCTTCAGCGCGGCGATCGTGCGCGCGAGGTTCTTCGGCTCGTCGGTGTCGAGCGGATCGGGGCGGCCGTGGCCGACGTCGCAGAACGGGCAGCGGCGCGTGCACTTGTCGCCCATGATCATGAACGTCGCAGTGCCCTTGCCGAAGCATTCGCCGATGTTCGGGCAGCTCGCTTCCTCACACACCGTATGCAGGTTGTGCTCGCGCAGGATCGTCTTGATCTCGTTGAAGCGCGAATTGCCGGTGGCCGCCTTCACGCGGATCCACTCGGGCTTCTTCAGCTTCTCGATCGGAATGACCTTGATCGGGATGCGCGCCGTCTTCGCCTGCGCCTTCTGCTTGGCAGTCGGATCGTAGGCAGCGGTCGCGGCCGAATCGGCCGGTGCGGGAGAAGCGGTAACGTCAGTCATTCGATTGTTCCAGTGCCTGCGGCTTGTCGGCGGCCGCGGATGCGCCATCGAGGTTGGCGATCAGACGGCGCACCAGCGTGTGGGCGACGTCGTTCCAGTCGGCGGCAACCTCGAGGCTCGCCATGTCGACGGTTTCCAGTCCGGCATAGCCGCACGGGTTGATCGCAAGAAACGGGCGCAGATCCATCTTCACGTTCAGGCTCAGCCCGTGATAGCTGCAGCCGTTGCGGATCTTCAGGCCGAGGGCCGCGATTTTCGCGCCTTCGTGCACGCCGGATGCCACATAGATCCCCGGCGCGCCCGCCTTGCGGACCGAAGCGAGATTATACGCCGCGAGGGTTTCGATCACGGCCTCCTCGATCTTCGTCACGAGCGTGCGCACCATCAGCTTGCGCCGGCGCAAATCCAGCAGCAGGTAGACGACGATCTGGCCGGGGCCGTGATAAGTGATTTGCCCGCCGCGGTCGACCTTCACAAGCGGCACGCCGCTGTCGGCCACCAGCAGGTGGGCCGGGTCGCCCGCCTGGCCGAGCGTGTAGACGGGCGGATGCTCGACCACCCAGAGCTCGTCGCCGGTGTCGGCCGTGCGCGTGTCGGTGAACGCGCGCATCGCGTCGAAGCTCGTCTCGTAGGCCTCGACGCCCCGCCAGCGCACGGTGACCGGGTGATCCGGCGATTCGGCAGGCGATGCGGAAACGGCGACAGGCGTGGACACGATGGAAACCGGCGAAACGGACATGGGCGGTAGTTTACCGAAAACCCATGGGTCTCGCCGGCCGGGGAAAGGGACGGATCGTCAGTATCCGTCGGAGGAAATGGCGGTCAAACCGTGCGCCATCCGTCGTGGAGCAGCGCGGTGACACGTTCGCGCAGCCGTGCCAGCCCGCCGAGCGCGACTTCCTTGGGCGGCCGCGACACCGAGAACGCGACGCACGCGCCCTCCCGGCCTTCCGCGCTGAGCCACAGCCGCTCGCCGCGGCGCAGCTTCAGCGTCTCGCCGTCGACCAGGAAGTAGTCGTCGACGTCGTTGCTGCGCGTCGCCCAGACCGGCCCGCACTGGACGATCAGCCGCGTGCTGCGTTGCACCTTCATCGGCACGGTTTCGCCAACGGGGATTTCGAACGTGATGCTTGAGGAAATTTCTTGCATGATCGACTCCGCCAATAAGTGCTTCGATGGCTACAATCGTAGTCACTTCAAGGCATCCGACAAAACGACCAATTTTCACGTCGATGTGAGGAAAATTAGCAAATGGACCTCCGCCAGCTGCCTGCATTGAACGCGATTCGCGCGTTCGAAGCCGCCGCCCGTCACGAGAATTTCTCGCGCGCCGCCGACGAGCTGTACGTCACGCACGGCGCGGTCAGCCACCAGGTGCGTGCGCTCGAGGAGGAGCTCGGCGTGCAGCTTTTCACGCGCAACGGCAAGCGACTGTGCCTGACCGACGCCGGCATGCGCTACGCGCAGCAGATCCGCACCGCGCTGATGGTGATCGCCGACGCGACGCGCGACGTGCGCGCGAGCGACCGCGACCGGCGGCTCGTGGTGTCGATGCTGTCGTCGTTCGCCGCGCGCTTCATCACGCCACGCATCGGCACGTTCATCGAGCGGCATCCGGAAATCGACGTCGAGCTGCAGTCGACCAACTCGCTCACCGATTTCGCGCGCGACGACGTCGATCTCGCGATCCGCTTCGGCTTCGGCAGCTACCCGGGGCTGCACGTCGAGCCGCTGTTCGAGGAAGTGTTCTTTCCGGCGTGCGCGCCGACGCTGAACGGCGGCAAGCTGCCGCAGACGCCCGCCGATCTCGCGCACTACAACCTGCTGCGCTCGGACGACGAGCTGTGGCGGCCGTGGTTCGACGCGGCCGGGCTCGATACGCTGACCGAGCCGAAGCGGGGGATTCTGTACCAGGATTCGTCGAACCTGCTGCTGGCCGCGATCGACGGCCAGGGCATCGCGCTCGTGCGCCGCTCGCTCGCGGTGCACGACCTGCTGGACGGGCGCATCGTGCGCCTGTTCGACATCGACGGGCCGAGCCCGTGGCACTATTTTTTCGTGTGTCCGCCGCCGCTGCTGAACACGCCGCGCGTGCAGGCGTTCAGGACCTGGCTGCTCGAGGAAGTCGCCGAATACAAGCGGCTGTGCGACGAGCTGGACGCGCGGCGCGCGGCGGGGAAGACCCCCGCCGAGTGCGCGCAGGAAGGAGGATGGAAGGCGCTTAGAGTACGACCTTGACCATCGGATGGCCGGTCAGTGCGCGGTAGATATTGTCGAGCTGTTCCTGGCTCGTCGCGCGCACGGTGATCGTGAGGCCCGTGTAATTGCCGCCGCTCGACGCGCGCTCCTCGATCTTCTCGACATCGATCTCGTTGTCGTGAACGGCGACGACCTTGAAGATCGTGTCCTTGAATTCGGGGTGCGCCTTGCCCATGATCTTGATCGGGAAATCGCACGGGAACTCCAGCAGCGACTCCTTCCGGGTCTCGATCGCGCCGGTGACCTCGACGGTTTTGGTCGGTTCGCTCATCATTTTCTCCGGGTTAGGTCAAACTGTTCAAACTCGCGTGCCTTCGCACGCTGGTACGCGTCGTACAGCGCCGCGAACACGGGGCCCGGCTTGCCGCCCTGCACGGGCAGATCGTCGAGCGACGTGACAGGCAGCACTTCCTTCGTGGCCGACGTGATCATGATCTCGTCGGCCGCGCGCAACTCCGCTTCGCTGATCTCGCGCGCGACGAACGGAATCCTGCATTCGTCGGCCAGCTCCTCGACCAGCGCGTAGCGGATCCCCTCGAGGATCTTGTTGCTGCGCGGCGGCGCGAGCAGCTCGCCATTCTTCACGACCCACACGTTCGACGACGAGCCTTCGGTCAGGTAGCCGTCGCGCAGTTGCAGCGTCTCGAACGCATCGCGTTCCGCCGCATGCTGCGCCATCAGCACGTTGCCGAGCAGCGAGATCGACTTGATGTCGCAATGCAGCCAGCGGCGATCCTCGGCCGTCACGCAACGCACGCCCTTCGCGCGCTCTTCTTCCGACGGCAGGCGCAGCGGGCTCGTCATCGCGAACACCGTCGGCACCGCGTTCGCCGGGAACGCATGGCCGCGCTTCGCGACGCCGCGCGTCACCTGCAGGTAGACGAGCGCGTTGCCGTCGCCGAGGCCTTCGGCATTCACCGCGACGACGCGCTCGATCAGCGCGCGCCAGCCAGCGGCGTCGTGCGGGTTGTCGATGCCGATCTTCTTCAGGCTGCGCGCGAGCCGCTCCAGATGCTGCTCGATCCGGAACGGCACGTGCGCGCCGTCGTGCGCATAAACGGGGACGACTTCATACACGCCGTCGCCGAAGATGAACCCGCGGTCGAGCACCGGGACACGGGCTTCGGACAGCGGCACCAGTTCCTCCTGCGACGAGACGCTGAGGTAGACGATCGGTTCGAATTCGGCTTGGCTCATGGTTATGACAGATGGGGATGAAGTCGTAAAAACAAAGGCCCGTCTCGCTTACTTCTTCTTGCTGAACATCAGCAGGATCGAGTCCCAGATACGGCCGAAGATACCGGCTTCCGGCACGGCCTGCAGCGCGACGACCGGGAATTCGGACAGCGTCTTGCCGTCGGCGACGATCTTCACGGTGCCGACCTGCTGGCCTTCCGCGAGCGGCGCGATCAGCGGCGCGTTGACGTCGACTTCCGTCTTGACCTTGTCGCCGAGGCCGCGCGGCACGGTCGCCCACTGGTCGCCCTTCACGCCGACCTGCACGGTGTTCGCCTTGCCCTTGTAGATGCGCGGCGTCGAGATCGCCTGGCCGCCCTTGAACAGGCGCACCGAATCGAACGCGCTATAGCCGTAGTTCAGCATCTTCATGCTGTCCTGCGTGCGCTCGCCTTCCTTCTGCTCGCCCATCATCACCGACACCAGGCGGCGCTGGCCGTCGACACCCGGAATCGCGCGCTTGGCCGACGCGATCAGGCAGTAGCCGGCCGCCTGCGTATGGCCCGTCTTCAGGCCGTCGACCGTCGGGTCGAGCCACAGCAGACGGTTGCGGTTGCCCTGGCGGATGTTGTTGTACTTGAATTCCTTCTCCGAGAAGATGCCGTAGTACTGCGGAAAATCGCGGATCAGGTGCGCGGACAGCTTCGCGAGGTCGCCGGCCGTCGTGTAGTGGTTCGGGTCGGGCATGCCGTTCACGTCGGCGAAGTGCGTGCCCTTCATGCCGAGGCGCTGTGCCTCGTCGTTCATCAGCGTGACGAACTGCCCTTCGCTGCCGCCGACGAGTTCGGCCAGCGCGATCGCGGCGTCGTTGCCCGACTGGATGATCATCCCGTACACGAGGTCGTGCACGGACACCGGCTTGTTCGCCTCGATGAACATGCGCGACTCGTCGCGGCCGACGCGGCGCACCGCGTCGCTCGGCGTGACGATCTGCTCCATCGAGATCTTCTTCTTGTCGAGCGCCTCGAACACGAGGTAGGCCGTCATCAGCTTCGTCAGCGACGCGGGCTCGACGCGCTCGTCCGCATTGCCCGATGCGAGCACCGTGTTGCTCGTCGCGTCGACGAGCACCCACGAACGCGCATTCACGCCCGGCGGCGGCACCGCGCCCGGCATGTAGACTGCGGGCGCGCCGGTGAACTGCTCGGCAGCGGCGGCCGGCGCCGCATGCGCGGCCTTGGCCTTGGCGGCCGGCTTCGCCTCGGCGACGACGATCGTCGACGCGAGCGCGACGGGCAGCATCACGCCGAGCGCGACGTTGCGCGCGGCGGTGCCGAAGGCGATGGAGGAAGCGAGGGACTTGAGGCCTTGGGGAGACAGACGCATGATCGATTCAGGCTGATGGCAGAAAGTGCGGTGCGAAACGCGCAGGGTTGAACGGCAAGGCGGCGGGCGTTTCGGGCACTCGCCCGACATCGTCGGGCGACGCGAAACGCGCCGGTTGGACTCGTGCGGACGCGTTCGGTTCGCGGCCGTCGCGAGCGGGCGGACAGGCGGCGAAACGAGCGCCGCATGCGCCCAGCCGGGCCGCGGGCGACGCGAAATGCGGCCATTATACGTGGCCGCGAACGGCGTTTTCGCGAACCTGGTGTCGCGTCCCGTGCCACGCGGTGTCGACGTGCCGGCGCAATCGTGCTCGCGGCAACGCGCAAACCGCGGCGATATCCGGCGGCATCGCGAGAATTTGCAGCGCCGCCACGGCGCCCGAAGGCGCAGCACGTCGGTGCCGATTTGCGCCGAACACCGCACGATCGCAGGACGGCCGCACACCGGCTTCAGGAGGATAGCGCGGGCACGCTGCGGGAAATCGCCCGAAGCCGCGCGAAAGGCGCGCGCAGGCGGTGTGCAAGTCCGGTTGCGCGCGGTGCGGCGCGATGTCGTGTGGTCGATCGCGCATTCGGCGGGTGCCGGTGCGCAACGCGAGCCGCCGGCCGTTACGCCAGCCCCCGCGTGCCGGCTAGCGCCACGCGTCGACGATGATGCGCTTCAGCACATGCAGCTTGCGATGGAGGAAATGCTCGGCGCCGGGGATCACGACGACCGGCAGCTCCTGCGGCCGCGCCCAGTCGTACACCGACGCGATCGGCACCGTGTCGTCGGTTTCGCCGTGGATCACGAGCGTGTTCTCCGGCACGTCGGCCACCTGCCAGCGGCTTGCGGCCGTGCCGACGAACACCATCCGCTCGATCGGCACGCCCGCGTCGCGCAGCCGCTTCGCGACATGCGACAGCACGAAGGTGCCGAACGAGAAGCCCGCGAGCACGAGCGGCAGGTCCGCATACGCGGGCTGCGCGCGCATGTGGGCGAGCACCGCGAGCAGGTCGTCGGCCTCGCCGGTGCCGTTGTCGTGCACGCCTTCGGTCGCGCCGACGCCGCGGAAGTTCGACCGGTAGACGACGTAGTCGAGCTGCACGAGCGTGCGCGCCAGGGTCTGCGCGACCTTGTTGTCCATCGTGCCGCCGAACAGCGGATGCGGATGCGCGACGAGCGCGATGCCGCGCGGCGCGGCGCTGCCTTCGCGCACGGCGTCGGGCAGGTCGACCGCGATTTCGATCTGCCCGACCGGGCCCGCGATCAGCGATTTCTGCGTATGAACGTTCATTCGGCCGGCCCGCTCAGATCTTCAGGCGATCGACGACCTTGCCGTCGCGCAGGTGCGATTCGACGATCTCGTCGATGTCGGCCTGGTCGACGTACGTGTACCACGTGCCTTCCGGGTACACGACCATCACGGGCCCTTCCTCGCAGCGGTCGAGGCAGCCGGCCTTGTTGATGCGAACCTTGCCGGGCCCCGCGAGGCCGAGTTCCTTCACGCGCTTTTTCGCGTATTCCTGCATGGTCTGCGCGTCGCATTGCGCGCAGCTCGGCCGCTCGGCGCCCGGTTCGCGCTGGTTCAGGCAGAAGAAGACGTGGTGCTGGTAGTAGGAATCCATGATGGTGACGAGCGGCCCGGCGCGATGCCGGGCGGAAAGAGGGGCGATAGCCGTTGCGCGGTGCAACGGATGATGGTCCGGACGATTATAGCGACCGGCGCGCGCCGCTGCCCGCGATGCGGCCGGGACTGCGCTGCCCGGCCTGCACCGTCAGCGGCGCACCGCGGCCGGCAGCCACGCGCGCTCGACGCGCTGGCCGAGCCAGATCAGCGCCGCGTACGGCCAGATCCACGCGAGCCAGCGCGCGATGCTGTTGAAGTGCACGTAGCGGCCCTGCCGCCAGCCCGACAGCGTGAAGTCGAAGAACGGATTGACCGGCAGCAGGTTGACGAGCGCCACGCCGGCCAGTAGCGCGAGTGCCGCCAGCGTCGCGCGCCAGGTCGCCGGCACGTGCAGCGCGACGAGCGCGGCCGCGAAGCCGAGCTCGATGCCGAGCCGCGCGCCGGGCGTCGCCCACACGACGACGAGGCCGGTGGCCGACTGCATGAACGTCGCGGCCGCCTTCAGCACGAGCGTCGCGGCGACGAATGCGATCAGCAGCCGGATGCGCGGCGCACTCGGCCGCATCGCGAGCGACGCGATCGCCAGCACGGCGAACAGCATCAGCCCGCCGAGCGCGGCCTCCCACGCGGAATCGGACAGCCAGCCGTCGACGCGCTCGGGCCATTCGCTCACGTGCCACGCGGCCGGCAGCCAAGCGAGCAGCGTGTCCTGCATCGACGCGTCGGCGCGCTCCCACAGCGCGGCCGGCCAGTCGCCGATGCCGAACAGGAACGGCGACGGAAACAGGATCGCGAACGGCCACAGCACGGCCAGCAGCAGCGGCGTCGCGCCATCGGCCTCGAACCACGCGAAGCGCAGCCGGCGCAGCGCGCCGCGGTCGAGCAGCGCACCGGTGGCCGGCGCGACGAGCGCCGCGCCCAGCAGCGCGCCGAGCGCGTTGGCCGCGAGATCGAGATTCGACGCGATGCGCGTCGGCAGGTAGGTCTGCAGCGCCTCCATCGAGCCCGACAGCAGCACGCCGAGCGCGCCCGCGATCAGCGTCGCGGCAACCCCGCGCCAGCGCGGGTGCAGCGCAAGCACGCCGAGCGCGCCGAACGGCAAATAGCCGAGCACGTTCGTGACCACGTCGAACGCGGTCACGTAGCGCTGCATCGGCGCGAACAGGTAGTCGAACGGCCCGATGCCGAGCGACACCCAGCCTTCGAACGGATACAGCGACGCGTAGACGATAAGCGCCGCGTAGGCGGCAAAGGCCTGCCGCGCGAGCGGCGATTCGCGATGCGGGCCGGTCGCGTTCATCGCGGCTGCGCGGCGTGCGTCACGGCGTGCCCGCGTACGCCTGCATGCCGACCCACGCGGCGATCTGCGACACGAGCTCGTCGCTCGCCGTCGCGAGCGCACGCGCGCCGCCGGCCGCGTCGGGCGTGCTCGACGGCGCGCGCGCGACGAACGTGCGCTGGCCGAGCACCTTGCCGTCGAGCGTCAGCGTCGCGCGCGCGGTGACGGCGCCGTGGCTTTGCGACTGCCCGTCGAACACCTGCTCGAATTCGTTCAGGTCGACCTTGAGGGTCGGCGCGCGCACGCCGTCGGACCCTTCGAGCACCGTGCCGCGCGACGACAGCGCGCCGCGCAGCCGCTGCGTGAGCAGTTGCGCGGGCGGTGCGGTCCAGCGGCTGTCGCGATAGACGGCCACGTGTTGCGCATCCGCGTACGCGAGGCGGTACGCGAACTTGTCCGAATCGAGCGCGTCGGGCGCGGCGACGTCGAGCACCTTCAGCGCGGGGCCCGCACCGGCCGTCACGACCGGAGAAGCCGGCCCGAGGTCGTAGCGGACATTCGACAGCACCGCGCTGTTGCCGGCGCAGCCGGCCGCAAGCGCAAGCGTCAGCACGGCGAGCGCGGTCGCAGCCGGACGCAGCGCGCGTTCAAGGATTCGTGGCATGGCGTGTTCCTGCATGATGTTTCCGGTTTCGATGGGCGTCACTGCCCGGCCGTTTCCGGCCAGGCGATCGACGGGTTTCCGGCCTGCTTCACTTCCCGGCCGTCGCACCCGGCCAGACGAAGCCCGCTTCGCCGGGCCCCGGCGCCGCGCCGGGCGAACCGAACAACAGACTGCGCGGGTTGCGGCCGAGTTCACCGGCGACGTCCTTCAATTGCTGCGACGCGTCGCCGACGCTGCCGGCCAGCGCATTGAAGCGCGGCAGCGTGTCGTACTGCACGCGCGCGTTGAGATCGTTCAGCGCGACGCCGACCTGCTCGGCGGCCGTGCCGGCCTTGTTCAGGTTCGACACGAGCGGCCCGTTCGGCTGCAGCAGCGTGTTCGCCGACGCCATCGTGCGGTTCACCTGGTGCATCGTTTCCGGTAGCGCGGCGACGGCCGGGGCGAGTTGCTTCGACAGCGTCGTCGCGCCATCGGCCGCGTGCTGCAGGCTTTCGGCCGTCGCGCGCAACTGCTCGCGCATCTCGGGCGACATCAGCGCGTTCGCGCTTTTCGCGGCCAGTTCGAGCTGCCGCAGCAGCACGTCGCCGCGCTCCTGGATCTGGTCGAACAGGCTCGGCCGCATCGGGATCTGCGCAATCGCCTTCGGCGACGACGGCAGCGGCGCCAGGTCGCGGCCCGTATCCTCGAGCTGCACGAACGCGATGCCCGTCACGCCCTGGAAGCCGAGGCTGCCGTAGGTCGACTGCGTGATCGGCGCGTCGTGGTCGACGAGAATCCGGATCCGGATCTGGCCCGGGTGCGTGCGGTCGAAACCGATCGACTGTACCTTGCCGACGTCGAGACCGCGAAAGCGCACGGCCGCGTCCGGGAACAGCCCCGTCACGTTGGTGCGCGCGAGCAGGTCGTACGGCACGCGCACGGTGCGGTCGACGTTGAACCAGAACACGGTGCCCGCGATCGCGAGCGTCAGCGCGATCGTGAACAGGCCGGCCCAGAACGCATGTGATTTGTTTTCCATTCGCGGGTTCCTTGCTCCTTGCCTTGCCTACAGATCGACGCTCGACAGCGCCGGTTCGAGGGCCGCCTTCGGCAGCTTCGCGCGCCGCTCGGGCGGCAGCGCCTGCAATGCGCGGCGCCCGCGCAGCCCCAGGAAATATTCGTGGATGAACGGATGGTCGACGTTCGCGACCTCCTCGACCGGCGCGGCGACCAGCACCTTGCGGTCGGCCAGCACCGCGACGCGCGTCGACAGCGCGACCATCGTGTCGAGATCGTGCGTGATCATCACGACGGTCAGCCCGAGCGTGCGGTGCAGCGTCGCGATCAGCTCGACGAACTCGTCGGACGCCTGCGGATCGAGGCCGGCCGTCGGCTCGTCGAGGAACAGCAGCTCGGGCTCGAGCGCGATCGCGCGCGCGATGCCGACCCGCTTCACCATCCCGCCCGACAGCGCGGCCGGCATCTTCGACGCGTGCTTGCACGGCAGCCCGACCATCTCGAGCTTCAGCATCACGATGTCGTGCAGCAGGTCCGGCGGCACGCGGCCGAGCTCTCGCAGCGGCTGCGCGACGTTGTCGAACACCGTCATCGACGAGAACAGCGCGCCCTGCTGGAACAGCATCCCCGAGCGCGTGCGCATCATCCGCGCGCTCGCGTCGTCGATCGTCGCGGTATCCTCGCCGAACACCTTGATCGTGCCCGACGTCGGTCGCTCGAGGCCGAGGATCTGGCGCACGAGCGTCGTCTTGCCGGAGCCCGAGCCGCCGACGACCGACACGATCTCGCCGCGCCGCACGTCGAAGTCGAGCTTCTGGTGAATGATGTTGCGCCCGTAGCGCTTGGTCAGGTTGCGCACCTCGATCACGAGGTCGCCGGCCTCCGCCGCAGAGGCCGGCTGTGCGCCGACCGCCGCGACACCGACGGCCGCGGCGTGGGCGGGCGCGGCACCCGCCGCCGATTCGTTCGATGCGTTCATCCGAGCCCCACGTTCTGGAACAGGATCGCGAACACCGCGTCGGCGAGGATCACGACCGTGATCGACGACACGACCGACGTGGTCGTCCCTTCGCCGAGGCTCTGCGAGTTCGCCTTGATCCGGAAGCCGAAATGGCAGGCGACCAGCGCGATCAGCATGCCGAACACGACGCCCTTGCCGACGCCGATGTACAGGTTCGCGATCGGCACGACGCCCGGCAGCGAGCGCACGAAATAGTTGACGTCGATCCCGAGCACGAGCTTCGCGGCGAGCGCGCCGCCCGTCAGCGCGATGATGTTGGTCCACATCACGAGCAGCGGCATCGCGACGCCGAGTGCAAGCACGCGCGGCAGGACCAGCCGCAGCCCGTGCGGGATGCCCATCACGCGCATCGCGTCGAGCTCCTCGGTCACGCGCATCACGCCGATCTGCGCGGTGATCGCCGAGCCCGAGCGGCCCGCGACGAGGATCGCCGACAGCACGGGGCCGAGCTCGCGGATCACCGACAGCCCGAGGATGTTCACGATGTAGCGGTTCGCGCCGAACATCTGCAGCTGCTGCGCGGACAGGTAGCTGAGCACGATGCCGATCAGGAACGCGACGAGCGCGGTGATCGGCAGCGCCTGCGCGCCGGCGCTGTAGATGTTCGCCGAGGTTTCCTTCCACGGCATGATCTGCGGACGGCGCAGCACCGACAGCGCGTCGAGGATCACGAGGCCGAACATCGCGATGCCGCCCTGCAGGTGTTCGCCGAACGTGAAGATCGCCTGGCCGAGCCGCGTGACGGGATCGACGCGCACGACGCGCTCGGGCGCCTCGCGCCCGCTGTCGAGCCGCTCGATGCGCTCGAAGATCGTGCGCTGCGTGTCGCTCAGCGCGACGCCGGCCGGCAGCTTGCGGCCCCACACGCGCCACAGCGCCTGGCCGCCGACGTGGTCGAGCCGCTCGATGCCGGACAGATCCCATTCGCTCACGCGCCCGGACCCGATGCTCGCGACGCGGCGCGCGACCGCGCCGCGATTGCGCGCAAGCGCGATCGCGGTCCACTGGCCGGTCAGGCGCACCGTCTGGCCCTGGCTGCCGGCGTCGACCGACAGGCCGGGAGGAGTCTCGAAGTCCAAGGGCAGGTTGTTTGCAAAAGGATGACAGCGGCCATTGTAGCGAACCGCCCGGCGCAGCGACGTGAGGATGTCGGTGGGGGCGCCCGGCCGGGGGCGCCCGGCCGAGAGCGCCCGGCCCGGGCCTGCCCGGAGGCCACCGCACAGCGCGGCCCGCTGCCGGCATCATCGCCTTTCATTCTTCCGTCACGTTTCCTTTCGATACTCTCACGCGCCGCACCTCAGGCCGTCGGCGCCCCGCGCCGCCATTTCGTTGCGCACCTCGCCATAACAGAACACTAAACAGGACAACCGATGCGTTTCCCCCCGCTTTCCCGCCGCCGCGTACCGGCCGCCGCCGCGCTCGCCAGCCTGGCCTTTGCCCTCGCCGGCTGCGGCGGCGACGACGTCACCGCCCCGCCGCCGTCGCAGGCCCAGGCGCCCGTCGGCACGACGGCCACGCTCGCGCTGCTCGAAACGACCGACCTGCACACCAACGTGTTGTCGTATGACTATTTCAAGCTCGCCGCCGACAATTCGCTCGGCTTCGAGCGGGTGTCGACGCTGATCGCGCAGGCGCGCGCGCAGTACCCGAACACGCTGCTGCTCGACAACGGCGACACGATCCAGGGCACCGCGCTGTCGGACTACCAGGCGCTCGTGAAGCCGATCGGCTGCGACCAGACGCTGGCGATCTACAAGGTGATGAACGCCGCGAAATTCGACGGCGGCGGGATCGGCAACCACGAGTTCAACTACGGGCTGCCGTACCTGTCGCAGGTGACCGGCAACACGTTCGAGGTCGACGGCCTGCCGGCTCCGGCCCAGCAGAAGAAGTGCGCGGGACCGAACTTCCCGCAGGTGCTCGCGAACGTGATCAGCGCGAAGACCAACGCGCCGCTGTTCACGCCGTACACGATCCTGACCCGTACGGTGACGGCGACGACGCCGGACGGCAAGACGGTAAGCGCACCCGTGAAGATCGGCATCATCGGCTTCACGCCGCCCGCGATCATGAGCTGGGACAAGCGCTGGCTCGACGGCAAGGTCTACACGACCGGCCTGAAGGAAGCCGCCGAGAAGTACATTCCCGAGATGCGCGCGAAGGGCGCGGATCTCGTCGTCGCGATCTCGCACGGTGGCCTCGACAATTCCGCGTATTCGCCGACGATGGAAAACGGAAGCTGGTGGCTGTCGACCGTGTCCGGCATCGACGCTATGCTGATCGGCCACTCGCACCAAGTGTTCCCGGACGCGAACAGCACCGTGTCGCAGTTCAACCTGCCGGGCGTCGACAAGGTCAAGGGCACCGTCAACGGCGTGCCGACCGTGATGGCCAACTACTGGGGCAAGCACCTCGGCGTGATCAAGCTCGGCCTGAAGTTCGACGGCAAGACGTGGAGCGTCGACAAGTCGCAGACGACCGTCGAGGCGCGGCCGATCCAGAACGCCGACAAGACCTACGTCGCGGCCGACCCGACGGTATCCGCGGCGATCGCCGCCGAGCACCAGGCGACGATCGACTACGTGAAGACGCCGGTCGGCTCGACCGACTACCGGATGAACTCGTACTTCGCCGATGTCGGCGACCCGGGCGCGATCCAGATCGTCAACGAGGCGCAGGCCGACTACGTGAAGACCTACGTGCAGGCGAACCTGCCGCAATACGCGTCGCTGCCGGTGCTGTCGGTCAGCGCGCCGTTCAAGAGCGGCTTCGGCGGCGGCAGCGACTACACCGACGTCGCGCCGGGCGCGCTCGCGATCAACAACGCGGCCGACCTGTACCTGTATCCGAACACCGTGTACGCGGTGAAGGTGAGTGGCGCCGACGTGAAGAACTGGCTCGAAACCGCCGCGAAGCGCTTCAACCGGATCGATCCGACGCAAGCGACCGTGCAGAAGCTCGTCAGCAGCTTCCCCGGCTACAACTTCGACATGTTCACGTCGGCCGATCTGTCATACGAGATCGACGTCACCCAGCCGCTCGGTAGCCGGATCAGGAACCTGACGTACAAGGGCGCGCCGATCGACCCGAACGCGCAGTTCATCGTCGCGACCAACAACTACCGCGCGAGCGGCGGCGGCAACTTCCCGGGCCTCGACGGCAGCAAGACGATCTTCGCGTCGCCGGACGCGAACCGCGACGTGCTGATCTCGTTCATCAAGAAGCGCGGCGCGATCACGCGCACGGCCGACGGCGCGCAGCGCAGCTGGCGCTTCACGAAGCTCGCGAGTTCGGTCGCGCACGTGCAGTTCGCGTCCGCGCCGAACCGCCTCGGCGATGCTGCCGCCGCCGGCCTGGCCGGCATCACGCAGGTCGCGGCCGACGACGGTTCGGGCAAGAACCTCGCCACCTACGAGATCGACCTCACGCAATGAGACACGCGATGCAACCGATCCGGACGATGCGGCCGGCCGAAACCGGCTTCGCCGCCGCCGCGCGGCGCCTGCTGCGCGCGAAACTCCCGCCGGCCGCGCTGCTCGCGGCGGCGGCCGTGACCGTCGCGGCCGTGGTAGCCGCGACCGGCTTGCGCGGCGCAGGCCCCGCGCCGAGCGCCGCGCAGCTCGACGAGTGGCAGGCGATGGTCACGCAGGCCACCGAGCCGCACGCGCTCGCGCAACTGCGCACGCTCGCGCGTCGCGGGTCGGGCGCCGCGCAGGCGGCGCTCGGCATCGCGCTCGTCGACGCGCGCGAACCGGGGCTGCGCGACGAGGGGCGCGGCTGGCTGGAAACCGCCGCGCAGGCGAACGGCAAGGCTGACGCACCGGCTGCGCGGCGCGCGCAGCTCGCGCTCGGCAAGGCACTGCTGCTCGGCAGCGGCGACATCCCGAAGGACTACGCACGCGCCCGCGCGCTGCTCGGCGAAGCGGCCGAACAGGGCGACCCGGCCGCCGCGTATTACCTCGGGCTGATCTATCGCAGCGGCTACGGCATCGCCGCCGATCCGGTGCAGGCCGCGCACTGGTTCGACGTCGCGTCGCGCGCGGACATCCCGGCCGCGGACTTCATGCTCGCGAACGCGTACCGCGACGGCAGCGGCGTGCCGCGCGACGAGGCGCGCGCGCTCGCGCTGTATCGCCGGGCCGCCGAACACGAGTTGCCGGAAGCCGTGCAGACGCTCGCGATGGCCTATCGCAACGGCGAGCTGGGGCTCCGGCCCGACGCGGACGAATTCCACGCGCAGTGGATCGAGACCGCGCATGCGCTGAAGCACCCGGTTGTCGCGCCATGACGGTTCTGCGGCACACGCGGGCGCAAACCGACCGCTCAGCGGCTGCGTGACGCGCCCGCCCCGACGGCCCGCGCATCGATCGCCCGGAAACGGAACCGATCGCGGGGCGCAGGCGAGCGCGCCGGTCGCCATGCCGCCAACCGGTCGAGCCGCGTCGGTCGATAGGCGTGTGACGATGCCTTAACATGCAGCCTCACAACAAAACCTGAGAGAACTGCATCCATGTCCGATCGCCTGCCCTGGCTTCGCGCCACCCTCGGCGCCGTCGCCGCCGCCCCGTTCGTCGCGCTCGCCGCACCGCCCGCCCATCCCGATATTTTCAACGCCGCGATCTGCAAGCCGCCGTTCACGTCGGATCTGATGGACGCGATCTACAACACCGTGAAGGCAACCGATCCGAAGCCGGACGAGTCGATGCTGGGCGCCGCGGTCTTTCGCCTGCCGGAGCCGATCCGCCGGGACGGCTTCACGACGCAGAACGTCGTGTTCACCAGTACCGGGATCGGCGTGCTCGTCGAAGGCGAAGTCGCCGGCGAACTCGCGCAGCACTACCAGCTCGCCCCCGAGAAGGGCCACCTGCTGGGCGCGTCGTCCGTCGGCTATTCGCGCCGGCTGACGGTCCGCGGCCCGGGTGGCGCGCTGATTCTCGTGTCGGCCCGCCAGGGCCCGGCGCTGAAGGGCAGGACGCTGCTTGCCTGCGAAATGACGTCCGAGGAAGACATCAAGGCGCTGGAGCCGATGGAAAAACATTGAGCCGTTTGGCGGGGCGCCGGTAAACGATCGCCCCGTCATTGCGAGCAGCGCTAAAGCAAACGGGACACGTAAGGTTCAAGATAAAGCAGACCCGCGAGTATGGTCCCGATTCCGAGCGCTGCACTCCATCTTTTGCATGACCAACGCCGATACGCTATTGCATTGACAACGCAGAAGAACACCGCTGGCGCAAACAAGTACGTAAAAAAAAGCAGCCCTTGCCACCACGACATCGGGCATTTGTCGATCTCGTAGCATCCACGCGCCGGCGTGCCTGAAGTTTCCGGCCATCTTATAAGGCTGTATGCATCAAGGTAGAGCCAAGTCAATAGCAAGCCCCCGAAGATTCCAGAAAGCGTAATCGCGAATCGCTTCACTCGATCTCCCAAAACCAGATTGAATTCGATCTCCCGAAATCGGAATAGCTGAGGCTTGATCAGAATTCTCCCAATACTCGGCTGCCCACCGAGCGGCCTGACCAGCTTCGACGAAAACGACTTCATGTCGACACCGACACGATGCAGGGCAACACTCACGCGAATTGCACATTGGTATGCGCTGAAGCATCCGGTTGTCGCGACGTGATGCGATGGTTCTTCGGCTCGCTCGGCTGGCGCGAGCCATCGGGACAAGGGCGGCCTGACGCGCACGACCTAACGCCCCGCTCATCGATCGCCGTCAGGCGGAATCGGTTGCGGGGCATGGGTGAGCGCACCTCAATCCCCTTTCCGCTTTTTTCTTTCCCGGTTTCGCCCCCATACACACCCACGCCAGCCGCCGATTACCGAGACCACAACCACAGATACAAACCAACCGGTAAAAAACAGGTTGGCGACTCGCGGGTGCGTATCGAACAGACTGCCTCTCCCCTGAAGAATCAAAACGCCGAACAGATACAACCCGCCCCAACAAACGAGCGTGGCCATGACCGAACCAGCAATTGCACCGATGGTGGATCCCAACAATTTCATTTGATCGGAAAGAACAAGATTTTTTTCGAAACACGAAAATCGGACCACAATCCTGGAATCACGATATTCCAGCGGGTTCGAATTCCAGTACCGAATCCCGTGAGTTTTTCGCCGTTCCATAGATCAATATGTCCGCCGCTTGCACTTCTCTCTGCCTCCCCGTCGCGAGTCCAGTAGCCGTCAAACATGATGATGCCAGTTCGCCCTTTGACCCTATCCCTCCAATTGTCTCCGGTGACGTTTTCCGCCCTCCCCAGACCCGCGAAAGGCTGTAGCCTCAGCCACTCCCCGAGTTCGTTGGCGCGCGTGGCGGTTGCTTTTCCATTCAAGAGGATTCGCCCGATGCTCGACTGACCACCAAGCGGCTTGACCAGTTTCGACGAAAAAGACTTCATTTCGATGCCAACGCGGTGAAAGGTGACGCTTATGCGAATGGCGCATTGATTGGTATAAGCCGGATTCTTATAGGGATTGCCCGACGGGTAGGCGTCCCACAGTTCCTTGAATGTTACCGCCCTCAGTTGCACACCCTTGATTGAATCGAGCGTCGTGTTCGTTCTTACCGTTGTCGGGCTGTTTGGCATGGCGTCCAGTCCTTGTGGGCAAGCGCATCCTCGCCCCAATATATTTGGTAACTCCCGGAGATCTCGGTATGGATTCGGGGCAACCGACCGTTGGTATCGACGCGCCCGGCGATCGTGCGCCCATCGGCCATTTCGATCAAATACGGATAATTCTGCGGCAGCGTGGTGCCAATGCAGACGCGCACCTGTTCGTCATAGGTTGGAGCAGCGTCAGATCGTGTCGCGACGGTATGCTTTTTTTCATCGACCTCTGCAATTCGTCGGTTTTTCTCAGCGGCTGTTGCAGCTTGTGACGTCAGAATCATCTTCATGCCACGCTCGGCATAAAAGACGGGAGGCGGACTACATCCGCATACATTGACATCGCCGCTCAATGCCCACTGCTGACCATTGGGCCCCGTACCAGGCAAACGCGGACCTTCCGGCGCGATGAACCCTTCCTGTTTGCAAGCCGCGCAGTAGGTTTTCATGTAGAGCGTGGCGATCTGCACGCGCGGGGGTGGATTGGAACATGTGACGAACTCCAGCCCTTCCGTAATCACGGCGTTACCGCCCCGGTCGCCTTTGGCGAGGAAATAACGAATCACGCAGCCTCGCCTCGAAACGTCGCGCCCGAACGCTTCGTATCCGTATAAAGACGAACCGTTCCCGATTCGATGACTGTCTTATCGCCAGCCCGGATACGCCGGCCGCTTTCCGCAGCAAGCCGACAGATAACCGTAAAAGAAGATGCTGGCGACTCTTGCCCGTTGCTCATCTGGATTCCCCGTCGTCAATGGTTGGCATCCAAAATGCCCAATCAGAACAAGGGAATCAATCAGACGAATTCGAAATCCTAATCAATTTATATGAGTCGACTATGTTTTTCCCATCTCCCGACAAGAGCGGGCCGAACTTCATTTAGCTTGACGATGCACTTCCGCTTGAATACGCGGCGCCTTCGCTTGGCGGCAACGAAATTCGCGCCAACGCGCCGCGACGATCCAAGCAAGCGCCCCGACAAACGCCTCCCCGCTTCCCGACGCGCCCCCCGCCCCCTGTCGCTACAATAGCCACCATGAACGCCCCCACCTCCTCCGACACGCCCGATTCCGGCGACGCGCACATCGCGCGCAACCGGCTCGACGCGCACCTGGACGCCGCGCCGCGTGCGTGGCCGCTCGACATCGTCGCCGCCACCGGCTCGACCAACGCCGACGTCGCGACGCGGCTCAAGGCGCTGCCGCGCAGCGCGAACGCATTGCCCGCGCCGCTCGTGCGCGTCGCGTTCGAGCAGACGGCCGGCCGCGGCCGGCAGGGCCGCCCGTGGTTCGCGCAGCCCGGCAACGCGCTGCTGTGCTCGGTCGGCTGCATCGTGCCGCGCGCCGTCGACGCGCTCGGCGGCCTCAGCATCGCGATCGGCGTCGCGCTCGCCGAAGGGCTGGCCACGCTGCCGCTCGACGCCCGCATGCGCGTCGCGCTCAAATGGCCGAACGACCTGCTGCTGATGGCCACCGACGACGGCACGCCGCGCATCGTCGGCAAGCTCGCCGGGATCCTGATCGAAACCGTGTGGACCACCGCCGGCGCGACCGCCGTCGTGATCGGCTTCGGCATCAACGTGCGCGGCGCGGAGGCCGTCGCCGCGCAGGTCGACGCGCTGCGCGCGCGCGACGCGACGCTCGCGAGCGGGCTGCCGCCTGCCGCGCTGTCGATCGCGTGCGCATCGGCCAACCTCACCGATACGCTCGCCGCGTCGCTGAACGCGCTCACGCCCGCGCTCGCGCAGTTCGGCGCCGACGGGCTCGCGCCGTTCCTGCCGCGCTGGCACGCGCTGCACGCGTACGCGGGGCGCGAAGTCGTGCTGCTCGAACAGGGCGTCGAACGCGCGCGCGGCATCGCGACCGGTATCGATGCGACCGGCCAGTTGCTGCTCGACACGCCGAACGGCGTGCAGGCGATCGCGGCCGGCGACGTGTCGCTGCGCGAAGCACAATGAACGAGCCGTACCTGCTGATCGACGCCGGCAACAGCCGGATCAAGTGGGCGCTCGCCGATGCGCAGCGCACGCTTGTCCAGACCGGCGCGTTCGGCCACGCACGCGACGGCGGCGGCGATCCCGACTGGTCGAACCTGCCGCGTCCGCGCGGCGCATGGATCTCGAACGTCGCGGGCGCCGACGTGGCCGCACGAATCGACGCGCTGCTCGACGCGCGCTGGCCCGGCCTGCCGCGCACGACGATACGCTCGCGCCCCGCGCAATGCGGCGTGACGAACGGCTATACGACGCCCGAACAGCTCGGCAGCGACCGCTGGGCCGGCCTGATCGGCGCACATGCAGCCTTTCCGGGCGAGCACCTGCTGATCGCGACGTTCGGCACCGCGACGACGCTCGAGGCGCTGCGCGCGGACGGCCGCTTCACGGGCGGGCTGATCGCGCCGGGCTGGGCGCTGATGATGCGCGCGCTCGGCACGCACACCGCGCAGTTGCCGACGCTCACCACCGACATCGCGAGCGGCCTGCTCGCAGGTGCGCAGGCCGAGCCGTTTCAGGTCGATACACCGCGTTCGCTGTCGGCAGGCTGCCTGTACGCGCAGGCGGGGCTGATCGAACGCGCGTGGCGCGATCTCGCCGATGCATGGCAGGCACCCGTGCGGCTCGTGCTGGCAGGCGGCGCGGCGGACGAGGTCGCGCGCGCGCTGACGCTGCCGCATACGCGGCACGACGCGTTGATCCTGTCCGGGCTCGCGCTGATTGCCGCGGAAGCGGCAGCGCAGAATTGACGGAGTTACGTCGGCTTCGCCGTCTCGCCGACGGTATCGGCGCATGCCGGTGCAGGATTTCGTCGCGGGAACGTTGGGGGAACGCGCCGCTGCAAGCGGCCCGCCGCCCGCGAGGCAAAGGCCGCACACGGGTTGCCTGACTGTTGAGAACAGTCACGGAAACGACGAAAAAGCCGGCCATGCGGCCGGCCCGACTGAACGACTGAACGAAAAGGAGTTTCGACGATGCTGCGCTGGCTGATCGCTGTTCTCTTTCTCGCCAACATGCTTGCGTTCGTGGTGGCGCGCGGCGTGTTCGGGCCGCTGCCGGCAGCCGGCCCGCGCGAACCGGGCGTGCTGTCGCGGCAGGTGCAGCCCGATGCGCTGCGCGTGACGCCGCTGGCGCAGGCGACCGACCAGCCCGCCGTCGGCGGCCCGATCGCGCCGGCGGCCGTCACGGCCGAGCCGCTCGCGGCATCCGCGCCCTGACGGCACCGGCCCGCGCTCAGGACTGCTGCGCGCGGACCTTCTTCAGCAACGCGGTGGTCGAGCGGTCGTGCTCGAACGGAATCGCCAGCGCGCGGCCGCCCCAGCCGCGCACGAGCGCCGATTCCGGCAGCGCATCCATGTCGTAGTCGCCGCCCTTCACGAGGATGTCCGGACGGATGGCCTCGATCAGCGACACCGGCGTCTGTTCCTCGAACTTCACGACCCAGTCGACGCTTTCCAGCGCCGCGAGCAGCGCCGCGCGATCGTCCTCGCGGTTGATCGGCCGGTCGTCGCCCTTGCCGAGCATGCGCACCGACGCATCGCAGTTCACGCCGACGATCAGGCACGCGCCGAGCGCTTTCGCGTCGGCGAGATACGTGACGTGGCCGCGATGCAGGATGTCGAATACGCCGTTGGTGAACACGACGGGCGACGGCAGCGACGCGCGCAGGGCGACGAGGGCGTCGCGGGTGATCAGCTTGCGTTCGAAGGTGGCGGACATGATGGAGATCGGACGGAATGGACGATGGCGCGTGCGGCAGACCCGGCGGCGACGCCAGATAAAAAGCCCGCCGGACCGGCCGGGCGGGCTTCATGCAACGGACGCGGAACGGCGCAACGCGGCCGGCGCGATTCACGCCGGCAGCGGCGCCTGCCGGCCTCAGGCCGGCTGCGCGGCCGACGACGGGCCGCTTTCGGCCTGCAGGCGGCCGGTGACTTCCTTGCGATAGCGGTTCAGTTCCTGCGCGGTCGCGAACGTGCGCTCGAACAGGATCGACAGGTTGTGCAGGATGCGCTCGACGACCTTCTTTTCCCACTCGCCGTCGAAACGGATCTGCTCGTCGAGCCAGCGCTCGAGCCATTCCGGATCGGGCAGGCGCGACTGCACGGTGTCGCGCGGGAACAGCGCCTGGTTCACGTGCAGGTTGGTCGGGTGCAGCGGCTTCTCGGTGCGGCGCGCCGACGCCATCAACACGCCGATCTTCGCGAACGCGGCACGCGCGACGTCGCCGCAGTTGTTCAGCGCCTTCTTCATGTAGCGCAGGTACGCGCCGCCGTGGCGCGCTTCATCGCGCGAGATCGTTTCGTAGATCTGCTTGATGACGGGCTCGGTGTGCCAGTCGGCCGCGCAGCGGTACCAGTGGTTCAGGCGGATCTCGCCGCAGAAGTGCAGCATCAGCGTCTCGAGCGGCGGCGCCGGATCGAACTGGAAGCGCACCGCGTGCAGCTCCTCTTCGGTCGGCACCATGTCCGGCTTGAAGCGGCGCAGGTATTCCATCAGCACGAGCGAATGCTTCTGCTCCTCGAAGAACCACACGCTCATGAACGCGGAAAAGTCGCTGTCGTGCTGGTTGTCGCGCAGGAACATTTCCGTCGCGGGCAGCGCCGACCATTCGGTGATCGCGTTCATCTTGATCGTCTTCGCCTGCTCGTCGGTGAGCAGCGAAGCGTCGAACTTGTCCCACGGAATGTCCTTCTCCATGTCCCAGCGGACGGCTTCGAGCGACCTGTAAAGTTCCGGATAAAGCATCGTGTTCATGATGGTCCCACCCCTGTTCTGCGCAATGCGACTTCTCTAAACGTGACTGTTGCTGCGAAAGCGCGCCAAGCGCGCTTTTTGCAGCCAAGACTGTAATTTTACGCGTGAAACCGACCGACCGGACGCTGATTCCACGTCCGGCAGCCGGGCGGCCGCGCCGCCGCCGTTGGGCACGCCGCAGCCACGCTCCGTTCGAACGGAACCGGCCGCGCTTGCCTGAGTGGGGGGCCGGCGCTGGCCGGCTCGTTGGCGAGCCTGCCCCCAGGCGGGTTCCCCGTAGGGTCCCGTGCGGATGCCGGATCGGCGGGCTGCTCGATGTGGTGTATACGGCGGCGGCCATGATATCACGCGTGTATGACGCTTCCGAGACGCCTGCCCGGTCGCGCCCCGCCAATCCCGGTGCGGCGATCGGTCGCGCCCGACCGTCGCAAAAACGCAACCGCGCGCCATCTGCGCGCATCAGACCCGTATTTCGCCCGTCGCGAGCCCGTCTTCCGGCGGCGTGCCGGCTGCCGGCGCGCTGCCGCCGTCCGCCTGCGCGATCCAGCCGGCGAGCGTGTCGCGCTGCGCGCGCCCGTCGCCGTAGCCGAGCTCGATCAGTTCGCGCGTGAACGCCTCCTCGAACAGCAGGTAGCTCGCGAACGACGCGCCGGCCGGCTGGCTGCCGCCGACCGCGCCGAGCAGCCCGCGCATCGCGGCCGGCATCTGCTTCAGGTGCTTCGCGGCGATCAGCTCGATCCGCTCGGACGGCGCGATCGCGAGCACGTCGACGTGCCGCCAGCCGCTATCGACCTCGACCTGGTGCGGCAGGTGCTCGATCATCCGGTTGATGTGCTCGATCCGCTCGATGTCCGAGCCGATCGAGTCGAGGAACACGCTCGCAAGCACCTGCTGGCCGATCTGCGCGAGCGACGGGTAGCCGCGCACGCGGCCGGCGCCGTTCGCGGCCGGAATCTCGGGCCGCGGGTCGGCCGCGCCGACGACGACGATCCGGTGCGCGCCGAAGTGGATCGCCGGCGACAGCGGCGCGATCTGCCGGATCGAACCGTCGCCGAAGTACTCGATCTGCCCGTCGAGCACGAGCGGCACGGCCGGGAACACGAACGGAATCGCCGACGACGCGAGCAGGTGCGACGCCGACAGATCGACGAGCCGCGCGGTGCGCTGCGCGCGCCGCCACGCCTGGATCGGTTCGGCCGCCTGGTAGAACGTGAGGTGCCGGCCGCTCGAATAACTGAGCGCCGTCACCGCGAGCGCGTGCAGCAGGCGCGCCTCGAGCATCTGTTCGATCCGGTGGAAGCTCAGTTCGCGCTGCAACAGGTGCGCGAGCGGCGCGTTGTCGAGCAGCCCGCGCGGCGAACGGCGGGCCGCCCAGCCGAACGTCATCGTCGCGAGCCAGCGCGCGCCGGCGGCCGCGATGCCGAGCCAGTCGGTGCGGTACACGTAGTCGGGGCGCAGGTGCTCCCAGAATTCGAGCAGGCGGCGCACGCCGTGGGAAAAGTCGTCCGCGTGGCTCGCGATCGACGTCGCGTTGATCGCGCCGGCCGACGAGCCGCACACGACCGCGAACGGCAGCGTGTGCCGGTCCGGATCGGCCTCGAGCGCGATCTCGGCCAGCGCCTTCAGCACGCCGACCTGGTAGGCGGCACGCGCGCCGCCTCCCATCAGAACGAGCGCGAGCCGCATGATCGACCTGCTCTAACTGTGCCGCGTCACGTCGAGCGCTTCGGCGGACGGGTTTCGGGCGACGAAGCGGCCGCCGCGCTCGCCGCGGCCGAGCCGGCCGGCTTCGCGCGCTTCGCGGCGGGCTTGCGCGGCCTGGCGGCGGCCCGTGCCGGCTTCGCGGCCTGCTCCGGCGGGGCGGCCGCGTCCGGCGGCACGTCGCCTGCCGCCGCGGGCTGCATGCCCGGCTGCGCCATCGCGAGGCTCGCGAGCTGGTTGAACTGCGACTGCAGCAGGTTCCACCAGCCGGCCGGGTCGAATGCCTGCTGTGCGTCGTCGCCTGCCGGCGGCGCATCCTCGGCGTCCGTCGGCGTCGGCGCATCGCCCGGCGACGCCGACGCGGCTTTCGCCGCCTGCGCCGCGGCGATGGCCGCTTCCTCGGCCGCCGACATCGAGCTTTGCGCGAACGCGCCGAACGCGCGCAGCGTCGCAAGCGTCGCGCGCTGCACCTCGAGCGCCTGGATCGCGGACTGCAGCATCCCGAGATTGAGCTTCAGCCATTGCTCGACCGCGCGCAGATCGGTGATCCGCTTGTCGAGTTCCTCGACGCTCGTGAGCGGCGCCATCATGTCGGACATGCTCGACAGCGACGGCGGCAGCCCATGCGTGGCGCCCGGAAACGACGTCATCCCGCCGAACGGCGACATCCGCATCATGTCCCACATCCGGTCCATCATGTCGGCGGGCTTGAAGCCGGCAAAGCCGGCGAAAGGGTTGGCGCCGGAGGCATCGGTCGTCATACGGGCATCCTGGTTGACTGGGGGAGCGAGGCGGCCGCCATGCGTCGCGCAGCCGCGCGTGGTTCGATCATAGCGCGCGTCAGAACGGCGCGTCGCCGGGGAAGTCGGGCGGACGCCGCTCGCGCAGCGAGCGGATGCCTTCCTGCACGTCGGGCCCCGAGAAGCCCATGAATTCGAGCGCGAGCGACGTGTCGAAGGTCGGCCCGGCCGTGCGCAGCCAGTTGTTCAGCGCGTACTTGGTCCAGCGGATCGCCGACTGCGAACCGTGCGCGAGACGCTCGGCCACTTCGTATGCCTTCGGCAGCAGGTCGGCGGGCTCGACCGCGAGCGATACCAGCCCGATCCGCTCGGCCTCCGCGCCGCTCACGGGCTCGCACAGCAGCAGGTAGTACTTCGCCTTCGCCATCCCGCACAGCAGCGGCCACACGATCGCCGCGTGGTCGCCGGCCGCGACGCCGAGCCGCGTATGGCCGTCGATGATGCGTGCATCCTTCGCGGCGATCGAGATGTCGGCGAGCAGCCCGGCGACGAGCCCCGCGCCGACGGCCGGCCCGTGCATCGCCGACACGATCGGCTTGCTGCAGTTGATCACGTTGTAGACGAGGTCGCGCGCCTCGCGCCACACGCGGGCGCGCACGTCGAAGTCGTTCGCCATGTCCTCGACGAGCGCGAGATCGCCGCCCGCCGAAAAACCCTTGCCTTCGCCGCGGATCACCGCGACGCGCGTGTCGGGATCGCGGTCGACGTCGCGCCAGATGTCGGCGAGCTCGCGATGCATGCGCGCGTTCGCGGTCGCGAGGCCGCTGCGGTTCGCGCCCTCGCCGCTCATCACGATGTCGAGCACGCCATGGTCGCGGCGCGTCACCTTCAGTGCTTCGTAACCGCCGTACGCGGCGAGATCGGCCATGCGCCTGCTCCTTGCTCGAGGCTCTTGAATCGAGTGTAGCCAAGCCCGCGCGGGCAAACATCAGGCGAAACCCGGCGCGCGGGCCGGAGCCGGGTTTCGCGCGGGCGCTGCGTGCCCGCGTGACTTACGCCGCGCCGTCGGGCGGTGCGACCGACTGCTCGATCGCGCCGAAGATCGACTTGCCGGCCGCGTCGAACATCTCGATGCGCACGGTGTCGCCGTAGCGCATGAATTCGGTCTGCGGCGCGCCCTGCTCGATCGTCTCGAGGCAGCGCTTCTCGGCGATGCAGCAGTAGCCGCGCTTCGCATCCTTGTTCGACACCGTGCCCGAACCGACGATCGAGCCGGCGCGCAGGTTGCGCGTCTTCGCCGCGTGCGCGACCAGCTGGCCGAAGTGGAACACCATGTCGGTGCCCGCATCGGGCTGGCCAACCTTCCTGCCGTTCCAGTGGACGATCATCGGCCGGTGCACGCGGCCTTCGCGCCATTCGTCGCCGAGCTCGTCGGGCGTCACGGCGACCGGCGCGAACGCGGTGGCCGGCTTGCTCTGGAAGAAGCCAAAGCCCTTCGCGAGCTCGGCGGGAATCAGGTTGCGCAGCGACACGTCGTTCACGAGCGTGACGAGCCGCACGGCCTTCAGCGCGTCGTCGGGCGATGCGCTCATCGGCACGTCGCCGGTGATCACCGCGACTTCCGCCTCGAAATCGATGCCCCATTCCTCGGACGGGCACACGACGTCGTCGCGGGGCCCCAGGAAATCGTCGCTGCCGCCCTGGTACATCAGCGGATCGGTCCAGAACTCGGGCGGCATCTCTGCGCCGCGCGCGCGGCGCACGAGCTCGACGTGGTTCACGTACGCGGAGCCGTCGGCCCACTGGAACGCGCGCGGCAGCGGCGCCATGCAGCTGGCCGGATCGAACGAGAACGCGTTGCGCGCGCGGCCGTGGTTCAGCGCGTCGTACAGGTCGCGCAGCTGCGGCGCGTAGAACGCCCAGTCGTCGAGGACGCGCTGCAGCGTCGGCGCGATCGCGTCGGCGATCGCCGCGGTGTGCAGGTCGCGCGACACGACGATCAGCTGGCCGTCGCGCGTGCCGTCCTTCAGCGAAGCAAGTTTCATAAGGGGAATCTGCCGTTGTAGTGACGATGGAGGGAATCTATTTTACGATGGTGAATCCATGCGGCGCGCCACGATCGCGCACGCCGTTTTCGCCCCGATCCTTGCCGCATTTTCGCGCACCCGCTGCCCATGCCCGCCAGCCCGCTTCCCGACGACGATCTCGCCGACTCCGACACCGACGACGCCGCTTCCGGCGAGCACGGCGAGAAGGTCCGTTCCGGCATCCAGTCGATCGAGGTCGGCTTCCGCCTGCTCGACGTGCTGACGAGCGAGCCGCGCGCGATGATGCTGCGCGACCTCGCACAGCGCGCGGGCATGAGTCCTGCGAAGGCGCACCGCTACCTGGTCAGCTTTTCGCGGCTCGGCGTCGTGTCGCAGGACCCCGTGTCGGGCCGCTACGAGCTCGGCGGCTTCGCGCTGCAGATGGGGCTCGCGCGGCTCGCGCGCGTCGACGGCGTGAAGCTCGCGCGGATCGCGCTGACCGAATTCCGCGACCGCCTCGACCAGACGGTCGGCATCGCGGTGTGGGGCAACCAGGGGCCGACGATCGTGCACTGGATGGAATCGAGCCATCCGGCGAAGGCGTCGCTGAAGCTCGGCGACGTGATGCCGCTGCTCGGTTCCGCGACCGGGCTGCTGTTCGCCGCATACCTGCCGCGCAGCAAGACCGCCGCGATGCTCGAGCGCGAACTCGCCGATACGCGCCGCTCGCCGCATCACGGCGGCCCGCGCACGCTCGACGAAGTCGACGCGGTGCTCGCCGACGTGCGCGAGCACGAGGCCGCGCGCGTCGAAGGGATGCTGCTGCCGACGATTCACGCGTTCTGCATGCCCGTGTTCGATGCCGTCGGCGAACTCGCGCTCGCGATCGTCGCGCTCGGCCAGGAAGGCTCGTTCGACATTGCGTGGGGCGGCGAGATCGACACCGCGCTGCGCGCGTGCGCGCGGAAACTGTCTTACGAACTCGGCTATAGTCCCGACGCGCGCGGCGCCTGACGCGCGCGAGACGCCCCGATACACCCCGGTACACGCCGCACACCGCGAACGCGCGGCGCCTCCGACGGTCCGATTCCTGTGGCGCGCGCTGCGCGCCCGATGTCACGCGACCACCCCGACCCCGTTCCGATGCCCATGCAGCCTGCCGACATCCGCCCGCGTCACGCCCTGCCCCGCCGCTGGCTGCGCGTGGGCGTCGCGCTCGTCGTCGTGCTGGTGCTGCACGCGCTCGCCGCGATCTGGCTGATGCGCAATCGCGAATCGTTCACGCCGCCCGCGCCCGCCGAGGTCCCCGTGCAGATCGAGCTGCTGAAGCCGCAACCGATCGAGCGCCAGCCCGCGCCCGCGCCGGCCGAGCCGAAGCCGGCCGAGCATCCGGCGGCCCCCGCGGCGGCCACGCCCAAGGCCGCCGCACCGAAGCCCGCACCGTCGCCCGAGCCGGTCCTCACGTCGACGCAGACGGCCGAGCACGGCGAGCCGCCGCCGGCTGCCGCGTCCGCGGCGAGCGGCATACCGGGTGCATCGGGTGCATCGGGCGCGCACGCCGCATCGGCCGCCGGCGCCAGCAGCGCCGCGACGCCGGGCCCCGCGGCCAGCGGCGTGAAGTTCGCCGCGCCGCCGTCCGGCGACCTGCAGTACGACACGTTCTACAACGGGATGCAGAACATGATCGGCACGATCCACTGGCGCACCGACGGGCACACCTACGACCTGTCGGTATCGATGCCCGTGCCGTTCGTCGGCCCGTTCACTTATCGCAGCGAAGGCCGCATCGACGCGTTCGGCGTCGCGCCCGACCGTTACGTCGAGAAGCGCGGCAAGCGGCCGGAAGACATCGCGATCTTCAACCGCGAGATCCGGCAGGTCGTGTTCACGCGCACGCCGAACAACGCGCCGCTGCCCGACGGCGTGCAGGACCGCTTCAGCATGCTGATGCAGTTGTCGGGGCTCTTGCGCGGCAACCCGTCCGCCTACAAGCCGGGCGTCACGCAGCAGTTCTTCGTGATCGACAACAACAGCGGCGAGACCTGGCCGATCACGGTGATCGGCGACGAGCAGGTGCAGACGCAGGCCGGCATCATCGACGCGCGGCATTTCATGCGCCTGCCGCGCCGCGACGGCGACACGCGCCGCATCGACATGTGGCTCGCGCCGTCGCTCGGCTGGCTGCCCGCGCGGCTCGTGCAGAGCGAACCGAACGGCGCGCAGATCGAGCTGCTGTGGCACGGCCGGCTCGCAGCGCCGGCCACGCCGTCCGATGCCGCACCGGCAGGCAGCGCAACGAACGCGCCCTCCGGCGCAGCAACGCCCGAGGCATCATCCGCACCGTCCGCGGAACCGGCACAACCCGCGCCGCCTGCCACCGTGCAACCGCCCGCGCAACCGGCCGCACCGCCGGCGTCGTCGCCTATCACACAGTGAACGCTCATGGATCGGCAATTTCGACCGATTACAGATTTCCGCGAAATGGCCGATGACACTCTTTAACAACTATTTCAGTACACCGGCAGACAATAAGAAACGTTTCATAGACATCGGCTTCTAACCGATACACCCCACGCAACGGGAACGGGGTGTGCTGCGCAAGCCCCTTGAAACCGGCAAGGCTCGCCCCACCTAGGGGACAACAAGGCCAGATGCCACTGCGAAGAGGAGTGCCGCCATGCAAATGATCTACAACAGCCCCAACTACTGCGTCGTCGAATTTGCGCCGCAGGCCGGCCATCATCTGATGAATGCCGGCGGATACGAAATCGTCGACAAGAACGCGCAGCGCGAGATCTTCATCGACGGCGAACTTGCCGAACGCTTTCGCGCACACGTGAAGCAACTGATCGAGGATGAACCGTCGCTCGACGAAGTCGACGAATTCCTCGGGCAATTCGACAGCCTGATGATGATGCCCGTCGTGCTGCACTGACGACCCGCGGCCCGGCGCCTCGCGGCCGGGCCATTCGCCGCGCCCCGACGCGGCACCCGCGAGCACTCCGATCATGCCCCCGTCCGGTTCGCCGGCGGGGGCTTTCATTTGGCGGGCGCCCCGGCCGGCGCGAGGCCGGGCGGCGGCCAGGCGCACCGGCTACAATGACGGTTTTCCCGTCTTCGCCGGTCCTCCGCCCATGTCTGCGACTCCTCTCGCCGCTTCCGTCCCGCTCGACGCGCCCTACACGCGCGGCGCCGAACTGCCCGCGCTGCTGAAATCGCGCATCCTGATCCTCGACGGCGCGATGGGCACGATGATCCAGCGCTACAAGCTCGACGAAGCCGCGTATCGCGGCGAGCGCTTCAAGGATTTCCCGCGCGACATCAAGGGCAACAACGAGCTGCTGTCGCTCACGCAGCCGCAGATCATCCGCGAGATCCACGACCAGTACTTCGCGGCCGGCGCCGACATCGTCGAAACCAATACGTTCGGCGCGACGACGGTCGCGCAGGCCGACTACGGGATGGAAGATCTCGTCGTCGAGATGAACGTCGAATCGGCGAAGCTCGCGCGCGAATCGGCCGCGAAATACGCGACGCCCGACAAACCGCGCTTCGTCGCGGGCGCGATCGGGCCGACGCCGAAAACGGCGAGCATCTCGCCGGACGTCAACGATCCGGGCGCCCGCAACGTCACGTTCGACGAGCTGCGCGACGCGTACTACCAGCAGGCGAAGGCGCTGCTCGACGGCGGCGTCGACCTGTTCCTCGTCGAGACGATCTTCGACACGCTGAACGCGAAAGCCGCGCTGTTCGCGCTCGACGAGCTGTTCGAGGACACCGGCGAGCGCCTGCCGATCATGATCTCGGGCACCGTCACCGATGCGTCGGGCCGGATCCTGTCGGGCCAGACGGTCGAGGCGTTCTGGAATTCGCTGCGCCACGCGAAGCCGCTCACGTTCGGCCTGAACTGCGCGCTCGGCGCGGCGCTGATGCGCCCGTACATCGCCGAGCTCGCGAAGCTGTGCGACACCTACGTGTCGTGCTACCCGAACGCGGGCCTGCCGAACCCGATGAGCGACACCGGCTTCGACGAAACGCCGGACGTCACGTCGGGCCTGCTGAAGGAATTCGCGCAGGCCGGGCTCGTGAACCTCGCGGGCGGCTGCTGCGGCACGACGCCCGAGCACATCGCCGAGATCGCGAAGGCGCTCGCCGACGTGAAGCCGCGCCGCTGGCCGAACCAGTACAGCGACAACGCCTGACCCGACCGCCCCACGCCCTTCATTACACGAATTCGCACCGCCATGACCGATCACATGATGCGCCTTGCCGGCCTCGAGCCGTTCAACGTCACGTCCGGAACGCTCTTCATCAACGTCGGTGAACGCACCAACGTCACCGGCTCGAAGGCGTTCGCGCGGATGATCCTCAACGGCCAGTTCGACGAGGCGCTCGCCGTCGCGCGCCAGCAGGTCGAGAACGGCGCGCAGGTGATCGACATCAACATGGACGAGGCGATGCTCGATTCGAAGGCGGCGATGGTGCGCTTCCTGAACCTGATCGCGTCGGAGCCGGACATCGCGCGCGTGCCGATCATGATCGACTCGTCGAAATGGGAAGTGATCGAGGCCGGCCTCAAGTGCGTGCAGGGCAAGGCGATCGTGAACTCGATCTCGCTGAAGGAAGGCGAGGAAGCGTTCCGCCGCCACGCGAACCTGATCCGCCGCTACGGCGCGGCCGCCGTCGTGATGGCGTTCGACGAGAAGGGCCAGGCCGATACGTACGCGCGCAAGACCGAGATCTGCAAGCGCTCGTACGACTTCCTCGTGAACGAAGTCGGCTTCCCGCCGGAAGACATCATCTTCGACCCGAACATCTTCGCGGTCGCGACCGGCATCGAGGAGCACAACAACTACGCGGTCGACTTCATCGAGGCGACCCGCTGGATCAAGCAGAACCTGCCGTACGCGAAGGTGAGCGGCGGCGTGTCGAACGTGTCGTTCTCGTTCCGCGGCAACGATCCGGTGCGCGAGGCGATCCACACCGTGTTCCTGTATCACGCGATCCAGGCCGGGATGGACATGGGCATCGTGAACGCCGGCCAGCTCGGCGTGTACGCCGACCTCGACGCCGAGCTGCGCGAGCGCGTCGAGGACGTGATCCTGAACCGCCGCGCCGATTCCACCGACCGCCTGCTCGAGATCGCCGACAAGTTCAAGGCGGGCGGCGCGAAGAAGGAAGAGAACCTCGAGTGGCGCAACCAGCCGGTCGAGAAACGGCTCTCGCATGCGCTCGTGCACGGCATCACGACGTTCATCGTCGAGGACACCGAAGAAGTGCGCGCGAAGATCGACGCGGCCGGCGGCCGTCCGATCAACGTGATCGAAGGCCCGCTGATGGACGGGATGAACATCGTCGGCGACCTGTTCGGCCAGGGCAAGATGTTCCTGCCGCAGGTCGTGAAGTCGGCGCGCGTGATGAAACAGGCCGTCGCGCACCTGATCCCGTTCATCGAGGAAGAGAAGCGCCTGCTCGCGGAAGCGGGCGGCGACGTGCGTGCAAAGGGCAAGATCGTCATCGCGACCGTGAAGGGCGACGTGCACGACATCGGCAAGAACATCGTGTCGGTCGTGCTCCAGTGCAACAACTTCGAAGTGGTCAACATGGGCGTGATGGTTCCGTGCAACGAGATCCTCGCGAAGGCGAAGGTCGAGGGCGCGGACATCATCGGGCTGTCGGGCCTCATCACGCCGAGCCTCGAGGAAATGGCGTACGTCGCGTCCGAAATGCAGCGCGACGACTACTTCCGCGTGAAGAAGATCCCGCTGCTGATCGGCGGCGCGACCACGTCGCGCGTGCACACGGCCGTGAAGATCGCGCCGCACTACGAGGGCCCGGTCGTCTACGTGCCCGACGCGTCGCGCTCGGTGTCGGTCGCGTCGAGCCTGCTGTCCGACGAAGGCGCGACGAAGTATCTCGACGAGTTGAAGTCCGACTACGAACGCATTCGCGACCAGCACGCGAACCGCAAGGCGCAGCCGATGGTCACGCTCGCCGAGGCGCGCGCGAACAAGACGAAGATCGACTGGGCCGGCTACGCGCCCGTGAAGCCGAAGTTCATCGGCCGCCGCGTGTTCAAGAACTACGACCTGAACGAACTCGCGAACTACATCGACTGGGGGCCGTTCTTCCAGACGTGGGACCTGGCTGGCCCGTACCCGGCGATCCTGAACGACGAGATCGTCGGCGAATCGGCGCGGCGCGTGTTCTCCGACGCGAAATCGATGCTCGCGCGCCTGATCCAGGGCCGCTGGCTGAGCGCGAACGGCGTGATCGCGCTGCTGCCGGCGAACACCGTGAACGACGACGACATCGAGATCTACAGCGACGAATCGCGCTCGGAAGTGCTGCTCACGTGGCGCAACCTGCGCCAGCAGAGCGTGCGCCCGGTGGTCGACGGCGTGATGCGGCCGAACCGCTCGCTCGCCGACTTCATCGCGCCGAAGGACTCGGGCGTTGCCGACTACATCGGCATGTTCGCCGTGACGGCCGGCCTCGGCGTCGACGTGAAGGAAAAACAGTTCGAAGCCGACCACGACGACTACAGCGCGATCATGCTGAAGGCGCTCGCCGACCGTTTCGCGGAAGCGTTCGCCGAGGCGATGCATGCGCGCGTGCGACGCGAGCTGTGGGGCTACGCGAGCGGCGAGACGCTCGACAACGACGCGCTGATCGCGGAAAAGTACGCAGGCATCCGCCCGGCGCCCGGCTACCCGGCCTGCCCCGACCACCTCGTGAAACGCGACATGTTCGACGTGCTGCACGCGGACGAGATCGGCATGAGCGTGACCGACTCGCTGGCGATGCTGCCGGCCGCAAGCGTATCGGGCTTCTACCTCGCGCATCCGGACAGCCGCTATTTCTCGGTCGGCAAAATCGGGCAGGATCAACTCGAGGATTACGCGCGGCGCATGGCGCTGTCGCTCGACGACGCGCGCCGCGCGCTCGCGCCGCAGCTCTGATCGATGCGGACGGGCGGCCGACCGCCCGTTTGGTCAGACAAAAAGAAAAAGCCCGCTCGGAAGCGGGCTTTTTCCTGCCTTGCTAACCTTTCGTACTGCCGGGCAACGAAGCTCAGAAGCCCCAGTGCACGTCGGCTTCGCCGGCTTTCGCCTCGCGCAGCATCGTGAGGAACGGCGCGACACGCTGGGCCAGGCTCGGCGGCACTTCGTGGTGCGCGTGATCGGCTTCGTCCTCGTGGAAGTGGCCGGCGTGCTCGGCGCGCGCCTGCTTCGCCTGCGCGACTGCGCCTTCCAGCTTCGCGATCGCGTGGTCCAGCTCGTCGTGCGTAATCACACCGCGCTCGCCCAGCTGCTTGCCGACGAGGCCCAGCACATACACGGCGAAATCCTTCAGCACGTCGAGATCCTGTGCCGCCTTGCTCTTGAACGTAATCATGACAATTCCCTTTTCATCTTGTTGTGCCTGCGCGGCGAGGTTGGGGGGAACGCCGGCAGACCGGCGTCCGGCCTCGCGGACGCGGGGCGCCTGAGCGGCATATTAGCACCTGTTAAAATTCTGCGATCCCTGAAACGCGCGCTTAAAAAGCGCGCCGGCGGCCCGGCGTTTCCGGCCGCCACCAACGAAGCCTTCTACCAGCATGCTGCCAGCACACAAACAGACCCTCGAAGCCCTGCTCGCGGATAGCGTCAAGCAGGTCGCACACGCGCTGAAAGGCGCCGACGCCACGTTCGTCGCCCCGGCCATCACGCTGGAGCGCCCGAAGGTCGCCGCGCACGGCGACGTCGCGTGCAACGTCGCGATGCAGCTCGCCAAGCCGCTCGGCGCGAACCCGCGCCAGCTCGCCGAGCAGATCGTCGCCGCGCTCACCGCGCAGCCGGCCGCGCAAGGGCTCGTCGAAGCCGCCGAAATCGCCGGCCCCGGCTTCATCAACCTGCGCCTGTCGGCCGCCGCGAAGCAGGCGGTGATCGCCGCCGTGTTCGACCAGGGCCGCGCGTTCGGCACGTCGGATCGCGAGAAAGGCAAGCAGGTGCTGCTCGAATTCGTGTCGGCGAACCCGACCGGCCCGCTGCACGTCGGCCACGGCCGCCAGGCCGCGCTCGGCGACGTGCTCGCGAACGTGATCGCGAGCCAGGGCTACGCGGTGCACCGCGAGTTCTACTACAACGACGCGGGCGTGCAGATCGGCAACCTCGCGATCTCGACGCAGGCGCGCGCGCGCGGCCTGAAGCCGGGCGACGCGGGCTGGCCGGAAGCCGCGTACAACGGCGAATACATCGCCGACATCGCACGCGACTACCTGAACGGCGAAACGGTCGCCGCGTCGGACGGCGAGCCCGTCAAGGGCGCGGGCGACGTCGAGGATCTCGACGCGATCCGCAAGTTCGCGGTCACGTACCTGCGTCGCGAACAGGACATGGACCTGCAGGCGTTCGGCGTGAAGTTCGACCAGTACTACCTCGAATCGTCGCTGTACAGCGAAGGCCGCGTCGAGAAGACGGTCGACGCGCTGGTCAAGGCCGGCATGACCTACGAGCAGGACGGCGCGCTGTGGCTGCGCACGACCGACGAAGGCGACGACAAGGATCGCGTGATGCGCAAGTCGGACGGCACGTACACGTACTTCGTGCCGGACGTCGCGTACCACGTGACGAAGTGGGAGCGCGGCTTCACGAAGGTGATCAACATCCAGGGCTCGGACCACCACGGCACGATCGCGCGCGTGCGCGCGGGCCTGCAGGGGCTGCACGTCGGGATCCCGAAGGGCTATCCCGACTACGTGCTGCACAAGATGGTCACCGTGATGCGCGACGGCCAGGAAGTGAAGATCTCGAAGCGCGCGGGCAGCTACGTGACGGTGCGCGACCTGATCGAATGGTCGGGCGGTGCCGCGGCGGGCCAGGAAGCGGCGCCCGACCTGATCGACGAGGCGACCATCACGCGCGGCCGCGACGCGGTGCGTTTCTTCCTGATCTCGCGCAAGGCCGATACCGAGTTCGTGTTCGACATCGACCTGGCGCTGAAACAGAACGACGAGAACCCGGTCTATTACGTCCAGTACGCCCATGCGCGGATCTGCTCGGTGCTCAATGAATTGAAGTCGCGCTACAACGTCGACGCCGCGCAACTGCCGGGCGCCGACCTGTCGCAACTGACGAGCGCGCAGGCCGCATCGCTGATGCAGAAGCTCGCCGAGTATCCGGACATGCTCACGCACGCGGCGAACGAGCTGGCGCCGCACGCGGTCGCGTTCTACCTGCGCGATCTCGCTGGCGAATTCCACTCGTTCTACAATGCGGAGCGCGTGCTGGTCGACGATGAAGCGCCACGCAACGCGCGCGCCGCGCTCCTCGCCGCGACCCGGCAGGTGCTCGAGAACGGCCTGGCGGTGCTCGGCGTGTCCGCGCCCGCCAAGATGTAAGGACGCAAGCGGCCCGAACCGGGCAGCGAATGGCCGCGGCAGCGACCGCCGTCGGATTACCCGCCGTCGGATAGCCCGCCGCGGCCTTTTCACGATTCTTTTTGCAGGTGACTCAAGCAATGGCACAACCACGCCGCACTTCGAAACAATCGAAACAAGCCGGAGGGACATTTCTTGGAATCGTGCTGGGCCTGATCGTCGGCCTCGCGATCGCCGTGGTGGTGGCGCTCTACATCACGCGTTCGCCGTCGCCGTTCGTGTCGAAGGTCGCGCCGCCGCCGGCCGACAACGGCGCGAGCCAGCCGCAGCAGTTCGACCCGAACCGCGCGCTGCAGGGCAAGACGCCCGGCCAGCCGGTGCCGCAGGCCGCGCAGCCCGCACCGCCCAACACCGCGCCCGGCCAGGCCGCGAACCAGACCCAGGGCGGCCTGTTGCCCGAGCCGCAGATCGTCGAAGTGCCGCCGTCGGCCAACGGGTCGAGCGGCTCGAACAACACCGGCAGCTCGAGCAACACGACCGCGTCGAACAATACGTCGTCGGGTAACGGCGTCGCCGTCGCACCGAAGCCGGCCGACACCACGCCGCCGAAGAAGACGCAGCCGCAGCAGCAACAGCAGGCGGGCGAGGACGACCTCGCGCGCTTCGCCGCGCAGAAGCAGGCGCAGCAGGCCGCCGCGCAAAAGCAGCAGCAACAGCAGGCTGCGAACACGCCGAAGCCGACGTCGTCGGCCACCGCCGCCGCGGCAGCGAAGCCGCCGACCGCGAGCGACGCGAATACCGGCTACTTCCTGCAGGTCGGCGCGTACAAGACGGAAGGCGACGCCGAGCAGCAGCGCGCGCGCCTCGGCTTCCAGGGCTTCGAGTCGAAGGTGTCGAAGCGCGATGTCAGCGGCGTGACCTATTTCCGCGTGCGCGTCGGCCCGTTCTCGAAGTTCGAGGATATGAACTCGGCCCGTCAGCGCTTGTCCGATGCAGGTGTCGACACGGCGGTGATCCGCTTCACGAAGCAGTAGGCAGCCGGTCGAGCCCACGCAGAACCCGTTACGTTTCGTAACCCGAGCAACTGATTCGACGTTCACAACATGAAAAAACTGCTTAGCACGCTCCTTCTGTCCCTGGGCCTCGCGGCCGGCTTCGCCCAGGCAACGCCTGCCGCACCGGTCGCCGGCAAGGACTTCGAGGTGATGAAGTCGCCGCAGCCGGTGTCCGCGCCGGCCGGCAAGGTCGAGGTGATCGAGTTCTTCTGGTACGGCTGCCCGCACTGCTACGAATTCGAGCCGACGATCGAGGCCTGGGTGAAGAAGCAGGGCAACAACATCGACTTCAAGCGCGTGCCGGTCGCATTCCGCGACGATTTCATCCCGCACTCGAAGCTGTTCTATGCGGTGTCCGCGCTCGGCATCTCCGAGAAGGTCACGCCGGCGATCTTCAACGCGATCCACAAGCAGAAGAACTACCTGCTGACGCCGCAGGCGCAGGCCGACTTCCTGGCCACGCAGGGCGTCGACAAGAAGCAGTTCATGGACGCGTACAACTCGTTCAGCGTGCAGGGCCAGGTGAAGCAGTCGGCCGAACTGCTGAAGAACTATGCGATCGACGGCGTGCCGACGGTCGTCGTCCAGGGCAAGTACAAGACGGGCCCCGCTTACACGAACAGCATCCCGGGTACCGCCCAGGCGCTCGACTTCCTCGTGAAGCAGGTTCAGGACAAGAAGCTCTGACCCCCGCCCGCGCGCCGGCATGACTACTCCGCTGAAGGTCTTCATCACCGGCGCGTCGAGCGGCCTCGGCCTCGCGATGGCCGAGGAATACGCCCGCCAGGGCGCCACGCTCGCGCTCGTCGCGCGACGCACCGAGGCGCTCGATGCGTTCGCGCGGCGTTTCCCCAAGCTGTCCATCTCCGTCTATTCCGCCGACGTGCGCGACGCCGACGCGCTCGCGACGGCCGCCGCGTCGTTCATCGCGACGCACGGCTGCCCGGACGTCGTGATCGCGAACGCGGGCATCAGCCAGGGCGCCGTCACGGGCCAGGGCGATCTCGCGACGTTCCGCAACGTGATGGACATCAACTACTACGGGATGGTCGCGACGTTCGAGCCGTTCGTCGGCCCGATGACGGCCGCGCGCCACGGCACGCTGGTCGGCGTCGCGAGCGTCGCCGGCGTGCGCGGCCTGCCCGGCTCCGGCGCGTACAGCGCGTCGAAATCGGCCGCGATCAAGTATCTCGAATCGCTGCGCGTCGAGCTGCGTCCGGCCGGCGTCGGCGTCGTGACGATCGCGCCCGGCTACATCCGCACGCCGATGACCGCGCACAACCCGTACCGGATGCCGTTCCTGATGGACGCCGACCGCTTCGCCGCGCGCGCGGCGAAAGCGATCGCACGGCAGCACGCGTTCCGCGTGATTCCGTGGCAGATGGGCGTCGTCGCGAAGGTGCTGCACGTGCTGCCGCGCTGGCTGTACGACCGCCTGTTCGAGAAGGCGCCGCGCAAGCCGAAGGCCGGCGCGCACTGAGCGCATCGGGCACCCGGTAGGTCGCCCGCCGCGCCGGTATTTCGTCCTCGGCGCAGTGCCGCGCCTGCACCGCGCAGGCCGCTTCCTTCCGGCCGGGCCGCCCGTCGCGCACCGCCTCCGCGATCCTGCCGATCCCGCTGGTCCCGCTGATCCGCGCGTACGCCGCCGACTTCACGGTCGCCCGTCGTTCACCGTCTCGCCAGCCTCGCCTCCCGCACCTCCGCGCCGCCCCAACACCCGTTCCGTCGCGAACGCAGCCGTTTTTCGGTCAATTCACCGCGTTCCGGCGCCTTTTTTCACGCGCCGCGCGCTTTGCCGGTATGCTGTTCGCCAGCCGCGCCGGCCCCGCCCGCTTCCGGGCCGCGCCCGCATCCCGTCACCCAGCAAAAAGCACAAGCCACGTGGAAGATCCTATGCACGTCAAGCTGTTCGCCGCGGCCGCGGTCGCCGCCGCACTCGCCGCCCCCTGCCTCGCCGCCGCCAAACCGCTCACCGTCTGCACGGAATCGAGCCCGGACGGCTTCGACGTCGTGCAGTACAACTCGCTCGTCACGATCAACGCATCGGCCGACGTGATCTTCAACACGCTCGTGTCGTACGACGAAGCCGCGAAAAAGGTCGTGCCCGCGCTCGCCGACAAATGGGACGCGAGCGCCGACGGCCTCACCTACACGTTCCACCTGCGCCCGAACGTCGCGTTCCAGACCACCGACTATTTCAAGCCGGGCCGCGCGCTCGACGCGGACGACGTCGTGTTCACGTTCACGCGGATGCTCGACGATTCGAACCCGTGGCACAAGGTGGTCGGCGCGAGCGGCTTCCCGCACGCGCAGTCGATGGGCCTCGTGAAGCTCGTGAAGTCGGTCACGAAGGTCGACGACAGCACCGTGAAATTCGTGCTGAACGAGCCGAACGCGACGTTCGTGCCGATCCTGACGATGGGCTTCGCGTCGATCTATTCCGCCGAATACGCGGACCAGTTGCTGAAGGCCGGCAAGCAGGCCGACCTGAACGCGAAGCCGGTCGGCACGGGCCCGTTCGTGCTGAAGAGCTATACGAAGGACGCGCTGATCCGCTACGACGCGAACCCGACGTACTGGGGCGCGAAGCCGAAGGTCGACCGGCTGATCTACGCGATCACGCCCGACCCGTCGGTGCGCCTGCAGAAGGTGAAGGCCGGCGAATGCCAGATCGCGCTGTCGCCGAAGCCGCAGGACGTGCTCGCCGCGAAGGGCGAAAGCGCGCTGAAGGTCGTGCAGACGCCCGCGTTCATGACCGCGTTCGTCGCGCTGAACACGCAGAAGAAACCGCTCGACAACGACAAGGTGCGCGAGGCGCTGAACCTCGCGTTCGATCGCGCGACCTACCTGAAGGTCGTGTTCGACAACACCGCGACGGCCGCGAACAACCCGTATCCGCCGAACACGTGGAGCTACGCGAAGGACGTCGCGCCGTATGCGTACGATCCCGCGAAGGCGAAGCAGTTGCTCGCGCAGGCCGGCTTCCCGAACGGCTTCTCGACGACGATCTGGACGCGCCCGACCGGTAGCGTGCTGAACCCGAACCCGAAGGTCGGCGCGGAGCTGCTGCAAGCCGACCTCGCGAAGATCGGCGTGAAGGCCGACGTGAAGGTGATCGAATGGGGCGAGCTGATCAAGCAGGCAAAACTCGGCCAACATGACATGCTGTTCATGGGCTGGGCCGGCGACAACGGCGATCCGGACAACTACCTGTCGCCGCTGTTCAGTTGCAACGCGGTGAAGTCGGGCATCAACTTCGCGCGCTTCTGCGACGCGCAGCTCGACAAGCTGATCGCCGACGGCAAGTCGACCGCCGACCAGGCCAAGCGCGCGAAGCTGTATGAAACCGCGCAGAAGATCATCCACGACCAGGCGCTGTGGATCCCGCTCGGCTACCCGACCGCCGCGGCGCTCACGCGCACGAACGTGAGCGGCTATCGCGTGAGCCCGTTCGGACGGCAGAACTTCACGACGGTCGCCGTGCAGTGACCGCGCGTGGCGCGCAAGCGACGGCGTTCGCGCCGCTCGCTTGCGGCCCGCGCCCCCCGCTTGCTACACTCCGCTCCTATTCCTCATACCGGACGCCAGCCAAAGTGAACAACTAAGCCTTCCCAAAATGTTTTCGCCGCCGTGCCCCGCACGCCGCGCGAAGGTCTTCACGCATTTTCGGAGGTGCCTATGGCTGCAGCCACGCCCACCGGCGCGCTCGTCGCGCTTCATCACGTTTCCTTCCGCTTCGACGACGGCTTCACGCTGTTCGATTCGCTCGACCTTTCCATCGATCGCACGCCGACGGGCATCGTCGGCCGCAACGGCATCGGCAAGAGCCTGCTCGCGCAGCTGATCGCGGGCCGCTGCGCGCCGAGTTCGGGGACGATCGACCGGCATGCGCCGGTCGTCTACGTCGCGCAACGGCACGACGACGACGCAGCGGCCGGCCCGCGGACCGTCTCGCAAATCTCCGCGCTCGATGCGCCGCTCGGCGCGCTTGCGCGTCTCGCGAACGGCCGCGCGGAGCCGCACGACTTCGACCTGATCGGCGACCGCTGGGATCTCGCCGAGCGGCTGCGCACGGCGCTCGACGCGGCCGGCCTGCACGACGTGCGTCCCGACATGCCCGCGCACGCGCTGAGCGGCGGCCAGCTCGCACGCGTCGCGCTGATCGGCGCGTTGCTGTCCGGCGCCGGCCTGCTGGTGCTCGACGAACCGACCAATCAGCTCGACGCGCCGGGCCGTGCGTGGCTACGCGCGGCGCTCGACGGCTGGCGCGGCGGGCTCGTGATCGTGAGCCACGACCGTGCGCTGCTCGCCGGCGTGCAGCGCATCGTCGAGCTGACACCGCAACGCGTGCGCTCGTACGGCGGCAACTACGCGTTCTACCGCGCGCAGCGCGACGCGGAACAGGACGCCGCGCAAGCAGCACTCGACCATGCGCGCACCGAACGCGGGCGCGTCAGGCGCAGGCTCGAACAGGAACACGACACGATCCAGCGTCACGCGGCCGGCTCGCTGCGCGATGCGAAGACGGCCAACCTGTCGTCGATGGCGAAACAAAGCCGCAAGGGTGCGGCGCGCAGCATCATGGGGCAAGTCCGGCGCCAACAGGACGATTTCAAGGCAACGCTCGACGAACGCGTGCAGCAGGCGGCCGCGCGCGTCGAAGCCGATGCGCCCGTGCTCGTGTCGCTACCGGGCACCGAGATCAGCGCGCGCCGTCAGCTATTCACGCTCGAACGCGCGCAACTGCCGTGGCGCGCGGCCGGCGATGCGGATTCGGATTCGATCACGTGGTCGGCGAGCGGCGCCGTGCGCATCGCGCTGACGGGCCCGAACGGCTGCGGCAAATCGACGTTGCTGCGGATGCTCGCGGGCGAGCTCGCGCCGCGTTCAGGCACATGCACGACGCACGTGAGCGCCGCGTATCTCGACCAGCGGCTCGCGCTGCTCGATCCCGGGCGCTCGATCGTCGAGCAGTTGGGGCTGCTCGATACGCCGCTCGCCGAAGGCGACCTGCGCAGCCGCCTCGCGCTGTTGCAGCTCGACGCGACGCGCGCGACGCAGCCTGCACGACAGCTGAGCGGCGGCGAACGGCTGAAGGCCGCGCTCGCGTGCGCGTTGTGGCGTGGCTCACCCGCGCAACTGCTGCTGCTCGACGAGCCGACCAATCACCTCGATCTCGAATCGGTGCGCGCGATCGAAGCCGCGCTGGCCGGCTTCCCGGGCGCGATCGTGGTCGCATCGCACGACGCCGCGTTTCTCGCGGCGCTCGAACCGACGCACACGATGCAATGGCATCGCGACGGGTGGCGCTACGAACCCGTCGCGTGGTGAAGCGCAGGGGCGTCACGGTTCGCCGCGACTGCCCGGGTCAACGAAAAGCCGTTCGAACAAGCGTCTGGATTCGCGCAAACCCTCGTCGGTCAGGACCACGGATTTCGCGTTGTTCACGGGGTTGCCGATCAAACCGCGCGCGTGCAGGCGATTCAACACGTCCCAATCGAGCCCCTTCCATGCGCGATTGTGGTCGTGCAGAGTCAACTGGAGCAGCGCAAGGACTGCGTCATCGATTGCTGCCGTATCGATTTCCATACGATTTCCATCCCGATACCCGATCGAGCCGGTCACGCGCGCTGCACGTCGAGCGTCGCGAGCAACTTGATGAAGTTGCGCTTCGCGCGATACGTCTTCCGGACCGCATCGAGTTCCATGTCGAATTCCGCCTTCTGTCGCTGCGCCGCCCGCAGCGCACCGATCGCCTGCACGACGCGAAACGCCTCGTCGTAACGCGCACCACCGGTCCCGCGTTCGACGGCGATCGGCAACAACCGGTGATACAGCGCGATCGCATCGGCAGGATGCGTCTTCGCGCGTGCGGCCGCCATCGCCGGCCATACGCCAGTCTCGACCGGGCCGCCGCCAAACGCGTCCCACGCCGCTGCGTCGTCCTTTTCCGCAAGCAGCAGCTTGACGAGTTCGGTGCGCGCCGAAGGCTGCCAGCCCCGGCGCGCGCGGCCGGCCCGGGTCGGCGCTTCCTGGCTCCGCGCGAGAGACAGCAGATGCGAAACCGCGCGCTCCCGCACGGCATCGCGTCGCTTCGTCACTTTTGCGACCTTCATCAACGCCGAGAATGCTTCCGCCGTTGGATGATCGTCGAAACGCTGCCACGCGAGTTCATCGGCCCGATCGAATTCGCGGCGACGCAAGTATTCGTCGATACAGAAGCCCAGAAGACGAAAATCGCGACGATCGCCCGCTTCGCGCAACCCGCGCTCGGCCCATGCCAGCCCTTCGTCGAAGCGGCCATGCTCCGCGCACCATTCCGCGATCTGCGCGAATCGGTACGACGCCGACAGATCCTTCGACCAGATGCGAATCAGCGCGTCGACGTCGCCGTCGTGCCTCGCCAGCGATTCCATCGCATGCTCGAGATTCAAGCGTACCGAATCGTACGAACGCCGATCGTCCCGCCCCGCCGGCAGCGGGGGCAGCGCGGCCCAGTGATGCTCGACCAGTTCCCGATAGCGGCTCAATCCCGCGTCGCCCAGCGGTTCCGCATAGGCCGGCAGCACGCCGCGGAACGTATCCCACTGCCCGTCGACCTGCAGGCGGAACAGGCGTTCGGCAAGCTGGACGGCGTCCGGGCGTGTCCGCCGGCATGCATCGAGATGCAGTTCGGCCAACTCGTGGAACCCGGGCGCCACGCTGCCACCCGAGTCGTCGATCTGTTCGAGGCTCGCCTCCGCATCGGCGATCGCGAGTTCGGTCAGCTCGACCACGTGCACGGCATGCGGACCGTCGAGTTGCCGGCGCAACATGCCGGCCAGCTCGAACAGGTTTTCTCCGTAAAGGTGCGCTTCGTCCCAGCCGAGCGGCCGTGCGACGCGCGCCAACTGGCGGACCGCAGCCTTCAGGCTCGAGATGTCGTCGGCATTCGCGGCGCGGGCCTCGAACAACAGCCTGTCGCGCAAGGACCTGTCGCGTTCGGCCGCGTCGAGCAACCGGTTCCGCAACGCATCCGCGTCCAGCGTCGCCAGATACTCATGAATCAGTTCCGCATAGGTCTTGCGCTTTCGTCTCGGGCGCACCGTCTCAGGTACGTCGCGATGAAAGACCTCCTCGCCGCTGTTTTCGAGCCACGACAACGCAACGGCCACCGCATGCTTGCAGAACACCTCGTCTTCGCCGACCGGGCAATTGCACGAATAATCCAGCGTGCCGTCGTCGTCCGCCGCCAGTTCGACGTGGTAGCGATATGTGCCGCGCACGGTCGCCGATACCGAGCCGTCGCGCTCGGTCAGTCGCGAAACGACGCCATCGTGGTAATAAGCCTCGCCACGTGCGAAGGATTTCGGGTCGGCCAGCTCGCGGATTGACGCAAGCGTAATGACATCGGCAAGAGAAACGCTATGCGGCATGATTCATCGTGGATATTCAGGTTGACGCCGACGATTCTACAAAAAGCGCCACGGACACTTTCATCGATACCCCGCTCAACGGCGCGCAAAACGCAGCACGCCGTCGTCGCCCTGCTCGCGCACGAGTTCCCCCGCGAGCCATAGCAGGTTCAAATGCGCGAGCGCCTCGCCGAGCGCGAACGTCATCTGGTGAATGTCGAGCTCGCGGCGGCGGAACATGATCGGCACGATGTCGGCCGCGCTCATCGGCTGCTCCGCGCACGCGACGCGCACTTCGTCGAGCCGCGCGTCGTGGTGTTCGCGCAGTTGCGCGATGCGCGTGCGCACACCGCGGAACGGCTTGCCGTGCGACGGCAGCACGAGCGTGTCGGGCGCCATCGTCTCGTAGCGGCCGAGCGACTGCAGGTACAGCGCGAGCGGGTTCGCTTCCGGCTCGAGGTCGAACACGGACACGTTCGTCGAGATGCGCGGCAGCACCATGTCGCCGGAGATCAGCACGCCGTCCGCTTCGCTGTGCAGCGCGCAATGTTCAGGCGAATGGCCGTAGCCGGTGACGACGCGCCACGTGCGCGCGCCGATCGTCACCGCATCGCCTTCGCGCAGGCGCCGATAGCGCGGCGGCACGGCCGGCACGAGATCCGAGTAGTAGCTGCGGCGGTTGCGCAGCTTGTCGAGCGCGGCCGGATCGGTCAGCCCGTGGCGCGCGAAATGATCGGCGGCGGCCGCGCCGCCCGCGTTCGAGCCGTTGCCGGCCGCCATCAGGCAGCCGAACAGGTATTCACCGAGCGTCATCCACAGCCGCACGTTCCAGCGGCCCTTGTCGCCGCCGTCGCACAGCCAGTTCGCGAGGCCGAAGTGATCGGGGTGGCAGTGCGTGACGAGCACGCGCAGCACGGGCAGGCCGTCGAGATGCGTGTCGAAGATCTGCTCCCAGTTCGTGCGGATCGCGTCCGACGAGATCCCGCAATCGACGATCGTCCAGCCGGCCTGCCCGTCGATCTCGTCGCGCAGCAGCCACAGGTTGATGTGGTCGAGCGAGAACGGCAGCGGCATGCGCAGCCAGCGCACGCCGGGCGCGACCTCGAACGTGTCGCCCGCGGCGGGCAGCGTGTCGGCGAAGGGATAGTCGAGTTGGTGTTCCAGTGCGTTCATCGGTGGGGCGTCTCGTCGTTATCGGTGCGAATGCGCGCCGGCGGCAGGCCGCGGCGGGCGGTGCGTCGATTCTATCGCCGTCGCGCGAAACGCGTGCCCGGCAGCCGCCGGCCCGTCAAAAAAGTTCGTGTCAGAATCGGTTCCGTACCCGTATCTTTACGCGAAGATGCACCGAACGGCACCCAACGACGGATAACCCGCCGCTTGCCGGCCGGCCACGCGTCGCCGCAAAGTCTTTGATCCGCCCGCTTGGGCGCTAAAATGGCGAGTGCTTACAGTCCCTCCCGAACGAGCCTGCACGCAATGAATCACTTCCCCAAACTGCTGTCGTCGCAGATCGGTTTCGACGTCGCGCAGACGATGCTCGAAAACTTCGACCGCCACTACCGGATCTTCCGCGAAGCGGCCGTCGACGCGAAGACGCTGTTCGAGCGCGCCGACTGGCACGGGCTGCAGCGGCTCGCGCGCGAGCGGATCACGTCGTACGACGATCGCGTGCAGGAGTGCGTCGAGGTGCTGGAAGACGAATACGACGCGGAGAACATCGACGACGAGGTCTGGCAGCAGATCAAGCTGCACTATATCGGCCTGCTCACGTCGCACCGCCAGCCCGAGTGCGCGGAGACGTTCTTCAATTCGGTGTGCTGCAAGATCCTGCACCGCTCGTATTTCAACAACGATTTCATCTTCGTGCGCCCGGCGATCTCGACCGAGTATCTCGAGAACGACGAGCCGGCCGCGAAACCGACCTACCGCGCATACTACCCGGGCACCGACGGGCTCGCGGTCACGCTCGAGCGCATCGTCACGAATTTTCAGCTGGAGCCGCCGTTCGAGGATCTCGAGCGCGACATCGCGTGCGTGATGCAGGCGATCCACGACGAGTTCGGCCACTTCGATGCAGCACCGAATTTCCAGATCCACGTGCTGTCGTCGCTGTTCTTCCGCAACAAGAGCGCGTACATCGTCGGCCGCATCATCAATGCCGATCGCGTGCTGCCGTTCGCGGTGCCGATCCGCCACGTGCGCCCGGGCCTGCTCGCGCTCGACACCGTGCTGCTGCGCCGCGACCTGCTGCAGATCATCTTCAGCTTCTCGCACTCGTATTTCCTCGTCGACATGGGCGTGCCGTCCGCGTATGTCGACTTCCTGTGCACGATCATGCCAGGCAAGCCGAAGGCGGAAATCTACACGTCGGTCGGCCTGCAGAAGCAGGGCAAGAACCTGTTCTACCGCGACCTGCTGCACCACCTGTCGCACTCGAGCGACCGCTTCATCGTCGCGCCCGGGATCAAGGGCCTCGTGATGCTCGTGTTCACGCTGCCGTCGTTCCCGTACGTGTTCAAGATCATCAAGGATCAGTTCCCGCCGCCGAAGGAAACGACGCGCGCGCAGATCATGGAGAAGTACCAGCTCGTGAAGCGCCACGACCGCCTTGGGCGGATGGCCGACACGCTCGAGTATTCGAGCGTCGCGCTGCCGCTCGCGCGGCTCGACCATGCGCTCGTGCGCGAACTCGAGAAGGAAGTGCCGTCGCTGCTCGAATACGAGGACGACAATCTCGTGATCAAGCACCTGTACATCGAGCGCCGGATGACGCCGCTGAACCTGTACCTGCAGAACGGCACCGACGCGGACATCGAGCACGGCGTGAAGGAGTACGGCAACGCGGTGAAGGAGCTGATGAAGGCGAACATCTTCCCCGGCGACATGCTGTACAAGAACTTCGGCGTCACGCGCCACGGCCGCGTCGTGTTCTACGACTACGACGAGATCGAGTACCTGACCGACTGCAACGTGCGCCGCGTGCCGGCGCCGCGCAACGAGGAAGACGAGATGTCCGGCGAACCGTGGTATACCGTCGGCCCGCACGACATCTTTCCGGAAACCTACGGACCGTTCCTGCTCGGCGACCCGCGCGTGCGGGACGTATTCATGAAGCATCACGCGGACTTTTTCGATCCCGTGCTGTGGCAGACGAGCAAGGACAAGCTGCTGCAGGGCGAATTGCCCGATTTTTATCCATACGACGCGGCGCTGCGTTTTTGCGTGCGCTATCCCGCGCGCTTCGGCGCGACGGACCAGAACGACGGTGAAGGCGACGCGCAGCGCGCCGCCTGACGCCGGTTTCACCAAACCCGATATCGACCCGAGTTCCGAAAACGGAATCCACACCGATGAACACCCCAGTCAACCCGCTCTCGCACCTGTTCGACAACAACGACGCCTGGGTCAGGCGCAAGCTCGCCGACGATCCCGAGTTCTTCACGCGCCTCGCCGACCAGCAGGCGCCGGAATACCTGTGGATCGGCTGCTCGGATTCGCGCGTGCCCGCGAACCAGATCATCGGCCTGCCGCCGGGCGAAGTGTTCGTCCACCGCAACATCGCGAACGTCGTCGTGCACAGCGACCTGAACTGCCTGTCGGTGATCCAGTTCGCGGTCGACATCCTGCGCGTGAAGCACATCATGGTCGTCGGCCACTACGGCTGCTCGGGCGTGAACGCGGCGCTGCACAACCGCCGCGTCGGCCTCGCGGACAACTGGCTGCATCACGTGCAGGACGTGCGCGAGCGCCATGCGGCGCTGCTCGACGAATGGCCGGTGGGCGAGGCGCGCTATCGCCGCCTGATCGAGCTGAACGCGATCGAGCAGGTCGTCAACGTGTGCCGCACGACGATCGTCAACGACGCATGGGCACGCGGCCAGTCGCTCACCGTGCACGGGCTCGTGTATGGCGTGCACGACGGCCGGATGCGCAACCTCGGGATGGCCGTGTCGAACTTCGAAGCGCTCGACGAAACCTACAAGCGCTGCGTCGCCGCGCTGACCGCTGGCGGCCAGCATGCGCCCGACAACGACATGGTCGCCGCCGATGCCGCGCAAATGAACGGAGTCGCGCAGGCGGTGGTCGATACCCTGAAGCCTTGCACGGACGCGGAGTAAGCGCGCGTTCCGCGTCGGCGGAAACGCAATGGCAACCTGCATCGAACTGACCTGACGCCGTCACCACGGCACTGCAAAGGAGCGGCGAACATGAAAACCGTACTGATCGTCGGCGCATCGCGCGGCCTCGGCCGCGAATTCGTCCGGCAATACCGGCGCGACGGCTGGAACGTGATCGCCACCGCGCGCGACGAAGCGTCGCTCGCCGCGCTGCGCGCGCTCGGCGCGCAAGCGCATGCGCTCGACATCGCGCAGCCCGAGCAGATCGCGGCGCTCGGCTGGAAGCTCGACGGCGAACGGCTCGATGCGGCCGTGCTCGTGTCGGGCGTCTACGGGCCGCGCACCGAAGGCGTCGAGACGATCGCCGCCGAGGATTTCGACGCGGTGATGCACACGAACGTGCGCGGGCCGATGCAGTTGCTGCCGATCCTGCTGCCGCTCGTCGAGGATGCGCGCGGCGTGCTGGCCGTCGTGTCGAGCCGGATGGGCAGCATCGCCGAGGCGACCGGCACGACCGGCTGGCTGTACCGCGCGAGCAAGGCGGCGCTGAACGACGTGCTGCGCATCGCGTCGCTGCAGACGCGCCACGCCGCGTGCATCTCGCTGCATCCCGGCTGGGTGCGCACCGACATGGGCGGCGCGCAGGCCGCGATCGATCCGGAAACCAGCGTGACCGGCATGCGCCGCGTGATCGCCGAAGCCGGCGCCGACGTGTCGCAGGCAAACGGCCGTTTCTTCCAGTACGACGGCATCGAGCTGAGCTGGTGAGCCGCGGTCACAACCGAGCGTCGTTAATTCCCGTTTCGCATGAATTTGAACCGACCTGACGCGTGCCCGTGCGGCGGCGCGTCCCCTGCTCCCGCCGGCAAAGCGCCGGCCCCGCGCTATGCGGCCTGCTGCGGCCGCTTCATCGACGGCGGCGAAGCCGCGCCGACGGCGCTCGAGTTGATGCGTTCGCGGTACAGCGCGTACGTGCTCGGCGCGACCGGCTACCTGCGCGCGACGTGGGCCGCGCGCACCTGCCCGCCCGATCTCGACACCGATCCCGAAGCGCCCGACGCGCCGCGCTGGCTCGGCCTCGCGGTAAAACGCCATGTGCCGCTCGACGAACGGCACGCGGAGGTCGAATTCGTGGCCCGCTACAAGGTTGGCGGACGTGCTTACCGGCTCCACGAGACGAGCCGTTTCGAGCGCGACGAGCACGGTTTCTGGCGCTATGTCGACGGCGAAGTAAGCGAACGCTGACAAATAGTTGCTGTGTCAGACGCCGGGTAATTCCCGCATTGCACAACCTGATTTTGTCAGGCTAGGATGGCCGTCAGATTGGTCATGTTGCATGGCAGGGCTTACGAATGGCGTTCAGCAAGGTATTGGTGGGATGGATGGCGGCCGGTGCGCTGTCGGCCGCTCAGGCCGGTACGCTGCCGAACGCAAATACGGGTGCCGGCACCGCAAGCGGGTCGCTCGCCCACGCCGAACGCTTCGACTACGGCGGCTCGAACCTGCCGCAGGTCGCAGCCGGCCTCAACGAACAGATCCTCCGCATTCCGGCCGATGCTTCGGGCGCCGTCACGCTCGAGGCGACGCTCTTCAAGCCGGACGGCCCCGGCCCATTCCCGCTCGTCGTCTTCAACCACGGCAAGAACACCGGCGATCTCCATCTGCAGCCGCGCAGCCGGCCGCTCGCGTTCGCCCGCGAATTCGTGCGCCGCGGCTATGCGGTGATCGCGCCGAACCGCCAGGGCTTCGCCGGCTCGGGCGGCACCTATCAGCAGGAAGGCTGCAACGTCGGCAAGAACGGCCTCGCGCAGGCCGCCGACGTCGACGCGACGGTGCGCTACATGTCGCGCCAGTCGTATGTCGATGCGTCGCGCATCGTCGTCGCCGGCACGTCGCACGGCGGCCTCGTATCGGTTGCGTACGGCACCGAAGCCGCACCGGGCGTGCGCGGCATCATCAACTTCTCCGGCGGGCTGCGCCAGGATCTCTGCGACGGCTGGCAGCGCAACCTGGTCGACGCATTCGACCAGTACGGCGCACGCACGGCCGTGCGGTCGCTGTGGCTGTACGGCGACAACGATTCGGTGTGGACGCCCGGGCTCGTCGCGCAAATGCACGACGCGTACGTGTCGCACGGCACGCAAGCCCAGTTCATCGATTTCGGCCGCTACAAGGACGACGCGCACCGGCTGATCGTCGATCGCGACGGCGTGCCGGTCTGGTGGCCGGCCGTCAACGCGTTCCTCGAGAAGCTGAACCTGCCGACCTCGGTGCGCTACGCGGTCGCGAACCCGCACGAACCGAAGGCCACCGGCTATGCGGCCATCGACGCGGTCAACGCGGTGCCGTATGTCGACGAAGCCGGCCGCGAAGGCTATCGCCGCTTCCTGAACCAGCATCCTAGCCGCGCGTTCGCGGTGTCGTCGGAAGGTGCGTGGTCGTGGGCCGAAGGCGGCGACGACCCGATGGCGCTCGCGCTCGACAACTGCGCGAAACAGGGCGCGGGCGCGTGCCGGCTGTATGCGGTCAACGACCGCGTCGTGTGGAACGCAAACACGACGCAGACGGCCGACAACGGCGACGGCAGCACGCACGACGCCGATACGCACGCGCTGGCTTCGCGCTGACGCGCGGCGGGCCGTACGCCGCGCCTTTTTCGCCTCCCTTCCCGCTTCCCGCCTCGTTCTTCCGTGCGCGATCGCATCGCGCCGTATTCGCGCGTTCGCGCCATCGCCTGCCGTTCCGGCAGCCTGCCCCCGGATTCCGCAGACCATTCCGCCGCCGCGGTTCGCGCGTGGCATCGCCCAGCTTTGCCGGCCGCTTCGATCCCCGATTTTTCGCGATCGCACCGTGCCCGTCCCGCGATTTTTTCTGTCGGGGGGTGTCACTCTAACGTCGTTATCTGCGCTCATTTCAGGGCATCTGAACCGTACCGTCCCGAGCAGCCCCGAACTGCGCCGAACTCCCGCCCAGCAAGGCTTTGCGGCGTTTGTAACCGCTAGTGCAACGTGTCGCGGAACACGCTAATCTCAGCGCGTTTTCGAATCTGCCGCGCGGCATCCCGTCGATGCCGCGCGGCCGTTTTACCCTCCGGAGTAGCCTTGAGTACGCCAGCCACCGACGACTGGGTCGCGCGCAGCCTGCGCGCGGTCTGGCATCCCTGCACCCAGATGAAGCACCACGAGCGCCTGCCGCTGATCCCGGTCGCGCGCGGCGCGGGCGTGTGGCTGTACGACCGCGACGGCCGTCGTTACTTCGACGCAATCAGTTCGTGGTGGGTCAACCTGTTCGGCCATGCGAACCCGGACATCAACGCGGCGCTGAAGGACCAGCTCGACACGCTCGAGCACGCGATGCTCGCCGGCTGCACGCACGAGCCCGCGATCGAGCTCGCCGAGCGGCTGCATGCGCTCACCGCGCGCACGCTCGGCCATGCGTTCTTCGCGTCGGACGGTGCGTCGGCCGTCGAGATCGCGCTGAAGATGAGCTTCCACGCGTGGCGCAACCGCGGCCGCGCGAACAAGCAGGAATTCGTCTGCGTCGCGAACAGCTATCACGGCGAGACGATCGGCGCGCTCGGCGTGACCGACGTCGCGCTGTTCAAGGATGCGTACGACCCGCTGATCCGCCATGCACACGTCGTCGCGTCGCCCGATGCGCGCGGCGCGCTGCCGGGCGAGACGGCCGCCGATGTCGCGGGCCGCGCGCTCGCGGACGTGCGGCGCCTGTTCGTCGAACGCGGCGACCGGATCGCCGCGCTGATCGTCGAGCCGCTCGTGCAGTGCGCGGCCGGCATGGCGATGCACGATCCGTCGTACGTGCGCGGGCTGCGCGCGCTGTGCGACGAATTCGGCGTGCACCTGATCGCCGACGAGATCGCGGTCGGCTGCGGCCGCACCGGCACCTTCTTCGCGTGCGAGCAGGCCGGCGTGTGGCCCGATTTCATGTGCCTGTCGAAAGGCATCAGCGGCGGCTACCTGCCGCTGTCGCTCGTGCTCACGCGCGACGACGTGTTCGCGGCGTTCTACGACGACGATACGACGCGCGGCTTCCTGCACTCGCATTCGTACACGGGCAACCCGCTCGCGTGCCGCGCGGCGGTCGCGACGCTCGACCTGTTCGCGCGCGACGACGTGCTCGCTCAAAACGTGCGCAAGTCGGCCGCGATGCGCGCCGCGCTCGCGCCGCTCGATGCGCACCCGCAGGTGCGCCACCTGCGCGAACGCGGCACGCTGTTCGCATTCGACGTCGCGCTCGACGGCGACGCGGCGCGCGGCTTCTCGCGGCGCTTCTTCGAACGCGCGCTCGAGCGCGAGCTGCTGCTGCGCCCGATCGGCACGACCGCGTACCTGATGCCGCCGTACGTGATGAGCGACGATGACATCGCGTGGCTCGCGCAGCGCACGCGCGACACGCTCGACGCCACGCTCGCGGAGATCACGTGATGAAACAGCCCCCACGCTCACTGCGTTCGCTGCCCCCCGAGGGGGCGGCAGCCGTCCACGGTCGGCTTTGCAAAGCCGACCGGCTGCACGGGCGCGGAGCGATGCTCCGCGAATTCCCCGCTACGCCCCTTGGCGCGGCCCGGCGGGAGGCAGCGACGACGCCCCTGCTCGACACGCTGCAGCGCGGCCTCGCCGATCTCGACGCGCAAGGGCTGCGCCGCGTGCGCCGCATCGCCGACACCGCGTGCGACGCGCGTATGACCGTCGACGGCCGCGAGATCGTCGGTTTCGCGAGCAACGACTACCTCGGCCTCGCCGCGCACCCGGTGCTCGTCGCCGCGTTCGCCGAAGGCGCGCAGCGCTACGGTTCCGGCAGCGGCGGCTCGCATCTGCTCGGCGGCCATTCGCGCGCGCATGCAAAGCTCGAGGACGAGCTCGCGGGCTTCGCGGGCGGCTTCTGCGACGCGCCGCGCGCGCTGTACTTCAGCACCGGCTACATGGCGAACCTCGCCGCGATGACGGCGCTCACCGGCAAAGGCGCGACGATCTTCTCCGACGCGCTGAACCATGCATCGCTGATCGACGGCATGCGGCTGTCGCGCGCGAACGTGCAGGTCTATCCGCACGCGGACACCGCCGCGCTCGCCGCGCTGCTCGAAGCATCGGATGCCGAAACGAAACTGATCGTCAGCGACACCGTGTTCAGCATGGACGGCGACGTCGCGCCGCTCGCCGAACTCGTCGCGCTGGCCGAACGCCACCGCGCATGGCTCGTCGTCGACGACGCGCACGGCTTCGGCGTGCTCGGCCCGCAGGGCCGCGGCGCGCTCGCGGCCGCCGCGCTGCGTTCGCCGCATCTCGTGTACGTCGGCACGCTCGGCAAGGCGGCCGGCGTCGCGGGCGCGTTCGTCATCGCGCACGAGACCGTGATCGAATGGCTGATCCAGCGCGCGCGCAGCTACATCTTCACGACGGCCGCGCCGCCGGCCGTCGCGCATGCGGTATCGGCCAGCCTGAAGGTGATCGCGGGCGACGAAGGCGACGCACGCCGCGCGCACCTCGCCGCGCTGATCGAGCGCACGCGCGCGCTGCTGCGCAACACGCGCTGGCAGCCGGTCGATTCGCACACGGCCGTGCAGCCGCTCGTGATCGGCAGCAACGACGCGACGCTCGCCGCGATGCGCGCGCTCGACGCGCACGGCCTGTGGGTGCCGGCGATCCGGCCGCCGACGGTGCCCGCCGGCACGTCGCGGCTGCGCGTGTCGCTGTCGGCCGCGCATTCGTTCGACGATCTCGCACGGCTCGAAACCGCGTTGATCGAGGCCAGCGAGGCAGCAGCATGACGGCCCCGCTCTCCCTTTTCGTCACCGGCACCGACACCGAAATCGGCAAGACCTTCGTGTCGGCCGCGATGCTGCACGGCTTCGCGCGGCACGGATTGCGCGCGGCCGCGCTGAAGCCGGTCGCGGCCGGCGCGTACGAACGGGATGGCGTCTGGCACAACGAGGACGCCGACCAGCTCGACGCGGCAGCGAACGTCGTGCTGCCGCCCGAACTGCGCACACCGTTCCTGCTGAAGGCGCCTGCCGCGCCGCACATCGTCGCCGCGCAGGAAGGCGTGACGCTCGACATCGACACGATCGTCGCGTGCCATCGTGAAGCGCTGACGCGCGCGGATATCGTCGTCGTCGAAGGCGCCGGCGGCTTTCGCGTGCCGCTGAACGACACGCAGGACATGGCCGACCTCGCGGTCGCGCTCGGCGTGCCGGTCGTGCTGGTGGTCGGCGTACGGCTCGGCTGCATCAGCCACGCGCTGCTGACCGCCGACGCGATTCGCCAACGCGGCCTCACGCTCGCGGGCTGGGTCGCGAACCACGTCGACCCCACGATGTCGTATCCGGACGAAAACGTCGCAACGATCCGCGACTGGCTCGCGCGCGAGCACCGCGCGCCGCTCATCGGCCGCATCCCGCACATGGCGCCGGCCGCTCCCGAATCCGCCGTGGCGATGCTCGACATCGCCGCGCTCGTCGAGTCGCTGCGCGCCGCGCAGCATTGACCCAACCGATCCCCCAATCCCGCCCAGGACAGGAAAACGAAATGACCCAAGCCCAGACCGCCGCCGTGCAACCCGACGCGATTCCCGTGGCTGCACCGGCCCCGCAGCGCTGGCGCGTCGCCGACGTCGTCGCGCTGTTCGCGCTGCCGTTCAACGACCTGATCTTCCGCGCGCAGCAGGTGCATCGCGAGCACTTCGACGCGAACGCGGTGCAGTTGTCGACGCTGCTGTCGATCAAGACGGGCGGCTGCGAGGAAGATTGCGGCTACTGCTCGCAGTCGTCGCATCACGACACGGGCCTGAAGGCCGAGAAGCTGATGGACGTCGACACGGTGCTCGACGCCGCGCGCGCGGCAAAGGCGAACGGCGCGAGCCGCTTCTGCATGGGCGCCGCGTGGCGTAACCCGAAGGAGCGCCACATGCCGGCGCTGACCGAGATGGTGCGCGGCGTGAAGGAGCTCGGCCTCGAAACCTGCATGACGCTCGGCATGCTCGAGGACGAACAGGCGCAGCAGCTCGCCGACGCGGGCCTCGACTACTACAACCACAACCTCGACACGTCGCCGGAGTTCTACGGCCAGGTGATCTCGACGCGCACGTACCAGGACCGCCTCGACACGCTCGACCGCGTGCGCGACGCGGGCATCAACGTGTGCTGCGGCGGCATCATCGGGATGGGCGAATCGCGCCGCGAGCGCGCGGGTCTGATCTCGCAGCTCGCGAACCTGAACCCGTATCCGGAATCGGTGCCGATCAACAACCTCGTCGCGATCGAAGGCACGCCGCTCGAAGGCACCGCGCCGCTCGACCCGTTCGAGTTCGTGCGCACGATCGCGGTCGCGCGCATCACGATGCCGAAGGCCGTCGTGCGCCTGTCGGCCGGCCGCGAGCAGCTCGACGACGCGATGCAGGCGATGTGCTTCCTCGCCGGCGCGAACTCGATGTTCTATGGCGACCAGTTGCTGACGACCAGCAACCCGCAGACGCAGCGCGACCGCGCACTGTTCGAGCGCCTCGGCATCCGCGCGAGCCAGGCCGACGCGCTGTCGGGCAACGCGTAAGCGAAACGGCCGGCGGGCCGCGCCTGCGAGCGAAAAAAGCCGGGGCGTGCCCCGGCTTTTCTTCGCCCGATCGTCTGCGCCGCGTGGCCCTGCGCCTTGCGGATCGCGGTCTCCCCGACGCGCCAGCGTGCCGCCTTCGACGGTCGCGCCGCGTATGCGCGGCGGCCGCCGTGCACGTTACACGCGCGCTACACGCGTGTCATACGTGCGACGCCGCGCCGTCGAGCGCCGCGCGCACCCGCTCGACGAGCTGTGCGTCGACGGGCGCCAGCACCTCGCCGCGCGGCCGCACGCCCGAGCCGAAATGCACCGCGCGCACGCCGGTGGCCCGGACGAAATCGCCGACCGCATCGACGGTGAGCCCCGAGCCGGCCAGCACCGTGCACGTCGCCCCTTCGGCCTGCCGCACCATCCGCGTGATCGTCGCGGCCGCGTCGAGCACCGACGGATGGCCGCCCGACGTCAGCACCGACGTGACGGCCGGCACGCGCAGCAGCGCGTCGAACGCGGCGTTCAGGTCGCGCGACACGTCGAATGCGCGGTGGAACGTCAGCGCGCGGCCATCCGCGGCCGCCGCGATGCGGGTCAGCGCGCCGAGATCGACGTCGCCGCGCGCATCGAGCGCGCCGAACACGACGCCGTTCGCGCCGGCCGCGACGGCCGCGCGCACGTCGCGTTCGATCACGCGCAGGTCGTCGGCGTCGTAGACGAACGACCGGCTGTGCGGACGCACGATCACGTTGACGGGAATCGGCACGGCGGCCACGACGGCCTCGATCAGGCCGACGCTCGGCGTCAGCCCGCCTTCGGTGATCGCGGTCACGAGTTCGAGGCGGTCGGCGCCCGCGCGGGCGGCGGCCTTCGCATCGCCGACGGTCGTGGCGATCACTTCGAGGAGGACGGAGGAAGCGGCGTTTCGGTTCATCGGCGGCTCGCGATTCGTCAGGACAATTCGCGCATCCTAGCCGAGCGGCGCGACGGGCGCCAGCGTGCCGGCCGCCGCGCGTATCAGCCGCGCCGCATGAGCCAGACGCCGGCCAGCGCGGACAACGCCGTCGCCACGGCACCGGGCGCGAACCGGAACATCCGCGCGTTCACGTCCACGCCCTGCTGCTGCATCACGTCGACGATCCCGGGCGACAGCAGCAGTGACGCCCAGCCCATCATCCCGAACGCGGTGGCCGCGGTCGCGACGAGCAGCGCGATGCCCGCGCCCCGCGCACGCGGCCGGAACGCGCCGGCGAACGCGCCCGCGGCGAGGAGCGCGGCCGAAAACACGAACAGCACGGCGACGAAAACGAGCATCGCCGCCGTATGCCCGATCTTCATGAACGCGACCATCTGCGCGGCGATCACGCACATGCCCGCGATCGTGAACAGCACGACCGCCAGCGCGTTGCGCACGAAGCTCACGCGAGTGCCTGGCGGAAATACGCGGTCGCGGGGCGCCGGAACAGCAGGTAGACGAACAGCGCGAACAGCAGGAAGCCGGGAATCAGCACCGCGAACATCGACGGCGGCATGTTGACGAACGAGAACGCGAAGCCGAGCACGGATGTCGCGACGTACGCCTTGCGCGACCACTCGCGGCCCTTGAGGATCGCGATGCCGATCACGACGTTCGCGGCTTCGATGATCACGCTGATGCCGAGCGTCGCCCAGACGGGCAGCAGGTAGTGCGACAGCAGCGCCTGGGTGGTCGGCATGCCGATCGAGAACGGCGTATAGACGCACGTGATCGCGTTGGTCACGATGATGATCCATGCGAGGATGGTCAGCGAAATCGGCCTTTTCATTGTGTTGTCCTTTTATTCGCCGCCATGGTGGCCCCCGGGGCGGCGCGATCGCGGTCACGACGGCCGCGATCGCGCCATTTTCGGGGAAGCACGCGGGGAACGCAACGGCCGCCCGGGCCGATGCGTGCCGATCGTCCGGATCGCCGCATGCGGTGCGCACGCGATGCTAGCCGGCGTCCGCCTCGCCGTCGACCCAGTCGATATCGCCGCACAGCACGCGCTGCGCATCGCCGACGCGCACGGCCACCGACAGCGTCACGCACGGCTGCGCCTCGTTGATCGACAGGTACGGCCGCGTGACCTGCACGCGCCCCGGCTCGGCGATCGCCGAGCGGAAATACGGCCGGCGCAGCCAGTTCGCGCCCTGCGCGTCCGCCAGCGGCGAGAAGCGCGCCTCGCTCAGCGCGCGATCGGCGCGCAGCACGACGTTGCGGCCCGACTGCCGGCCGTGCGCGTCGAGCAGGAAGCAGCGCGCGGCCGCGTCGAGCGCGAGGAAGTTCCAGCACACCTCGTCGAGCGGTTCGCCGGCCGCGAGGCGCTCGGCCGCACGCTCGAACGCGCGCAGGTACGGCGCGATTCGCTGCGCGTCGCGCCGCTCGCGCGCTTCGGTTTGCTGACGAAAGCGCTCGGTCAGCTCGCCGATGCAGCTCGTCGCGGCCGCGCTGTCGGGCAGCCCCGGCGCCGGGCGGCCGAAGTAGTAGCCCTGCACGAAATCGGCCTCGCACGACAGCGCGATCTGCGCCTCGTGCTCGGTCTCGATCCCCTCGACGAGCACGAGCTTGCCGGCCTCGTGCAGCAGCGTCACCAGCCCGTGCAGGATCGCGGTGAGCCCCGTGCGGTGGGCCGCGTGCGACAGCATGATGCGGTCGAGCTTCACGATGTCCGGGTTCAGTTGCCAGATCCGCTCGAGGTTCGAGTGGCCGGCGCCGAAATCGTCGAGCGCGATCAGGAAGCCGTGCGTGCGGAATTCGCGCACGGCCTCGGCGAGCCGCTCGACGTCGTCCGCGCGCTGTTCGAGCACTTCGAGCACGACGCGGCGCGGCGGCATGCCGAGCCGCTTCAGGTTCGCCAGCAGCGCGGCCGCCTGGAACGGGTCGGTGAGCACGCCCGGATGGACGTTGAGAAACAGCCACTCGCGCTCGGCGCCGAACAGCGCGAAGTTCTCGAGATGCAGCGCCTGCGCGAGCCGGTCGAGCTGCAGCAGTTCGCCCTGGCGCGCGGCTTCGCCGAACACGTCGAGCGGCGACACGGGGCGGTCGAGCGCATCGTGCGCGCGCAACAGCGCCTCGTAGCCGATCGCACGCTGGTGCGACAGGCTGAATATCGGCTGGAACACGGTCGTGAGCGTCAGGTCGCGATGCTGCGTCGCCAGACGTTCGAGGCCGGAGCTCATCTCCCGCTCGAACCGGTACGGCGACGCGGCGGCCGGACGCTCCTGTTGCACGATCGTCATACCTTCCTCCTGGTGAAGCACTCGAACGCGCCGACCGACGAAACGGACGGCGCGTGCAATGTCTTGGTTGGACCCTCGGTTGTCCGGTCGGTGCCGGACGGCTGACCAGCATCAAGCAAGCTCCGTGCAAGGAGCGAACAACCCATGCGCCGCGCGGGTGCGCGGGGCTGCCGCACCAGCGTGGCGCGCGTCCGACGCACCATTTTCGTGCGCACGCACCGGCCGCTTGAGCGCAGCCGTCACTGCGGCACGCTACACTCCGTACGATCGTTTCATTCCCCGCATTCGCCGTATCGATGGAAATCGTCTTCACAGTCCTGATCCTGCTGCTGACCGTCGCACTGTCCGGCGCCGTCACGCGCAACCTGCCATTGCAACTGCCGCTGCCGCTGATGCAGATCGCATTCGGCGCGATCCTCGCGTGGCCGAAGTTCAACCTGCACGTCACGTTCGATCCCGAAATCTTCATGCTGCTGTTCATTCCGCCGCTGCTGTTCGCGGACGGCTGGCGGATTCCGAAACGCGAGCTTTACCTGCAGCGCCGCGCGATCCTGATGCTCGCATTCGGGCTCGTGTTCATGACGGTACTCGCAGTGGGCTACTTCGCGCATTGGCTGATTCCCGAGTTGCCGCTGCCGATCGCGTTCGCGCTCGCGGCCGTGCTGTCGCCGACCGACGCGGTCGCGCTGTCGGGCATCGCCGGCCGTGGCAGGATCCCGCCGCAACTGATGCACATCCTCGAAGGCGAGGCGCTGATGAACGACGCGTCGGGCCTCGTCGCGCTGAAGTTCGCGATCGCGGCCGCGCTGACCGGCGTGTTCTCGCTGCGCGCCGCGTCGGTCACGTTCGTGATCGTCGCCGCCGGCGGGCTCGCGACGGGCGCGATCGTGTCGTGGGTGTTCAGCGCGCTGTCGACGCGCTTCCTGAACGCCGAGCAGGAAGGCGACCCGGCCCCCGGCATCGTGATGACGCTGCTCGTGCCGTTCGCGGCCTACCTGTTCGCCGAGCATCTCGACCTGTCGGGCGTGCTCGCGGCCGTGTCGGCCGGGATGATGATGAATTACACGAGCTTCTCGCGCAAAAGCACCGTCGCGTCGCGCGTGCGCGCCGAAAGCACGTGGGCGATGATCGAGTTCGTGTTCAACGGCATGGTGTTCATCATGCTCGGGCTGCAGTTGCCGCACATCATCGGCCGCGCGCTCGTCGACGCGCACCATACGAGCGACGCGCTGGTCGGCCGGATGATCTTCAACGTGTGCGCGATGATGATCGCGCTGTATGCGATCCGCTTCCTGTGGGTCTGGCTGCTGCGCTGGTTCGCGAGCCGCCGCGCGGCGCGCCAGGGCCTCGCGGGCACGATGGCCGGCGTGCGCACGATCGCGGTGATGACGGTCGGCGGCGTGCGCGGCGCGGTCACGCTCGCCGGCGTGCTGTCGATCCCGGTCGCGCTCGCCGACGGCGCGCCGCTGCCGGGGCGCGACACCGCGGTCTTCGTCGCGTCGGCCGTGATCCTCGGCTCGCTCGTCGTCGCGGTGATCGGCCTGCCGCTGCTGCTGCGCGGCGTGCGCTCGTCGCGCAACCCGCTCGCCGACGAGGAGCGCTCCGCGCGTGCCGCCGCCGCGCAGGCCGCGATCCGCGCGATCGACTCGTCGCACGACGCGATCTCGGCCGATCTCGACGAATCGGGCGCCGCGCGCTGCGCGGACATCTCGGCGCGCGTGATGGACCAGTATCGCCGCCGGCTCACCGCGCTCGCCGAGGACGGCCCCACGCCGCGCGCGGAAGCGAAGCAGTCCGAGACGATGGAGCTGCAGATGCGGATCGCGGCCGTGCGCGCGGAACGCTCGGTGCTGTACCGGCTGCGCAGCGAGAGCAGGATTTCCGACGAGACGCTGACGAAGCTGATCCGCGAGATCGACCTGTCGGAAACCGCGCTGTCGACGCGCAAGAAAGGCATTCTCTGACGGGCCGTTCGATGCCCGGAAGCAACCGCCCCTAAAAAACGGCGACGCCGAAGCGTCGCCGTTTTCGCATCCGCCCGCGTTCGCGTTACTTCGCGACGACGACCGGAATCCCCTTCAGCATGCCAGCGCCCTTCATTTCGTCGAGCGCGTGCTGCACCGCCGCGCTCGTCGCCGCGTCGATGCCGAGCTGCAGCGCGAGCTCGCGCTCCGCGCGCTTCACGCCGGCCAGGTTGCGCACCTTCACGTGACCGAAGCCGCGCACGCGTGCGTGCAGGTCGGCCAGCTGCACGACCTGCGCCGCATTGCCGGCCGTCGTCGCGGCGAGCGCACGGGCGAGCGTCGTCTCGTAGTCGTCGGCCAGCGCGCGCTCCATCCTGCGCTCGACGGTGCAGCCGAACGGATCGAGCCACGTGCCGCGCAGGCTGCGCACGCGCGCCAGCATGCCGAACACCGGCCACATCCACTGGCCGAACACGCGTTTCTTCGGCACGCTGCCGTCGCGGCCGGCCTTCGCGACCGTCGGCGGCGCGAGGTTGAACTTCACGCGATAGGCCTGACCCGGCACGCCTTCGAACTGCGCTTCGAGCGCGGTGCGGAATGCCTCGTCCGCGTAGAGCCGCGCGACCTCGTATTCGTCCTTCACCGCGAGCAGCCGGTAGAACGTCGTCGCGACCGCGCGCGTCAGCGCGTCGTCGCCCTTCGCGGCCGCCGCGTTCACGAGCGCACGGTAGCGCTCGACGTAGCGCGCGCCGCCGTACGCATCGAGACGCGCTTCGCGATCGGCGATCAGTTCGGCAAGCGTTTCCGGCGCGGCGTGCGTAGCCACCGCGTGACGCGCGTTCCACAACGCATCGAGCCCCGCCGCATCGCCGGCCGCCATCCGCCCGATCGAGAACGCGAGCTTGTTCATCGGCACCGCGACGTTGTTCAGCTCGATCGCGCGCATCATCGCCGCGAGCGACACCGGCACGAGGCCGAGCTGCCACGCGTAGCCGAGCATCAGGATGTTCGCGCCGATCGAGTCGCCGAGGAATTTCGCGGCGAGCGCCTGCGCGTCGCAGCTCGACAGGTAGCCGTCGCCGGCCGCGTGACGCATCTTTTCGAGCAGCGCGTCCGCATGCAGGTTCGCATCGGGGTTCTGCACGAACGACGCGTTCGGGATCCGGTGCGTGTTGACGACGATCCGCGAACGCTCGTGACGCACCGTCTGCAGCGCTTCGGCGCTCGCGCCGACGACCATGTCGCACGCGAGCAGCACGTCGGCCTGCTGCGTGTCGATGCGCACCTGGTTCAGCCATCGGTCGCTCGCGGCGATCCGCACGAACGACAGCACCGAGCCGCCCTTCTGCGCGAAGCCCATGAAGTCGAGCACCGATGCGCTCTTGCCTTCAAGGTGCGCGGCCATGCTGATCAGCGCGCCGACCGTCACGACGCCGGTACCGCCGACGCCCGTCACGAGCATGTCGAACGGCGCCGCATCGAGGCGCGTCGCGGGCACCGGCAGCGCGTCGACGCGCGCCGCGAGCGCCGCCTCGTCGAACGCGGCGCCCGCGGCCTTCTTCAGCGCCGCGCCTTCGACCGTCACGAAGCTCGGGCAGAAGCCGTTCACGCACGAATAGTCCTTGTTGCACGACGACTGGTCGATGCGGCGCTTGCGGCCGAGCGGCGTCTCGAGCGGCTCGACCGACAGGCAGTTCGACTGCACGCCGCAGTCGCCGCAGCCTTCGCACACCGCTTCGTTGATGAACAGGCGCTTGTCCGGGTCGGGGAATTCGCCCTTCTTGCGGCGGCGGCGCTTCTCGGCCGCGCAGGTCTGGTCGTAGATCAGCACGGTGACGCCCGGCGTCTCGCGCAACTCGCGCTGCACCGTGTCGAGTTCGCTGCGGTGGTGGAACGTCGTGCCCTTCGGGAACAACCCGTGATGGCCGTCGTACTTCTCCGGTTCGTCGGACACGACGACGAAGCGCGACACGCCTTCCGCCTCGACCTGCCGCGCGATCTGCGGCACCGAGATGCTGCCGTCGACCGGCTGGCCGCCCGTCATCGCGACCGCGTCGTTGTAGAGGATCTTGTACGTGATGTTCGTTTTCGCGGCGACCGCCTGGCGGATCGCGAGGATGCCCGAGTGGAAGTAGGTGCCGTCGCCGAGGTTCTGGAACACGTGCTTCGTGTTGGTGAACATCGCGTGCGCGGCCCAGTCGACGCCCTCGCCGCCCATCTGGATCAGCCCCGTCGTGTCGCGCTCCATCCACGACGCCATGAAGTGGCAGCCGATGCCGGCCTGCGCGATCGAGCCTTCCGGCACCTTCGTCGACGTGTTGTGCGGGCAGCCCGAGCAGAAGTACGGCGTGCGCTTCACCGCGTCGGCCTCGTTCGACAGGATCTGCGGCGCGACGAGATCGACGACGCGTTCGCGGCGGTCGAGCGCCGGCTTGTGCCGCGCGAGCCATTCGGCGAACACCGGCAGGATCCGCGACGGGCGCAGCTCGCCGAGTTCGGACAGCAGGCAGGCGCCGGCAGCGTCGTGCTTGCCGAGCACGCGCGGACGCGCGCCTTCCGTGCGGTTGTACAGGTAATCCTTGATCTGCTGCTCGATGACCGGGCCTTTCTCCTCGATCACGAGCACTTCGGCTAGCCCGTCGACGAAGGTCTCGATGCGCGTCATCTCGAGCGGATACGACAGGCCGACCTTGTAGATCCGCACGCCGGCCGCGTCGAGGTCGGCCACCGTCAGGTCGAGACGGCGCAGCGCTTCCATCAGGTCGAGGTGCGCCTTGCCGCACGTGACGATGCCGACGTTCGCCTGCGCGCTCGGCGCGATCCACTTGTCGATGCTGTTGGTGCGCGCGAAATGGCGCACCGCGTCGAGCTTCGCGGCGAGACGCGCCTCGATCGTGAGGCTCGGCAGGTCGGGCCAGCGGTTGTGCAGGCCGCCCGCCGGCGGCGTGAAGCCCGCCGGCGCCGGCCACTGCGTCTGCAGCGCGTCGAGATCGACGGTCGAGCCCGACTCGACCGTTTCCGAAATCGCCTTGAAGCCGACCCAGGCGCCCGAATAGCGCGACAGCGCCCAGCCGTACAGGCCGAATTCGAGCATGTCGGCGATGTTCGCCGGGTTCACGACCGGCATGTGCCACGCGATCATCGCGAAGTCGCTCTGGTGCGGCATCGACGACGATACGCAGCCGTGGTCGTCGCCCGCGACGACGAGCACGCCGCCGTGCGGCGACGAACCGTACGCATTGCCGTGCTTCAGCGCGTCGCCGGCGCGATCGACGCCCGGGCCCTTGCCGTACCACATCGCATACACGCCCTCGACGGTGCGCTCGGGATCGGCTTCGACACGCTGCGTGCCGAGCACGGCCGTGCCGCCGAGTTCCTCGTTAATCGCGGGCAGGAAGCGCACGCCGCCGGCGTCGAGCAGTTTCTGCGCTTTCCACAACTGCTGATCGACCATGCCGAGCGGCGAGCCGCGATAGCCGCTGACGAAGCCGGCCGTGTTGAGCCCCTGTTCGGTGTCGACCGTGCGCTGCATCAGCAGCAGGCGGACCAGCGCCTGCGTGCCGGTCAGGAAGATCCGGCCGCGCGTCGCGGTCAGGTTGTCGGTCAAGCGGTAGTCGGACAAGGCAGGCGTGCCGTCGATGGGCAAGCGGGCGGTCATGGGGGAAGTCTCCTGATTGTGCTGTGCTGTTCTGGGCTGCGCGGCGGGGCGTCGGACGACGCGTGATCGGCGGCAGCGAATGGCTCTATTTTTTCGCGCGCAGACGAGAATGTTTTTTCTCTTCTTGCTCGGGCGGGCCCGCAGCGAGAAAAACTGCACAGCTTTTTATCGGGATTTGAGAGAGTTTTCGCGCGCGGCGGCGGAGCGGGATGGGCGGGATGGGCGGGATGGGCGGGATGGGCGGGGTGTCGGGACGGCCGGGTGGTTTGGTGGAACAACCGGTGCGGGCCCGAACGCAACCGGCCGGCGCGGCGGCGGGCGCTCACGCCTCGTGTGATAAGGGTTTCAGCTGTCGGAGGCGGTCACCCTCACCATTGAAATGCACAGCATTCCGATTGGCCGGGGGCGCGGGATGTCCACAATGCTGCGCCCTTCAGCCGATCGGGCTCGCGCGCTCACCGTTCGAACGCACAGCGTTTCGAGTGGCGTTGGGGGAGGGATGTCCACATCCGAAATCGGTATCCGGTTCGCTCGGGCGCCGATGCTCACCGTTGAAATTCACAGCGCGGCGAGTGGATTTCGGCGGTGGATATCCACATCGGGATCGGCTCGTTTCGTCGATCCGAGGTTCACTCTCACCGATCGAATACACAGGATCGTGAGTGGGTTTGTTGGCCGGATATTCACATCGGAACACGTACGCTGCGCAATCGCAGAGGCGCTCTCACCGTTGAAATACACAGCGCTTCGAGTGGCTGCGGTGGTGGTTATCCACCGCCCGAACCAACCCTGTCGTCCGGTCTCGCGCGCATCCTCACCGTTGAAAACCACAGCGCTTCGAGTGGCTGCGGTGGCAGTTATCCACGCTCGAACCGACCCTGTCGTCCGGTCTCGCGCGCACCCTCACCGTTGGAAACCACAGCGCTTCGAGTGACTTTGAGAGGCGGATATCCACATGGACGAGAATCCGTGAGTCGGCCGGCGAAGTGCGTTTCCGAGGGCCACGACGACCGGAAGTCCACGCCGGCATCGGCACGCTGTCCAATCGGGCGTCGACACTCACCTTCGAAATACACAGTGCCGCGAGTCGTTTGGCTGGCCGGATATCCACACGAGAATCCGCGTTGCCCTCGGTAGCGTACTCGCTCCCGAGCCCGAAATGCACGGCGCTTCAGACGACGTTGTCGGCAGAACGGCCGCGTCTTGACCGGCTGTCCGCCGATAGCGCACTCACGCTCACCATTGAATTACACAGCGCTTCGAGTCGCTTGAGAAGGTTGATACGCGCAATGAAATCCGCTCGCTGCGGACCACTTACCCGCGCTCACCGTTAAAATGCACAGCCCTTCGATTGGCTTCCCGAGCCGGATATCCACGTCGCCACGCACTCGACGTTCGGTCACGCATGCGCGCGTTCGGCTAGAATGCGCGGCGCCCAGAACCACGCTGGAGATCGGGAAGCCGCGCCGGAGCAGGCGCGTCGCGCGATCCGGCGCCGACACTCACCGCTGAATTTCACAGCATTTCGCGTCGTTCCGTGGATTGGTTATCCACAACCCTCTTCATGCATTACGTGGCATCCGGTCACCCTCACCGGTGAAATGCACAGGGCTGCGAGTCGTTTCGGTGCGCGGATATCCACAACGGATCGCGCGAAGGAACGTGCATCGGCACATCGGCGGAAGCGGTCCGCGCATCGACGCGCGGCAATCGGGCATAGCCGGAAAGCCTTGTCCAGACAGCCTTGGCGGCACATCACCATTCAAATGCACAGCGTTTCGAGTCGCCTTGAGGGTGGGTTGTCCACATCCGGCCCATTGCGCCGACTCAAGCCGACACGCACTCCGGGCAACCTCACTCGGCAATCGAACGGATGACCGTTGCCGGATTGCCGCCGACCAGCGTATTCGGCGGAACGTCCCTGGTAACGACGGCCCCGGCCGCGACGACCGAATGCTCGCCCACCGTCACGCCGCCGATGATCGTCGCACCCGCGCCGACCCACACGTTCCGTTCGATCGCGATCGGCTTCGCGACGACGAAGTCGCGCCGCCGGGAAGGTTCGACCGGATGGCCGGACGTGATGAGGCTGACGTTCGGCCCGATCATCACGTCGTCGCCAATCTCGAGCCCGCCCAGGTCGTAGAACGTGCAGTTCTGGTTGACGAACACGTTGCGCCCGATCTTCATGCCGGCGCCGCCCGTCGCATGGAACGGCGGGATCAGCACGAAGCCGTCGTCCACCTGCGTGCCGATCAGCTCACTGAACAACGCGCGAACTTCTGCCGCATCGTCGAACGTCAGGCGGTTGAGCCGCGCGGTAATCGCCATCGCTCGCTTGACCTCGGCCACCATGGCCGCCGATTCCGGCGTTCTTCGCGGAATGATCGTGGTGCGATCGTCGTTTGCCATTCGTTGCTTGTCTCCATGCGCGGTCGAACCGGCGGTGGGTGCGCGGCAGCGGTGCCGGGTTGAAGATTCCCGCGTTGCGCGAAGCGTCGCGATCGCGGATGAATGCCTGCACTGCCATGTGCACGAGTGCAGCGGGAGAGGCGGTGCATTGTAGTGACGCAGGCTTACACCGGGATTTTTCGACGTTATTCATAACTAGTTTAAATATAACTAGTTATTAGAAGAACTCTTGTAACAGCGGGCTTCGCCCGGCCTTCCACCCGATTCATGTCCGACACAACACACCGGACGAGACGCGCGCAGCAGGCCGCCCCTCGCCGGGCGCCCCTGGCCGGGCGCCCCTGTCCGAACCTCCTGCGCTCGGGTACGCTTGAGCATCCACCGGACCCTGCCTGCACCCAAACGCGGAGGCGCGATGAAGCTCTACTACTGGCCGAAGACCCGGGCATTCCGGGCGTTGTGGATGCTCGAGGAAATCGGCGTGGTGTACGAACTCGTGCCGATCGACCTGCGCTCGCACGAACAGGGCAGCGACGCGTTCGTGCAGGTCAACCCGATGGCCAAGCTGCCCGCGCTCGACGACGGCAGCGCGCCGTTCGCCGAATCGGGCGCCGTGCTGCTCTATCTCGCCGACCGCTGCCCGGGCGCCGGCCTCGGCGTCGCGCCCGACGATCCGCTGCGCGGCCGCTTCCTCCAATGGATGTTCTTCACGCCGACCTGCCTCGAACCGGCGATGGCCGAGAAATTCACGGGCGCGTCGGGCAATCCGGTCGCGTTCGGCTGGGGCAACATCACACGCGTGCAGCGCGCACTCGCGCAGACGCTCGCCCATAGCCCCTGGCTCGTCGGCGACCGCTTCACCGCAGCCGACCTGCTGCTCGCCAGCACGCTGAAGATCGCGTTCGACGCGCATCTGCTGCCGCACGAAGGCGTGCTCGGCGACTACGTCGCGCGAGCCGAGGACCGCGACGCGTTCCGCCGCGCGGTCGCGATCGAACAACGCGAAGCGGCGCGTCTGCTGCACGCGTGACGCATGCGGGGCGGCGCCCGCCGCCCCGCGAGCACACCTACGCAGCCGGCCCCTGCGCCGCCGCGCCCGCGTCGACCACCACGCCCGGCGAACCGCGCTCGTCGGTGTCGGCGTCGACCGGCACTATGTCGTGAAAATGCGTGTAGTCGATGTGCGTGATGCCGTCTTCGTCGTGCATCAGGTCGACATAGCGGTGACGCCAGCGGATCTCCCCATGCGCCCACGAGTGACGCGCCTGCATGACCTGCGCGGTCGTCTCGTCCGAGCCCTCGATCGTGATCAGCAGCGACGCGTCGCGCGCGGCGAGCGATTCGGGCGTCTCGCCGAACAGCGCGCTCGATTCGTCGATCACATGCATCAGGTTCCAGCCGAGCAGGAAGATCGGATGCTCGCTGCGCACGAGCGGCAGGTCGTGGATCTTGCGCAGCGAGTAGCCCTCGTGCGTGCCTTCGACACGCATCAGCCGCAATTTCGCCTGCGCCTCGGCAATCACGTTCTGGCGCGCATTCGCGGCGCGCACCATCAGCGTCATTCGGCCGTTCAGCGGCCGCACGATCGCATAGCGCGCGAACAGGATCTTCGCCTGCGGCCTGGAAAACCGCGCGAACACGAGCCCCGTGGCCAGCGCGATGCTCGACATCCCGACGAAGATCTCGAACGTCGCGACCAGGTGCGCATAGAGGGTCTGCGGATGCATGTCGCCGTAGCCGACGGTCGCGAGCGTCTCGACGCTGAAGAAGAACGCGCCGCCGAACCCGGCCGGCGACTGGTTCGCGATCGGCGCGTGGCCGAGCATGTAGAGCGTCGCGAAGCCGCTGTTGAGCAGCAGGAACAGCACCGCGAGCGACAGGAAGAACACGGGCCAGCTCACCGTCAGCGCGCGGTGATAGAAGTCGCGCCAGCCGAGCGGCGGCATCCCGTACGCGATCACCGGGCGGGTGCCCGACCAGATCTTGCGGCCACGGCCGCGGGAGGCGGGGGAGGACGAATCGACGTTCATCGCGCGGTGCCGGTTGCAGAAAGGCGATGAGCGTAGCACGCGCGGCGGCGGCCGGGAATGCGTGCCGATTCGGAATGGAAATTTGCCGCGCCGCCGGACGCGTGCGGACGCGCAGCGTCGAAAAAAAAAACGGCCGCATGAAAGCGGCCGGCTGCATCGTCATCGTGCGGACAAGCGCGCGGTGCGCGCCGTTATCACTTCCGGTCGACGATCACCTGGTCGAACGTGCCGCCGTCGGCGAAATGGGTCTTCTGCGCGTTCGCCCAGCTACCGAAGACCTGCTCGACGCTGAACGTCTTCAGCGACTTGAACTCGGCCGCATGCTTCTTCAGCACGTTCGCGTCGCGCGGGCGCAGATGATGCTGCGCGATGATCTCCTGCGCTTGCGGCGTGTACAGGTAGTCGAGATACGCCTGCGCGACCTTGCGCGTGCCCTTCTTGTCGACGACCTTGTCGACGACGGCGACGGGCGGCTCCGCGAGGATGCTCGCCGACGGATACACGGCGTCGAACTGCGCGCCCGACGCGCCGGTATCCATCAGCGCGACTTCGTTCTCGAACGTGACCAGCACGTCGCCGATGCCGCGCTGCGTGAACGTCGTCGTGGCGCCTCGGCCGCCCGAGTCGAGCACCGGCACGTTGCGGAAGATCGCCTTCTCGAAGTCGAGCGCCTGCTGGTCGGTCGCGCCCTTCTGCTTCTGGAAGCCCCACGCGGCGAGATACGCGTAGCGGCCGTTGCCCGACGTCTTCGGGTTCGCGATGATCACCTGGACGCCCGGCTTCGCGAGATCGCTCCAGTCCTTGATCGCCTTCGGGTTGCCCTTGCGCACGAGGAACACCATCGTCGTCGAGTACGGCGAGCTGTTGTCCGGGAAGCGCGCGCGCCAGTCCTTCGGCAGCAGCTGGCCGCGCTCGGCGAGCAGGTCGATGTCGTTCGGCTGGTTCATCGTCACGACGTCGGCCTGCAGCCCCTGCAGTACCGACAGCGCCTGCGCGCTCGACGCGCCGTGCGACTGCTTGAGCGCGACCGTCTCGCCGGTCTTCTGCTTGTACGCGGCGGCAAAGCTCGCATTGATGTCCTTGTACAGCTCGCGCGTCACGTCGTACGACACGTTCAGGATCGACGTGTCCGCGTGCGCAACCGTCGCCGCCACGACCAGCGCCGCCGCCGCGCCCGTGTGCAGCCAGCGGCCGATTCCCTTGATGCTTGCCATCGTGATATGCCCCGTTTCCAGTGGTGGTGAATGTGCGTGACGGCACGCGTACGCGCTGTCATCGAAACGTAAGCGGGCATTCTAGCGGCCGGCCGCGGCGCGCTTTCCAATCAGTCGTGGAAAGCAAATCTCGAATCCTGCTAAACGGCGGCGGACGCTCGCGCGCGCGCCAGATCCGGTGTTAAGATCGCCGTTCAGCCCACTTCACGGTTCATCCATGTCCGCTGCCCTGCGCTCGCTCCCGATCCTCGCCGCCGTCGCGGCAGGTGCGCGCGCGGCCGGGCTGAAACTGAAAAAACGACTCCTCGACTGACGGGGACGTCGCGTCCCGTCAGGCGAATGCCGGACGGGATGCCCGCAGGTCGTTTCTTTCTCCTTGCCCGCATGCCTCGTTCCGGCACTCCGCCGGCGGAACGGTTCCTTCCCACTCCGTTTCCACCATGAGGCTTTGCATGCACACACGTTTCGAAGGTATCTGGCTGCCGATCGTCACGCCGTTCCACCACGGCGAAGTCGATCATGCGCCGCTCGCGCGGCTCGCGCGCCACTATGCGGCCGCGGGCATCGCGGGTTTCGTCGCGGGCGCGACGACCGGTGAAGGCGTGCTGCTCGACGCGCGCGAACAGGACGCCGTGTTCGCGACGCTGCGCGACGCGGCGCCTGGCCTGCCGATCGTCGTCGGGCTGACCGCGAGCGCGACGCATGTCGCGGCGGCTCGCGCGCGCGAACTCGCCGCGCTGCGGCCCGACGGGCTGCTCGTCACGCCGCCCGTCTACGTGCGGCCGACGCAGGACGGCATCCGCCGCCATGTCGAGGCGATCGTCGACGCGGCCGACCTGGCCGTGCTCGTCTACAACATCCCGTACCGCACCGGCGTGAACGTCGAACTGGAAACGCTGCAGGCGCTCGCGCGCGACCCGCGCGTCGCGGGCATCAAGGAATGCGGCGGCACGCTCGACCGGATGAGCCGGCTCGTGCACGACACGCCGCTTGCGATCCTGTCCGGCGACGACAACCAGAACTTCGCGGCACTGTGCGCCGGTGCGCACGGCGCGATTGCCAGCAGCGCGCACGTGCTGCCCGAATGGCATGTGCGCATCCATGCGCTGCTGCGCGACGGGCGGCTCGCCGATGCGCGGCGCCTGTCGGTCGCGCTGCAGCCGCTCGTCGCGGCGCTGTTCGCGGAGCCGAACCCGGCGCCGGTGAAGGCCGTGCTGGCCGCGCAAGGATGGTTCGAGGACGGGTTGCGGCTGCCGTTCGTGCCGGCGAGCGACGGGTTGCGGGAAAGGCTGGCAGCCATCTGCGCGGCACTCGAAGAAATCGAGCCGGACGTCGCGGCAGCATAGGCCTCTACGCCGCGTGAGGCGCTGGCGACAGATGAATTTCAACCCGACGGATTATTTCAAACTGTCAAAACCAGAGACAGGCCATACCGTGCAAGAAGGGCGTCGGCAGTCACAAGCTGAAGCGGTTCGTGCCGTGCCTGCGCGACCAGCAAGCGATCGAACGGATCGCGATGGTGGTGAGGCAAATCACGGACTGCGGCCCCATGCACGGCCCGAACCGGTAGCTCGCGAATCCCGCGTGGCGCCGATCGAGCGGACCAGCTTGCCCACGTCGATGTCGAGCTTTCCCAAGCCGGCCTTGATGGCGGCCTCCCAGATACTCGCGCTGCTGACGAAACGTTCGTCGGCGGCCGAGATCAGTCTGCGCGCCCGTGCGCTGAGCTTGGGGTCATTGGTCACGATCCACAAAAAGATGTGCGTATCGAGCAACAGCCGCATCAGCGCCCTTCGAAAGCATCCAGCAGGTAATCGGGCAGCGGAGCGTCGAAGTCGTCCGCGATCCAGGCCTGCCCTTGCAGGACTCCAAACCGAATGGGTTGCCTGGCAGGCGCGAATCGATCGGCTGACGCCCCGTCACCGCGGATCGTGGCATCAGCCCGTTGCGATGAATCGAAAGCGCCGGCGTCGGGAATGTTCGCGTTTCGCATGATGACCTCCGTTACTGGGTGACCATCACTGTAGTCACGTTCGACCGATCGATCCATTCGGCCGATCGATCCATTCGGCCGATCGACAGAGGGGCTGCCGAGTCGCAGCCCGCCGCGACAATCGAACGTCTCGTCAGGCCGCTAGCGCCGCCACCGCCCCCTCCGTCGCATCCCGCACCGCCTGCGTCACGATCCGCGCGAGCCGGTCGACGGTCGGCGTCGCCGACGACGTGCGCCGCAGCAGGATCAGCGGCAGGCTCGGCAGTTGCGGCAGCCCGGACGACGCCGCGTCGAGCACGCGCACCGACGCGGGCAGCCCGTAGTGCGAGCGCACCGTCAGCCCGAGGCCGGCCGCCGCCGCCGCCCATAGCCCGGCGAGGCTCGGCGTCGTGAACGCGACGCGCCACGGCACGCCCGCGCGGTCGAGCGCATCGGTTGCCGCGCCGAAGAACCGGCACGGCCGGTCGAACACGACGAGCGGCAGCGGCTCGCCAGGCGCGCGCACGGCACGGCCGCCCGCTTCTCCGCCCGCTTCTCCGCCCGCTTCTCCGCCCGTTTCGCGGCCCGTTTCGCCGCGCGCAACCGGTGCCGCACCGTATTCCGCCCCCTCCCCGCCGCCGTCCGGCATCCCGAAACCGCCCGCGCCCGCCGCGCCGATCCATTGCATCGGCACCTGCGCGATCGCTTCGCTGTCGATCCCTGCCCGCGACACGAGCGCCGCCGACGCCGGGTCGCCCCATACGAGCGCGAGATCGAGCTGGTTCGCATCGAGCCGGTCGAGCAGATCGGCATTGCGCGCCACGCGCGCCTCGATCCGCACCTTCGGATGCGCGCGCGCAAATCGCCCGAGCACGTCGGGCAGGATCGCCTCGCCGAAATCCTCCTGCAGCCCGACGCGCACCCAGCCGTCGAGATTCACGCCGCGCACGGCCGCGGCCGCCTCGTCGTTCAGCTCGATCATCCGCCGCGCGTAGCGCAGCATCGCGTCGCCGGCGTCGGTCAGCGCGAGCCCGCGCCCGGCTTTCACGAACAGCGGCGTGCCGGCCTGCTCCTCGAGCTTGCGGATCTGCGCGCTCACTGCCGACGACGAGCGCGCGACACGGTCGGCCGCCTTCGCGAAACTGCCGAGATCCACGCCCGCGACGAGGCTGCGCAGCGCCGCCACGTCGAAATTGGGCCGGGCCTGCGCGGCATCGGCCATTGCGGGCGGCTCGCCGCCGCCACGGGGAAGGTCTTGTCCGGGCACGTCAATCATCCTGTTCTATCGAACGATTCATCAAAAACTTTCCGATTTTCAGGATGAATGTAGGCCGCCAGACTGTCGATGTCAATTTCCAACCGGGCCTGCCGCCATGGATACCACCTGCATCGCTTCCCCCTCCTCGCCCGCCCGCGACGCGCGCGGGCCCGCCCACCGCTGGCGCGTGCTGGCGGCCGGCGTCGCCGCGAACATGAGCTTTTCGGCCGCCGCGGCCGGCATTCCGACCACCGCCGTGTGGATGCGCACGGCCTATCACCTCGACAACGGCGCGCTCGGCCTCGTGCTCGGTGCGCTCGGCTTCGGCGTCGCGCTGTCCGAGCTGCCTTGGGGGATCGCCGCCGACCGCTTCGGCGATCGCCGCGTGCTGCTGACCGGGCTCGTCGCGACGGCCGCGATGCTCGCGCTGATGGTGTGCACGATCGTCCCGACCGCGCACGCGGTGCCGCCGCTGATGCGCGTCGTCGCGATGATGAGCTGCGTCGGCCTGCTTGGCGGCAGCGTGAACGGGTCGAGCGGGCGCGCGGTGATGCGCTGGTTCGGCGAGCGCGAACGCGGCCTCGCGATGAGCATCCGCCAGACGGCCGTACCGCTCGGCGGCGGCATCGGCGCGGCACTGCTGCCGTCGCTCGCGTCACACCTGGGTTTCGCCGCGGTGTTCGGTGTGCTGATGCTGTTGTGCGCGGCATCGGCCGCGCTGACCTGGCGCTGGCTGCACGAGCCGCCCGCCGCGGCGGCCGCAGAGCACGGCTCCGTGCCTCGCTCCGTCGAGCAGCAGCAGCCCGCTCGGCATGCGCGCGGCCCGCTCGCGAGCGGCCGCGTGTGGCGCATCGTGCTCGGCATGGGCCTGCTGTGCACGCCGCAGTTCGCGGTGCTCACGTTCGCGACGGTGTTCCTGCACGACTTCGGCCGGCTCGGCCTCGCCGGCATCAGCGCGGCGATGGTCGCGCTGCAGCTCGGCGCGATGGTGATGCGCGTCTGGAGCGGCCGTCATACCGACCGGCACGGCAACCGCCGCGCGTACCTGCGCGGTTCGGTGCTCGTCGCCGCCGGGTCGTTCGCGCTGCTTGCAGCCGCGACGGCCGGCAGCCCGCACGTGCCGCTCGCAGCGATCGTCGCGATTCTCGTGTTCGCGGGCGTCTGCGTATCGGCATGGCACGGAGTCGCGTATACGGAGCTCGCGACGCTCGCCGGCGCGAACCACGCGGGCACCGCGCTCGGGATGGCGAACACGATCGTCTACCTCGGGCTGTTCGCGACGCCGCTCGCGATTCCGCCGTTGCTCGCCGTCAGTTCGTGGAGCATGGTCTGGCTCGCGGCCGCGCTGGTCGCCGGCGCGACCTATCCGCTGTTCTCGCGGTAGCGGGCACGCGCAAACCGTCAGAACTTGTACACGGCCGACAGCATCGCCGAGCGACCGTCGCCGAACTCGACCGCGGACGATCGCGATTCGCTTCCCGACACCTGCCGCACGCGCTCGACATATGCGCGGTCGAACAGGTTGTCGACGTTCAGCTGGAAACGCAGCCGGCGGCTCACGTCGTAACCGGCCATCAGGTTGTGCACCCAGTACGCGCCAAGCTGGCCGTCGCCTTGCGACGTCACGTTGCGCCGGCCGACGAAATGCGAACCATAGCCCACCGTCCAGCCGGCCGGCAGCCGATAGGTCGTCCACAGATTGAACGCGTGCCGCGGCGTGTTGCCGAGCGCCTGCCCGTCGCGGCGCGGCGAAGACGGCGAACTCAGCGTGACGCTCGCCAAATACGTGTAGTTCGCGAACACGTCCCAACGCGGCGTCACCTTGCCGGCGGCACCGAGCTCGATGCCGCGCACGCGCTGCCGGCCAACGAGCGCGTAGCTGCCGTCGGCCATCCGTTCGCGCGCGTTCTTCTTTTCGGTCTGGAACAGCGCGCCGTTCAGCGCGACGCCGGCAAGTCCCTCCCATTTCGCGCCGAGTTCGAAGCTCTCGTTCTTCTCGGGCGCGAGCGCGCCCGTCGCCGCGGTCACGCCCGAGCCCGTCGTGACGAGAAACTCGGCGGACGGATTGAACGACGTGCCGTACGCGAAATACGCACGGCCGTTGTCGGTCGGCTTGAACACGAGCCCGGCGCGCGTGCTCAGGTGACGGTCGGCGCTGTCCGCGCGCTCGGTCGGCTTGCCGGCCGGCGTGCCTTCCGAGCGGCCGTCGATCCAGTCGTGCCGCAGCCCGACGTCGACGTCCCAGTACCGGCCGAGCGCGATCGTGTCGAACGCGTAGAGCGCCTTCACGACCAGCGCCGTGTCGTTGTGCGCGCTGTCCTGGCGCTGCGCGGGGCCGCGCCAGTCGCCGGGCGGCGCGGCGAGCGGGAAACCGCCGGCCGGATAGAACCGGTTGAGCCCATATGAATAGGTCGTGCGGTCGTACGTTTCCCGCGAGATCTCGAAGCCGGCAACGAGCGTGTGCCCGAGCCCGAACGTGCCGAACGTGCTCGTGACGTTCGTCTGGTTCGCCCACATCGCCGTCGACGCATCGCGGCCGTAACCCTGCGGCCCGGCCGGTTTGTAGCGCCCGGGCGGCAACCCCTGCAGGTTCACGTGCGACGCGGAGATCACCGTATCGCGATGCAGGTGCGCATAGCGGCTCAGGTTCTGCAGCTTCAGGTTCGACGACACGTCGTGCTCGGCCTTCACGGTGAACGCGTCGGACGTGATGCGTTCGCGGTCGAGGTTGCGCCAGCCGAAATAGCTGTCGCGCGACACGCCGCCCAGCACCTGCCCGTTGTGCGCGGGCAATCCGTAGTCGGGCAGGTTGTTGTCGTCCTGGTGGAAATAGCCGAGCATGACGCGCGTCGGCGTGCCGAGGCCGAACGCGAGCGACGGCGCGACGCCCCAGCGCCGCTTGCGGATGTCGTCGCGGCCCGGCACGTCGTTGACGTGCGCCATCGCGTTCAGGCGGAACGCGGCCCTGCCGTCGGTACCCGGCAGCGGCCGGTTCGCATCGAGCGTCACGCGCCGGTAGTCGGACGTGCCGAGCATCGCACCGGCTTCCGTGAATGCACCGGCCTTCGGCGCCTTGCTGACCAGATTCACCGAACCTCCCGTGGTGCCCGCGCCGCCGAACACCGAGTTCGGCCCCTTGATCACCTCGACCGCCTCGACGTTGAACAGGTCGCTGCGATTGTTCTGCGCGCTGTCGCGCAGACCGTCGAGCTGCAGGTTCGCGTTCGCGCCGAAGCCGCGGATGTTGAACATGTCGCCCGATCCGCCACCGCCCTCGCCTGCGTTGAACGTGATGCCAGCAACGTTCGACAGCGCTTCGCGCAGGCTCAGCGCCTGCTGCTCGTCGAGCACCGCGCGCGGCACGACGGTGATCGTCTGCGGCACGTCGAGCAGCGGCGTCGCGTATTTCGCGGAGCCGGAGCGGTCGACGCGCGAACCGGTGTCGCGGTCGCCCTGCACGAAGATCGGGCTCAGGTGCGGCGCCTGCCGCGAGTCCACCTCTTCCGCGCACGCTGGTGCGGCCGCACAGGTCATCATCGCGAACGCAACGGAAGCAGTCGCGCGACGCGGCGGCGTCGCGCTCGACACAATGCAACGGCTCATGTTCATTCCACCTCATTGACGATAATGATTCTCATTCAATATGAATGAACACGGCATGGCAATTGGACATGTTCGAATTTCGTTATGCGAATGAACCCGGAGACGAAACCGGCGCGCGATCGATCGGGCGGGCTCGCGCGGTCAGCCCGCCTCGCGCGCCAGCGCACGCCGCGCGGCCGGCCGTTCGGCCTCGCGCTGCGCATGGGCGGCCCACGCGGGATGCCGCGTCATGTCGAGCCCGATCGCGACACCCCAGCGATACAGCACGAACAGGAACGGATCGACGATCGAATGGCCGCCCGGTTCGGCCCATGTGCGGCCGTCAGCGAGCGCGGCTTCGATCTTCTCGTTCGCGGCATCGATCGTGCCGCGCCCGTGCGTGCTGACCGCACCGTGCAGGGCCGGGTCGCCGATGAAGCGGCCCGGCCGCCACAGCGCGCCGTAGCCGACGCCATGCACCCAGCCGACCAGCCAGGCGAGCCATTCGTGGCAGCGCGCCTCGCGCAACGGATCGTCGAGCGGCAGCAATCGCGCATCCGGATAACGGCGCGCGAGATACGTGAGGATCGCGGGCGTTTCGGTGAGCACGCGCGGCTCGCCCGGAATCGCGAGCACGGGTACGCGCGCCTTCGCGTTGATCGCGAGATAGCGCGCTTCGAGGTTCTGCCGTTTCTGCAGGGAGACGATCTCGACGTCGAACGGCGCGCCGGTTTCCTCCAGCGCGATGTGAGCGGCAAGCGAGCAGGCGCCCGGCGAAAGATAGAGACGGTATGCGTTCATGATGGTGTGGCCCGACCGGGGGGTGGAAGACGGAACCGAGTGTAGGAACGCGTGGCCGGGCACCGCAAACGATGAATTGTCGTGCTCGGACATTAGTGTTACTAATACCCGCATGCGACGCATCCACCTCCCTCCGCTGCAGACGCTGCGCGCGTTCGAGGCCGCCGTGCGGCTGCAGAGCTTCACGCGCGCGGCCGACGCACTCGCACTCACGCAAGGCGCGGTCAGCCAGCACATCCGCACGCTCGAGGCGCAGCTCGGCTATCCGCTCTTCACGCGCGAGCGCAACGGCGCGACACCGACGCACGCCGCGCACGCGCTCGCGCTGCAGGTGCGCCAGGGCCTGAGCGTGCTCGAACGCGCATTCGAGCCGACGCTCGCCGTGCGCAGCCGCCCGCGCACCTGCGACGTCACGCTGAACGTCAGCGTGCTGCCGAGCGTCGCCGAGCGCTGGCTCGCGCCGCGCCTGCCGCGCTTCTCGGCCGCACATCCGCACATCGCGATCGCGCTGCACCCGGACGCGGCGCTCGCGCCGCTGCGCAAGCGCGACCGCATCGACGTCGCGCTGCGCTACGGGCCCGGCACGTGGCCGGGCGTCGTCGCCGAGAAACTGATGAACGAGACGATCTTTCCGGTCGCGAGCCCCGTGTACCGCAATCGCGACGGCGTCGCGCCGCGCGCGCCGGCCGATCTCGTGCGCGCGACGCTGCTGCGCCATCCCGCGCAGCCGTGGGAACCGTGGTTCCAGGCCGCGCGGCTCGACCTCACCGAATCCGCGCGCGCGCCGCGCTTCACCGATGCGAACGCGCTGATCGACGCGACGCTGAGAGGGCGCGGCGTCGCACTCGCACGCCGCTCGCTGATCGAGCCCGAACTCGCGGCCGGCACGCTCGTGCGCGTGTCGACGGTGCGCGTGACCGACGTGTATGCGCACTACGTCGTGTGGCGCCCCGGCCATCCGCACGAAGCGGCGATCCGCACCTGGCTCGACTGGCTGCGCAGCGAAGTGCGCCGCAGGACACCGCGGCGCTGACAGACGACGGTCGGCGGTCGGCGATGGCCGCACGCACGCGAAAGTAATCCGTTAATTTGACGAAAGCGTTTCGCGATCACACACCGATCGCAAACGATTCACCGAAACGTCGCATCGTATCGGCATACTCGAAAACGTTTCCCGATCAGCCTGCCAGGAGAGAAGTCATGCGTCGCGTTTCCGCCGTCGTCGTTCTTTGTGCCGCCGCTTTGGTCGCCGCCTGCAGCGACGACGCGCCGCACGACGCGCACGCGGCCGACGCCTCGCAGCAGGCCGGCGCATCGAGCGGCTCCGCCAGCGCGTTCAACAGCAATGCGACCGCGAATGCCGCCGCGTCCGATGCCGCACCGCTCGCACCGCCCGTCGTGCACTACCCGCCCGATGACGACGACGATGCGAAGCCCGCGTCGAACGCGGCCGCGTCGGCCACCACTGCATCATCGCCGGGCTGATCGCGCCGATTCCGCCCCCGACCGCAGAACCGAGGTGGTCAGACCGCATGCGCGAGCGCGCGGTCGACAAGCGCGGCGTCGAAGCCGTCGTCCGCTTCGCGAAAGCGCAGCGGCGCCGCGCAATGGACGAGCGTGTCGACGAAGTACTTCGCGCGCGGCCACGGCCCGAAGCCGGCCGCCGTATTGATGTGCCCGGCGTCGCCGAGGTTCACGAACGCGCTGCCCAGGCGCTGCGCGAGCGTGCGCGCATCGGCGAGCGGCATCCACGGATCGGTCTCGCTGCCGATCACGATCGACGGCGCCGCGAGCCGGCGCGCGTCGAACGGCCCGGCAAACGTGAATTTCTTCGGACTGGCGGGCGCGACGAGCAGCACGCCCGCGACATCGCCCGTATGCGGCCACTGCGCAAGCGCATGCGCGGCCGCAAGGCAGCCGAAGCTGTGCGCGGCGAGCACGAACGGGCCGCGCTCGCGGTCGAGCAGCGCGCGCACGGACTGCGCCCAGCGCGCGAGATCGGGCGCATCCCAGTCGTCCTGCTCGACGCGCAGCGAGCGCGGGAACTGCCGCTCGAGCCAGGTCTGCCAGTGAGCGCCCTCGCTGCCGTGCAGGCCCGGTACGGTGACGAGCCGCGGCGGCCACGCCGATTTGCTGCATGCGCGCATGATTGCCCTCGCTTGCTTGAAGACGAGTTTCGATTGTGGCGCGCGGCGCCCGGCGGCCGAACCAATATTTTGTGCTTTGCTTTTGCGCGCGCCGGCCCGCGCGACGGCGCAATTCGCGTCGAAACCGTAGAATGTGGGCTTCCCGTCAGCTTCACACGGAACCGGGCCCGGCGTCGACGCGCCGGGCCCGGTCGTCAGGAGACGCCCGATGTCCGCTACGCCCGCCGGCACGCTGCGCCCGGCCCCTCTCGCCGTTCCCGTGACGAGCCTCGCCGGCACGCGCGAAGTCACGCAATGAAGATCCTGTTCTACTCCCCGCACCAGGAAGCCGCCGCATGGCGCGACGAGATCGCGCACGCGCTGCCGGAAGCCGAACTGCGCGCATGGCAGCCGGGCGACACGGCCGCCGCCGACTACGCGCTCGTATGGCGCCCGCCGCGCGAATTCTTCGCGCCGCGCGACGGCCTGCGCGCGATCTTCAACCTCGGCGCGGGCGTCGACGCGCTGCTCGCGCTCGACCGCGCGCATCCGGGCACGCTGCCCGCGCACGTGCCGCTCGTGCGGCTCGAGGATTCGGGCATGGCACGGCAGATGGTCGAATACGTGACGCACGCGGTACTGCGCTACCTGCGCCGTTTCGACGAATACGACGCGCAGCAGCGCGAGCGCCGCTGGCACCCGCTCGAACCGCATCCGCGCGCAACGTTCACCGTCGCCGTGCTCGGCCTCGGCGTGCTCGGCGCGCAGGTCGCGCTCGCGCTCGCCGCGCTCGGCCTGCCGGTGCGCGGCTACAGCCGCGGCGCGAAGCAGCTCGACGGCATCGCGACCTTCGCCGGCGACGGTGCGTTCGACGCGTGCATCGACGGTGCGAAGGTGCTCGTCAACCTGCTGCCGAGCACGCCCGACACCGACGGCATCCTGTCGTCGCGCGCGTTCGCGCGGCTCGCGCCCGGCGCGTACGTCGTCAACGTCGCGCGCGGCGCGCATCTCGTCGAGGCCGACCTGCTCGACGCGCTCGCGAGCGGCCGGATCGCCGCGGCGACGCTCGACGTGTTCCAGCACGAACCGCTGCCGGACGACCATCCGTTCTGGCGCGCGCCGCGCATCACGATCACGCCGCACAGCTCGGCCGAAACGCTGCGCGCCGAGGCCGTCGAGCAGATCGCCGGCAAGATCCGCGCATTCGAGCGCGGCGAGCGCGTCGGCGGCATCGTCGACTACGCGCGCGGCTACTGAATACAGACAAAACCGGAGACAACCATGAGCTTCCCCACCGCCGTCAAGATCGTCGAAGTCGGCCCGCGCGACGGGCTGCAGAACGAGAAGACCTTCGTGCCGACCGACGTGAAGATCGCGCTCGTCGACCGGCTGTCGCGCGCCGGCTTCCGCAACATCGAGGCCGCGTCGTTCGTGTCGCCGAAATGGGTGCCGCAGATGGCCGACGGCGCCGACGTGATGGCCGGCATCGAGCGCCGCGCGGGCACCGTCTACTCGGTGCTCACGCCGAACCTGAAGGGCTTCGAGAATGCGCTCGCCGCGCGCGCCGACGAAGTCGTGATCTTCGGCGCGGCGAGCGAGGCATTCTCCCAGCGGAACATCAACTGCAGCATCGCCGAGAGCATCGCGCGCTTCGAGCCCGTCGCGAAGGCCGCGAAGGACGCGGGCCTGCGACTGCGCGGCAGCGTGTCGTGCACGCTCGGCTGCCCGTACCAGGGCGAGGTGCCGGTCGCGTCGGTCGTCGACGTCGTCGAACGCTTCGCGGCGCTCGGCTGCGACGAAATCGACATCGCCGACACGATCGGCGTCGGCACGCCGAAGCGCACGCGCGAAGTGCTCTCGGCCGTCACGCGCGTGTTCCCGCGCGAACGCCTGTCGGGCCATTTCCATGACACCTACGGCCAGGCGCTCGCGAACATCTACGCTGCGCTGTTCGAAGGGATCGAGATCTTCCACGCGTCGGTCGCCGGCCTCGGCGGCTGCCCGTACGCGAAGGGCGCAACCGGCAACGTCGCGACCGAGGACGTGCTGTACCTGATGCAGGGCCTCGGCATCGACACCGGCGTCGATCTCGCGCAAGTCGTCGCCGCCGGCGACTTCATCTCGAACGCGATCGGCCGCACGAACGTGTCGCGCGCCGGTCGCGCACTGCTCGCCAAGGCGCAGAGCGCGGACGACGCCGCGACCTGCGTCTGACCCCGGCATTTCATGGATTCCTCAATATGACGACACCTGCTTCATTCGATTCCCTCCCCGATTCCGCGCGAAGAGTCGCGCTGCTGCTGCGCGAGCGCGGCCATGCGAAAGGCATCGTGATGCTCGCCGAAACCGGCAAGACGTCGGCCGAGGCGGCAGCCGGGCTCGGCTGCTCGGTCGCGCAGATCGCGAAGTCGATCCTGTTTCGCCGGCAGTCGGACGGCGCGCCCGTGCTCGTGGTCGCGAGCGGCGTCAACCGCGTCGACGAGAAGAAGGTCGCCGCGCAGGTCGGCGCAGTGGGCCGCGCGGACGCGAAGTTCGTGCGCGACAACACCGGCTATGCGATCGGCGGCGTCTGCCCGATCGGCCATCTCGTCGAACCCGTCACGCTGATCGACGCCGACCTGCTCGAGCTCGACAGCCTGTGGGCGGCCGCCGGCCATCCGCACGCGGTGTTCAACCTGTCTCCGCACGAACTCGTGTCGCTGACGGGTGCGCCGGTCGCGGACGTCGCATTGCGGGACAACGCATGAGCGACGTACCGGTGTCGGTGCCGGTCGGCACAGTCGCATCGCCGTGCACGGACGTCTGCAGGATCGATCCGCGCACCGACTGGTGCGCGGGCTGCCTGCGCACGCGCGACGAGATCAAGGGATGGCGTGCGTCGGACGACGACGCGAGGCGCGCGCTGCTCGCGCGGCTCGATGCGCGGCGGCGCATGCTCGCCGGGAGCGGCACATAAAAAAAGAGCCGTTCAGCCTCACGGGCGAACGGCGTCGAGATCGGAATCCAGTGAACGTGATCAACGTCACAGCCCGCATGATACGAGCGACGCGGCCGCATCGCATCGGGTGTTTCCCTACAACTTCTTACAGCGTCTTTCGCACGTGCGCGCGGGCCCATTTCGAACGCAATCCAAGCGCAATCCGCGTTCCTGAAATCCCCCGGCGAGCCGCGGCGGTACCCCGTCGCGGCGCCGAATCGTACGACTGTTTCAGTTGCCGACCGCCGTGCGACGCGCGGGCACGATGCGCCAGCCGAGATTCACGCCGGCCGCCGCGAGCAGGATCAGCAGCGCGCCGAACACCTGCGTCCACGCGAGCGTCTGCCCGAACGCAACTCGATCGACGACGATCGCGACGACCGGATACACGAACGACAGCGCGCCGGTCATCGCGGTCGGCAGCTTCTGGATCGCGCCGTACAGCAGCACATACATCAGGCCCGTGTTCACGACGCCGAGCACGACGAGGTCGAGCCATTGCCCGGCAGTCGCGGGCAGCGTATCGAAGTGCGCGAACGGCGCGAGCAGCACGATCCCGAGGCCGGCCTGCAGCAGCGCGAGCAGATGCGGCGGCGTACCCTTCAGATGCTTCGTGACGATCGACGAGATCGCATACAGGAATGCCGCGCCGAGCGACAGCGCGACGCCTTCCAGATATTCGCCCGGCACCGCGAGCACGGCCGGCTCGACGCGCACCACGAAGACGAGCCCGGCGAACGCGAGCGCGAGCCACGCGATCGTCGACGCGGTGATCCGTTCGCGGAACACGATCGCGCCGAGCGCGACGAGCATGAACGGCTGCGTGTTGTAGACGGCGGTCGCCATCGAGATCGACGCGCGCGAATAGGCGGCGAACAGCAGCAGCCAGTTCGCGACGATCGCGACGCTGCCGAGCGTCGCGAGCGCGAGCATCCGCGGCGAGAACAGCGAGCGGCGCAGGAAGCCGAACGCCGCGCAGACGATCGCGAGCGTCGCGGCGCCGAACAGGCAGCGGAAGAACACGACGTTCGTCAGCGGCTGCCGCGACGACATCACGAGCCAGCCGATCGTGCCGGACATCATCATCGCGACGACCATCTCGGCGGCACCGCGGCGAATTTCATTCGAGGCCATCTTGAACTCCGTTGATGAGAGTGGATGACTTCGATTCTAGAAACTTGCTTTCGCCGAAACCACGGCTAAACTGAAGTGAATCAGCCGATTTACCTTCGAAAGCAAAGCGATCATGCCGAAACGCCTTTCCCCACCCGCCGTCGCGTCGCTCGACGCGACCGACCGCGCGATCCTCGCCGCGCTGGCCGACGACGCGCGCATCGCGACCAGCGAGCTCGCGCGGCAGATCGGGCTGTCGGCGCCCGCGACCGCCGACCGCGTGCGGCGGCTCGAGGCGCAAGGCGTGATCGCCGCGTTCACCGTCGAGCTCGACCCGCGCGCGCTCGGCTACACGCTGCAGGCGATCGTCCGCGTGAAGCCGCTGCCCAGCCAGTTGCATCTGGTCGAGGAGTTGCTGCGGCGGATCCCCGAATTCGTCGAATGCGACAAGGTGACCGGCGACGACTGCTTCATCTGCCGGCTCTACCTGCGCACGATCGCGCACCTCGACGACATCCTGTCGAAGGTGACGGAGCGCGCTGAGACGAGCACCGCGATCGTGAAATCGACGCCCGTGCCGCGCCGCCTGCCGCCGCTCGCCGACGACGACAGCGCACAGCGCTGAGCGGCCGGCGTGCGCCGCCCGCGCGCCCTTATGCGGACGGGTCGCGCGCCTCGAAGAACGCAAGCAGTTCGTCGATCAACGCGACGGGCGCCTCTTCCGGAATGTAGTGCCCGCATTCGAGCGCGCGGCCGCTGACGTCGCGCGCGACGCGACGCCATTCGTCGAGCGGATCGAAGCAGCGACCGACGATCCCGTGCTCGCCCCACAGCACGCGCAGCGGACACGCGACCTTGTTGCCGCGCTCGAGATCCGCACGGTCGTGCTCGAGGTCGATCGTCGCCGATGCGCGGTAGTCCTCGCACATCGCGTGCACGGCGCCCGGCTGCGCGAGCGCGGCGCGGTACGCGTCGAGCGCCTCGGGCGCGAACGGCGCGAGCCCGGCGGACCGGTTGCCCATCACGCGCTCGATGTACGCATCGGTATGCCCGCCGATCAGCGTCTCGGGCAGCGGCTCCGGCTGGATCAGGAAGAACCAGTGGAAGTACGCGGTCGCGAACGCGCGATCGGTTTTCTCGTACATCGCGAGCGTCGGCGCGATGTCGAGCAGCATCATCCGCTCGACGGCATCCGCGTGATCGAGCGCGAGCCGGTGCGCGACACGCGCGCCGCGATCGTGCGCGCAGACATGGAAGTGCTCGAAGCCGAAATGCCGCATCACGGCGACCTGATCGGCCGCCATCGCGCGTTTCGAATACGGCGCGTGCCGCGCGTCGCTCGGCGGCCGGCCCGATGCGCCGTATCCGCGCAGGTCGGTGGCGATCACCGTGAAGTGATTCGCGAGCGTCGCGGCAACGCGATGCCAGATCATGTGGGTTTGCGGATGCCCGTGCAGCAACAGGAGCGGCGGGCCCGCGCCTCCTTTGACACCGAAGATGTCGGTGTCCTGCACCGTCACGCGAAACGGTGCAAACGCCTCAAACGACATGGTTTATTTCTCGTTGGTTTGTTATGGCGGCTATTTTAGGAGCGCTCGCGCATCTTCACAGCGGGGCAGCAGCCAGAATCCGTAGAAAGAGAACACTCACTCGATTGCGGCCACACCGCGCATTTTGTTAAGCTCGCGTAGAATCGCACGACCGTTCGTATTAATATGTACGATCTCGTTCCGCAGCTACACTCGAATCATCGTTCGACCGCAAAGCATGGTGTCGGCGTCAACGCGACCGCGCGGGCGCCGGCCCTCCCTGGAGACTGGAGACATCACATGGCATTGCCCACCGTCCTGCAGAACCTGACGCTGCCCGTCATCGCGTCGCCGATGTTCATCGTCAGCTACCCCGAACTCGTGCTCGCGCAATGCAAGGCGGGCATCGTCGGTTCGTTCCCCGCGCTCAACGCCCGTCCGGCCGAACTGCTCGACGAGTGGCTCACGCAGATCCAGTCGGAGCTCGCCGACCACAAGGCGAAACACCCCGATGCGGTGATCGGCCCGATCGCGGTCAACCAGATCGTCCACCAGTCGAACGCGCGGCTCGAGCACGACGTGCGCGTATGCGTCGAGCACAAGGTGCCGATCTTCATCACGAGCCTGCGCGCGCCGGCGCGCGAGATCGTCGACGCAGTGCACAGCTACGGCGGCATCGTGCTGCACGACGTGATCAACCTGCGCCACGCGCAGAAGGCGCTCGAAGCCGGCGTCGACGGGCTGATCCTCGTCGCGGCCGGCGCGGGCGGCCACGCGGGCACGACGTCGCCGTTCGCGCTCGTCGGCGAGGTCCGCAAGATCTTCGACGGTCCGATCGTGCTGTCCGGCGCGATCGCGAACGGCGGCTCGATCCTCGCCGCGCAGGCGATGGGCGCCGATTTCGCGTACATGGGCACGCGCTTCATCGCGACGCAGGAAGCGCACGCGATCGACGACTACAAGCACGCGATCCTGAACGCGAAATCGTCCGACATCATCTATACGAACCTCTTCACCGGCGTGCACGGCAACTACATCCGCGAGAGCATCGAGAAAGCCGGCCTCGATCCGGAAGCGCTGCCGGAATCCGACAAGACGAAGATGAATTTCGGCGGCGACAAGACGAAGGCGTGGAAGGACATCTGGGGCGCCGGCCAGGGCGTCGGGCTGATGGACGACCTGCCGAGCGTGGGTGCGCTCGTCGAGCGCCTGAAGCGCGAGTACGACGAAGCAAAGGCGCGGCTCGGCATCGCACGCTGACGGATGCGGCGGCCATTGCGGCCGCATTCGCCGCCGCCGCCGCCGCCAATCCCGTCGGACCAAACAAAAAGCGCGAACCGAACGGTTCGCGCTTTTTGTTTCATCGCCCCGCCGCCGCGGGACACGGCTCAGCCCGCGCGCTTGATCCGTGTGATCGGCAGCACGCGCAGGCGCGACTCGATCGACGGGCACAGCGACTGGCCTTCGAAACGCGCCGCGAGGAAATCGACGAACGAACGCACCTTCGCGGATACGTGACGGCGGCTCGCGTACACCGCATAGATCGGCGCCTCGTGCGGCGGCACCGAATCGAGCAGCACCGGTACGAGCCGGCCGGATTCGATGTCGTCGCCGACCACCTCGGTGCCGAGCAGCGCGATGCCCGCGCCCGCGAGCACGGCCGCGCGCAGCCCTTCGAGATGGTTCACGATCAGGTTGCCGTTGAGGGTCACGCGCGACGCGGCCGCCGCGTCGATCACGAGCGAGTCGAGCATCGTCGAATTCGAGTCGCGCCGCAGGTAGTTGTGATGCGCGAGATCGGCGATCGTCGCGGGCGTGCCGTGCTTGTCGAGATACTCGGGCGACGCGACGAGCAGGATGTGCGCGGTCGCGATCTGCCGTGCGACCAGCGACGACGATTTCAATCCGTTCGGCGCCGCGCGCACCGCGACGTCGTAGCCTTCCTCGATCAGGTCGACCACGCGATCGGATAGCGTCATGTCGACGGTCACGTCCGGGAACCGGCCCGCGTAATCGGTGACGGCCTGCATCACGTGCCGCAGCCCGAACGCGGACAGCGACGTCACGCGCAGGCGGCCCTGCGGCACCACGCTCGCGGCGCCGACGGCCTGCCCGGCTTCGTCGAGTTCAGACAGCGCCTGCACGAGGCGCTCGTAATATTCGCGTCCCGCCTCGGTAGGCGCGACGCGGCGTGTCGTGCGATGCAGCAGCCGCGCGCCGAGCTGCTGCTCGAGATGCATCACGTGCTTGCTCGCCATCGCAGCCGACATCTGCATGCGCTCGGCCGCGCCGACGAAGCTGCCCACTTCGACGACGTAGCGAAACACATTCATGCTGACGAGGGTATCCATCGAACTAGCTCGTAATGACGGGGGAATGGTCCAATTACGAGATAGGGTAACAAAGGCGAGGAAACAGAAAGGTCAACAAAGGCAAAACGAACGGCGCCGCGGGGAGGCGGCGCCGTTTCGGGCGGGACAACATGTAGCCGGAACGCGCGATTTCCGCGCGCGTCCGGCGCGCCGATCGCGTGTGCGCGTCAGAACTTCGCGCGGATACCTGCGCCGAACGTGTTGCCGGTCGACAGGCCGCTGATGTGGTCGTTCATGTACGCGGCGTAGACGTCCGTGCGCTTGGACAGCGGGTAGTCGTAGCCGACGGCCCAGGTCTGGCGAGTCTGGTCGAGGCCGCCCGCGTCGCGCGAATACGCATACGACGCCATCGCGTTGCCGACGCCGAGCGGCACCGACACGCCGCCCTGCGCGGTGTTCACGTGCCAGCTGCCCGCGACCCGGTCATTCTTCGTATACATGTACTGGCCGAACAGCTTCACGACCTTCAGGTCGTAGGTCGCGCCGACCAGCGCGATGCCCTGGCTCTTCATCCCGGCGACGAGTGCGCTCAGGTCGCGCGGGCCGTTGTTGAAGTTCACGTACTGATACATGGCAGTCGCCGCGAACGGGCCGTTCGCATAGTTGAACTGCGCGCTCCACTTCTTCGAGCCGTTGTCGCCGGCCTGGTTGCCGAACGCGTACATCGCGCTGCCATTCAGCCCGCCGAACGAAGGCGACGTGTACGACACCGCGTTGTTCCAGCCCGAATCGCCGACCGCGCCCTGGTCGCTCGGATAGGTCGGGAACGTGCCGAGGCCGAGGAACACGTGGTACACCATCGGCGAGAAGGTGTACGAATCGTAGAACGGGTTGAACAGGATCGTCGACAGGAACAGGTGCGTCGTCAGGCGGCCTGCCGTCACCGTGCCGTACGGCGAGCTGATGCCGACGTACGCGTTGCGGGCGAAGAACGTGTCGCCCTGGAAGCGGCCAAACTGGCCGTTCTGCGCGCGGAAGAAACTTTCCAGCGTGAAGATCGCCTTGTAGCCGTTGCCCAGATCCTCTGCGCCGTGCAGGCCCCAGTACGACGTCGACATCCCGCCGCCCGACACGTTCCATGCGCGATCGCCGCCCGGGAACTTGGTCGCGCCGACCCATTCGTCTACCTGACCGTAGAGCGACACGCTCGATTGCGCATAAACGGGTGCGGCAGCCGCCGCACAGGCGGCCGCGGCGATCAGCTTGACGGACGTGCGCGACGTACGGCGAGCGAATGCTTTCATGGGATCTCCAGGTTTTGTCGAATGGTCGATAAGTGGCGCGAGCGTTGTTTTTTGGAGCCGAGTGCTTGCGTCGTATGGGGCGCAGCCATCTTTACGGATCATTTGTCCGGTCAAAATTGCGCACACTTATTGCCGGTATAGCGCCAGCATTAACTTCGCGGAATCGATACGTGGCGGGATGCACCGCGGTGGCCCCGCGCAAAAGCGGTTGCGCGACGGGACGGCGGCGTGGTGCACGCGAGCCGGGCGCGAAAGATAGCGCAATGCGACGGGAAAATCAGCGGAAATCTGCGCGCGACTGTGGCGAATTCGCATCAGCCGGCGGGGGACGAGCGCGCGGGCGCTCAGTTTCGATAGAACGGGGAGAAATACGGCGAGTGCGAGGGCTCTTCCTGCGAACGGGGCGGCGGCATCGGACGGCCGCCGCGCTCCTCGTTGTAGCGCGCGACGTCGGCTCGGATCGAACCGGCGCGCAGCGGCACGTTGCCGCCGCCCGGCGGGCGCGGCATCTGGCGCGCGTCGGCGCTGATCGGGCGATACGGGCTTTGCGCGGCGTAATGACCGTACGACGGCGTCGGCCGCAGCCCCCAGCGGGAGCCGTAGCTGCTCACGCCGCCGGCGCGTGCACCGGCGGGGGGCGGAACGCGGCGCCAGACGGGCCCGCCACCGAACCCGCCGCCAGCCTGCTGACCGTACGCACGCATGTCGCCGCCACCGAAACCGTGGCCGCCGAACCCATGACCGCCGTGCGGCGGCTGCGCGAGCGCAAGCGGCATCAGCAGCGCGCCGAGCACGCCTGCCACCCATCGTCCGATCTTCCGTTTCACACGTTCCGTCATCGTTCAGTGCCTGTCCACGCCTGCCGCCGGCTCCTTTCGGCCGACGCAAGGCTTTCAGCAGTAATTTATGAGCGGCCCGAAACTGTGTCGAGCCAAAAAGTGTTAGGTCGCCGGCATCGGTGTAACACCATGTTACTGCTAGGTTTTTTCACTTCAGGGCGCGAACGCGACAGAACATTCTTCTGCCGTTTTGCGCATGGCCGTGGTGGGTGCGGCGGCCGTTGTCGCATGCAGTCGATTCATCAATCGATTCTCACAATGAATTTGTGTAGTGAATGGCCAACCGGGACAATAGCGCCATCCGCGCGCGCGACGCGCGCCTCCGTCGTTTCCGAATCGAGTTCCCGATGGCCCGTCCCCGTTTTCTTCCCGACAACTTCACGCTCGCCCTGGTCGGCACCGTCGTGCTCGCGAGCCTCCTGCCGTGCCGCGGCCCGGCCGCCCACGCGTTCAACTGGGCGACCAACATCGCCGTCGGCCTGCTGTTCTTCCTGCACGGCGCGAAGCTGTCGCGGGAAGCGGTCGTTGCGGGCGCAACGCACTGGCGGCTGCACGCGGTCGTGCTGCTCAGCACGTTCGCACTGTTCCCGCTGCTCGGCCTCGCGCTGAAACCCGTGCTGCAGCCGCTCGTCACGCCGGCGCTTTACGCGGGCGTGCTGTTCCTGTGCACGCTGCCGTCGACGGTCCAGTCGTCGATCGCGTTCACGTCGATCGCGAAGGGCAACGTGCCGGCCGCCGTGTGCGCGGCATCGGCGTCGAGCCTGCTCGGGATCTTCGTCACGCCGGCGCTCGTCGGGCTGATGATCACGTCGCAGTCGGCCGCCGCCGCGTCGCCGTGGAGCACCGTCGGCAGCATCGTGATGCAGTTGCTCGTGCCGTTCATCGCCGGCCAGTTGCTGCGGCCCGCGATCGGCCGCTGGATCGAACGCAACCGCGGCGTGCTGCGCTTCGTCGACCAGGGCTCGATCCTGCTCGTGGTCTACGTCGCGTTCAGCGAAGCCGTCAACGAGGGCCTGTGGCACCAGATTCCGGCGCGCGCGCTCGGCGGCCTGCTGATCGCCAACCTCGTGCTGCTCGCGATCGCGCTGCTGCTGACCGCGTTCGTCGGCAAGCGGCTCGGCTTCAACCGGGCCGACCAGATCACGATCATCTTCTGCGGATCGAAGAAGAGCCTCGCGGCCGGCGTGCCGATGGCGAAGGTGATCTTCTCGGCGAACGCGGTCGGCGCGATCGTGCTGCCGCTGATGCTGTTCCACCAGATCCAGTTGATGGCGTGCGCGGCGCTCGCGCAGCGCTGGGGCGCGCGCGACACGAGCGGCGAGCGCGGCGGGCAGGATGGCGCGGCATCGGCGCCCGGCGCGCTGAACGCGGGCAAGCGCTGACGGGACGGGAGGCGGGACGGTCACTGGATGGTGGCGCTTTCCGCCTTTCCGCCTTTCCGCCTTTCCGCCTTTCCGCCTTTCCGCCTTTCCGCCTTTCCGCCTTTCCGCCTTTCCGCCTTCCCGCCTTCCCGCCTTCCCGCCTTCCAAACGCGCACCGAGGCGCGCCCGACGCGATGCACCATCAGCGCCCATCGCGTCATGAAATCTTCATTCAATTCCCCGCGATCGGTGCCGTTAAGCCGGATATCCCGTCGATTCGGCTGCCCTCGCCCATGCCCGCGCTCCACTCCGACTCCGCTGCCGCCAGTACCGCGCGCCTGATCGCGGATCGCGCGCTCGCCGCCGTTTTCCAGCCGATCGTCGATCTCGGGTCGGGGACGGTCGTCGGCTACGAAGGACTGATCCGCGGCCCGCGCGGCACCGACCTCGAGGCGCCCGCCGCGCTGTTCGCGCAGGCCGCGCGCGAAGGCGCGACCATCGCGCTCGAACAGGCCGCCGCGCTCGCCTGCCTCGACGCGTTCGCGGCGCTCGGCTGCGACGGCAAGCTGTTCCTCAATTTCAGCGCCGGCACGATCCTGCAGCTCGCCAGCGAACGCGAGCGCGCGCGCCATTTTCTCGGCCGCGCGCGGATCGGCGCCGAGCGCATCGTGATCGAGCTGACCGAGCAGAACGCGATACCGGATGTCGCGCACTTCGGGCCGGCGGTCGCGTCGCTGCGCGATGCGGGCATCCAGTTCGCGCTCGACGACTACGGCACCGCGAACGCGAGCATGAACCTGTGGCTGCGCCTGCAGCCGGACGTCGTGAAGATCGACCGCTTCTTCATCCACGACATCGCCCGCGACCCGCTCAAGTTCGAGGCCGTGAAGGCGATGCAGCACTTCGCGCAGGCGAGCGGCGCGCGACTGATCGCGGAAGGGATCGAGAACGAGTGCGACCTGATCGTCGTGCGCGACATGGGCATCTGCTGCGTGCAGGGCTTCCTGCTCGGCCGGCCGGACGCGCAGCCGTCGCGGGTCGTCGCGCCGGCCGCGCGCGACGCGATCCGCGCGCCGCACATCGCGGTGTTTCCCGGCGCGACGCGCACCGTGCGGCCGGCCGGCACGATCGCCTCGAAAATGCTCGTCGCCGCGCCGGCACTGCCGCGCGACGCGACCAGCAACGACGTGCTCGACCTGTTCAACCGGATGCCCGACCTGCACGCGGTCGCGCTCGTCGAACGCGGGCGGCCGGTCGCGCTCGTGAATCGCCGCGGCTTCATCGACCGCTTCGCGCTGCCGTATCACCGCGAGGTGTTCGGGAAGAAGCCGTGCCTGCAGTTCGCGAACGACGCACCGCTGATGATCGACAACGCGACGACGTTCGAGCAGCTCGCGATGCTGCTCGCGAGCCACGACCAGCGCTACCTCGCGGACGGCTTCGTGATCACCGAACACGGCCGCTACGTCGGGCTCGGCACCGGCGAGAGCCTCGTGCGCGCGGTGACCGAGATGCGCATCGAAGCCGCGCGCTACGCGAACCCGCTGACGTTCCTGCCCGGCAACATTCCGATCAGCGCGCATATCGACCGCCTGCTCCAGCGCGATGCCGGCTTTCATGCGTGCTATGTCGACCTGAACCAGTTCAAGCCGTTCAACGACCAGTACGGCTACTGGCAGGGCGACGAGGTGCTGAAGTTCGCCGCGACGGTGCTGGCCGGCGTGTGCGACCCGCAGCGCGACTTTCTCGGGCACGTCGGCGGCGACGATTTCCTCGTGCTGTTCCAGCGCGACGACTGGCACCTGCGCGCGACCGACGCGATCGCGCGCTTCAACGACGGCGCGCAGCGCTTCTACACGCAGGCCGACCGGCAGGCGGGCGGGCTGCGCGGCGAGGACCGCCACGGCAACCCGGCGTTCTTCGGCTTCGTGACGATGGCGATCGGTGCCGTCGGCGTGCCGGCCGGCGCGCACGGCGCGAAGCGCTACGGCAGCGACGAGATCGCGTCGGTCGCGGCGCTCGCGAAGCGGCGCGCGAAACAGCAGCCGGGCGGACTCGCGGTCGTCGATCTCGACGCGGGCCGCGCCGCGCTGCGCAATCGCGGCGAACCGCCGACGGTGGCGGCGACGGTCGCGGCGGACTGAACGGCGGGCAATCGTCGAGCGCGGATACGGCTGCGCTCCGGGCGACGGAGACGGGCATCCGCCCGTCAACCAGCCGAATCGTTGCGCATCGGCTGCCGGCCGCCCGTGCAGGCCGCCGGGTACGCTGCGCGGACGCTCGAAACAGCCCGTTTTCCAGCATATTCCCGCCCCTTTGCCGCCCGCCGCCCGCGCCGCCGGGCGCACGCACGACCACCTTGCCTTTTTCGCGTTTTGTTTAGTATTTTTAGTAACGGCGTTTTCGCAGATTAGCGCTTAAAAAGCCGTTATTCACGGGTATTCCCCGGTTATCCGGCCCGAATTTCGCGATATGTTTTACTATACAATCGCTTTCACCCTAAACAAACCGAACCCCGAACGATGGGCACCACCATTCGCGATGTCGCGCGGGCGGCAGAGGTCTCGATCGGCACCGTCTCCCGCGCGCTGAAAAACCAGCCGGGCCTGTCGGAAGCAACGCGAGCGCGCATCGTCGAGATCGCGCAGCAGCTCGGCTACGATCCCGCGCAGTTGCGGCCGCGCATCCGCCGGCTCACCTTCCTGCTGCACCGCCAGCACAACCGCTTTCCCGCGAGCCCGTTCTTCTCGCACGTGCTGCACGGCGTCGAGGACGCATGCCGCGAGCGCGGCATCGTGCCGACGCTGCTCACGGTCGGCCCGAACGACGACGTGCTGCGCCAGATGCGCCCGCACGCGCCCGACGCGATCGCGGTCGCCGGCTTCATCGAGCCCGAGACGATCGAGGCGCTCGCCGCGACCGGCCGGCCGCTCGTGCTGATCGACCTGTGGGCGCCCGGGCTGCGCTCGGTCAACATCGACAACGCGACGGGCGCCGCACTCGCGATGCGCCACCTGCTCGCCACCGGCCGCTCGCGGATCGCGTTCATCGGCGGCTCGCCCGCGCACTACAGCATCGCGCAGCGCGCGATCGGCTACCGGCGCGCGTTCTTCGAGGCCGGGCGGCTGTTCGATCCCGCGTACGAAGTGACGATCGACGCGGGGCTCGACCCCGACACCGGCGCCGCGCGTGCGATGGAGCAACTGCTCGACGCGCCGGGCCCGCGCCCCGACGCCGTCTTCGCATACAACGACGCGGCCGCGCTGGCCGCGCAGCGCGTGTGCACCGCGCGCGGCCTGCGGATTCCGGACGACATCGCGATCGTCGGCTTCGACAACATCCCGGCCGCCGCGCACGCGAGCCCGCCGCTCACGACGCTCGCGGTCGACAAGGAAGCGCTCGGCCGCCGCGGCGTCGAACTGCTGCTCGCCGAAGCGCCCGAGCGCACCGAGATCTCCCTGCCCGTCGAGCTGATCGTGCGGGCCAGCAGCCAGCCCGCCGGCTCTCCGGCACTCGATACCGCCACGGTCACCGAATCATGAACATGCCCCCGGTCCAACCCTGCACGGCCGCGCCGGCCGCCCACACGCAAGCCGCGCCGCTCGTCGCGAATTTCCGCGATCCGTCGTTCCTGCTGTCGCATATCGAAGACACGCTGCGCTTCTACGCGACGAATGCGTACGACCCGACGGGCGGCTTCTATCACTACTTCCGCGATGACGGCAGCATCTACAACCGCACGTCGCGCCACCTCGTCAGCAGCTGCCGGTTCGTCTTCAACTACGCGATGGCGTACCGGCATTTCGGCGACCCGCGTCATCTCGACTACGCGCGCCACGGGCTGCGCTTCCTGCGCGACGCGCACTGGGACGACGAACTGCAGGGCTACGACTGGGAACTCGACTGGCGCGACGGCGCGAAGCGCGCGACGCTCGACGGCACGCGCCACTGCTACGGGCTCGCGTTCGTGCTGCTCGCAGCCGCGCACGCGACGATGGCCGGCATCGACGAGGCGCGTCCGCTGATCGCGGCGACCTACGAGCTGGCCGAGCACCGCTTCTGGGATGCGGCCGCGGGCCTGTATGCGGACGACGCGACGCCGAACTGGATCGTGTCGTCATACCGCGGCCAGAACGCGAACATGCACATGACGGAGGCGCTGCTCGCGGCCTACGAGGCGACCGGCCACCTCACGTACCTCGATCGCGCGGAAAAGCTCGCAAGCCACATCACGCAGCGCCAGGCCGCGCTGTCGGGCGGGCTCGTATGGGAGCACTACCACGCGGACTGGTCGGTCGACTGGGACTACAACAAGGAAGACAGCTCGAACATCTTCCGTCCGTGGGGCTTCCAGCCCGGGCACCAGACCGAATGGGCGAAGCTGCTGCTGATCCTCGAGCGGCACCGCCCGCTCGACTGGCTCGTGCCGCGCGCGGCCGAGCTGTTCGACGCGGCGCTCGCGCACGCGTGGGACGCCGATCACGGCGGCCTGTACTACGGCTTCGGCCCCGACTTCACGATCTGCGACCACAACAAGTACTTCTGGGTGCAGGCGGAAACCTTCGCGGCGGCCGCGATGCTCGGCGCGCGCACCGGCAGCGAGCGCTTCTGGGACTGGTACGACGAGATCTGGCGCTATAGCTGGGCGCATTTCGTCGACCACCGCTACGGCGCGTGGTACCGGATCCTCACCTGCGACAACCGCAAGTACAGCGACGAGAAGAGCCCGGCCGGCAAGACCGACTATCACACGATGGGCGCGTGCTACGACGTGCTCGCGACCCTCGCGCGCACGGCGCGCAGCGAGCCGACGCAATGAGCGGCGGCACGTTTCCGGCTTTCGTGTCGGCGGGCGACATCCTGACCGACATGGTGCGCGCGGGCGATGCGCAGTGGACGTCGGTGCCTGGCGGCGCCGGCTGGAACGTCGCACGCGCGGTCGCGCGGCTCGGCGTGCCGAGCGCGCTCGCGGGCTCGATCGGCGAGGACTGCTTCTCCGACGTGCTGTGGCGCACGAGCGAAGCGGCCGGGCTCGACCTGCGCTTCCTGCAGCGCGTCGCACGGCCGCCGCTGCTCGCGATCGTCCACGAGACGCGCCCGCCCGCGTACTTCTTCATCGGCGAAGCGAGCGCCGATCTCGCGTTCGATCCCGCGCGGCTGCCGGCCGGCTGGACCGGCCACGTGAAATGGGCGCATTTCGGCTGCATCAGCCTCGTGCGCGAACCGCTCGCCGGCACGCTCGTCGCGCTCGCGGCCGACCTGCACGCGCGCGGCGTGAAGATCAGCTTCGATCCGAACTACCGGAACCTGATGACGGCCGCGTACCGGCCGACGCTCGCGAAGATGGCTGCGCTCGCCGACCTGATCAAGGTGTCCGACGAGGACCTGCGGCACCTGTTCGGCGGCGACGGCCCCGACGCGGTCGCGGCGGTGCGCGCGCTGAACCCGCGCGCGTCCGTGCTCGTCACGCGCGGCGCGCAGGCGGCGACGCTCTACGCGGACGGCGACGTGCACGAGGCCAGCCCGCCGCGCGTCGAGGTGGTCGATACCGTCGGCGCGGGCGACGCGTCGATCGGCGGCATGCTGTTCAGCCTGATGGCCGCGCCGCAGCGAGCGTGGCGCGAGCATCTCGCGTTCGCGCTGGCGGCCGGCGCCGCCGCATGCCGGCACACGGGCGCGCACGCGCCGACGCTCGACGAAGTCGTCGCGCTGATCGAGGGCTGATCGTCGAGGGCTGATCGAACGGTGACCGAGCGCCGCGACCGGACACCGTTCGGTCACCGATAAGCCGCGCTGTACATGCTGCGCCGCAGTGCTACGATGAAGTGTCCTTTTGCGGGAGAGGCACGATGGACACCAACACGTTCACGAAGGGCATCTACACGGCCAAGGCGCATACCCAGCATTCGGCCAACGGGCAGTTCCAGGGTTACGTGATTCTCTCGAAGGACGACGGGGACGACACCGAGAACACGCGCTACGACGTCCACTCGACGAGCCCCAGCGAGGAAGAAGCGTTCGACGAGGCGAAGGCGCTCGCGCACCGGATCCTCGGCGAGATCGAGCTGTAACGCGCACCGCCCTTTCCGGCGCGGCTCAGAGCAGCCGCGCCACCATCGATACCAGCATCGTCAGCACCAGCGTCGACATGAACGGGAACGGGTAGCGCCGCCCGCCGAGCGTCAGCGTGACGTCGCCCGGCATCCGCCCGATGCCGAGCTTGCCGAGCCACGGCCAGCAGCGCGTCAGGATCATCACCGCGACGAACGACGCCATCAGCCAGCGCAGCATGCCGGCCTCAGAGCACGTGCGAGCGGTCGCCGCGCGCGAACGCGTCGAGCGTGCCGTCGATGCCGCGCGAAAAGGCGATCACCTTGAACAGCTCGCCCATCTCGGCTTCGGAGATCAGCTTCTGCACCGCGTTCGCGGCCGGCAGGAACTGCCGGATGTCGGACGGGTCGATCGCGGCCAGCGCGTCGGTGATGCCCGCGTTCAGCAGGAAGCGCGCCTGCGACGTGTAGCCGAGCAGGTCGGCGCCGGCGGCGACGGCCGCGTCGTAGATGCCGGTGAATTCGACGTGCGCGGTGATGTCCTGCAGGCCCGGGTACAGGAACGGGTCGTCGTGTGCGTGGTGGCGGTAGTGGCACATCAGCGTGCCGCGGTCGCGCTGCGGATGGTAGTACTCGTGCGCGGGAAAACCGTAGTCGACCAGCAGCACCGCGCCGCGCGCGAGCATCGTGCAGACGGTGCGCGTGAACGCCAGCGCGGCCTCGTGCGTCTCGGTCACGTAGCCGTCGGCGACCTCGGCGTCGAGCGCCGCGAGCACCGGCGGCCGGCTGGCCGGCGCGGCCGGCCGGTCCTCGAACACGAACGCGTGCCGCGCGTCGAGCGCGACGCCGCGCTCGTGCCACGCGCCGTCCGCCTTCGCGAACAACCGCACCGGCATCGCATCGAGCACCTCGTTGCCGACCACGACGCCCTCGAACCGCTCGGGCAGCGCGTCGAGCCAGCGCACCTTCGCGGCGAGCGCCGGCGCGGCGGCCGCGATCGTATCGCGCTGCCGTTCGCGCAGCTCGCCGGACAGGTCGACGATCAGGTATTCGTCGAGTTCGACGCCCAGCGCGTCGAGCGCCGCGAGCAGCCCGGCCGCGAGCTTGCCCGTGCCGGCGCCGAATTCCATCACGCGGCGCGTGCCGCTCGCCGCGAGCGCTTCCGCGACCGGTTGCGCCAGAGTTTGCGCGAACAGCGGCGACAGCTCGGGCGCGGTAACGAAGTCGCTGCCGTCGTCGGCGCGGCGCCCGAACTTGCGCGCGCCGCCGCTGTAATAGCCGAGGCCCGGCGCGTACAGCGCGCGCTCCATGAAGCGGTCGAACGGCAGCCAGCCGCCGGCCGCCGCAATCTCGTCGCGCAGTTGCGCGGCAAGGGTTTCGGACTGCGCGAGCGCGTCAGGGCCGGGAGCAGGTAAACTAGCGGGTTCGTGAGCTTTCGGGTTCATCCCGGCATTGTAAATGACCGTTTCAGCCGATACGTCGACCCTGCGCGTGGTGCTCGTCGCGGGCGCCCTGGGCAGCGCGGCCGACGCCGCGTCGATCGGTCGTGCGCTCGCGACGGAATTCGCGCGCCGCGGCTGGGACGTCGCGCTGCAGCGCAGCCACGGCGCGCCGCGCGCGGCCGCCGATGCAATCGTCGCCGAAGTCGCGGCGCTCGGCCGCCATGCGGCCGTGCTCGACGCCGATCTGGCCCTGGAAGCCGACGCGGCCGCGCTGGTCGCCGCGTGCGGCGCGGCGCTCGGCCGGCCCGCGTGCGCGGTGTTCGTGAGCGCCAGTGCGGGCGCCGACGACGCGCACACGGTGGACGGCGCGTCGCTCGCCGGCGCGCTCGCGCGCAATGTGACGGCGCCGCTCGCGCTGGCCCGCGCGCTCGCCGATGCGACGCCCGACGCCGCGCGCGAGCACGAAGCGCTGCGCGCGTGCGCGATCCACGTGCTGGACCAGGCGCTGTTTCACCCGGCGCCGGCGCAGTTGTCGCACGCGCTGATGCAGGCCGCGCTGAACCGCGCGACGTCGGCGCTGGCGCTGGCGCTCGCGCCGAAGGTGCGGGTCGCGGCACTGGTGCGCGGCCACGCGGCACACGCGGACGACATCGCGGCGGCCGCCTGCTATCTCGCGAGCGCGCCCGGCGTCACGGGCGCGACGCTGACCGTCGACGGCGGCGAGCACCTCGTGCCGCCCGCCGCCGGCCCGAATGAATGAACCGCGGGCGCGCGGCCTGACTGCCGCCGCCCGCGCCGCTTTGCGTGCGCGCACGCCAATTTGACTGGGACGACCATGTTTTCCGCTCTCCTGCACCCCCGCCTCGCGGATTGCCGCAGGCTCTACCTGCGCGATTACGAGGTGCACATCAACATCGGTGCCTTCGAACACGAGAAGCGCGGCGAGCAGCGCGTCGTCATCAACGTCGACCTGTTCGTGCCGCTCGCGCTGTCCACCCCCGTCGACGATCGTCTCCATGAAGTCGTCGACTACGACCTGATGAAGCAGAGCGTCGCGCAATGCATGGCGCGCGGCCACATCCACCTGCAGGAAACGCTGTGCGACGCGATCGCCGCGCACCTGCTGGCGCACGACGCCGTGCGCGCGGTACGCGTCTGTACCGAGAAACCGGACGCCTATCCGGACTGCGACGCCGTCGGCGTCGAAGTCTTTCGCATCAAGGACGAGGAGCGCGCATGAACGCCCCCCACATGAACGACACGGCGGCCGACGCCGCCACCCTCGACGCGGCCGCCCCGGCCGGCCGCCAGGCGCTGACGCGCCGCGAGCAGAAGGAAGCGTACGAGAACAACAAGCTGTTCAAGCGGATCGTGCGCCAGGTCGGCCAGGCGATCGGCGACTACAACATGATCGAGCACGGCGACAAGGTGATGGTCTGCCTGTCGGGCGGCAAGGACAGCTACGCGATGCTCGACGTGCTGCTGCGCCTGCGCGAGCGCGCGCCGATCGACTTCGACATCGTCGCGGTGAACCTCGACCAGAAGCAGCCGGGCTTCCCCGAGCACGTGCTGCCCGAATACCTGAAGCAGGTCGGCGTGCCGTTCCACATCGAGAACCAGGACACCTACAGCATCGTCAAGCGGCTCGTGCCCGAAGGCAAGACGACCTGCTCGCTGTGCTCGCGGCTGCGCCGCGGGATCCTGTACCGCGTGGCCGGCGAGCTCGGCGCGACCAAGATCGCGCTCGGCCACCACCGCGACGACATCGTGCAGACGCTGCTGCTCAACATGTTCTACGGCGGCAAGCTGAAGGGGATGCCGCCGAAGCTGCAGTCGGACGACGGCAAGAACATCGTGATCCGCCCGCTCGCGTACGTGAAGGAAACCGATCTCGAGAAATACGCGGAGCTGCGCGAATTCCCGATCATCCCGTGCAACCTGTGCGGCAGCCAGCCGAACCTGAAGCGCGCGGAAATGAAGGCGCTGATCCGCGAATGGGACAAGCGCTTCCCGGGCCGCGTCGAGAACATGTTCAACGCGCTCGCGAAGGTCGTGCCGTCGCACCTGATGGACACGACGCTGTTCCCGTTCACGTCGCTGCGCGCGACGGGCGTTGCCGATCCGCAGGGCGATATCGCGTTCGACGAGGAACCGTGCGCGTCGGGCGACGACGCCGCGGCGCCGGGCGCCGCCCAGCCGATCTCGATCGTCCAGTTCGACGACCTGTAAGCGGGGTCGGAAGACCCGCCGGAACGGGGCGCCGGCCGCCCTTTCCGGCGCCGCCGGGCCCGCGCGGCGGGCCCGGAACGGCGGGGGCCGCATGCTAAAATGGACGGCTTCGAACTCCTCTGACAAGCTGGCGCCATGAATATCGTGATTTTGGCGGCAGGCACCGGCAAGCGCATGCGTTCCGCGCTGCCGAAAGTGCTTCACCCCCTGGCCGGCAGGCCGCTCCTCTCCCACGTCATCGACACCGCGCGCACGCTGCAGCCGTCCCGGCTCGTCGTCGTCGTCGGTCACGGCGCCGAGCGGGTCCAGGCTGCCGTCGCCGCGCCCGACGTCCAGTTCGCGGTGCAGACCGAGCAGCTCGGCACCGGCCACGCGGTGCGCCAGGCGCTGCCGCTGCTCGATCCCGCGCAACCGACGCTCGTGCTGTACGGCGACGTGCCGCTCACCCGCGCGTCGACGCTGCGGCGTCTCGTCGACGCCGCGCGCGACGGCCGCTACGGGATTCTGACCGTCACGCTCGACGATCCGACCGGCTATGGCCGCATCGTGCGCGACGCGGCAGGCATCGTCACGCGCATCGTCGAGCAGAAGGACGCGTCGCCGGAACAGCTGAAGATCGCCGAAATCAACACCGGCATCATCGTCACGCCCACGGCCCAGCTGTCGATGTGGCTCGGCGCGCTGAAGAACGAAAACGCGCAGGGCGAGTACTACCTGACCGACGTCGTCGAGCTCGCGATCGAGGCCGGTTTCGAGGTCGTCACGGCGCAGCCCGACGACGAATGGGAAACGCTCGGCGTGAACAGCAAGGCGCAGCTCGCCGAACTCGAGCGCATCCACCAGCGCAACGTCGCGCAAGCGCTGCTCGTCGACGGCGTCACGCTCGCCGATCCGGCGCGCATCGACGTGCGCGGCACGCTGCGCTGCGGCCGCGACGTGTCGATCGACGTGAACTGCGTGTTCGAAGGCAACGTGACGCTCGCCGACAACGTGACGATCGGCGCGAACTGCGTGATCCGCAACGCGTCGGTCGGCGCCGGCACGCGCATCGACGCATTCACGCACATCGACGGCGCCGAGCTCGGCGCGAACACCGTGATCGGCCCGTACGCGCGGCTGCGCCCCGGCGCGCAGCTCGCGGACGAAGCGCACGTCGGCAACTTCGTCGAGGTGAAGAACGCGGTGATCGGCCACGGCTCGAAGGCGAACCACCTCACGTATATCGGCGACGCCGACATCGGCGCGCGCGTGAACATCGGCGCGGGCACGATCACCTGCAACTACGACGGCGCGAACAAGTTCCGCACCGTGATCGAGGACGACGTGTTCGTCGGCTCCGACACGCAGCTCGTCGCGCCCGTGCGCGTCGGCCGCGGCGTGACGATCGCGGCCGGCACGACGATCTGGAAGGACGTTGCCGACGGCCTGCTCGCATTGAACGAGAAGACCCAGACGACGAAGAGCGGCTACGTCCGCCCGGTCAAGAAGAAAAGCTGAACCCTTTGCGGGCGCCCCGGCGGCGCCCGCGTCGACTTACAGGACTGACCCATTCATGTGCGGCATTGTCGGCGCAGTTGCGCAGCGTAATATCGTTCCGGTGCTGATCGAAGGATTGCGGCGCCTCGAATACCGTGGCTACGACTCGTGCGGCGTCGCCGTGCTCGAGCCGGGCGCTCCGAAGCGCGCGCGCAGCGTCGCGCGCGTCGCCGATCTCGACGCGCAGGTGCGCGAATCGCACCTCGAAGGCACGACCGGCGTCGCGCACACGCGCTGGGCGACGCACGGCGCGCCCGTCACGCACAACGCGCACCCGATCTTCTCGTCGGACGCGCTCGCGCTCGTCCACAACGGCATCATCGAGAACTTCGAGCCGCTGCGCGAAGCGCTGCGCGCGAAGGGCTACGAATTCGTGTCGCAGACCGACACCGAAGTGATCGCGCACCTCGTGCACAGCCTGTACCGCGGCAACCTGTTCGACGCGGTGCGCGAAGCCGTGCGGCAGCTGCACGGCGCGTATGCGATCGCCGTGATCCACAAGGACCAGCCGCACACCGTCGTCGGTGCGCGCCAGGGTTCGCCGCTCGTCGTCGGCCACGGCGACGGCGAGAACTTCCTCGCGTCCGATGCGCTCGCGCTCGCGGGCAGCACCGACCGCTTCACGTTCCTCGAGGAAGGCGACGTGTGCGAGCTGTCGCTCGACGGCGTGAAGATCGTCGACCGCCACGGCGCCACCGTGCAGCGCGAAATCCGCGTAGTCAGCGCATACGGCGGCGCGGTCGAGCTGGGCCCGTATCGCCACTTCATGCAGAAGGAAATCTTCGAGCAGCCGCGCGCGATCGGCGATACCGTGCCGCAGACCGACGCGTTCGACGCGACGCTGTTCGGCGACGCCGCGCCCGCCGCGTTCGTGGACATCGACAGCCTGCTGATCCTCGCGTGCGGCACGAGCTACTACTCGGGCCTCACCGCGAAGTACTGGCTCGAATCGATCGCGAAAATCCCGACCCAGGTCGAGATCGCGAGCGAATACCGCTACCGCGAGTCGGTGCCGAACCCGCGCCAGCTCGTGCTCGTGATCTCGCAGTCGGGCGAGACGGCCGACACGCTCGCGGCGCTCAAGCATGCGCAGTCGCTCGGCCACACGCATACGCTCGCGGTCTGCAACGTCGCGACGAGCGCGATGGTGCGCCTGACCGAAATGCAGTTCCTGACGCACGCGGGCACCGAGATCGGCGTCGCGTCGACCAAGGCGTTCACGACGCAGCTCGTCGCGCTGTTCGTGCTGGCCGCGACGCTCGGCAAGCTGCGCGGGCACGTCGACGCCGCGCAGGAAGCCGAGTTCCTGAAGCAGCTGCGCCACCTGCCGGCCGCGCTGAACAGCGTGCTCGCGCTCGAGCCGCAGATCATCGCGTGGTCGGAGGAATTCGCGCGCAAGGAAAACGCGCTGTTCCTCGGCCGCGGGCTGCACTACCCGATCGCGCTCGAAGGCGCGCTGAAGCTGAAGGAAATCTCGTACATCCACGCCGAGGCCTATCCGGCCGGCGAACTGAAGCACGGGCCGCTCGCGCTCGTCACGGAAGCGATGCCGGTCGTCACGGTCGCGCCGAACGACACGCTGCTCGAGAAGCTGAAGTCGAACATGCAGGAAGTGCGGGCGCGCGGCGGCGAGCTGTACGTATTCGCCGATGCCGATACGCAGATCGTCAACGACGACGGCCTGCACGTGATCCGGATGCCGGAACACTACGGGCAACTGTCGCCGATCCTGCACGTCGTGCCGCTGCAACTGCTCGCGTATCACACCGCGTGTGCGCGCGGCACCGACGTCGACAAGCCGCGGAACCTCGCGAAATCGGTGACGGTGGAGTAAGGCAGGACGACCGGGATGGCCCTCGCCGGGCCGTCCCGGCTGCGTATCGGTGAGAAGCAGGCCATTCGGCCAGGTCGAAATATGTACCACGTAGTGGTATATAATCCTGTGCTAACTAGACCGGCCCGACATGCCTGCTTCCGTACGACGCGTCTTCAAGACGAAGTGGTTTCACAAGGCAGCCAGAAAGGCAGGAATCGCCGATGCCGAACTCTGCCGCGCCGCGCGGGAACTGGCGCGCGGCCAGGGCGTCGAGCTCGGCGGCAACGTCTGGAAAAAGCGCCTGGACGGGAATCGGCACCGCGGGATCGTGCTGAGCAAGGTCGGGCAGGCGTGGGTTTTCGTGTTCCTGTTCGCAAAACGCGACAGGGGCAACATCGACGAACGCGAACTGCGCGCCTTCAGAAAGCTCGCCGCGGATGTCGGGCGCCGCACCGACGCCGATATCGCGACGCTGATCGCACTGAAAGAGCTTGTGGAGATTTGCAATGGCTAAGAGTCGATTCAAGAGCGACGCAACGGAGGCGATCCACAGCGCCGCGTCGGGCCTCTATCGCGCAAACCTGATCGACAAGAAAACGATGCGCGAATACGACGATCTCTGCATCGAAGCCGCCCCGCAGTTCGATCCGCAAGCGATCGCCCGCATCCGCAAATCCGTCAACGTCAGCCAGAGCGTATTCGCGCTCTACCTGAATACGACGACGTCGACGATCCGCCAATGGGAACAGGGCGACAAACGGCCGAGCGGCATCGCCGCGCGGATGCTCCAGATCGTCGAGAAACACGGGCTCGAGGTGTTCTCCTGAGCCGACTTCCCCGAATGCGCATAAGCGGCCGACCGAACGCGGTCCGCACCGGACACCGCGACGCGAGCCGCAACGAATATGACGGAGAGACAATGGTAAGACTGTTTGGATGCGGATTGCTGGCGCTGACGTTCGCGTCGACGAGCTGGGCCGCCGAGCACTACGTCGAGGTCTGGAACCCGCCCGAGGCGCGACGGCCGGCGGCCCGTACGCCGGAAGGCCGTACGCCGGAAGGCCGTACGCCGGACGCCCATACGCCGGCCGCGCACGCGGGCGCCGATGCACGCGCCGGCAAGAGCGCCGAGAAGCACGCGAGCGCAACGCCGAAAGCCGCTGCGAAACCGCACAAGCGTCGTGTCACGCAAACCGTGAAAGCCGGCTCGCCTCGCCCGCCCGCCGCGGCCGAGGCGCCGGTCGCACCGCGCCCCGTCGCGCAGCCCGCGCCGGGCCGTCTCACGGTGATGCAGCCCGCCGGCCCCGACGAGACGCACGCGCTCAACTTCTCCGACATCCCGCGGCAATACACGCCGGACGGCAACGTGCTGCGGGTCGGCACGCACAACCGCTCCGCGGAGGTGACTCGATAATGGAAGCGCAAAACTACCTCGGCTACCAGATCTGGGGCCACGCGATCCTGCAGCAGGACGAGATTCTGCAGCCCGAACGCTTCGCGGCGAGCGGCACGATCACGCAGAACAACAAGCTCGTCGAAGCGTCCGGCGTGCTCGGCGTATTCGACACCGAGGACGACGCGCGCGAGGCCGGGCTCGAATGGGCCCGCGCGTGGATCGACAGCCACCGCTGACCGGCGCGCAGCCGACCTCGGGCTGACCGCGAGCCGCAAACGAAAGAAGGGGCGTCATGGACGCCCCTTCTTTCGTTCAAACCCGGGAAAACTCACGCGGCATGCCGTGGCGGCCTCATCGTCGCATGCGGACGACCGACGAACCGCGTCAGCACGACGATCGCCGCCAGCGTCGCGACGTACGCGGCGATCTGGATGCCCGCCGGACGCGCGGTATAGCCGATCAGCGTATGCAGCGCCTTGCCGACGATGCTCGACTCCTTCAGCAGCCACGACGTGTCCCAGATCGCATCGCCCCACGACGGCACGAGGCCGGCCGCCAGCAGGAAACCGACGCACTGGCTCGCCATCCCGGCCGCCAGCAGCACGATCAGCCCGTTGGTGACGGAGAACAGGCGCTTCAGCGGAATCTGCAGCAGGCCCGCATACATCGCATAACCGAGCCCGGCTCCGCCGAGCACGCCGAGCAGCCCGCCGACGATCATCTGCGGCGTCTGCCCCGGATCGCCCGCGGCGATGCCGTACAGGAACAGCACGGCCTCGGAGCCTTCGCGCAGCACCGCGACGCCGACCACGATCGCCAGCCCCGTCAGCGGCCGGCTGCCGGCCGCGACGGCCCGTCCGACTTCGCCCATGTGCAGCGCCATCTCGCGGCCGTGCCGGCTCATCCAGATGCAGTGCCAGGCCAGCATCAGCGTCGCGACGAACATCACGCCCGCGTTGAATACTTCCTGCCCCATGCCGGACGCCCACTGCGAGATCACGTCGGCGAACGCCGCGATCAGGCCCGCGCCGACCACGCCGCCGACGAGCCCGCCGCCTACCCACCAGCCGCGCCGCGGCACGCCCTTCGTGGCGGCCATCACGATCGAGACCACCAGCGCGGCCTCGAGCACTTCACGAAAGACAATCAGCGCGGTAGACAGCATGGCGGGATTCGCTTACTTGACGGTCAGGTGGGTCTTCGACTGCGCTTCGTGATACTCGTCGTGAAACTCGTAGGTGCCGGCCTTCAGCGGCCCGACCAGGATCTCGGCCGACTTGCCGGCGGGAATGACCTTCTCGGCCTTGAAGTCGTCGCTCTCGAATTCCGCGGGCGTCGCATCGAGGTTCTTCACGACGAACTTCACTTTCTTGCCGGCCGGAATCGTCACGCCATCGGGCGAAAACTTGTGGTCCTTCAGCGTCAGGTTGACGACGTCGTCGGCGGCGAATGCGGTGGCGGCCGACGCGCCCAGCAGGACAGCGGCGAAACCCAGTGCGAAACGGTTCATGTACGTAATGAAATGGAATGTCGAAGGACATTGATAGTAAGATCGATTCGCATTTCCATATCGCGTACCCTTACCAGCATTATGGAGATAGCGCTTCACACATGCGCACCGCGCGTTGCCAGGCAAGGCGCTCGTCGCACGACGGCGGCCGCGCATCGGCGTCAATCGGGAAAGATTCCGACTGACGCATGCGACTGCCCCCCTATTTGTCTGACCTCACCCTGACGAATCATTTCGCCGCGCCGGGCGACAACGCATGCATCAGGCGGCATGAATGCGCTTGACCCTCCCACCATGGCAAGCTTCATGCTGACCATGCTCGTCAATCGTCAACTCAGGAGAACACGATGGAATTCGAAGTCCAGGACATGACCTGCGGCGGCTGCGCCAATGCAATCACGCGCGCGGTGACGGCCGCCGATCCCGCCGCGAAGCTCGACATCGACGTCGCGACGAAGATCGTCAAGGTCGAATCGGCGCAAGGCGCCGAGCGCGTGCAGTCGATCATCGAGGCCGCCGGCTTCCACCCCGCGCTGCGCACCGCATAACGCGTGCTTCTGGCTGCGGACCGCGGGCGAACCGCCTGGCGGCGTTGCGCCCGCGGCACCGCGTCAGCGCAGCCGGATCAGCGTCGACTTCAGCTCGGTGTACTTCTCGAGCGCATGCAGCGACTTGTCGCGGCCGTTGCCCGACTGCTTGTAACCGCCGAACGGGAAGTTCATGTCGCCGCCCTCGTCGTAGCAGTTCACCCACACCGTGCCCGCGCGCAGCCGGCGCGACACGTCGTGCGCGGTCGTCAGGTTCGACGTCCATACGGCCGCGGCCAGCCCGTATTCGGTGTCGTTGGCGATCCGCACGGCCTCGTCGACGTCGTCGAACACGATCACCGACAGCACGGGCCCGAAGATCTCCTCGCGCGCGATCTTCGCATCGGGCTTCACCTCGAACACCGTCGGCTCGACATAGAAGCCGCCCGTCTCCTCCTTCACGCGCGCACCGCCCGTGACGAGCCTGCCTTCGCTGCGCCCCGCCTCGATATAACCGAGCACGCGCTCGAGCTGGATGCCGTCGACGATCGCGCCCATCGACACCGACGGATCGAGCGGGTTGCCGGGCACGTAAGCCCGCGCGGCCGCCACGAGCTTCTCGATGAATACGTCCTTGATGTCGCGATGCACGAGCAGCCGCGAGCCGGCCGTGCACATCTCGCCCATGTTGTAGAAGATCGCGCCGGCCGCGGCCTGCGCGGCGCGGTCGAGATCGGGACAATCGGGAAGCACGATGTTCGGCGACTTGCCGCCGAGTTCGAGCCATGCGCGCTTCAAATTCGACTGCGCGGCGTACTGCATGATCAGCTTGCCGACCGCCGTCGAGCCGGTGAACGCGATGCAGTCGACGTCGCGATGCAGCGCGAGCAGCTTGCCGGGAACGCCCGCGCCCGGCACGACGTTGAACACGCCTGCCGGGATGCCGGCTTCGTATGCGAGCTGCGCGACGCGGATCGCGGTCAGCGGCGATTTCTCCGACGGCTTCAGCACGACGCTGTTGCCGGCCGCGAGCGCGGGGCCGAACTTCCATGCGGCCATCAGGATCGGGAAGTTCCACGGCACGACGGCCGCCACCACGCCGACCGGCTCGCGCGTGACGAGACCGACGAGATGATGATCGGCCGGCGCGACTTCGCCGCCGACCTTGTCGATCGCTTCCGCAAACCATTCGACGCAATACGCGGCGCCCGGCACGTCGACCGTCGTCGTGTCGCCGATCGGCTTGCCCGCGTCGAGCGTCTCGAGCAGCGACAGTTCGTCGAGATGCTCGTGCATCAGCGCGGCCCAGCGCAGCAGCACGGCCTTGCGCGCACGCGGGTTCAGGCCGGCCCATACGCCCGCGTCGAACGCGCGGCGCGCGGCCGCCACCGCCGCGTTCACGTCGGCTTCGCCGCATTCGGCGACCTTCGCCAGCACGCGGCCGTCGATCGGGCTCACGCAGTCGAACGTCTTGCCTCCTTGCGCGTCGCGCAACGCGCCGTCGATGAATGCGCGCCCTTCGATCTCGAGCGACGCCGCCTTGTCCTGCCAGTCAGCCAAAGTCAACTTGTTCATCAGGATGCCTCAATGTTGTGGCATTCGCGGTGCGACGCGCCGCGCGCATCATGCGCGGCCGGCCGCGAATGCGGTGACGCGCGGTCAGAAGGTTGCCGGCGAATTGGCCGACACGACCTCGCAGATCTGTTCCGCGCTGGGATTGCGAAAACGGTGCGGCAAACGGCTTTCGAAGTAGTAGCCGTCTCCGGGGTCGAGCAGCCACGTCGCGCCGTCGACGGTCAGCTCGAGCCGACCCGATACGACGACGCCGCCCTCGTGCCCCGCGTGCACGAGCATCTCGGGGCCCGTATCGGCGTGCGGCTGGTAGATCTCGCGCAGGATGCACATGTTGCGGTCCTTCACGCTCGCGCCGACCAGATGAAACGCGAGCGTGTCGTTGCCGAGGTTCGGCATCTCGGCGCGACGCGATACGACCGTGCGCGATTCGACGAGCTCGAACGTAAAGAACTCCGCGAGACTCATCGGGATGCATTCGAGCAGCTTCTTCAGCGAGCCGACCGACGGGCTCACACGGCCCTGTTCGATCAGCGAGATCGTGCCGTTGGTCACGCCGGCGCGCTTCGCGAGTTCGCGCTGCGACAGGCCATGCTTGTTGCGCACGAAACGCAGGCGCTCGGCGACTTCGGTGGACATCGATTCGGTTTCGGACACGATAAGTGCGATGACAAAGTGAAACGACGCAGTGGACAGCCGTTGAATATTCTAATCACTTTATGCCGTGCATCAGCGGGGAAAACCCTGAAAGGCGTTCGAAATAATGAACACCGTTCCGATTATTCCTTTTGTGAATCTTTGTTTTCACTGCTCGGGAAAGCCCTGATACAGGACCGTTAAAAAACATTTGACGCCGTTTTTGACTCGTATATGCTGGCTCTCAGGTCAGCGTCATTTGGCTTTCACAGGCAGCAAAACGCGTTATTGCAACGCAAAAATTGCTGCCCATCATGTAAATGACGTGTAACCGGCGCCTTGATTATTTTAAACGCCCAGCGCGTCGAAACGGTCAGGTGTTCAATACTTTCAACAACCCAGTCGAGTGTAATCGTGAGAGTCCGTGGCCCTCTGGTGAGGTGGGATCGAAGCGTGGCGCGAAGTTCGCGCAGCGCGGCGTCCCCTTCCGATGGCAGTTGCGGCTGGCATAGTCCTCGCCTGCAGCATCTGTCGATCTACACCATCCTGTCCCGTCGTTCCGTTCGGCGCCACAACGCCGTTTCCGCACGCGCATTCGTCGCCGTCGATACCGACGAAGTGGCGTCGCTGCTGCCGTAGCGCCTCTCCTTTCTTTACGTCGTTCGTTTCGTTTGCCGATTCGCCAACCGCATCGTCCATGCGGTGACGGAACGCGTTCGCGCATTCGTTGCCGCGTCGCGTATCGCATCCGAACGAACGACGGCCTGATCGTCGCGCGCAGCGCGGATCGCCACGTCATCCCGCTGCGCCCATTCACCAGCGGCCTTGCGCTCTGCGCCAGGCTGCGGGGCCGTGTCGTGCCTGCGTTTTGCAGTATCAGACCCGACGCACGCCACAGCCCTACGGATTACTGATTGACGTCATGGAAAGGAAACCTCTCGTCGGCATCACCGCCGACCACACGCAAATCGGCGCACACGCGTCGCATACGGTCGGCGACAAATACGTCGCCGCGATCGTCGACGGCGCGCAGGCGCTCGCAATGGTGCTGCCCGCGCTCGGCGAGCGCCAGTCGGCTGACGACATCCTCGACACGGTCGACGGCCTGCTGTTTACCGGCAGCTACTCGAACGTCGAGCCGCACCTGTACGGCGGCGAGCCGAGCGCACCCGGTACGAAGCACGACCCGGCACGCGACGCGACGACGCTGCCGCTGCTGCGTGCGGCGATCGCCGCGGGCGTGCCGGTGCTCGCCGTCTGCCGCGGCTTCCAGGAGCTGAACGTCGTCTACGGCGGCACGCTGCACCAGCGCGTGCACGACGTGCCGGGCCTCGCCGATCACCGCGAGGACGACGCCGCGCCGATGGACACGCAATACGGCCCCGCACACGTCGTGCACCTGACGCCCGGCGGCAAGCTGCATGCGCTCGCCGGCGGCCGCGATGAAGTGCGCGTGAACTCGCTGCACCAGCAGGGCATCGCGCAGCTCGGCTCCGGCCTCGCCGTCGAGGCCGTCGCGCCGGACGGCCTGATCGAGGCCGTCAGCGTCGTCGATGCCCCGGCTTTCGCACTCGCCGTGCAATGGCACCCGGAATGGCGGCATGCACAGGATCCGCTGTCGAGCGCGATCTTCCGCGCCTTCGGCGACGCCTGCCGCGCCCGCCGCACTGCCCGCACGCGCGCCACGGCCGCCGCCGCGCTCGCCTGAGCGCGCCGCCCCACTTACGAGAACAGACATGCAAGACATCGAAAGTTTTCTGAAGCAACACCGGATCACCGAAGTCGAGGCGATCATTCCCGACATGGCCGGCATCGCGCGCGGCAAGATCACGCCGCGCAACAAGTTCACGTCCGGCGAATCGATGCGGCTGCCGCAGGCCGTGATGGTGCAGACCGTCACCGGCGAATATCCGGAAGACGGCTCGCTGACCGGCGTGACCGATCCCGACATGGTGTGCGTGCCCGACGAGTCGACGATCCGCCTGATCCCGTGGGCCGTCGACCCGACCGCGCAGGTGATCCACGACTGCGTGCACTTCGACGGCTCGCCGGTCGAGATCTCGCCGCGCTACGTGCTGCGCCGCGTGCTCGAGCTGTACAACGCGAAGGGCTGGAAGCCCGTGGTCGCACCGGAACTCGAGTTCTATCTGGTCGACATGAACAAGGACCCCGACCTGCCGCTGCGCCCGCCGGTCGGCCGCACGGGACGCCCCGAAACGGGCCGCCAGTCGTATTCGATCGAGGCCGTCAACGAGTTCGATCCGCTGTTCGAGGACATCTACGAGTACTGCGAAGCACAGAACCTCGACATCGACACGCTGATCCACGAAGTCGGCGCCGCGCAGATGGAGATCAACTTCATGCACGGCGACGCGCTGTCGCTGGCCGACCAGGTGTTCCTGTTCAAGCGCACGGTGCGCGAGGCCGCGCTGCGTCATAACATGTACGCGACGTTCATGGCCAAGCCGATGGAAAACGAGCCGGGTTCGGCGATGCACGTGCACCAGAGCATCGTCGACGAGGAAACGGGCCAGAACCTGTTCACGTCGCAGGAAACCGGCGGCGCGACGTCGATGTTCTACAACTACCTCGCGGGGCTGCAGAAGTACACGCCGGCGCTGATGCCGATCTTCGCGCCATACATCAACTCGTATCGTCGCCTGTCGCGCTTCATGGCCGCGCCGATCAACGTGCAGTGGGGCTACGACAACCGCACGGTCGGCTTCCGCATCCCGCACTCGGGCCCGTCGGCGCGCCGCATCGAGAACCGGATTCCGGGCGTCGACTGCAATCCGTACCTCGCGCTCGCCGCGACGCTCGCGGCCGGCTACCTCGGCATGACGCAGCGCCTGGAGCCGACCGAGCCGCTCGTCAGCGACGGCTACGAACTGCCGTACCAGCTGCCGCGCAACCTCGAGGAAGGGCTGACGCTGATGGCCGCGTGCGAGCCGCTCGGCGAAATCCTCGGCCAAAAGTTCCTGAAGGCGTATTTCGCGCTGAAGGAAACCGAATACGAAGCGTTCTTCCGCGTGATCAGCTCGTGGGAACGCCGCCACCTGCTGCTGCACGTCTAAGCGCGCGCACAACCGCCATACGGAATCACGGAGGAAACATGACTTACCGCAACGAATCTGCCTGGATCCAGCCGGCCGCGCCGGCCGTCGCGCCGCGCGCGACGCAGGCACGCTCGACCGCCGAATACCGCGCGCTCGACGCCGCGCACCACATCCACCCGTTCTCGGACATGGGCGCGCTGAACCGCGCGGGCAGCCGCGTGATCGTGAAGGCCGACGGCGTCTACCTGTGGGACTCGGACGGCAACAAGGTCATCGACGGGATGGCCGGCCTCTGGTGCGTGAACGTCGGCTACGGCCGCAAGGAACTCGCCGATGCCGCGTATCGCCAGCTGCAGGAACTGCCGTTCTACAACACCTTCTTCAAGACGACGCACCCGCCGGTGATCGAACTGTCGGCAATGCTCGCGGAAGTGACGCCCGCCGGCTTCAACCACTTCTTCTATTGCAACAGCGGCTCGGAAGGCAACGACACCGTGCTGCGCCTCGTGCACCAGTACTGGCGCGTGCAAGGCAAGCCGCAGAAGAAGTACGTGATCTCGCGCAAGAACGGCTACCACGGCTCGACGATCGCGGGCGGCACGCTCGGCGGGATGGGCTACATGCACGAGCAGATGCCGTCGAAGGTCGAGCACATCGTGCATATCGATCAGCCGTATTTCTTCGGCGAAGCGCAGCCGGGCGAAACGCCCGAAGCGTTCGGCCTCGCGCGTGCGCAGCAGCTCGAAGCGAAGATTCTCGAACTCGGCGCGGAGAACGTCGCGGCGTTCATCGGCGAGCCGTTCCAGGGCGCGGGCGGCGTGATCTTCCCGCCGTCGACGTACTGGCCGGAAATCCAGCGGATCTGCCGCAAGTACGACATCCTGCTGGTCGCCGACGAAGTGATCGGCGGCTTCGGCCGCACCGGCGAATGGTTCGCGCACCAGCACTTCGGCTTCGAGCCGGACCTGATCACGATGGCGAAGGGCCTCACGTCGGGTTATGTGCCGATGGGCGCGGTCGGGATCCACGAGCGGGTTGCACGCCCGATCATCGACAACGGCGAATTCAACCACGGCCTCACGTACTCGGGCCATCCGGTCGCCGCGGCCGTCGCGGTCGCGAACCTGAAGCTGCTGCGCGACGAAGGGATCGTCGAGCGCGTGAAGAACGACACGGGCCCGTACTTCCAGGCGCTGATGCGCGAAACCTTCGCGCGTCACCCGATCGTCGGCGAAGTGCACGGCCACGGCCTCGTCGCGAGCCTGCAGCTCGCCGAAGCGCCGGCCGAACGCCGCCGCTTCGCGAACGGCGGCGACGTCGGCACGATCTGCCGCGACTTCTGCTTCAACGGCAACCTGATCATGCGTGCGACCGGCGACCGGATGCTGCTGTCGCCGCCGCTCGTGATCTCGCGTCAGGAAATCGATGAACTCGTGTCGAAGGCGAAGAAGGCCGTCGATGCAACCGCCCAGCAACTGGGTATTTCGTAACGGCCTTGCCTACAGGCGTGCGGCGGGCGCCGCACGCTGCCATAACCAGGGGAACTCCACCATGCGTGCCTGCTTTCTTCGCCAAGCCTGTTCCGTTGCCGCCCTCGCCGCCGCGGCAGCGTTCACGTCGGTCGCCAGCCCGTCGGCGCATGCCGACGAGCTGAATGTCTACAACTGGTCCGACTACATCGCACCGGACACGATCCCGAACTTCCAGAAGCAGACGGGCATCCACGTCAAGTACGACAACTACGACAGCGACGATACGCTCCAGGCGAAGCTGCTTGCCGGCAGTTCGGGCTACGACATCGTCGTGCCGACGTCGAACTACATGGCCAAGCAGATCCAGGCCGGCGTGTACCAGAAGCTCGACAAGTCGAAGATCCCGAACCTCGCGAACCTCGACCCGCTGCTGATGAAGATGATCTCGGATGCCGATCCGGGCAACCAGTACGGCGTCCCCTGGGCCTACGGCACGGACGGCATCGGCTACAACGTGCAGGCAGTGAAGAAAGCGCTCGGCGACAACGCGCCCGTCGACAGCTGGGCACTGGTGTTCGATCCGGCCAACATGGCGAAGCTGAAGGGCTGCGGCGTGTCGTTCCTCGACCAGGCCGTCGACGTGTTCGCCGCCACGCTGCAGTACATGGGCAAGGATCCGAACAGCAAGAACCCCGGCGACTACCAGGCTGCATTCGAAGTCCTGAAGAAAGTCCGCCCGTACATCACCCAGTTCAACTCGTCCGGCTACATCAACGACCTCGCGAACAACGACGTGTGCGTCGCGCTCGGCTGGTCGGGCGACGTCGGCATCGCACACCGCCGCTCGTCGGAAGCGAAGCGCTCGTACGACATCAAGTTCTCGAACCCGAAGGAAGGCGGCCTGCTGTGGTTCGACGTGATGGTGATCCCGAAGGATGCGCCGCACCCCGAGGCCGCGCTGAAGTGGATCAACTACGTCTCCGACGCGAAGGTCAACGCGGCGATCACCAACACGGTGTTCTACCCGACCGCGAACAAGGCCGCGCACCAGTTCGTCACACCGGCCGTCGCGCAGGACCCGACCGTCTATCCGCCTGAAGACGTGCTGAAGAAGATGGTGCTGATGAAGCCGATGCCGGCCGACATCCTGCGCCTCGAGAACCGTCTGTGGGCGCAGCTGAAAACCGGCCACTGATCGCCATGCATCACGGCGGCGCAGGCATCGCTCCACGCCTGCGCACCTGAGATTCGCGGACCTCCGTCCGCCCGCGCGCGCCGCGCGCACTGTTCCATCCGGCACGAGCCGTTGTCCGCGAGTCGCGTTGCGCGCCTCGTGCGGGGACGCTCACGCCTGCAATCCGTGAAGAACGAATGGTGACTCCCATGCAATCGATACCCTCTTCCGCTGCTGTACGACAGACCCAACCGGCCGCCGCGGCCCGTACGCAAAACGACGCGTTCGTGCGCATCGAAAACGTCGTGAAGAAATTCGGCGACAGTACGGCCGTCGACAACGTGAACCTGACGATCGCGAAAAACGAGCTGTTCGCGCTGCTCGGCAGCTCGGGCTGCGGCAAGTCGACGCTGCTGCGCATGCTCGCCGGGCTGGAAACGGCGACCTCCGGCAAGATCTTCGTCGACGGCGAGGATCTCGCGTCGCTGCCGCCGTACCGCCGCCCGGTGAACATGATGTTCCAGTCGTACGCGCTGTTCCCGCACATGACGGTCGAATCGAACGTCGCGTTCGGCCTGAAGCAGGAAGGCACGCCGAAGAACGAAATCAAGGAGCGCGTGGCCGATGCGCTCGCGCTCGTGCAGATGAGCAAGTACGCGAAGCGCAAGCCGCATCAGCTGTCCGGCGGCCAGCAGCAGCGCGTCGCGCTGGCGCGCTCGCTGGTCAAGCGCCCGAAGCTGCTGCTGCTCGACGAGCCGATGTCCGCGCTCGACAAGAAGATCCGCCAGAAGACCCAGCTCGAACTCGTGAACATCATCGAGAAGGTCGACGTGACCTGCGTGATGGTCACGCACGACCAGGAAGAGGCGATGACGATGGCGAGCCGGCTCGCGGTGATGAGCGAAGGCAGGATCGTGCAGATCGGCACGCCGGGCGAGGTGTACGAATTTCCGAACAGCCGCTTCTCCGCCGAATTCATCGGCTCGACGAACCTGTTCGAAGGCCGTGTCGTCGAGGACGAGCCCGATCACATCTTCGTCGAAAGCGACGACCTCGAGGCGCGCATGTACGTGAGCCACGGCGTGACGGGCCCGCTCGGGATGCCGGTCGGCATCTCGGTGCGCCCGGAGCGCGTGCACGTGTCGCGCGAGAAGCCGGGTTCGAAGCACAACTGGGCGCGCGGCGTCGTGACCGACATCGCGTACATGGGCGCGTACTCGCTGTATCACGTGCGCCTGCCGAGCGGCAAGACGGTCGTGTCGAACCTGTCGAGCTCGCATCTGTTGACCGACGCGGCACCGGCCTGGAACGACGACGTGTTCGTGTCGTGGTCGCCGGCCAGCGGCGTCGTGCTGACGCAGTGAGGACGACACGATGAGAACCTCCGCTTCCACTCCGTCCGCGCCGGTGTCGACCGGCGCCGCGAGCGCCGGCGCCGGCCGGGCTCGCCCGGGCCGCTTCGCCGCGCTGTCGCGCTTCCTGCCGTCGGGCCGCGGCGTCGCGATCGGCGTGCCGTTCCTGTGGCTCGCGGTCTTCTTCGCGCTGCCGTTCGTGCTGGTGCTGAAGATCAGCTTCGCCGACCAGGTGATGGGCATCCCGCCGTACACGTCGCTCGTCGAGTTCAAGGACGGCGTCGTGCACTTCGCGCTGCAGCTGTCGCACTACGCGTTCCTGCTGCAGGACGACCTGTACATCGCGACCTACCTCAGCTCGCTGAAGATGGCCGCCGTGTCGACGGTGCTGTGCCTGCTGATCGGTTATCCGATGGCGTACTACATCGCGCGTGCGGAACCGAACCGGCGCAACGTGCTGATGATGGCCGTGATGCTGCCGTTCTGGACGTCGTTCCTGATCCGCGTGTACGCATGGATCGGCATCCTGAAGGACGACGGCCTGCTGAACCACACGCTGATCGCGCTGGGCATCATCCACACGCCGCTGCGGCTGTACCACAGCGATGCGGGCGTCTACATCGGGATGGTCTATTCGTACCTGCCGTTCATGGTGATGCCGCTGTACGCGCACCTCGTGAAGATGGACCTCACGCTGCTCGAAGCCGCGTACGACCTCGGCGCCAGGCCGTGGGTCGCGTTCACGCGGATCACGCTGCCGCTGTCGAAGAACGGGATCATCGCCGGCAGCCTGCTGGTGTTCATCCCGGCGGTCGGCGAGTACGTGATTCCGGAACTGCTCGGCGGCGCCGACACGCTGATGATCGGCCGCGTGATGTGGGATGAATTCTTCAACAACATGGACTGGCCGATGGCGTCCGCGGTGACGGTCGCGATGGTGATGCTGCTGCTGGTGCCGATGGCGCTGTTCCAGTACTACCAGGTCAAGGAACTGGAGGAAGCGAAATGATCAAGCCGAGCAAACCGCTGTCGACGGGCGTTCTCGCCTTCGGCTTCCTGTTCCTGTACATCCCGATCATCAGCCTGGTCGTGTACTCGTTCAACGAGTCGAAGCTGGTGACGGTGTGGTCGGGCTTCTCGCTGAAGTGGTACGCGTCGCTGTGGCAGGACGACGAGCTGCTGAGCGCCGCGTGGCTGTCGCTGAAGATCGGCCTCTTGACGGCCACCGCGTCGGTCGTGATCGGCACGTGGGCGGGTTTCGTGCTCGCGCGCTTCGGCCGCTTCAGGGGCTTCACGCTGTACACGGGGATGATCAACGCGCCGCTGGTGATTCCGGAAGTGATCCAGGGCATCTCGCTGCTGCTGCTGTTCGTTGCGCTGGAGCAGATGTTCGGCTGGCCGAAGGGCCGCGGGATGGTGACGATCTGGATCGGTCACGTGATGCTGTGCGTGTCGTACGTGGCGATCATCGTGCAGTCGCGCGTGAAGGAGATGAACAAGTCGCTGGAAGAGGCCGCGCTCGATCTGGGTGCGACGCCGCTGAAGGTGTTCTTCGTGGTGACGCTGCCGCTGATCTCGCAGGCGCTGCTGTCGGGCTGGCTGCTGTCGTTCACGCTGTCGATCGACGACCTGGTGCTGTCGGCGTTCCTGTCGGGGCCGGGTTCGACGACGCTGCCGCTGGTGGTGTTCTCGCGCGTGCGGCTCGGGCTGAACCCGGAGATGAATGCACTGGCGACGCTGTTCATCACGGCCGTGACGATCGGCGTGATCGTCGTGAACCGGATGATGATCGCGCGCGAGCGGCGCCGCGTGGCCGACATGAAGGCGGCGTTCGCGGTGGCGTGAGCCTCCCCTTTCCCTTTCCTCGATAACAAGACCCGCGCGCCGCACCATGCGGCGCGCGAACCGATCGCACTTTGACTGGCGCACGACAAGGAGAATCCGCAATGAAGAAGAAACTGATCTGCCTGCTGGTGGCCGGCGCGTTGCCGGGCATCGCGCTGGCCGGCTCGACATCCGCCGAGATCAAGGCGCTGCAGGCGCAGGTCGCGGCGCTGCAGAAACAGATGAAGGCGATGCAGGCGCAGCTCGCCGCGAAGCCGGGCGGCGCCGTGGTCGCGCAGGCCGGTGCGAAGGCCGGCGCGGCGCCGGTTGCCGTAGCCGTCGATCCGGGCTCGCCCGACTACGGCCGCGCACAGGCCACGCTGACCAACGACGAGGTCAGCGACATGAAGCAGCAGATCGCGAACCAGCAGCTGAAGGTCGACTCGCTGACCGACGCGGCCAGCACGGGCCCGCTCGCCGGCCTGTCGGTGACGGGCTACATCGATCCGACCTACATCTACAACCGCGCGGCCGGCACGTCGTCGTTCCTGTTCGCGAACCACGAGAACGCGTACAACTACTTCAACAGCACGTTCGGCGATCTCTACCTCGACATCAAGAAGACCTTCGGCGTCGGCCCGATGGCGCCGTCGGCCGAGATCACGCTGATGCCGAACCGCGGCAACGGCATCACGCTGCTGCAGAACTCGCGCGGCTCGATCACCGACAACCTGCTGAACACGGCGGTCATCAACGTGCCGATCACCGCCACGACGACGCTGGTCGCCGGCCTGATCCCGAGCTTCGGCGGCTACGAGGTGCAGCAGTCGAACCAGATGCTCACGCTCACGCACAACCTGCTGTACGATTTCTCGGATCCGGGCAGCTACGTCGGTGTCGGCGCGAACTACACGAAGGGCAACTGGGCGTGGAAGTTCTTCCTCGGCAACGAGCAGTACCGCACGTACGGCTCGGTCACGCAGACGGGCACCAATGCGCTCGGCGATCCGATCAGCACCAGCAACAAGGTGCCGACCTTCACCGCGCGCGCGGACTACACGTGGTCGAGCGCGCTCGATATCGGCGGGTCTTTCAACATCGGGCGGCAGACGCTCGCGAGCGCGATCGACGACCAGGGCGTCGTCCACTACGGCCCGGGCGGTGCGGCGCCGAGCGCATACGGTTCGTTCTTCTTCGGCGAACTCGACGCGACCTACACGCTTGCCGATATTCAGTACAACGCCGAAGTCGACTACGGCAGGCAGCAGCATGCGGCGTTCAATGGCGGGCTCGCGCAATGGTACGGCCTGTCGCTGCTCGCGCACCGCAAGTTCAACGCGCCGGTGGTCGGCCGCATGGGCGTGACACTGCGCTACGACCTGCTCGCCAATACGAAGAACGGCGGCGGCGGCGGCGGCATCGCGCTGAACGGCAACGGGATGGATCCGAACAACGGCTTCGGCGTCGACGCGGACTGCCTCGCGATGTCGAAGGCCGGCGGCGGCCTGGGCTTCGAGTGCAAGGGCGCCGTGCGCCAGGACGTCGCGCTCGACCTGCTGTTCTATCCGACCCAGCAGATCACCGTGAAGGTCGAATACCGGCACGACTGGGCGAACAACAAGGTGTTCCTGCGCAACGACGGTTCGTACGGCAAGTCCAACGACCTGCTCGCGACGCAGTTCATCTATTCGTTCTGACGCAGCACACGCGGGACGCCGTGCCGCGTGCACGGCGTCCCGCGCCGTTTTTGCCGGCCGGATCGCGGTGCGTCGCGCACCGAATGCCAGCCGTAAAGAGGGAGCCGATTTGATGACGCAGTCTTTCACCCGCCGCGCCGATGCGCTCGCGCGCGACTCGTACTACGAAGCGACGGCCACGCGGCCCGCGGTCGACGATCCTGCGCTCGACGATGGAATCGACGTCGACGTCTGCGTGATCGGCGCCGGCTTCGCGGGCCTGTCGACGGCGCTCGACTGCCGCGCGCGCGGGCTGTCGGTCGCCGTGATCGATGCGCACCGGCCCGGCTGGGGCGCATCGGGCCGCAACGGCGGCCAGGCGATCACCGGCTTCGCGAAGGACGACGAGATCGAGCGGCAGCTCGGCGCCGACGGCGCGCGCGCCGCGTGGTCGCTGTCGCTGGACGGCGTCGCGCTGATCGCCGAGCGGATCGCGCGCTACGGAATCGACTGCGACTTCACACGCGGCTACCTGACGGTCGCGACGAAGCCGCGCCGCATCGACGACCTGCGCGCATGGATGGATGCCGCGACGTCGCGCTGGGGCCATCCGTCGCTCGCGTGGCTCGACACCGGCGCGATCCGTGCGCGCATCGCGTCGACGCGCTACCTGGCCGGCGTGCACGATCCGCTGTCGGGCCACCTGCATCCGCTCAAGTATTGCCTGGGCCTCGCCGATGCCGCACGCCGCGAAGGCGTCGCGCTGTATGCGCACACGCCCGCACTCGACATCGTGCGCGGCGTGCGGCCCGTCGTACGCACGCCGTCTGGCGAGGTGCGCTGCCGCTACGTCGTATCGTGCTGCAACGCGGGCCCCGGCGGCGTGCTGCCGGCCGCGACCGCCGCGCGCATCGCGCCGATCGCGTCGTACATCATCGCGACCGAGCCGCTCGGCCAGGCACGCGCCGACGCACTGATCGCGCGGCGCGAAGCCGTGTGCGACAACAACTTTTTCCTCGACTATTTCCGGCTGTCGGCCGACCACCGGATGCTGTTCGGCGGCCGCGCGAATTCGGCCGGCGCGTCGCCCGCGACGCTCGCCGAAACGATCCGGCAACGGATGGCCGGCGTGTTTCCGCAACTCGCCGACGTGCGCGTCGACCACGCGTGGGGCGGCTTCGTCGACGTCACGCGCAACCGCGCGCCGGATTTCGGCGCGCTCGATCCGAACTTCTTCTACGTGCAGGGTTTCAGCGGGCACGGCGTCGCGCTCACCGGCATCGCCGGACGCGCGGTCGCCGGCGCGATCGCGGGCGACACGCGCGCGTTCGACCTGTTCGCGCGCATGCGCCACCGGCGCTTCCCCGGCGGCGACGCATGGCGGCAACCCGCGCTCGAACTCGGAATGCTGTACCACCGCGTGCGCGAGCTATTCTGACTTTCTCCGTTCTCCTGACCATGCAGACATTCGCCAACCAGCCGCACGTCGCGTCCTACTACGCGGCGACCGCCAACGATACGACCCGCCACGCGCCGCTCGGCGGCACGACCGACGCCGACGTGTGCGTGATCGGCGCGGGCCTCACGGGCCTGTCCGCCGCGCTCAACCTCGCCGAGCGCGGCCACTCGGTGACCGTGCTCGAAGCGTCGCGGGTCGGATGGGCGGCGAGCGGCCGCAACGGCGGCCAGTTGATCGGCGGCTTTGCGTGCGACATCGACACGTTCGGGCAATTCATGCCGGAAGGCGACGTGAAGCGCATCTGGGACATGGGGCTCGAAACGCTGTCACTCGTGAAGTCGCGCATCGCGCGGCACGACATCGACTGCGCGCTGGTGCCCGGCTACCTGACCGCCGCGAACACCGCGCGCGACGCCGATGCGCTGAAGCGCTGGCGCGACGAAGCCGCGAAGCGCTTCGGCTACGACCGCTTCCACTTCGTCGAAGCCGACGAACTCGGCGACTACGTGCAGTCCGCCCGCTATTGCGGCGGCCTGTACGACCCGGACAGCGGCCACCTGCATCCGCTCAACTACACGCTCGGCCTCGCCCGCGCGGCGACCGGCGCGGGCGTGCGGATCCACGAGGACAGTTGCGTGACGCGCGTGCGCGACGTCGCGGGCGGCCACGTCGTCGAGACGAGCGGCGGCAACGTTCGCGCGCGTTTCGTCGTGCTCGCATGCAATACCTACGTCGGCACGCTCGCGCCCGCGCTGTCGAAGAAGATCATGCCGGTCGGCACCTACGTGATCGCGACGGAACCGCTCGGCGAAGCGCGCGCCGCCGCGCTGATGCCCGCGCGCGCGGCGATCTGCGACAGCCGCTTCGTGCTCGACTATTTCCGGCCGGCGCCCGACACGCGGCTCGTGTGGGGCGGCAAGGTCAGCTACTCGACGCGAGAGCCGCGCGATCTCGCGGCCGCGATGCGAGCGGACATGCTGAAGACGTTCCCGCAGCTCGCGGACGTGAAGGTCGACTACGCATGGGGCGGCTTCGTCGACATCACGATGAACCGCGCACCGCACTTCGGCCGCGTCGCGCCGACGATGTACTTCGCGCAGGGATTTTCGGGGCACGGCGTGAACACGACCGCGCTCGCGGGCAAGCTGATCGCCGAGGCGATCGACGGACAGGCGAGCCGGTTCGACCTGTTTGGCAAGATCCGGCATCGCGACTTCCCCGGCGGCGCGGCACTGCGCACGCCGGCGCTGGTGCTCGCGATGAGCTGGTACCGGTTGCTCGACGCGTTCGGCGTGCATTGAGCCGCTGCGCGGCGCCGGCCGCTTTCCGCATTTTTCCGGCCGGATCGACGCAAAACGGCCGCGCACCTGACGTGCGCGGCCGCTCCGTTTCGATGCCCCTATGCAGCGGGGCAGCCTGAGTCGGTCAGTCCGTGCCGTACTTCGGCGAATGCGGCCCATACAGCAACCCGCTCGGCGGCCCGGCCGACAACAGCCGGCCGCTCGTGAACGCGGCGACGTCGTGACTCTGATCCATCAACGTGTTCGCGATCTGCTTGACCGCGGCCACCACAAGCATGCCGATCAGGCCGCCACCGCCGTTGTTGCCGCCCTCGTCGCTGCTCGCGCTCGCCCGGCCCTGCCACAGCACGTCGCCCGTGCGCAGGTCGACGAGCTTCGCCGATGCGGACACGACCGTCGCGCTCGCGAGAATCCGGTATACGGTGCCGTACTGCGAAACCTTCGAATACAGCGCGGCATCCGCGCCGAAGATTTCGCGCAGTTTCGCGGGCGACGTTCCCTGGATCTCGGCCGCGTTGGTCAGGCCGTTCTGCTTGAACGTCTCGTCCATCACCGCGACCGGCACCACGTAGTAGCCGGACTCGGCGAGCGGCAGCGTCATTTGCGACAGCACCCCGTAGGTGGCCGCGACGTCCGAGGTCTCGTTGATCGGCGGCAGCACGAGGATCGAGCGTGGCTGGCTCTTCTTGAACGCCGTGTAATCGGGTCGTTTCACCGGGTGCGCGCACGCGCTCAGCAGCGCGACGATCGACAGCACGGACATCAGCTTGAATGAGAGAGTCTTGAACATGGCGGGCGCGTCACTGTTTGGCGGTGTTCGTATCGGCGTTCTTCTGCCCGGCGATCGTCTGGTCGGCAGCCTTCTGCCCGGCAGCCTTCTGATCCGCGGGTTTCGCTGCGCCGGTCTTCTTCTTCAGCAGGAAATCCATGTAGGTCGACGATTCCGGGAACAGCTGCTTCTCTGCCTGCAGTTCCTGCTCGGCCTGCTGCTCGTTGCCGACGCTCGCGTACAGCATCCCGAGATGCGCATGGAAGCCCGGCGGCGGCATATGGCCCTTCCCGCGGATGTCCTTCAACGCCTTTTCGAGCGCGTCGATCTGCTCCTGCGGCGACTTCTGCCCCTTGAAGTATTCGTACACCTGCGGCTGATAGCCCGTCCACTGATAGAGCGGCGGCGTGGAGCTCGCGCAGCCGGCGAGCAGCAATGCGGCGGCCGTCGCCGGCAGCCAGTTACCCCGTTTCATGGTCTTTTCTCTTTGATGTCGTGGTGAATCGATCGCATGCGGCGCCGGCCCCGGCGCCTGCAGCGCTTACTGCGCGGTCTTCAGCGCACCGGCGTCGACCTGTTCGGCGAGATGGTTCACGGCCTCCTGGATCGCCAGGTCGAGCACCTTGCCGTTGAGCGTCGAATCGTAGCCGGCCGTGCCGCCGAAGCCGATCACTTCGCGGTTCGACAGGCTGAACTCGCCCGCGCCCTGGCTCGATGCGACGACTTCCGACGTCGTCGTGTCGACGATGTTCAGGTTGACCTTCGCGTACGCGACCTGCGTCTTGCCGCGGCCGAGGATGCCGAACAACTGGTGATCGCCGACGTCCTTGCGGCCGAATTCGGTCACATCGCCCGTCACCACGTAGTTGGCGCCCTTCACCGCCTGTGCCTTCTTCATGAAGCCGGCTTCCTGCTTGATCTCGTCGAGGTTCTCGCGATCGAGCACGTTGAAGCGCCGGCTCTGCTGCAGGCGCGTGACGAGGATCGTCTTCGCCTGTCCGCCGAGGCGGTCGATGCCGTCGGAGAAGATGCCGCGCATGTAGCTCGAGCGGTTGTCGAACTTGCCGACCGCGATCGCAACGGGCTTGCCCGCGTAAGGCTTCTGCGCGCTGCTCACGGCCGGCACGTCGAGCGTGCGCGACGATTCGGTCGCGCAGCCGGACAGCGCTGCGACGACCGCTGCCGCCACGAGTACGGTGCGTCGTGTCTGGATTTTCACTGCTGGTCTCCTTGCGTGGAAAGAATGCCCGGAACGGGCGTGTCGGCACGGACGTGCGCGCATCGACGCGGCGCACGCGCGGCCTGATTCATCGCCGGACGGGCGACTACGATATTCGAAGGAAAGATGCGCGCAACAGGCGTGTCGCGGCGAAAAGCGGAAAGGCGGCAGAACACGCGACATGCACGTGCGCGCCCGTTACCCCGTTATTGCGGATGCTGCGCTGTTGATCGCGCATGATACGGCCCCCCGTATGATTTTGCGCGATGATACCAAACGTGTTTATCGAGACGGAACGTGTTTTTGATAATTGACGAATTTCGTGTGGCGGCAGCACGGCGGCGGCGATCGCCCGGAATCGACGCTGGACGAACCCGGTCGCCGCGCTCCCTGTCCACTGCTCATTGGCCGATGCCGTCGCGAGCGGATGATCGGCGATTGGCGCACACCGATAGATGCCGAATAAGACACGATTCAACATCCCGGCATGTGGAAAGCAATCGGGGCAGGAAATCGAATGCGCCCGATTGTTATGCCGCCGGCGCGTCTGTGCGTCACCCCGCGCCGCTAGTCGGCCGCCTTCTGCCGCATCGTCACGAACTCCTCGGCCGCGGTCGGATGGATGCCGATCGTGTCGTCGAACTGCGCCTTCGTCGCGCCCGCGCGAATCGCGATCGCGATCCCCTGGATGATCTCGCCCGCATCGCGGCCGACCATGTGCGCGCCGATCACGCGCTGGCTGTCGCGCGCGACGACGAGCTTCATCAGCGTGCGCTCGTCGCGGCCCGACAGCGTGTGGCGCAGCGCCTTGAACGACGTGCGGTAGATGTCGACGTCGCCATACGCGCGACGCGCATCGGCCTCGGTCAGCCCGACCGTCGCGACCTCGGGCTGGCTGAACACGGCCGACGGCACCCATTCGTGATCGGCCGCGACGCGCGACCCGCCGAACAGCGTGCGTGCGAGCAGCCCGCCGTCGCGCGTCGCCACCGGCGTGAGCTGCGGCCGCGACGTGACGTCGCCGATCGCGTGGATGGACGCGACCGACGTCGCCGAATACGCATCGACCGCAATCGCGCCGCGTGCGTCGAGCATCACACCCGCCTGCTCGAGCCCGAGCCCGTCGACATTCGGCACGCGGCCGGTCGCATATAGCACCGCGTCGTACGGCCCGTGCTGCGCATCGCCGACGCGCACGCTCAGCGTGCCGTCGTCCGCGCGGGAAATCGATTCGACCACCGTGCGCGCGTGGATCGCGACGCCCTGCTTCGTCATCTCGTCGGTCAGGAATCGACGCACGTCGTCGTCGAAGCCGCGCAGAATCTTCTCGCCGCGATAGAACAGGTCGACGCGACTGCCGAAGCCGTTGAAGATGCCCGCGAACTCGACCGCGATATAACCGCCGCCGACTACCGCGATGCGCTTGGGACACGTCGCGAGCGACAGCGCCTCGCGCGACGTGATCGCATGCTCGATGCCGGGCCGATGCGGCAGCGACGGACGCGAGCCGGTCGCGATCGCGATGTGGCGCGCACGGATCGTGCGTTCGCCGATCGCGACGGTGTGCGCATCGACGAGCGTCGCGCGCCCCGCGTGCATCTCGACGCCCGATTGCCGCAGCAAATTGATGTAGATGTCGCTCAGCCGATTGATCTCGCGATCCTTCGCGGCGATCAGCGCGGGCCAGTCGAGCGTGCCGGCGCCGAAGGTCCAGCCGAAGCCCTGCGCGTCCTCGACTTCGTGCGGGTAGTGCGATGCGTAGACGAGCAGCTTCTTCGGAATGCAGCCGCGCAGCACGCAGGTGCCGCCGATCTGCTCTTGTTCCGCTATGCCGACGCGCGCGCCGTATGACGCCGACATCCGCGCGAGCCTCACGCCGCCCGAGCCGGCCCCGATGACGAACAGGTCGTAGTCGAAATCCATCGCATTGCCTCATCGCAGTTCGGATGACGGCACGATAGCAAGATTCCGGAATTCTTGCGGCGCACGGCACGACCCGGCGCGCGCCCAATAAAAAACGGCGAGAAGCGTCGCCTCTCGCCGGTCAAACCAGCTGCCGGGTGTGCCATGCGTCACCGATCGACCACATGCCCGACCTGCCGGCCGCGCGGCACCGGTCCGCCCGGGCGCGCGAGGCGCGCGCCCGCGGCCGAACCGGCCGCCATGCTCATGCCTGCGACGTGTCGCTGCCGTCCGTCGCCTGCGTATCGTCCGCCGCCTGTTCGGGCTTCTCTTCCTTCTTCTCGAGCATGCCCTCGATCGCTTCGGCGCCCTTGAAGCCGGCGACGGCCGCTGCCGCCTTTGTCAGCAGGCCCGCATCCGGATCCAGCTTTTCCGCGGCTTCGACTGCCGCCACTGCGCCGGCGATTTCGCCCACGGTGTCCAGGATACCCATCGTCATCCCCTTTCAAGAAATCGTGAGGCCGATCGTCCCACGAAAAAAACCGGCAGACCGTGTCTGTCATCACCGGATACACAAGTTACGCACCAGGCCGGCCACGCTCGACGAGCGCCACCGGAACGACGCACGCGCGTGCACGGCGGCACGCAGCGGACGATGCACGCAGCGTAGCGGAAAGCGTTCGCGCGTACTGTAAAAGTATGTTCTGGAATGCCGACGGATCGCTTACGGCGCGGGGAATCCGTGATGAAGCGATTGCCGAATAGTCGTGTGCGCGTATGAACGCCGCATGACGAAAAAAAAGAGGCGCCTTGCGGAGCCTCTTCGATGCGTGCCGGCCGAATGCCGGCGCGTGCGTTCCGACGTTCGTCAGAAGATATTGCGCAGGCCGATCGCGATGCCCGTCTGGTTGCTGCGGCCCGGCAGCTCGACGTTCGCCGCGCCGTTCGTCTTGTTGAAGTCGACGGTGCCGTAGATTTCGGTGCGCTTGCTCAGCGCGTACTCGGCGATGCCGACGATCGCGTAGCGGTTGCCGCTCGCGAGCGTACCGTTCGCGGTCATCGCATTGCGCATGTGGTCGTAGTAGAACGCGCCCGTCAACGTCAGCGGCGTGCTGACCTGCCAGCTCACGCCCGCGAACGGACCGTCGTCGATCCGGCCCGTGCCCTTCGCGACCGGAATCGTCTGCTGCGCGAGCAGGCTGTCGACGAAGCCGGTGTCGTCCTTCGAGCGCAGGTAGCCCGCGTAGACCTTCGCCTTGCTGAACGCGTACACGACGTTCGCGTGGTAGATGGTCTGCTTGCGCGCCGAGTTGTCGCTGTTCTGCTGCGCGCCGGCCGCGATGCTGAGCGGGCCCATCACGTACGACAGCGACACGCCCCACGCATTGCCCTTGCCGAGCGAACCCGGAATCTGGCCCGAGAAGCCGCCGGCGCCGGTCGATTCGTAGTTGGTGCCCGTCGAGTACATCGCCTTCGCGGTCAGGCCCGCGAACTTGCCCGTGTACTTGATCTGGTTGTCCGCATACAGCCCGCCGCCAAGTGCGACCGGCAGCCATGCATTTTCGAGGTAGTTGCCGACCGTCAGCGGATCATAGGTATCCGACAGCAGATCGAACAGCGGCGTCTTCTGGCGGCCGAGGGTCACCGTGCCGTACGGGCTCTGCAGGCCGACGTATGCCGCACGATTGAACAGGCGGCCGCTGTCGGCGAATGCGCCGTTTTGCAGGTTCACGCCGCTTTCGAGGTTGAACACGGCCTTCAGGCCGCTGCCGAGGTCTTCCGTGCCGTAGATGCCGAAGCGGCTGTTGGTGATCGCGCCATTGGACATCGACAGCAGTCCGTCATTCTTGGCGTTCGCGTTGGTCAGATACCGGACGCTGACGTCGGCGACGCCCCAGAGCGTGACCGAGCTTTGTGCGGCCGCGTACTGGCTGGCGAATGCGAGCGCGGCGCCCCCTGCGATGGCTGCGAGTCGGGTGGTCTGCTTCATGAGCTTTCCTTTTTGTGGGTGTCTCCGTTCATTGCCGGCCGCGTGCGCAGCCGGGTGGCGATCGCACACGCTCTTGGCGCGCACGATGTGGCCTGAATCATAAGACGAGTGCAATCGCTGAAAGAAATTGAAACGCGCGGTAATCGCGCGACTGTCGCCCGGGAACAACGTTTCCCGCGCCGGGCCGTGCCGGGCTTGCGTCGCGCGCCGGCGGGACGGTTCGCGACGGCATCGGCGGGTGTGCACGGCACTGTAAGGGTCGGCGATGGTGCGACGCGGTAAATGGCGTATCGCGGCGGGCGGGTTGGCGCGGTCGATGCAACCGGAACATGTCGCGAAGGCCGGCAGCGGGCGCGACCGGTGCAACCGGCCCACGTTCGGGTGCGCCGGCGGATCGTGATTCGGTAGTGACTCGGTGAATTGATTAAGCGGTGACGCGGTCAATCCGGAACGCGGCGCCAACGGCTGCCGCGTAAAACACACATCAGGCCGCTTGCGCCGCCCCGTCGTCGTCGCTACTGCCGCCGCCGCTCCCCGCGCGACGCCACGCGCGCCGCACGATCTCCGCGAACGCGCCCGCAAGCAGCAGCACGGCGCCCCACAGCGCGACGTCCGGCGCGAGCCGCGTCACGAGGCCGCCGACCACCGCGCCGGCCAGGAAGCAGAAGCTGATCGTCGCGAGCAGCGCCGAGTCGTGCAGCGCACCCGCGTCGTAGCGCGGGATCAACCCGACGAACAGCTTCTGCGCGGCACGCCGCAGGTTGCCGGTCGTCATCACCGACGTGTACGACAGTTCCTCGAGATGGGTGAACGACAGCGTCTGCAGCGTCGCGACGAACGAGATGCCCGGAATCAGCCACGCGCTCGACGCGCCGACGAGGCCGCTCGCGGCGACGCCGAGAAACGCGATCTCGACGATCAGGCTCGCGAACGCGGTATGCCGCATCCAGCCGCGCTGCGCGGCGAGACCGAGCAGGTGCGCGACGAACACCGCGATCACGAAGCCGACGAGCGGCGGCACGTGATGCAGCGCGGCGGCCCATTCGCCGGCCGACAGGTTGATGCCGAGCAGCGCGACGTTACCGGTCATCGTGTTCGCGAACACGTGGCCGTGGCCGACGTACGTGTACGCGTCGAGGTAGCCGCCGGACAGCGTCAGCAACGCGGCGACGGTGAGATTGCGGCTGGCGCCGTCGAGATCCATCGATCCTCCCGTGAAAATTCGCGCCAGTATGCGGCACGGGAGATGGCTTGTCCTTCGCTCACTGCCCGATGCCCGTGAGCCCGATCAGCGCGCCGCCCGCGAGCAGCCACAGCGGATGGATGCGCGTGCGCCACGCGAGCAGCGCGCAGGCGGCCGTGATGCCCCACTGGATCGCCGTGCGGTTCGACGCGTCGGAGATCAGCACCGCGCTCGCCGCGACGAGCCCGGCCGTGACGGGCATCATCCCCTGCTGCACGTAGCGGCGCCACGGCCGGTCGCGAAAGCGCTCCCATGCATGCAGCGCAAGCACGGTGACGATCGACGACGGCCCGAACTTCGCGAGCGACGCGACGAGCAGCCCGGCCCAGCCGGCCACGTGCCAGCCGACCAGCGACACGATCATCATGTTCGGCCCGGGCGCCGCCTGGGCCAGCGCGAACAGCGCGGTGAACTCGTGCGCGCTCATCCAGTGATGCACGTCGACGACCTGCCGCTGCATCTCCGGCAGGATCGTATTGCCGCCGCCGAACGCGAGCAGCGACAACTGGCTGAAGATCGTCGCGATCGCGACCAGCGTGTCGTTCATGGCCGGCCTCCGGGCTGCGTATCTCGCACCACAGCCTGCGCCGGCTGCGGCGTGCCCGCGTCGCGACGCCGCGACGCGATCCAGACGCTGACAGGTGTCAACACGAGCATCGTGGTCGGCAGCGGAATGCGCAGCACCGCGATCGCGGCGAACGCGAGCGCCGCGATGCCAGCCGCCGCGCGCGCGTGCCGCAGCGGCTTCGCGACCTTCACGGCCATCGCGACGAGCAGCCCGGCGGCCGCGGCGGCGAGCCCCGCGAACAGGTGCTGCACGTGCAGATCGTTCTGCGTCTTCGCGTACAGCACGCCGAGCGCGACGACGACGAGCGTCGGGCCCGCGATCAGCCCGAGAATGCCCGCGAACGCGCCGGCGATGCCGCGAAAGCGCATGCCGACGGCAACCGACAGGTTGATCACGTTGCCGCCCGGCAGGAACTGGCACAGGCCGAGCAGATCGGTGAATTCGTCGGCGGACAGCCACTTGCGCTCGTCGACGATCGTGCGCCGCGCGAACGGCAGCGCGCCGCCGAACGACATGAGGCCGAGCGACAGGAAGCCGGTGAACAGCTCGGCGAGACCGACGCTGCGAGGTGACGCGGCAGGCTGCGGGGAAACGGATTGCATGGGGATCCTCATCAAACGGTCAGCCGAGGTTACCGCCGTTCAGGATCCCGGCAAAACGATTTTATCGGCGCGCCCTTGTGATCTAGAATCACAAGCATGGCACGCGATCTCCCGCCCTTTTCCGCGCTTCGGGCCTTTGAAGCAGCGGCACGACATGAAAGCTTCAGCGCCGCCGGCGACGAGCTGCATGTGACTCACGGTGCCATCAGCCGGCAGATCGCCGCGTTCGAGGCGTGGCTCGGCAAGCCGGTGTTCCACCGCTACGGCAAGCGCGTGAAGCTCACCGACGAAGGCCGCCGTTACCTGGACACCGTGCGTGCGGCGTTCGACAGCATCGCGCACGCGACCGAGCAGTTGCGCAACACGGGTGCTGCGCGCGTGCTGCGCATCAATGCGCTGCCGACCTTCGCGATGAAATGGCTGCTGCCGCGCCTGTCGCGATTCCAGCGCGACGTGCCGAACGTCGAACTGAAACTGTCGACGTCGAACGCGCCGCTCGACGCGCTCGACGGCTTCGATGTCGCGATCCGCCGCGGCCCCGGCCACTGGCCGAACTGCACGAGCGGCCACTTCCTCGACGAAAGCGTGATTCCGGTCTGCAGCCCGGCGCTGCTCAAGCGCGCGCCGATCGCGCGCGCGGACGATCTCGCACGGCACGTGCTGCTGCATTCGGATACGCGGCCGGAAGGCTGGCGCGACTGGTTCGCGGCAGCCGGCGTCGTGATGAAGGGGCGCAAGCGGCAGTCGTTCGACCACTTCTACCTGGCGCTGCAGGCTGCCGTCGACGGGCTCGGCGTCGCGCTCGGCCCGCTGCCGCTGATCGACGACGAGCTCGCGAGCGGCCGGCTCGTGATGCCGCTGTCCGGGCCGCGCATCGCGACGCGCAGCTACTGGTGGATCGCGCCGCGCGCGCCGGCCGACGATCCGCTCGTCGCGCAGTTCTGCGCGTGGCTGGAAGCGCAGTCGAATGCGAACGCATGACGCGCCGCGCACCCGGCGCCTGATCGAAACGGCAGCGATGCGCCGCCGCCCCGCACGCGTTGCAAGGTTGAAACCGTTCCGCATGCGGCGCGTCCGTTTCTCCTGCGGAATCGCCGTCGCGCCGCACCTGCGATCCCCCTTCGGTCCGGCCGTTCCGCACCAGGCCCGGCGCGCCGCCGACCGGCTCTGCCGCCGCAGGTTTCACGCCTGAAACATTACCGCCTCCGACACGTTGCACGGCTGCAGGCAGCGACCGCTCGGCCCCTGTCCGCGCGGCAATCCGCGCGCTGGCCCGCTGCTTGCTCATGCAACCGTGCAGACAAAAACGACTGCACGGCCAAGCGGCTCGATGCAGGCGACAAACATTCATCAAGCAGGTCGGGGAAATCATGTCGAAAATCATTTCGGCCGTCACACGGCTGCTGTCTCGCCTCACTGTTCCTATCACTGCTCCTGTGACGCATCGGCTGATGCCGGCGGCGCGACTTCGCACCGTCGACATCCGATGCGCCGACACGGTCCGCACCGTCACCCGACGTCACGACGCCTCGATTCGATAGGCGCCCCCCGGGAAGCCCCTGCCGGGCGCATGCGCGCCGCGACGACGTCCCGCGCCGTTCGCGCGGGCATTGCCGCCGGCCGCCGCCCCGCGCGCAGACAAGCGCGCGGGCGGCGACGGCTGCGGGATGTCGTACGCCCCGCAGCGCCGAAGCCAGGCCTCCCGAGCCCCAGGCGCCGCGCCGGTCCGGCCGGCGCATACCGACACGAAGAAGGTGCCCACCCAGCAAACGACCCGATTCCGATGCAACCAGAAAACTCATCGCGCATCCGGACGATCGAGACCCCGTCCCGAACGACCCTCTCGTCGCACCGGCCGCCATTCCAGCTTTCAAGGGGGAAACCCATCATGACGCAATCCTTACTGACCAAGGCGGCATTTGCCGCATCGCTCGCCTGCGTGGCCGTCGCGGCGTCGGCCGGCCAAACCAGCTCGACCTTCGGCGTGTCCGCCACCGTCAACGCAACCTGCCTGATCGACTCGGCAAGCGCGCTGACCTTCCCCGCCTATACGCCAGGCACCAACGATCAGACGGCGCAGTCGGCGATCACGGTGCGCTGCACGAACGGCACGAATTTCAACATCGGCCTGGATGCGGGCACCACGTCCGGCGCGACGGTGGCCAACCGCATCATGACGAGCGGCTCGAATCAGCTCAACTACACGCTGTACCAGGATTCGAGCCGCACGGTCGTCTGGGGCAACACGCCGCCGACCGACACCGTCAACGGCACGGGCGCAGGCATGGCGATGGCCCAGGCGATCACCAAGACCGTCTACGGCAAGGTGCCCGATCAGCCCAATGCGGCGCCGGGCAACTACGCCGATACGGTGACGGTCACCGTGACGTTTTAGTGCCGCGCGGGGGCCCGCCGCATCCCGCATGCACGGGCCCTCCCCACCGGCAGCCGCCGCGCGTGGCGAAGCGAATCTCTTGGAGGTGGATCTGTCACGAAACAGAACGTGCGCAAACTCGCGACCTGGATCGCGGCCGTGACGCTCGCCGCCGCATGCGTCGACAGCCAGGCAACATCTTTGCAAGGGAGTCACACCATGAGACATCGCAAGCATGCCGGGCGGCATGACCGGCCGACGCACCTGCGCGCCGCCGCCGCGGCGCTCGCGGCCGGCGCGGGCATGCTGGCCGCGCTGCCCGCGCTCGCGGCGACGACCTGCACGATGAATGCGCCGTCGTCGATGGTATTCCGCACGTACGACACGCTCAACGCCGCCACCTCCGCGGTCACGATCTCGGTCAACTGCAGCGGCAACGGCAACGCCACGCCCACGGTGACGGCGAGCCCGGGCGGCGGCACCTTCGCGAATCGCCTGATGACGAGGACCGGCGGCACGCAAACGCTGGGCTACAACCTGTATCTCGACAGCGCGCACACGTCGATCTGGGGTGACGGCACGAGCGGCACGTCGGTGATTTCGTGGGGCAAGATCACGGGCGCCGGCGCCTTCAACGCAACCGTGTACGGACTGATCCGCGGCGGCCAGAACGTCGTGCCGGGCGGATACGCGGTCACGAACATCACGATCCTGTTCAACTACTAGGCGCGACGGCGGCGCAGGCATGCGCGTACCGCCGTCGATCGCCATCACCAACTCGGACAACGGGGGCAGACCATGAATCGAACCGAGACAGCGAGCGCCGCCGCATCGCGGTGCGGCCCATGCGGACCGACCCGCGCGGCGCCTCTCGCCCCGCCGCGGGCCGCCCGCCACGCGCGGCGGCTGTTTGCCGCAATGGCCGCGCTATCGATCGCGCTGCTCGGCGCCGCGCCGGGCCAGACCGATGCGAAGCAGGCCAACCGGTCGCTGCAGGTCGGCGCGACGGTCCAGGCGTATGCGCGGATCAAGGAGACCAGTCCGACCCAGCTCGTGATCGCGAACAAGGACACGACCATCGGCAACCTGAGCGTGCCGAACGCCAACAACCCCGCCGGGACGACGCTCGCGGTCCAGACCAACGACCGGGCCGGGTACACGGTGCTGGTGCAGGTTGCCGCCGCCAGCCAGTCGCAGTTCAGCTCGATCGAGATCAGCGGAATCGGCGACAAGGTCGTGCTGCCGGCGACGGGCGGCAAGATCGCCGTGCCGTATACGGCGCTGAACACGACCTTCACTGTGACCTATCGCTTCGTGTTCGCATCGAAGGCGAAGGACGGGACCTTCGCATGGCCGATTACGTTTTCGGTGCAGCCCAACCCGTGATGCCCGACGCTCGCCGGGGCCCGCGGCGATGATCCGCGCCGCGGCTCACAGCACCGGGCCCGGCTCCTTTTCCTTGCGCAGGATCGCGTACAGGATGATCGCACCGAAGGTCGCGGTGCCTATCCCGCCGAGCGCGAAGCCGCCGAACTTCAGCGAGAAGTCGCCCGCGCCGAGCACCAGCGTGACGGCCGCGACGATCAGGTTGCGGTTGTCGGAGAAGTCGACCTTGTTGACGACCCAGATCCGCGCGCCCGTCACCGCGATCAGCCCGAACACGACGATCGACACGCCGCCGAGCACCGGGCCCGGAATCGTCTGGATCACCGCGCCGAATTTCGGCGAGAAGCCCAGCCCGATCGCGATCAGCGCGGCGACCGCGAACACCAGCGTCGAATAGATCCGCGTGACGGCCATCACGCCGATGTTCTCCGCGTAGGTCGTGACGCCCGTGCCGCCGACGCTGCCCGACACGATCGTCGCCAGGCCGTCGCCGATGAACGCGCGGCCGACGTAGCGGTCGAGGTTGCGCCCCGTCATCGCGCTGACGGCCTTGATATGGCCGAGGTTCTCGGCGACGAGGATCACCGCGACCGGCGCGAGCATCAGCATCGCGTGCGGGTCGAACACCGGCGTACGGAACGCCGGCACGCCGAACCACGCGGCATGCCCGACGATCGCGAAGTCGATCGGCTTGCCGAGACCCATCCCGTTGGTCGCGATCGCGTAGATCGCGTACGCGATCGCAAGCCCGACGAGGATCAGCAGGCGCTGCATCATCCCGCGCGCGAACACCGCGACGCCGCCGACGCAGAGCACCGTGACGAGCGCCATCACCGAATCGAAGGTCGACGCCGACACGCCCTTGACCGCGATCGGCGCGAGGTTCAGCCCGATCACCGCGACGACCGCGCCGGTCACGACGGGCGGCATCAGCGTCTCGATCCAGCGCGTGCCGATCGCCTGCACCAGCGCGCCGAGCGCGACATACACGACGCCGCACGCGACGATCCCGCCGAGCGCGACCGGGATGTTCGGGTTCGGGCCGCTACCGCCGTAGCCCGTCACCGCGATCACGAGGCCGATGAACGCGAAGCTCGAGCCGAGGTAGCTCGGCACGCGCCCGCCGACCAGCGCGAAGAACAGCAGCGTGCCGATGCCCGACATGAAGATGCACAGGTTCGGGTCGAAGCCCATCAGGAGCGGCGCGAGCACGGTCGAGCCGAACATCGCGACGACGTGCTGCACGCCCATCGCGACCATCTGCGGCCACGGCAGGCGCTCGTCGGGACCGACCACGCGCGACGCCGCGCCGGTCGATTGCACCCGCCAGCGCGGGAAGTAGGAATCGGACATGGGGAAAGGGCTCCTGTCGGTCTGTCGCCGGCTGCGGAGGGCGCACCGGTCTGGAATCTGGCGCGAGTTTACGGAGCGGGAATGGGGCTGGCAAGCACGGCAAGCCCGAACGGGCCACCGGAAAGCGCGGGCGCGGCTCGCCGCATGCGCGAACCGGCGCGCGGCCGTGCGGCCCGGTGAAGCGGCCGCCCGTGCGTTGCGCGCGGGCGGCGGCGGATGGCGCCGGCGGCGACGCAAGCGTGTGCTCGCATCGCCGCCGGCGCACCGTGCATCACGGATTGATGTACTGGAACAGCGACAGGTTCTGAAGCTGCGCGTAAGCCTTCTGCGAGCCCGTCAGCGCGTTCTGCATCTGCAGGAACTGGCTGATCGTCGACACCATGTTGGTGCTCGTCAGGTCAGCGAGGTTGCTGGTGACCTGCAGCGTGTTGGTCTGGTTCACCGTCTGCATCGCCTTGATTTCCTGCTCGCGGCCGCCGACCGACGCCTGCACGGTGAGGACGTTCGTCATCATGTTGTTCAGCTTCGTCGTGCCGGTGGTCATCGCGTTCGCGAGCGCGGCCGCGACAGTCGTGTTGCTGCTGATCGGCACTTTCAGCGCGGCGATCATCGTATCGAGCGCCGCGAACACGTCGGTGCCGGCCTTCGGCGCGGGCGTGACCGTGAACGTGTCGCCGGGCGCGGGCGTGCCCGACACGGGCACCGACAGGCCGCTGCCGAGCGCGATCCCCGCGCCGGCCGAATACGGCTGCGCGGCGGTCGTGGTCGGCGGCACGACCGAGTTGTCGGTCACCGTATAGGTCGGCGCGGCCGCCGTGCCGGCGAATGCGATCGTGAACTGGTGCGCGTTGGTCGCGGCCGACGGGCTCGTGATCGACACTGCGCCGATCGTGCCCGTACCCGTGTTGCCCGCGCCGGCGAGCGGCACCGGCTGGCTGCCGAGCATCGGCACCGACAGGAACACGTTTGCGCCGTTGTCGCCCTGCGAGATCGAACGCGTGTCGGCAATCTGCACCTCCCGCGAACCCATATCGCCGCTGTAGGTCACGCCGCCGCCCGACGCGTTCGAGAACGGCGCCGTGGTCGACTGGAAGCCAGAGAACAGGTAGTTGCCCGAACCGTCCGTCGAGTTCGCGAGCGTCAGCAGCTGGTCGCGATAGCCCTGCAGCTGCGTCGACAGCGCCGAGCGGTCGCTGTCGGACAGCGAGCCGTCGCCGGCCTGGATCACGACCGTATGAATGCTGTTCAGCAGGTTGTTGACGCTGATGAGCGTCTGGTCTTCCTTCTGCAGCGACGACAGCGCGGCGTTCTGGTTCGACGCGTACTGCGACAGCGTCGCCGACGTCATCGACAACTGCACGGCCTGCGCCGCGCCGAGCGGGTTGTCGGCCGGCGTCGCGAGGCTCACGCCGCTCGAGATCTGCTGGTACAGCTGCGACAGCTGCGCCTGCTGGTCGCTCATCTGAGCGACGTTCAGCTGGTAGAACTGGGTGGTGGAAATCCTCATCGCTTCGGTCCCCGAAATCAGTTGAACAGGCCGAGCACGGTCTGGAACAGCGTCGACGCCGTCTGGATCACCTTCGCGTTCGCCTGGTAGAGCTGCTGGTACTGCATCAGGTTGGCCGCTTCCTCGTTCTGGTTCACGCCCGACACCGACTGCTGCGCCTGCGTGATCTGGCCGACCAGCGCGGTCTGCGCGGCGCTCGACGACTTCAGCTGGCTCGTCGTGTTGCCGATGCTGTTCACGTAGTTCGCGTATGCGCCCGTCAACGTGGTCGAGCCGTTGCCGAACGATTTCGAGTTGACGAGCTTCGACAGCGCGAGCGCGTTGCTGCCGTCGTTCGTGCCGCCCGTGTTCGGCGCGACCGTGAACGTGTCGCCCACCGCCGGCGTGCCCGACACCGTCACCGTGACGCCGGCCGTCAGCGTGATCGGCGTGCCGGCCTGGTACGGCTGCGCGCCGGTGGTCGTCGGCGGCACGGCCGTGTTGTCCGTGACCGTATAGGTCGGCGCGGCCGACGTCCCGCCCATCGTGATCGTGTAGTTATGCGCATTGGCCGCGGCCGCCGGGCTCGTGACCGACAACCCGCCGATCGTCCCGGTGCCCGTGTTCGTCGTGGTGGCCGACGGCACGTACGGCGCCGCCGCCGCGATCGCCGAGCCGTTCGACGTCGCGAGGCCGAAGCCGTTCAGCGCGCCGCGCGTCGGCTGCACGGTGAACTTGTCGCCGGCGCTCATCGAGCCCGACGTGAACGAGAAGTTCAGCCCGCCGATCGACGCCGGCATCGACGCCGACGAGCCGACCACCGTGCCGCTCGCACGGTCGGTCAGCGTGTAGTTCGTGCCGTCGTACGACAGCGTGTAGTCGCCCGTGGTCGGCTGCGCTGCGTTCGCGAACGACACGGACAGCGCCGCGTTGCCGGTGTTGCCCTGGTTCGCGTAGATGATCGGCGAGCCGGTCGTGAACAGGTTGCCGCCGACGTTGCCCGACAGGTCGAGGCCGAGCGCGTTCTGCGCGTTGACCTGCGCGGCAAAGCTGGTCGCGATCGCGCCGAGCTGCGCCTGCGCGGGGTCGAGCGTCTGGCTGCGGAACGCGAGCAGGCCGCCGAGCGTGCCGCCCGACAGCGACGCGTCGGACAGGAACTGGTTCGGCCCCTGCGGGGTCGCGCCGGCGATCCCCTGCGACACGACGGTCAGCTCGCTCGGATCGGACGGCGACGTGACGGTCGCGAGCTGATAGCTCTTGTCCGCGACGACGAGCGGCGTGCCGCCGGCGAGAAACACGCTGTAGCCGTCGCTGTTGCGCACGACCTGCACGCCCGCGAGGTTCGACAGGTTCGACACCGCGAGGTCGCGCTGGTCCATCAGCTGGTTCGGCGGCTGGCCCTGGCTGCTCGCGGACGCGATCTGCTGGTTCAGCTGCGCGATCTGCGCGGTGTACGCGTTGATCTGCGTGACGGTGCTCGTGAGCTGCGTGTTCACGCTCTGGCGCAGCGCGTCGTACTGCTGGCCGGCCGCCGTGATCTGGTTCGCGAGCGTCTGCGCGTTGCTCATTGCGGTCTGCCGCACCGACGAGTCGGACGCGTTGTTCGCGACGTTCTGCAGCCCCGTGAAGTAGCTCGTGATCGCGGTCGAGATGCCGGCTGTCGGGCTGCCGACGTAGTTGTTCAACTGCGAGACGAGCGAATACCACGTCGACAGCGCGCCGCCCTGCGTCTGCGCGCCGTTCAGCTGGTCGCTGAGGTACTGGCTGTACTGCCGCTGCACGGTGACGGTGTTCACGCCCTGCGGCATGTAGCCGCTGCTCGTGTACTGGCCGCTCGCCTCGGCATAGACGGGGCGTTCGACCGAATAGCCCGGCGTCGCGGCGTTGCTGATGTTCTGGCCGGTCGTCGTGAGGCCCCAGAGCGCGGCATTCAGGCCGCTGACGCCGAGGTTCATGAGTGAGTTGGACATGCGCGATCCTGATGAGCCGGCCGCGCTGCGGCCGCCGGGTTGCGTAACTCCCGGTATAACGGCCGCGGATCGAAAAAATTGAGGAAAAAATGCACGTGCGACGCGCGACACGCGCGTCGCTGGTCGAAGCGTCCGGCGGGCGGCCCGTGCGGGCCGGCGGCCGCGTGCGCGTCAGGCCCGCACGAGCGAGCGGCGCTTCATTTCGAGCTGCGTGATCAGCCGCTGCAGCGTGTTCTCGGCGCTGCCCGGCAGCGACATGTAGCGGAAGCCGAGCTGGTAGCGCCGCGACCCGTTCGGCATCTGCGTCGAGCGCTGCGACACGAGCTGCAGGTCGAGCGACAGCTTGCCGTGGCCGGTCAGCTCGAGCTCGACGTCGGGCAGCAGCGTGCCGACCTCGAGCGCCTCGACGCGTTCGTCGGCCGTGCGCAGCCCCACGCCGCCGAGCGACAGGTTGTGCACCTCGAACAGGAAGCTCTCGCCGTCCGGCAGCTTGCCGCGGCACAGGAACGGATCGACGATCGGCGCGTCGACCCGGAAATATTCACGGCGCTGGATGCACATCAGCACGTCGGGGAAATCGGCGACGAACGCGGGCAGCCCCTCGTAGCGCGTCTCGCGCGGCGTGCCCGTGGTGAATTCGACGCGCACGCCCTCCGGCGACGCCGCGAACGTGCAGTGCGACGCGCCGAGGATGCCGGCGTTCTGCTCGGACAGCGCGCCCCAGTCGAACGTGAACGTCCGCGCGCCGACGTCGACCTCGAGCAGGCGCGTGACGAGCTGGCCGCCCGGATACTGGACGGTCAGGAAATCGCCGCGGTTCACGAGGTTGCGCAGCTGCACGCCGATTTCCAGCGGATTGCGGCGGGCATAGTCGGGCCCGGAGTGGCCTGCGTCCAGGCTGGGGTCCGTCGACGTTTCGATATTCATGGCTAGCCGGTCTTTCTTGTCATGGGCGCACGGGCAACCGGTGCGCAATAAAACCGGGCCAGAACAAGGCCCGGTCGCAGGTCTCTCACACTTAGCGGCAGTGCTGACCGAAAGTTTAGATCGATTTCCCGTTTTTTTTCGCGCAAACGTTGAAACCGCGCGCGGCGGTATGCCGGGCGCGGTCCTGAGAGGGTAATTGACGGTGGGCCGGAGCCTGTTATCGGCGGGCGCAGGCCCTGGCCCGTCACCCGATCTGCTGCATGATCGAGATCAGCTTCTTCGCGTAGTTCGGGTCGGTCGCGTAACCGGCCTTCTGCATCCCGTGCGCGAAGCCTTCGACGCTGCGGCTCGCGCTCAGCACGCCCGAGTAGCGCGGATTGTTCTTCAGCAGGTTCGCGTAATCGGTCATCGCGTGCTCGTACGAGTCGTAAGCGCGGAATTTCGCGACCACGCGGCGCGGCGTGCCGTTCACGTATTCGGTCGTCAACGCCGACACCGTGCGGCCCGTCCAGCCCTTGTTCGCCTTGATGCCGAACACGTTGTAGCTGGTCGAGCCGTCGGCCGCGCGGATCTCGCGCTTGCCCCAGCCCGATTCGAGCGCGGCCTGGCCGACGATGAAGCGCGCCGGGATGCCGGTCGACGCGCTGGCCGCCTGTGCGGGGGCCGCGAGCCGGTCGACGAACGCGTCGGCGTCCGGCGCGCCGCTCGCGCCCTTCAGCGGCGGCGTCAGTGCGCTGCCGGCCGAGTAGCCGCGCGCGCCCGCGAGCCCGCCGTTGTTGCCGGCCGCGTTCGCGTACGCGCGCGCCATCGCGTTCATCGCGGCGAGGCTGCCTTCGTTGCCGGCCGTGCCGAGGCCACCCGAGCCCAAGCCACCCGTACCGACGTCGGCCGCCGTGTCGCTGCCCGCGCCCTGCCCCGCATTGCGCAGCAGCTGCTTCATCAGCGCGTCGGCGACGCCGATCCCGCGCGTCGACATCTGCTGCGCGAGCTGCTGGTCGAGCATCGACGTGTACATCTTCGACGTATGCGAATCGAACAGCCCGCCGTCGGGCGACGCGTCGCGCATGCTCTTGAGCATCATCTGCGTGAACATCGCGTCGAACTGGCCCGCGACGGCCTTCGCGCCGGCCTGCGGCGACTGCTTCGCCTGCGCGCGCAGCGCGTCGAAACCCTGCACGTCGAGCGCGAAGCGCTGCGTGAGGTCGTTCGCGTTCGGAAGATTCGCTGCCATTTAGATGACCTCCAGGTCGGCGCGCAACGCGCCGGCCGCCTTCATCGCCTGCAGGATCGACATCAGGTCCGCCGGCGTCGCGCCGAGCGTGTTCAGCGCCTTCACGACGTCGGCGAGGTTCGCGCCGGCCGTCACCATCTTCAGCGCGCCGTTGTCCTGCTTGAGCTGGATCTGCGACTGCTGCGCCACCACCGTCTGCCCGTTCGAGAACGGCCCCGGCTGCGACACGACCGGCTGCGTGTTGACGACGACCGACAGGTTGCCGTGCGCGACCGCGCAGCTCTGCAGCGTGACCATCTGGTTCATCACGATCGAGCCGGTGCGCGCGTTCAGGATCACCTTCGCCGCCGCCTTGTCCGGGCTCACGTCGAGGTTCTGCAGCCGCGCCATGAACGCGACCTGCTGCGCCGAGTCGGCCGGCGCCGCGAGCTGGATCGTGCGGCCGTCGAGCGCCGTCGCGGTGCCCGGGCCGAAGCTCGAATTGACCGCGGACACGATCCGCTGCGCGGTGCCGTAGTCCATGTCGTTCAGCTGCAATTGCAGCACGCCGTTCATCTGCGCGATCGCGTTCGGCACCGAACGCTCGACGATCGCGCCGCCGACGATCCGGCCGGCCGCGAGCTGGTTCACCTGCACGCGGCTGCCGTTCGCGCTGGCACCCGCGCCGCCGACCGCCATGTTGCCCTGCGCGAGCGCGTACACCTGCCCGTCCGCGCCCTTCAGCGGCGTGAGCAGCAGCGTGCCGCCGCGCAGGCTCTTGGCGTTGCCGAGCGACGATACGGTCACGTCGAGCGCCTCGCCGGGCCGCGCGAACGGCGGCAGCGTGGCGGTCACCATCACGGCCGCGACGTTCTTCAACTGCATGTTGTTCAGCGACGACGAACCGCCGTTGGCCGACCCGTTGTTGATCGAGATGCCGAGGTTCGCGAGCATGTTCGCGAGCGTCTGCGTCGTGAACGGCGTCTGCATCGTCTGGTCGCCCGTGCCGTCGAGGCCGACGACGAGGCCATAACCGATCAGCGGGTTGTCGCGCACGCCCTGGATCTGCGCGAGATCCTTCAGGCGTTCCGCGTGCGCGGGCGCCGCGCCGAACACGCAGGCCGCGGCCGCGAACGCGACGGCGAGCCGCGCGAACGCCCGTGCGCGGGACGACAGGCGGTTGAACAGGGGCTTGCGCATCGTCATCACCACGGTGCGATGTTGAGGAAGAAGCGCTGCAGCCAGCCCATCGTCTCGGCTTCGTTGATGTAGCCCTTCGCCGAGTATTCGATCCGCGCGTCGGCGACCTGCGTCGAGTAGACCGAGTTCGCGCCCGAGATCGTGTTCGGGTTGACGATGCCCGAGAAGCGCACGAATTCGTTGCCCTGGTTGATCAGCATCTGCTTCTCGCCGCTGACGACGAGGTTGCCGTTCGGCAGCACGTTGGTGACGGTCACCGTGATCGTGCCGTTGAACGTGTTCGCCGCGCTCGCGCCGCCCGTCGCCGCGAACTTGTTGTTGCCGGCCGCCGACAGGTTCGCCTTCGCGAACAGCCCGCCGAGGAAGCCGGCCGTCGGCACGTCGAAGCCGGTGTTGCCCTGCCGGTTCGTGTTCGCGCCCGACGATTTCGTCGCGTTGATGTTTTCCGCGATCACGATCGTCAGGATGTCGCCGGTGTTGCGCGGCCGCTGATCCTCGAACAGCGGCCGCCCCGCGTAGCCGGGGTTGTAGATCGAGCCGGGCGCCTGCATCGACATCGGCGCTGGCGGCTGCGCCGTCATCGGCTGCTGGATGATCGGATCGCGCGGGATCTGCGCGCAACCGGCGAGCGCCGCCACCGCGACCGCGCACGCGGCGCGGACGGTGGCTGACGGGAGGAGGCGAACCTGCTTCATGGCGACGGCGGGGTGTTCCGGTTAGCTCTTCATCTGCGTGACGGTCTGCAGCATCTGGTCGGACGTCGTCACGGCCTTGCTGTTGATCTCGTAGGCACGCTGCGTCTGGATCATGTTGACGAGCTCCTGCACGACGTTCACGTTCGACGCTTCGACATAACCCTGGTTGAGCACGCCCGCGCCGTTCAGCCCCGGCTGCGACACGTTGGGCGCGCCCGACGACGTCGTTTCCGCGAACAGGTTCTCGCCCTTCGCCTCGAGCCCGGTCGGGTTGATGAAGGTCGCGATCTGCAGCGAGCCGATCTGCACCGCGTTGCCCGAGCCCGGCTGCGTGACCGACACGACGCCGTCCTTGCCGATCGTCAGCGACTGCGCGTTCTGCGGCACGGTGATCGCCGGCAGCACCTGGTAGCCGCTCGACGTGACGAGCTGGCCCTGCGCGTTGGTCTGGAACGAGCCGTCGCGCGTGTACGCATTCGTGCCGTCCGGCATCAGCACCTGGAAGAAGCCCGCGCCGTTGATCGCGACGTCCTTCGAGTTGCCGGTCTGCGTGAGGCCACCCTGCGTGTACAGGCGCTCGGTCGCGACCTGCTGCACGCCGGTGCCGAGCTGCAGGCCCGACGGCAGCTCGGTCTGCTGCGTCGAGTTCGCGCCGGGCTGGCGGATCGTCTGGTAAAGCAGATCCTCGAACACCGCGCGCGACGCCTTGAAGCCGTTCGTGCTGGTGTTCGCGAGGTTGTTCGAAATCACGTCCATCTGCGCCTGCTGCGCATTCATGCCGGTGGCGGCGATGTAGAGCGAACGGTTCACTTGTAAGGTCTCCTGCGTGGGCTGGCGCGGGCGCTCAGCTGAAGTTGAGCAGCTGGTTCGCCGTCTGCTCGTTCTGGTCGGCCGTCTGGATCAGCTTCGACTGAAGCTGGAACGCGCGCGCGTTGTCGATCATCGCGACCATCGCGGTCACCGGGTTGACGTTGCTGCCTTCGAGCGAATTCGGCGTGACGACCACGTTCGGGGCGGCGTCGGCCGGATTGCCGTCGGCGGTGCGGAACAATCCGTCGTTGCCGCGCGTGAGCGTGGCCGGATCGGGATTGACGAGCTTCATCTGGTCGACGATCGCGACCGCCGTCGGCGGGTCGCCCGGCATCAGCGCGGAAACGGTGCCGTCCTTGCCGATCGTCACTTCCGCGTTCGGCGGCACCGAGATCGGGCCGCCGTTGCCGATCACCGGCAGGTTGCTCGCGTTGACGAGCTGGCCGTTCTCGTCGACATGCAGGTTGCCGGCGCGCGTGTACGCCTCGCTGCCGTCGGCCGTTTGCACGGACAGCCAGCCGGCGCCCTGCACGGCGACGTCGAGCGGATTGCCGGTGCGCGTGATCGGACCCGGCGCGTAATCCGCGCCGGGCGTCGACGCGAGCACGTAGGTGCGCGTCGTCGTCGGGTCGATGTTGCTGCCGTCGCCGAAATTCATCGGCACCGCGCGATACGTCGCGAGCTGCGCGCGAAAGCCCGTCGTCGATGCGTTCGCGAGGTTGTTCGCGACGATCGCCTGCTGGTCGAGCGACTGCGACGCGCCCGTCATCGCCGTGTAGATCAGTCGGTCCATGGCTGCCGGTTATCCGCGCTTACAGGTTGATGAGCGTCTGGTCGACGGTCTGCTGCGTCTTGATCGTCTGCGCGTTCGCCTGGTAGTTGCGCTGCGCGGTGATCAGGTTGACGAGCTGCGACGTGAGGTCGACGTTCGAGTTCTCGAGCGCGCTGCCCTGCAGCGTGCCGTGGTTCGTGCTGCCCGGTGCGGACACCTGCGGCACGCCCGACGCGGCGGACTCCGCATACTGGTTGCCGCCGAGGTTGACCAGCCCGTTCGGGTTGTTGAAGTTCGCGAGCGCGATCAGGCCGAGCACGGCGGTCTGGCCGTTCGAGTAGTTGCCGGTCAGCTTGCCGTCGGCGCCGATCGAAAAGGTCGTCAGCGTGCCGCTCGCGTAGCCGTCCTGCGCGAGGTTGTTCACGCCGTCCTTGCCGCCGTACTGCGTCGTGCCGGTCAGGTCGAGCGTGAGGCTCTGCGGCGTCACCGAGCCGTCAGTGTTCGGCACGGTGAACTGGAACTGGCCGAGCGACGCGGTCGGCGCGGGCGGCGTGCCCGTCGTCGTGCTCTGGATCGCGCCCGACGAATTGAACGTGACCGTGCCGAGATCGGTCGTGGCGCCGCCCTGGACGCCCGCGTACGCTTCCCACGTGCCGGCCGCCGACTTCACGAAGTACATGTTGACCGCCTGCGAACCGCCGAGCGAGTCGTACACCTGGATCGACGTCGAGTAGTTGTAGGTCGTGGTGTCGGTCGCGTTGAACGGCGTCTTGGCCGGCACCGTGTCCTGCGAGTTCAGGTTGAACTGGCCGGTGATCTTGGTCGTCGCGGTCGGCGCGATGTTGGACGTCGGCGCCTGCATCGGCACGGTCTGCGCGGCGTTGATCACGCCGCCCGAGCCGGCCGCGTAGCCCATCAGGTTGCGGCCCTGCGAGTCGACGATGAAGCCGTTCTTGTCGCGCTGGAACGTGCCGTCGCGCGAGTACGTCGTCACGCCGTTGTTCGACATCTGGAAGAAGCCGTTGCCGTTGATCGCGACGTCGAGCGACGAGTTCGTCGTATTGATCGTGCCCTGGCCGAACTGCTGTTGCACCGATGCGAGCGACGTGCCGATGCCGATCTGCGTGTTGACCGACGTCGCGACCGAGTTCGCGTACATGTCGGCGAACTGCGCGGTGCTCGACTTGAAGCCGACCGTGTTCGCGTTCGCGATGTTGTTGCCGATCACGTCGAGCGCGTTCGATGCGCCGGCGAGGCCGCTCAGACCCTGTTGATAACCCATTTCGGTCTCCGTTTCGGGGAAGCTGAATCAGTTGGACGTAGTGCCGCCGGACGACGACGTATTCGGGAAAATCGACGCGACCTGGGTGAGCCCCACCGTCGTGCCGTTCGACAGCACGAGCCCCGCCGTGCCGTCTGCCTGCTTGATCACGCTCTGCACCTGCGCGGCCGCGAGCGTCGTGGCCGCCTGCGGCGTGCCGGCGCTGTTGGTATACGACGCGCTGATCGTGTACTTGCCGTCCGGCAGCGCATTGCCCGCCGCGTCGGTCGGCGTCCAGTTGAACGGCACGGTGCCGGCCGACTGCGCGCCCGCGTTGATCGTGTTCACGACGGCGCCCGCCGAGTTCTTCACGGTGATCGTCAGGTTCGACACCGAGCTCGCCAGCGACACGCCGAACGGCGACGCCGCGCCGCCCTTCACCGCGACCGCGTTGCCCGGCGCGAGCACGTTCGTGCCGATCAGCAGCGCGGCCTGCGTCTGCTGGCCAGCCGTGAGCTGCGTCGACAGCGACGTGAGCGACGTGTTCAGCTGCGCGATGCCGCTCACCGTGTTGATCTGCGCGAGCTGCGACGTCATCTGCGAGCTGTCGACCGGGCTCGTCGGATCCTGGTTCTGCAACTGCGTGACGAGCAGCTTCAGGAACGTCGCCTGCAGGTCGCTCGCCGACGTGCCGTTGGTCGACGACACCTTGTTGGTGTTCATCGTGTCGGTCGGCAGGGTCGACACGTTCGTGCCGTTGCCGCCGATCGTCGTGCTGGAGGAAGTCATCCTGGGTGGCCTTCTATCGGAACAGTCAGGTTGGGGTCGGTCGGCGCGCGGCTCACGAGCCGATCGTCAGCGTCTTGAGCATCAGCGTCTTCGCGGTGTTCAGCGTCTCGACGTTGGCCTGGTACGAGCGCGACGCCGAGATCATGTTCACCATCTCCTGCACCGGGTCGACGTTCGGCATCTGCACGTAGCCGTTCGCGTCGGCGGCCGGGTTCGCCGGGTCGTAGGTCGACTTCATCGGCGACGGGTCGTCCATCACCTTCGTCACGCGCACGCCGCCCACGCCCTGGCCCGACGCGGTGCGCGCGCCGCCCATCGGGTCGGTCGCGAACACGACCTGCTTGGCCTTGTACGGCTTGCCGTCGGGGCCGGTGGCGCTGTCGGCGTTCGCGAGGTTCGACGCGGTGACGTTCAGGCGCTGCGATTGCGCGGACAGCGCCGAACCGGCGACGCCGAAGATGTTCATCAACGAAGGCATGGAGGCTCCTTGTGCTTGTGCGCGGGTTCGGAAGCGGCGCGCTTACGAGTTCGTCGAGATCGCGGCGATCATGGCCTTGATCTGCTGGGTCATCACGGTCATCCCGGTTTCGTAGTGCAGCGCGTTGTTCGCGAACTGCACGCGTTCGACGTCGAGATCGACCGTGTTGCCGTCGAGCGACGGCTGCAGCGGCATCCGGTACTGCGCGCGGCCGTAGTCGTCCGCCGGGCCACCCGTCGGGATCAGCTTCGCCGTGCCGGCCATGTGGCCCGCCGCCGTCGACACCATCGACATGCCGCTCGTCACGCCGGCCGGCTGCGTCATCGGCAGTTGCGCGGCGTTGCTCGGCGCTAGGCCGCCGTTCGTCTGCTTCAGCGAGCGCGCGAGCGTCGACGCGAAATCGACGTCGCGGGCCCGGTAGCCGGGCGTGTCGGCGTTCGCGATGTTCGACGACAGCAGTTCCTGCCGATAGGCGCGCACGTCGAGCGCCTGTCGGCCGAACGCGAATTCCGCATCGAGTTTGTCCAGCATGTGTGCGTCTCTCCGTATGAAGCGCTGCACGCCCCTCGCGCCGGATGGCGACCCGAGAGGCTTTTTTCCATGACAGCGATGGTAGGCGCGGCACGCAACCGGCAATCGGGCGAATAACGCGGCAAAGCCCCCCTCTATTCATCGTTTGCGCAGCGGCCCCGCTCCCTAGAATGCAAATCGGATCAACGGATCGAGGGCAAGGCGATGACTGGCAGCGCACTTCGCGGCAGGAACGGGCGGCTCACGCACGTCCGGCGTGCGTTTGCGCTCGCCGCGGCGCTATGGATCGCCGCCCCGGCCGCGCACGCGGACGACGGGACGATCGTGATTCCCGGACGCGGCGAAACGGCCGAAACCGCGCTCGCGCACGCCAATGCGGCGAGCGGCGGGCAGTTCGGCGGGAATGCGGGGACGGGTTCGGGCGCAGGCATGGCGCAGGACGCGGGACGCGCGGCGGCAGGTGCGGGTGGTACGGCCGGCGCTGCCGCTGCCGGCCATGCGGCGCAACCGGCGAGCGCGATGGTCGTGACGAACGTCCCGCCGCCAGCCCCCGCACCGGCAGCCGCGCCGGCCCCCGTCTATGCAGCCGCTCGCGCGAACACCGTCTACGGCGCGCCGCGCGCCGCCGATCCCAACGCCATCGCGACGGTCGTCGCCGGAACGGCCGAGCCCGCGTCGAATCCCACGCGGCCGGCGCCGCAGGCAGTCGCTGCGCGCATGGCAGCAGCGCGCGCCGCGTCAGCCGCGCCGGCGCCGCGCGCACCGGCGGCTTCCCCGGCGGCTTCCGCCAACCCGGCCCAGGCGGCCCCCGCGGCCCAGAGCGCGACGCCGCCCGGCCAACAGGACCCCGACTCGATCCGGCGCGCAGCCCTCGCGTTCCTGCAGCAGCAGATCGCGGGCCTGCCAGGCAAGACCACCGCGACGGTCACGACCGCGTTTCCGCGCGGGCTCGCCGCGTGCACGACGCTCGAGCCGTTCCTGCCGACCGGCGCGCGCCTGTGGGGCCGCACGACGGTCGGCGTGCGCTGCGCGGGCGAACGGCCGTGGACCGTCTACCTGCAGGCGAAGGTCGCCGTGCAGGCCACCTATTACGTCGCCGCGCGCCAGATCGCGCCCGGCGAGCCGCTGGGCGCGGCCGACCTGGTCGCGCGCGACGGCGACCTGACGGTGCTGCCGCTCGCGGTGATCACCGATCCGGCGCAGGCGGTCGGCTCGACCGCGCTCGCGCGCATCTCGGCCGGGCTGCCGCTGCGGCAGGACATGCTGAAGAGCGCGGCGTCGGTATCGGCCGGCCAGACGGTGCGGGTCGTCGCGGCCGGCCCCGGTTTCACGATTTCGGCCGAGGGCAGCGTGCTCGCGAATGCGGCGCCCGGCCAGTCGGTGCGGGTGCGGATGGCGGCGGGCCAGATCGTCACGGCAATCGTCAAGGACGCCGGCACCGTGGAAATTCCGCTGTAGGGACGGATCCCGCCGCAAGATTGCAAAGAATTGTTTATTCGGAGAATTTCGGGCTCACGATGCTAAAGTTCGGGCCGACCCGGCCGTTATCTGGGTCAAACCGTACAGGAAACCCATCGTGAAGATCGATTCCACTCCGAAACCGAGCCCCCTCGCGCCGACCGGCAACGGCGCGGCCCGTGCACAATCCGGCGCGGCCCAGTCGTCCGCGCAGGCGGCCGACGCAGGATCGACCGGCGGCGACGCGACCGTGAACCTGTCGGGTCTGTCCGGCCAGTTGCGCTCGGCATCCGCGTCCGGCAACGCCGATATCGACACGGGCCTGGTCCAGTCGATCAAGGAAGCGCTGAACAACGGCACGCTGACGATCGATGCGAACAAGATTGCCGACGGCGTATTGAACACCGCCCGCGAACTGCTGCAACAGCAGCGCCCGCAGGGCAGCTGAGCCGGCCGCCTCGCGGCCGGTCCCCCCGGTTTGCCGGCGCGCCGCACCCCGCGCTCCGGCGCGACGAGCATGACGCGATGAGAGAAGAGCTGCTGGCCACGGTCAACGACGAACACGCGACGGTCGAGGCGTTCGCGTCCCTGCTCGCCTACGAGGAAAAAGCGCTGACGACGGCGGAGCCGCTCGACATGCTGCCCGGGATCGTCGAGAAGAAGAGCGAGCTGATCGACCGGCTCGCGCAGCTCGAACGCACGCGCGACACGCAGCTGTCCGCGCTCGGCTTTGCATCGGGCAAGAAAGGGATGGACCAGGCCGCCGAGCGCGATGCACGCCTCGCCGGCCGCTGGCAGTTGCTGCAGCAGGCCGCCGAACGCGCGCGCCAGGCCAACGCGAACAACGGGATGCTGATCCGGATCCGGATGGACTACAACGAGCGCGCGCTCGCGGTGCTGCGCTCGGCGCCCGCACCGGCCGGCGTCTACGGCCCCGACGGGCGCGTGTCGGCGCTGACGCGCTGACGTCGCGCCGCGCGGCCGCCCGACGGCCGCGCGCCTGCCTTGCCCTTCCTTACAACAGCGGACACGCGGTGACCTGCGTGCCGCGCGCCACGCACAGCCGCTCGTAGTCGCGCAGGTACGCGCGCTCGTCGTCGTCCAGCAGGTCGAGATCGATCAGGTCCCAGTCGTAGCCGACCGTCACGATGTTCTCGAACGTCACCGTATCCGGCTGCGCTTCGTCCGGCCGGATGATCACGATGTTCTCGATCCGCACGCCGCCCTTGCCCGGCACGTAGATGCCCGGCTCGACCGAAATCACCGCATTCGGCACCAGCCCGTATTTCGCGCCCGGCGCGAAACGCACGCCGCCTTCGTGCACGTGAATCCCGACGCCGTGCCCGGTGCCGTGGCCGAAGTCGTGGCCGTGATCGCGGCACACCTGCCGCACGAGCGCATCGACGTCGCCGCCCGTCGCCGAGGCCGGGAAGCGCGTGACGAGCCCCTTGATGCAGGCCTTCAGCGCGACCGTGTAGATCTCGCGCTGCCACGGTTGCGCGACCGTGTCCGCGCGCGTGCGGCGCAGCACGACGCGCGTGCAGTCCGTCGCGAAGCCGGCTTCGTAGTACGCACCGCTGTCGAGCAGCACGAGTTCGCCTTCCGTCAGCTCGACGTCGGCGCTCGCCGCCGTGTAATGCGCGAACGCGCTGTTCGCGCCGTTCGCCGCGATCGACGGAAACGTCAGCGCGACCGCCGAGCGCGCGCCGTACGCGTCGTTGATCGTGCGCGCCAGGTCGTATTCGGTGTGGCGTGCGCCCGGTTCGCCGGCCTTCGCCCAGCGCATCGTCTCGGCGATCGCCGCGGAGCTGCGCGCGAACGCGTCGCGGAACCGGTCGAGCACCGCCGGCGTCTTCGCGGCCCGCATCGCCTCGACCGGATTGAAGTCGGCATGCCGCGCGTGCGGCCACACGCGGCTGACCGCGTCGACGAGCGCGCAGTTCACCGATTCGAAGCCGTAGCACACGTGATCGACCGCGAACTGCGCGAGAAAGCGCTCGAGCGCCGCGACGTCGCGCCGGATCACGTGCAGCGCCGGATACGACTCGAGCGCGACTTCGCAGCGGTCGCAGCCTTCCGGCAGGAACAGCGCGACCTCCCCGCCGACCGAGAACAGGAAGCCGAGATGCGACGATGCATTCGGGATGTGATAGCCGCGGCTGTTCAGCAGATACGCGAGATCGTCCGACGCGCAGGTGAAGAACGCGGCCTTGCCGTCGGCCGCGCCGGTATGCGCGGCGAGCTTGCGGTTCAGCGTGTCGATGTTCTGCGCGACGCTCAGGCCCGTCATCGATTCCGGCAGCTCGAAGATCGGCCGCTCGACGACCCAGCCCGGCAGCGCGATCGCGCGGTCGATCTCGCGATCGGCGAGGCTCGTCCAGTCGAGCACCGCGGCCTGCGTCTGCTCGAGCAGACGGTCGCGCTGCGCGACGCTGATCCGCAGCGCGTCGTAGCCGACCCGCGCGAGCCGGCTCGCATGCGCGACCAGCCAGTCGGCCATCGCCTGCCAGATCGTTAGGTTCATCCCGAGCTTCTCGATGCGCACGCGCGCCGGATCGCACTGCTGCTCGGCCTGCAGGTGATAGCGGCCATCGACGAACAGCACGAACGGCGGCACGCCGAGCACCTGCGCAGTCTCCGCGCTCAGGAAGATCCCGCAGCCGGCCGAGCCGTCGAAGCCCGACAGCGCGTAGCGCGGGTTATTGCTGCGCGGCAGGTACTCGGTGACGTATTCGTCCTGCGACGTGACCACCACCGCGTCGAGCCGCGCGGCGTCGAGCAGGCGCGACAGGCCGGCCTGCGCGTCGGCGACGGACGCGTCGTACGGGGGAAGGCCGGAGAAGCTGTATTTCAGTCGATCGATCATCGGATGCCCACGTTTTATCCATTGTTGTCGGCGGCCGGCGGCGTGACGCGGCCGGCCGCATGCCTGAAGCAGGCGTGTCGCGACACGGCGCCGATGGTCGGGCGACGCGCGGCACTGCACGTCGCCGGGCCGCTGTGCAGTGCCAGCGGCAGGTCCGCGGAAATTTTTGTCTCACTTAACTTTGTTTGATGCGCGCGACAGAATCTAGAGCACGCTGAAATTGAGGTCAAGCCAAAATTTTCGTAGGACTAAAATCGGCGGCACGGTTCCGCACGCAGGCGCACCGTGGCCTCGCCCGGCGACACCGCGCGGTACAATGCGCCGGCATCGTCGTCCCGACGGCCGTGCTTCGTGCGATGCGCGGAAAGCAACGTCCCGGCGGCTGCACCGCCCCTCCGGCAACGCACGTTCCCCTGTTTGGGAAAAATCATTCGTGGGGCTGGCCACCAGAAGGGCCAAGCACGGCGTCATGCTCCTCGCGAATACGTCGAGTATTCGCTTCGTCGCATTCCTTGCGCTCGGCCCTTCTGGTAGCCAGCGCAAGCCCGTTATTAGCGGGAACAGGCCCTTGCCTCCCGACTCGTTGCCACGAAAGAGATTCATGGATTCAGACCTCATGCGTATCGGCCAGCGCATTCGCCGCCTGCGCCGGGAAGCGAAGAAGACGCTGCTGGAAGTCGCGACCGAAGCGAAGCTGTCGGTCGGGTTCCTGTCGCAGGTCGAGCGCCATCTCACGGGTATCTCGCTGTCGTCGCTCGTCAATGTCGCGAAGGCGCTGGGCGTGCCGCTCGGCGCGCTGATCGACCAGCCGCGCCAGGCGCAGCCCGATTCGCACGAAGGCAGCCGCAAGCCGTACGCGGTCGACAGCGCGTCGCAGTGGTACGAACGGCTGTCCACCACGTTCGACGGCAGCCAGATCAACGCGGTCAAGGTGCAGATGATGGAAGGCTACCGCTCGGAATGGGTGTCGCACGGCGGCGACGAATTCGTCTACGTGCTGACCGGCCGCATCTGCTACACGGTCGGCAAGAAGGATTACCCGCTGGCGCCCGGCGACTCGCTGCACTTCGACGCGCGCAAGCGGCATCGCGTCGCCAACGTGGGCGACGGGCCCGCCGAACTGATCGTGGTCGGCACACTGCCGCTGTTCGACGACAGTTGCGCCGAATTCGTGTCCGCGACGATGGAAATCAGGCAGCCCGAGCCCGGCGTGCGCATTGCGCCGGGCGAGCCGCGCGCGAGCCGCCGCGAACCGGCGCCGAAACGCGGCCGCGACGCCGATCCGGCACGGCCGGCCGGCGCGGCGGAAAAGAAGGCCACGGCCAAGCCGCGCGCATCCGCCGGCAAACGTCCGGCGGCCGCGACCCCGGTGCGCAAGGCAGCCGCGCGCAAGAAGCCGTAACGGCTGGCGGGCGCGCGCCGCCCGCCCCTTTCATACCTGCCCCCTATTCGCCGATCGCGAGCGCCTGCGCGACGGCCTGGATCCGCGCGCGATGCACGGCCTCCTTGATCTTCTCCGCTTCGCTGCCGATGCCGCGCGCGATCGCGCCGGCATCGACGCTGCGCGCGGCCGCGAGCGCCACGCGCAGCCGCTCGGCCTGCGGATACGGCTGCGCGTCGAGCCCGAGCCGCCCGCGCGCATCCGATTCGCACGCCTGCAGCATCTCGGCGAAACGCGCCGGCTTGCGCAGCGCGTCGCTGCGCTCGAACAGCCGCACCAGCGCGGCCGCGCCCATCTCCATCACGCGATGCAGGTTGCCGTGCTCGCGTGCGACCACGAGCGCGAGATCGCGGCAATCGTTCGGCACGCGCAGCCGCTCGCACAACGGCTTGAGCAGGTCGACGCTGCGGCCCTCGTGGCCGACGTGGCGCGGCAGCACGTCCGCCGGCGTCGTCGCCTTGCCGAGATCGTGCGTGAGCGCCGCGAAGCGCACCGGCAGCGAATAGCCCTGCTTCGCCGCGTAGTCGACGACCATCATCACGTGCACGCCCGTATCGACTTCCGGATGGTAGTCGGCGCGCTGCGGCACGCCCCACAGCGCATCGACCTCGGGCAGGACGCGCGCGAGCGCGCCGCAGTCGCGCAGCACCGCGAACATGCGCGACGGCTTGGCCTCCATCAGCCCGCGCGCGATTTCCTGCCACACGCGCTCGGGCACCAGCGCGTCGACCTCGCCCGCGTCGACCATCCGACGCATCAGCGCGAGCGTTTCGTCGGCGACCGTGAAATCCGCGAACCGCGCGGCGAAGCGCGCAATGCGCAGGATCCGCACCGGATCCTCGACGAACGCGTCGCTCACGTGCCGGAACACGCGCGCACGCAGGTCGGCCTGCCCGTCGAACGGGTCGATCACGGGCCCGACCAGCGCGCCCTCCGGGCTCACCTCGCGCGCCATCGCGTTGATCGTCAGGTCGCGCCGCGCGAGATCCTCGTCGAGCGTCACGTCCGGCGCGTAATGGAACTGGAAGCCGTGATAGCCGGCCGCCGTCTTGCGCTCGGTGCGCGCCAGCGCGTATTCCTCCTGCGTGTGCGGATGCAGGAATACCGGAAAATCCTTGCCGACCGGCCGGAAGCCCTGCGCGGCCATCTGCTCGGGCGTCGCGCCCACCACCACGTAGTCGCGGTCCTGCACGGGCACGCCGAGCAATTCGTCGCGAATCGCCCCGCCTACTGCGTAGATGTTCATGGCTGCGGCTCGTATTCGGCGATCACATTGGTCTCGCGGCGCGCGGCGTCGATCCACCGCTGCACCGCCGGCAGCGCCGTCACGCGCGCCGCGTAGCCGGCCGCGTCCGGCGACAGGCCCGGCTCGTACGTGTTGAAGCGCATCACGACGGGCGCGTACATCGCATCGGCGATCCCGAACTCGCCGAACAGGAACGGCCCGCCCGACGCCTCGAGGCACGCGCTCCACAGCGCGTCGATGCGCGCGACATCGGCGAGCGCGTCGGGCGTCGCGCCGCGCCCCGGCATCGACGCGCGCACGTTCATGCCCATCTGCGTGCGCAGCGCCGCGAAACCCGAATGCATCTCGGCCGCGATGCAGCGCGCATGCGCGCGTTCGAGCGGATCGGCCGGCCACATCGGAAACTGCGGATAGCGCTCGGCGAGCGTCTCGGCGATCGCGAGCGAATCCCAGATCGCGACGCCGTGGTCGTCGATCAGGCACGGCACCTTGCCGGACGGCGAATACTCGAGGATGCGCGCGGCCGTGTCGTCGCGGCGCAGCTCGACCGCGATCTCGTCGAACGGGATGCCGAAATGCGCGAGCAGCAGCCACGGACGCATCGACCACGACGAGTAGTTCTTGTCTCCAATGACGAGTTTCATGACGGTGTTCCGGAAAACGCGAAGGTGGAAAGGAAGAGGCCGAACGACCGCATCCCGGCCGCGCCTAGCGGCGCGAACGGAACCAGTCGAACCGCGACCGCGCCGCGGCCTTGCCGAGATACGCGGGCGCAATGCTTTCGAGACTCGCGGGCGAGATTCCGAGTTCCGGCGCGAGCGGCCCCGACAGCACGTTCGGCACCGACATCGACGCGAGATTGTCGCGCGTGAGTACCGGTTCGCCGGGCAGGCATTCGAACACGCTTGCCTGCAGCCGCGCAAGCGCGTCGGACAGCCGCACGATGCGTGCCTGCCTGCCGACCAGCGTGCCGCAATAGCGCACCAGTTGCTCGAGCGTATAGACGGTCGGGCCGCCGAGTTCGTAGGTCTTGCCGTGCGCGGCCGCGAGATCGAGCGTGTTGACGAACGCGCGCACGACATCGCCGACGAACACCGGCTGGAAGCGCGCGTCGGGCATCGCGAGCGGCAGCACGGGCACCGTGCGCTGCAGGTTCGCGAACGTATTGAGGAATGAGTCGCCGGGGCCGAACACGACCGACGGGCGGAAGATCGTCAGCTCGAGCGAATCGGTCGCCGCGATCGCATGCAGCGCCGCTTCGCCGTCGCCCTTCGAGCGCTGGTACATGCTCGCGCCGTGCGAATCGGCGCCGAGCGCGCTCATGTGCAGCAGGCGCCGCACGCCGACCTCGGTGCACGCGCTCGCGAGCGCGGCCGGCAGCGCGACGTGCGCGCGCTCGAAGCCGGGCCCGTACGGCGTGCCGCGGCCGCCGTGCAGCACGCCGACCAGATTGATCGCCGCGTGCGCGCCGGCGACGCAGCGCGCGAGCGTGCGCGTGTCGAGCGCTTCGAGCTCGACGATCTCGACCGGCAGCATCTGCAGATGGCGCGCGTGGTCGCGCCGCCGCGTGCCGATCCGTACCTGCTTGCCGGCGTCGATCAGCGCATTGACGAGCCGGCTGCCGATGAAGCCGGTGCCGCCCAGCAGCACAACGGTCTGGCGATCCATGTTCGACACTCCTGGGCCTGTTCACGCTAATAACGGACTTGCGCTGGCCGCCAGAAGGGTCGAGCGCAAGGACTGCGACGAAGCGAATACTCGACGTATTCGCAAGGAGCATGACGCAGCGATCGGCCCTTCTGGCGGCCAGCCCCATTTATGACTTTTCCCCGGTCAGGGAAACGAGCCTTGCCGACCGCATTGCGGCGTCGCGCGTCGCTTGTCCGGCTCGGCCAAACGGCGCTCCTTGCTTCTTGCACCGCGGCCGGCAACGCACGTTCGCAAGTCCGTTATTAGCGTGAACAGGCCCTTAAGAACACTGCCGCGTCTCGCGCGGCAGTGTGAAGATTGCGGATCAGGGCGAGATCATGCCTAGACGTTTCTTCAACGACTGCGGCTTGCCCTCGAAGAGCGCCGCGTAGTAGACGGTGTTCGACAGCACGTTCTTCACGTAGTCGCGCGTCTCGTTGAACGGAATCGTCTCTGCGAAGATCGCGCCTTCGACCGGCTGCGTCAACACCTGGCGCCACTGGCGCGGCCGGCCCGGGCCCGCGTTGTAGCCGGCGGTGGCCAGCACCGGCGAGCTGTCGAAGTTGTTGTAGATGTCCGCCAGATACCAGGTGCCGAGCTGGATGTTGGTATCGATGTCGTGCATCTGCGCGCGCGTGATCGTGCCCATGCCGAGCTTCTTCGCGACGAGCTGGGCGGTGGCCGGCATCAGCTGCATCAGGCCGCCCGCGCCCACCGACGAGCGCGCGCTCGTGATGAAGCGCGACTCCTGGCGGATCAGCCCGTACGCCCATTCGATGTCGAGGCCCGTCGACTGCGCATAGCGCTCGACGATGTTGCGGTACGGCGACGGGTAGCGCAGCGTGAAGTCGTGCTCGGCCTTCGTGCGGTCGGCCGTGTTGACCGTGCGGTCGAGCAGCTCGACGCGCTTGCCGTACTCGGCGGCCGCGAGCAATTGGCGATCGGTCATCCCGCGCAGCGGCCAGTTCCATTCGCGGTTGCCTTCGAGGCGCAGGTTCAGCGCGTAGAAGCGCTGCGCGAGCGCGAAGCCCGGAATCTTGCCCATCGCGTCGATCTCGGCGTCGCTCACCTTCGTGCGCGGCGGGACCGTCGTGCGCTGGCCGAGCTCTTCGCCGGCGAGCTGCCCGTAGAAGTTGAACTGGCCCGCGACCTGCTCGAATTCCTGGTTCGCCTGCAGCGTGTCGCCGCTCTGCTTGAGCGCGCGCGCATGCCAGTAGATCCACGCCGGATCGCTGCGCAGCGACGGCGGCATCTGCTCGATCGACCAGCGCACCATCGGCCAGTTGCCGGCGAGCAGCGCGGCGCGCGTGCGCCATTCGTAGCCCGGGTTCGACAGCGGTGCATTCGCGGATTTCGCGTACCAGACCGACGCGAGCGGCGAGCGCTTGATCGCGCCCTGGTAACCGATCGCGCCCCATGCGATCGCCTGTTCCTGTTTCGTGAGCGAGCCGGCGACCGACGTCAGCATCCCGGCGGCCGCGTCCGGATCGTTGCGCGCCATGCGGCCGAGCGCGATCAGCGCGAGCTGGTGCGACGTCGCGTCGGGGCCGACGCCGCGCGCGAGGTACAGCGGCGGCGCGCTCGTCGCCTGGTCGAAGGCGACCGGGCGCGGGCCGAGCGCGTCGACGATCTTGCCGCCGAGCGTCGTGTAGTTCTGCTCGTACGCGAGGCGCGCCTGCTGCCACACGTCGTCGCTCGTGAACTGCTGGTTGACCGTGAGCGCGGTGATCAGGTCGACGCACGCGTCGCCGTAATTCTTCGGCTCGACGAGCAGCGCGCGCGCCGCATCGGCGACGTTCTCGCCGCGCGCCGCGCGCGATTCGAGCGCGTAGCACCTGACCTGCGTGTCGTCGTCGAGCACGAAGCGCTTGTATTGATCGTCGAAGCTGCGCCAGTCGTGGCGCGCGCCGAGCACGAGCAGGTAGTCGTTGCGCAGGCGGTCGGCGATCGCCTGGCCGTCGTAGCGCTGCAGGAACGACTGCACGGGCGCGTCCGGCGCGTCGACGCGCGCGCGGCCGGTCGAGTCGAACAGCTGCGGCTTGATCTGGAAATACTCGACGTAGGACGGGACCGGATAGTTCGGGATCATCGACGCAAGCTGTGCGGCTTTCGCGGCATCGTTGCGGCGTGCGGCTTCGCGAAGCTGCACGAAGATCTGGTCATCCCCGGCGACCGTGTCGTCGCCCGGTGCGGCGCACGCGGCCGTGCCCGCGACGAGCGCGGCCGCCGAAAGCGTCAGCGCGACCGCGCGATATACTCGGAAAAGGCTGTTCGACATCGTTTTGAATGGAGCACGAATTGAGCGAAAGCATAGCACGCCACCCTGTGCCGAACCCGAAGGTTGCACTGCGCAAAACGCTGTCCGGCGCGCGTCGCGACGCCGCGTCGCAGCCCGCCGCGAACGCCGCGCTCGACGCGCGGCTGCGCACGCTGCTCGACCGGCTCGCGCCGCGCACGGTCGGGTTCTACTGGCCGCTGCCGGGCGAATTCGATGCGCGCGACGCGGTGCTCGCGTGGTGCGCGGCAGGCGCCGGCCGGCGCGCCGCGCTGCCCGTGATCGGCGAGCGGCACACGCCGCTCGCGTTCCATGCGTGGGACACACACACGCCGATGCGCGAGGGCCATCACCGGATTCCGGAACCGGCGGCGGGAATCGTCGTCGTGCCCGACCTGCTGCTGATTCCCTGCGTGGGATTCGATCCGCAGCGCTACCGGCTCGGCTACGGCGGCGGCTACTACGATCGCACGCTCGCCGCGTGGCCGGGCGACACGCTGCCGGTGACGGTCGGCATCGCGTATGAAGCGTGCCGCGTCGACGCGCTGCCCGCCGAAGCGCACGATCTCGCGCTGCGCTGGATCGTGACCGACGGCGCGCTCTACCCGGCCGCCGGATGACGCGGCGCGCGGCGCCACGGCCGTCGCCGCACGCCCGTCAGCGCAACGCCGCGCGCAACACTTTCCGCAATCGTTTACAGCGACGCCGCCGCGCGTGCGGCCGTGTCGTACAGGCCCGATGCGTGGCGCAGCAACTGCGCCGCGTCGCCGATCTGCTCGTTGGTGAGCCCGCTGTCCTTCAGCGTCTCGATCAGGCAGTGCTCGCGCACCTCGCGATACTTCAGGCACAGGTCGCGGCCCGCGTCGGTCGCGAAGAAGAACACTTCCTTGCCGTTTTTCTCGCTCTTCACGTAGCCGCGGGCGATCAGTTTTTTCAGCGCATAGGTCGCGACGTGCGTATCCTCGATATTGAGCACGAAGCAGATGTCGGCGAGCTTCTTCTTGCGTTCGCGATGGCTCACATGATGCAGCAGCGACACCTCGACCGCCGTCATGTCCTTCGCGCCGGCCGCCGACATGCAGCGCACCATCCAGCGGTTGAACGCGTTGCCGGCCATGATGAGCCCGTATTCGAGCTCCGACAGCTCCACGCTCGAATCGGAAACGAGGTGTTCGGATGACACGATCTTGGTCGGAGAACGCTTCATGGAAAGGCGGCGCAAGCAGGATGTCAGGGTGTGCCGAGTGTACGTCAGAAGCCCCGGTATACGGGCTAGGCGAAAACGCTTATTGGTAAGTTATCGATATCTTGTTGACAATGTGCGCTAACATTGCCGTCCGAACCGTGCCAGTCCGATGACGCAACCCCGCTTTTATCCGCTCGGCGATGCCGCCCTCGTCTGCGAGGTGCCGCCGCCCGCCACGCTCGATTGCCAGCGCCGCGTCTGGGCCGTTGCCGAGGCCGCGCGCGCGTGGCCCGACGTGATCGACGTCGTGCCGGGCATGAACAACCTGACCGTCGTGTTCGACCCGCTCGCCGCGACGGCCGAGTCGCTCACGCCGGCGCTGCGCGACGCGTGGGAGACGGCCGACGTCGAGCACGCGGACGGCCGCGACGTCGAGATCCCGGTCGAGTACGGCGGTGCCGCCGGCCCCGATCTGGCGGCCGTCGCCGCGCACACGGGCCTGTCGGCCGACGAGGTCGTCGCGCGCCACGCGGCCGGCGAATACGTCGTGTTCTTCATCGGCTTCCAGCCGGGTTTCGCGTATCTCGGCGGCCTCGACGCATCGCTGCACACGCCGCGCCGCGCGGCACCGCGCCTCGAGGTGCCGGCCGGCTCGGTCGGCATCGGCGGCGCACAGACGGGCATCTACCCGGCCACGTCGCCCGGCGGCTGGCAGTTGATCGGCCGCACGTCGCACGTGCTGTTCGATCCGGCGCGGCCGCAGCCGACGCTACTGCTGCCCGGCGACCGCGTGCGCTTCACCATTGCAGGAGTCGACGCACGATGACCCAGAGCAACGCACCGGGCACCATCGAGGTGGTGCGGGCCGGCCCGCTGTCGACCGTGCAGGATCTCGGGCGCCGCGGCGCGCGCCATCTCGGCGTCGCGCAGGGCGGCGCGCTCGACGGCCTCGCGCTCGAGGTCGGCAACCGGCTCGTCGGCAACCGCTCCGACGCGGCCGCCGTCGAGATCACGATCGGCCCGACCGCATTCCGCTTCACGCGCGCCACCCGCATCGCGATCACCGGCACCGAGTTCGGCGCGACGCTCGACGGCCGGCGCGTGCATTCGTGGTGGAGCCTGCCGGTCGAAGCCGGGCAGATGCTCGTGCTGCCGGCCGCGAAACGCGGGATGCGCGGCTACCTGTGCATCGCGGGCGGCATCGACGTGCTGCCGATGCTCGGCTCGCGCAGCACCGATCTCGCGTCGCGCTTCGGCGGCCTCGGCGGCCGCACGCTGCGCGACGGCGATCGGCTCCCGGTCGGCGTGCCGCCGGCCGGCGCGGGCTGCCTCGCGGCCGACGCGCCCGAATTCGGCGTGAAGGCGCCCGCGTGGTGCGCGTTCGCGCGCGTCGACGAGCCGCCGCGCCGCCACCGCCCCGCGCATGCGCATGCGCCGTGGGCGATGCCGGTGCGCGTGCTGCCGGGCCCCGACTACGCGTCGTTCGCGGCCGATTCGCAGCAGGCGTTCTGGGACGACGAATGGCTCGTCACCGCGAACAGCAACCGGATGGGCTATCGCCTCGCCGGCGCCGAGCTCGTGCGCGAGCGGCCGGTCGAGCTGCTGTCGCACGCGGTGCTGCCCGGCACGATCCAGGTGCCGCCGAACGGCCAGCCCATCGTGCTGATGCACGACGCGCAGACCACCGGCGGCTACCCGAAGATCGGCACGGTGATCCGCGCCGACCTGTGGAAGCTCGCACAGGCGCGGCTCAACCTGCCGATCCGCTTCGTGCGCACGACACCCGACGCGGCGCGTGCCGCCCTCACCGCGGAACGCGCGTATCTGCGGCAGATCGACATCGCGATCGACATGCGCGAGGAAGCGCGCCGCCGCGCCCAATCGCGCGCGGCGTGACAATGGCGGAAGCGGTACGGAAGACGCGCCACGCAATCAGTGGACGAGGAACATCATGGAAATCGATCTGAATGCCGATCTCGGCGAAGGATGCGGATCGGACGAGGCGCTGCTCGACCTCGTCACGTCGGCGAACATCGCATGCGGCTGGCACGCGGGCGGCGCCAATGCGATGCGCGACTGCGTGCGCTGGTCCGTGCAGAAAGGGGTGTCGATCGGCGCGCACCCGAGCTTTCACGATCCGGAGAATTTCGGCCGCAAGGAAATGCAGCTGCCGGCCGGCGACATCTACGCCGGCGTGCTGTACCAGCTCGGCGCGCTGTCGGCGATCGCGCAGGCCGAAGGCGGGCGCATCGCGCACGTGAAGCCGCACGGCGCGCTGTACAACCAGGCCGCGCGCGACCCGATGATCGCCGATGCGGTGGTGTCCGCGATCCACGATTTCGATCCGTCGCTCGCGGTGTTCGGGCTCGCGAACAGCGTATTCGTCGCGGCCGCGCGGCAGGCGGGGCTCGCCGCGGTGGAGGAAGTGTTCGCCGATCGCGGCTACCGCGCGGACGGCTCGCTCGTGCCGCGCAACCAGCCCGGCGCGCTGATCGACGACGAAGAGGCAGTGCTCGCGCGCACGCTCGACATGGTGCGCAACCGGCACGTGCGTGCATTGAGCGGCGAATGGGTGCCGCTGAACGCGCAGACCGTCTGCCTGCACGGCGACGGGCCGCATGCGCTGGCGTTCGCGAAGCGGATCCGCGCGGCGCTCGAGGCGGCGGGTGTCGATGTCGTGGCGCCCGGTGCGCTGCAGGCCGACGAAGGCGCGTGACGCGTATCCGTCGCGTGACACGTGCGTTGCACATATCCGTCGCACAAAAGAAAAAAGCGCCCTCGTGGCGCTTTTCCGTTGGCGCAATCGCTGCGGCTTCGCCGTCTGTCGATTCGCCCCCCGAAACCGTCTTTCGACGGTGACCGGAAAAACATTCCGGATTAAAAAACGTCCGCCGCCGCCCGATCACTGCATTCCCCGGTCAGACGACGGAACGTCGCTTATCTGCAAGTCGGCCCGCATGCATGTGTTGTCCGACGATGATTGGCCCCGCCGTGCATGCAGACACTCCGCAGCCGGCACGCGCTTCACGTGCCGGCAACGCTAACCCCGCGCTTTATTTCTGCTACCCCGTAGAACTTATCTATTCTTTTCATTTTTTCAACTTGTGGGGTGAAGAATAGATATTGGCAGAACAGGATGTCAATCGTCTCAAACGCTATTTTCCGACGATTCAAGGGTTTTCCTTATCGATTGCCGCGGCCGTGCCGGCGCCTCGCGACATACGCGCGATGGCAATCAAACAGGGGAAGATCGGTGCGGGCCGCCGGGCGCGATCAGTTCGCGTCGACCCGGTATCCTTGCTGGCGCAACAATTCGAGCACGCCGCGCGAGCCGCCCAGATGCAGCGCGCCGATCGCGACGAACAGCGGCCGGTTCGGCGCGGCGATTGCCGTCATCCGCGCAACGAAGCGCCGGTTGCGCTCGTACAGGATCTTGTTGTCGATCGACGCCGACAACGCCTTCGAACGCGCGAGCCGCTCGCTCTTCGCGACGGCCCACGCCGAGATCGCGTCGGCGTCGCCAATTCGCCACAGCCGGTGCAGCGCCTTGATGTCGTCCGCGTTCTGCGCGGGCGTCTGCACCATGTCCTGCGCAAGCATCTCGCGCTGCTCGGCCAGCGTCAGCCCGGTGAACGCGCGCATCTGCTCGGCGAGCGTCTCGAGCCCGATCACGCGGCCGCCCTTCTTCTTCAGGAACACGTTCTGCAGTTGCGCCTCGGTGCCGTATTCGGTCTGCAGGCCGGCCGACAGCGAATCGTAGGTCTCGACGACGAGCGCCGCGAGCCACGGCCGCATCTTGCGGATCTCGGCGAGTGCGGCCGGGTTGCCGCGCAGGCGCGCCGCGAGCCGCTGCCACAGCGGCTCGGGCAGCAGGCGCTGCAGGCACGGGTAGCGGCACACGCCGTACTTCGACACGTCGTCCTGCGATTCGAGCAGGTCATCGGGCGACAGTTCGAGCGCGAGTGTCGGCGACGCGGCGAGCGCCGCGAGGATGCGCGGCCGGAACGGCTGCGCGCTCGGGTAGTCGGACGGGTCGCCCGTGTGCAACGTGCCGAGCACGTAGAGCGTGACCTTGCCCCTGGTCGCGACGTAGAACGGCATGCGCGCGGGCTGCACGCGCACCGCGCCGCTCGCGATCGTGCCGTTCGACACGGCAGGCGCGTGAAAACCCGGCAGGCTCATGCCGGGCGGCGGGACTTGCGACGGATGGATCGGCGAAGTGGCCGGCGCGCGCCCTTCGGCCCGCGCGGCCTCGACGGGAACCGCGAGGCTGGCTGCCACGCACGCGCCGGCCAGCGCCGCGCCCGTGACGGTGCGCACGCTCCAGCGCCTCGCGTAGCGGTACGCGCGCATCACGCGCGCGCTGCTTGCCCCCGAACGGCGCGCGCCGGACACGCGCGCCGCCAACGCTTCAGGCATTCGCCTCCCCTACCTCCTCGGCGCGATGGCAGGCCACGCGCCGTCCGTCGACCTCGCGCAGCTGCGGCTCCTCGACGCGGCAGCGCTCGACCGCATACGGGCAGCGCTGGTGGAACGCGCAGCCCGACGGCGGATTGAGCGGCGACGGCAGTTCGCCCTGCAGCTTGATCTGCACGCGGCGGTCTTCCTCGAAGATCGCCGGCGTCGCCGACATCAGCGCGCGCGTGTACGGATGGCGCGGCCGCGCGTAGATCGTCTCCTTGTCGCCGAGCTCGGCGACGCTGCCGAAGTACATCACCATCACGTCGTCCGCGACATGCTCGACCACCGACAGGTTGTGCGAGATGAACACGTAGCTCGTCTTGAACTGCTCCTGCAGATCCATGAACAGGTTCAGGATCTGCGCCTGGATCGACACGTCGAGCGCGGACACCGGCTCGTCGGCGACGACGATCCGCGGATCGAGGATCATCGCGCGCGCGATCGCGACACGCTGCCGCTGGCCGCCCGAGAACATGTGCGGATAGCGCTTCGCGTGCTCGGGCCGCAGGCCGACCGTGCGCATGATCTGCGCGATGCGCTGCGCGCGCTCGGCGGCCGTCAGGTTCGCGTTGATCTCGAGCGGCTCGGAGAGCGTCTGCTCGACGGTCTTGCGCGGGTTGAGCGACGCGAACGGGTTCTGGAACACCATCTGCACGCGGCGGCGCAGGTCGGCGACCCGGTGGCGGTCCGCGCCCGCGACGTCCTTGCCGTCGATCGACAGGTGGCCGGACGTCGGCGTCTCGATCATCGTCAGCTGCCGCGCGAGCGTCGACTTCCCGCAACCGGATTCGCCGACGACGGCGAGCGTCTTGCCGCGCTTCAGCGAAAACGACACGCCGTTGAGCGCCTTCACCGTGCCCTGGCCGAACATGCCGCGCTTGACCGTGTAGTGTTTCGCGAGCTGGTCGGCGACCAGTACGACGTCGTCGTCGTGCGGCGTGGCGCGCGTTTCGTGGACTGCGTTCATCGTGCGCCTCCCGTCAGGTCGAGGTTGGAAACATGGAGCGGCTTGATGCAGCGCGCGCGCATCGCATCGTTGCCGGACACCAGCGTGTCGAGCGCCGGCCGCGCCTTGCGGCAATCGTCGACGACATACTTGCAGCGCGGCGCGAACAGGCACCCGGACGGGCGATCATCGCGGCCCGGCACCATGCCGGGCAATGCGGCAAGGCGACGCGCCCCCTTATTGTGCTCGGGAATCGCCGCGAGCAGCGCTTCGGTGTACGGATGATGCGGCGTGCGGAAGATGTCGGGCACGCGGTTGGTCTCGATGATCTCGCCCGCGTACATCACCGCGACGCGCTGCGCGACCTCCGACACCACGGCCAGGTCGTGCGAGATCAGCACGAGCGCCATCCCGCGCTCCTTCTGCAGCTTCACCAGCAGATCCATGATCTGCGCCTGGATCGTCACGTCGAGCGCGGTGGTCGGCTCGTCGGCGATCAGCAGCTTCGGGTTGCACGCGACGGCCATCGCGATCATCACGCGCTGGTTCATCCCGCCCGACATCTGGTGCGGGAACGACGCGATGCGGTTCTTCGCATCGGGAATGCCGACCTGGTCGAGCAGTTCGAGCGCGCGCCGGTGCAGCGCGTCGCCGCGCAGGCCTTCGTGCAGCTTCAGCACCTCCTTGATCTGATAGCCGACCGTGTAGCTCGGGTTCAGGCTCGTCAGCGCGTCCTGGAACACCATCGCGATGTCCTTGCCGACGATCTTGCGGCGCGCCTTCGCCGACGCCTTCAGCAGGTCGACGCCGTTGAACGTGACCTCGTCGGCCGTGACCTTGCCCGGCGCGTCGATCAGGCCCATCAGCGCCATCATCGTCACGCTCTTGCCCGAGCCCGATTCGCCGACGACGCCCACCACCTCGCCCGGCGCGATCGACAGGTCGATCCGGTCGACGGCGGGCAGGCCGTTGAAGTTCACCGCAAGATTGCGGATGGTCAATAGGTTCTGGCTCATCTCAGGCCATCCGTTTCAGTTTGGGATCGAGCGCGTCGCGCAGCCCGTCGCCGAGCAGGTTGATCGCGAGCACCGAAATCAGGATCGACAGGCCGGGCATCGTCACGATCCACCATGCGTTGTCGATGTAGTCGCGCGCGGACGCGAGCATCGCGCCCCACTCGGCGGTCGGCGGCTGCACGCCGAGGCCGAGGAAGCCGAGCGCGGCCGCGTCGAGGATCGCCGACGAGAAGCCCAGCGTCGCCTGCACGATCAGCGGCGCCGTGCAGTTCGGCAGCACCTGCGAGAACATCAGGCGCACCGTGCCGGCACCGGCCACGCGCGACGCCGTCACGTATTCCTTCTGCAGCTCGCCGAGCGCCGACGCGCGCGTGAGGCGCACATAGGCCGGCAGCGCGACGATCGCGATCGCGAACATCGTGTTGGTGAGGCCCGGGCCGATGATCGCGACGACCGCGACCGCGAGCAGCAGCGACGGCAGCGCGAGCAGCACGTCCATGATGCGCATCACGGGCGTGTCGGCCCACTTCTGGAAGAACGCGGCGACGAGCCCGAGCACGATGCCGGGGATCAGCGCGAGCACGACCGACACGAAGCCGATCCAGAACGACATCCGCGCGCCGAACATCAGCCGCGAAAGAATGTCGCGGCCCGCTTCGTCGGTGCCGAGGATGAATTTCGAGTTGCCGCCGTCGAGCCATGCAGGCGGGATCTTCACGTAGTCGCGGTATTGCTCGACCGGGCTGTGCGGCGCGATCAGCGGCGCAAGCAGCGCGACCAGGATCAGCACGAGCACGACGATGCCGGCGCCGACGGCGCCGCGGTTGCGCGAGAAGTTGGCCCAGAACTCGCGCAGCGCGAGCGCACGGCCGCCGGCCGGCGCGGATTCGGTCGGCAGGGTATTTTGCAGATTGCTCATGGAATTACCTCGTGTGGCGGATGCGCGGATTCAGCACGCCGTACAGCAGGTCGACGACCAGGTTCACGACGATCACGAGCGTCGCGATCAGCAGGATGCCGCCCTGGACGACCGGATAGTCGCGGCGGCCGATCGCATCGATCAGCCACTTGCCGACACCGGGCCACGAAAAGAGCGTCTCGGTCAGCACGGCGCCCGCGAGCAGCGTGCCGATCTGCAGGCCGATCACGGTGACGACCGGGATCAGCGCGTTGCGCAGCGCATGCACGACGACCACGCGCACGGGCGACAGCCCCTTCGCGCGTGCGGTGCGGATGTAGTCCTCGCGCAGCACTTCGAGCATCGACGAGCGCGTCATCCGCGCGATCACCGCGAGCGGGATCGTGCCGAGCACGATCGCGGGCAGGATCAGGTGGCTGACCGCCGACTTGAACGAGCCTTCGTCCGGCGCGAGCAGCGCGTCGATCAGCATGAAGCCCGTCGGGTGCGGAAAGTCGTATTCGACGGCGATGCGCCCCGACACGGGCGTCCAGCCGAGGTACGACGAAAACACCATGATGAGGATCAGCCCCCACCAGAAGATCGGCATCGAGTAGCCGGTGAGCGCGGTGCCCATCACGCCGTGGTCGATGACCGACCCGCGCCGCAGCGCGGCGATCACGCCGGCCGGCAGGCCGATGGCGAGCGCGAACACGAGCGCGCACAGCGACAGCTCGACGGTCGCCGGGAAGCGCGCGAAGAACTCGCCTGCGACACTGGTGTTGGTGATGATCGACGTGCCGAGATCGCCGTGCAGCGCACGGCCGATGTAGTGGACGTACTGCAAGGGCAGCGGCTGGTCGAGCCCGAGGCGTTTCATCGCCTCCGCGTGCATGGCGGGATCGACGCCGCGCTCGCCCATCATCACTTCGATGGGGTCGCCCGGTATCAGGTGAATCAGCGCGAACGCGAGGATGGTGATGCCGATGAAGGTCGGGATCACCATCCCCACGCGGCGCAACACGAATCGGAGCATGATGCTTCTCGTATTTTCTTGTGGGAAATGTGCGACCGGCGACGGGGGGCTTTTGGCCTCCCGCCGCCGGATGATTTCAAGCCGGTCTTCTCAACGACGACAGCTTACGCCGGTCGTATTACTTCACGCCGACGCCGTCGAAGCGCGCATAGCCGAGCGGCTCGATGCGCATGTCGACCACGTTCTTGCGCACCGGCTGGTAGACCGTCGAGTTCGCGATCGGCGAGAACGGCAGCTGTTGCGCGAAGATCTGCTGAGCCTGCGTGTAGAGCTTCGTGCGCGCGTCCTGGCCCGTCGTCGTGCGGCCCTTCTGGACCAGCTCGTCGAACGGCTTGTAGCACCAGTGCGAGAAGTTGTTGCCCTTGATCGCCTCGCAGCCGAGCAGCGTGCCGAGCCAGTTGTCCGGATCGCCGTTGTCGCCCGTCCAGCCGATCAGCATCGTGTCCTGCTCGCCGCCGTGCGCGCGCTTGATGTACTCGCCCCACTCGTACGTGACGATCTTCGCCTTCACGCCGATCTTCGCCCAGTCGGCCTGGATCATCTCGGCCATCAGGCGGGCGTTCGGGTTGTACGCGCGCTGCACGGGCATCGCCCACAGCGTGATCTCGAAACCGTTCGCATAGCCGGCCTTCGCGAGCAGCGCCTTCGCCTTCGCGGTGTCGTACGCGGCCATCTTCAGGTTCTTGTCGTACGACCATTGGGTCGGCGGCATCGGCGCGCTGGCCGCCTGGCCCGCACCCTGGTAGACGGATTCGAGGATCGCCTTCTTGTTGATCGCCATGTCGAGCGCCTGACGCACCTCGAGCTTGTCGACCGGCTTGTGCTCGACGTTGTACGCGAGGTAGCCGAGGTTGAAGCCCGCCTGCGACGGCATGTCGACGTTCGAGTCGGCCTTCAGCGTCGCGATGTCGGCCGGGCGCGGATAGCTCATCACCTGGCATTCGTTGCGCTTGATCTTCTGCACGCGCACGCCCGGATCCGGCGTGATCGAGAAGATCAGCTTCGACAGCTTCACTTCGCCCTTCTTCCAGTAATCAGGATTGCCGTCGAATCGGATCGTCGCGTCCTTCGTGTAGCTGCGGAAGATGAACGGGCCCGTGCCGACCGGCTTCTGGTTGATGTCGGCGGCCTTGCCGGCCTTCATCAGCTGGTCGCCGTATTCGGCCGACAGGATCGACGCGAATTCCATCGCCATGTTCTGGATGAACGGCGCGTTCGGCTCGGACAGCATGAACTTCACGGTGTACGGATCGACCTTCTCGACCTTCGTGATCAGCTTGTCGAGGCCCATGTCGGTGAAGTACGGGAACGACACCGGATACGCCTTGCGGAACGGCTGGTTCGGGTCGAGCATGCGCTGGAACGTGAACAGCACGTCGTCCGCGTTGAATTCGCGCGTCGGCTTGAAGAAGTCGGTCGTGTGGAACTTCACGCCATGGCGCAGGTGGAACGTGTACTCCTTGCCGTCGGACGACACGTCCCACTTCTCGGCGAGGCCCGGCTCGACCTTGGTGCCGCCGCGCTCGAATTCGACGAGGCGGTTGTAGACGGTGAACGTGGCGGCGGTGAAATCGACGCCGGTCGTAAATTGCGCGGAATCAAAACCCGCCGGGCTGCCTTCTGAGCAGTAGACGAGCGTTTTGTTCGGGATCTGTGCGAATGCAGAGCCCGCGACGCCGAGCGATGCCGCTGCCACGCCTGCAATGGCGGTAACACGCAGGGTGTGCAACAGACGGTTGTATTCCATGTTTCCTCCAGGTCTCCAGATCGGAACCGGCCCCGCCAGGGTCCGGCGTACGCGGATATTACTTGAGCTAGCGATTTTGCAACAAGCTGGAGAAAAAACTCTTCTAGACGCGCCCACACGGGTTTTTGCCGATGTCTTGCACGGATAAAAAATGCGAAAACGCGCGCGAGCGACAGTTCCGTTCATCCCGCGCATGTTTCGTTCGACAACTAAACAATTCGGGCGCGAACGCGAAGGTTCGGCGCGCGGTTTTCCGTGTCCGGCCGCACATCATTGCGTTTTGCGAAATGATTCGATGACAGTCTTCTTCCTGTCATGTCGTCACGCCGGCGCGTCGAGATCGGCGCTGCGCGCGGGCACGAACGCGACCGCGACGATCGACAGCGCGAGCCCGGCCATCACATAGTAGGTCGGCGCCAGCGGCGTACCGGTGACCTTGATCAGCCACGTGACGATGAACTGCCCGAAGCCGCCGAACAGCATCACCGCGACGTTGTATGCGATCGACAGCCCGGTCGAGCGCACGTTGGCCGGAAACAGCTCGGCGATCATCGCGCCGAACGGCCCGTAATAGCCTGCGAGCGTCACCGACAGCACGGCCTGCACCGCGATCAGCCGCCCGATGCTCGGCGCCGCGTCGAGCCACGCGAACAGCGGATACATCAGCACGAGCGTCAGCGCGAGCGACCACAGCGACAGCCCCTTGCGGCCGATGCGGTCCGACCATGCGCCGGCGACCGGCGACAGCACCATCAGCAGCAGGTTGCCGACGATCACCGCGTAGAACGATTCCGCATACGGCAGCTTCAGTTGCTTCACCGCGAAAGTCGGCAGATAGCTGATCAGCACGTAGATCGTCACCGTCAGCGCGATCACCGAGCCGAGCCCGCACAGCACCTCGCGCGGATGGCGCGTGAACACTTCGCCGAGCGTCGCGCGGCGCGCGCTCTGCTGCGCGTGCAGGAATGCTTCGGAATCCGCGAGATGGCGGCGGATATAGAAGCCGATCGGGCCGATCACGAGCCCGAGGACGAACGGCACGCGCCAGCCCCAGCTGTGCAGCGCGTCGTGCGACAGCCCGCGCGTGACGGCCGCGCCGACGAGCGCGCCGATCAGCAGCGCGGCCGCCTGGCTCGCCATCTGCCAGCTGCCGTAGAAACCGCGTTTCGAGAACGGCGCGGCCTCGATCAACAGCGCCGTCGCGCTGCCGAATTCGCCGCCCGCGGAGAAGCCCTGCAGCAGGCGGCCGAGCACGATCAGGAGCGGGCCGCCGATGCCGATCGCCGCATAGGGCGGCGCGATCGCGAGCAGGAAGATGCCGAACGTCATCAGCAGGATCACGAGCGACAGCGCGGCCTTGCGGCCGGCACGGTCCGCGTACAGCCCGAACACGATGCCGCCGATCGGGCGCATGAAGAACGCGACGCCGAACGTCGCGGTGGTCAGCAGCAGCGACGAGTATTCGCTGGAGGTCGGAAAGAACAGCTCGGCGATCACGACCGTCATGAAGCCGAATACCGTGAAGTCGTACCACTCGAGCGCGTTGCCGATCACGGCGGCCACGACCGCGCGCCGGTTCAGCGCACGCTCGGGCCGGATCGTTTTCGTTGAATTCGCAATCGTCGCCATGCGTGCCTCGTCCTCGTGAATTCGCCGTGTCGGGTGGCGCGGCGCAGTGTGCCGCGGCGCGCTGGTTTGCAGCGAGTGTAGAAAGCGACGGAACCGTTTTCAAGCAATAAAAACGCCCGCCGTCTTTCGACGGCGGGCGTTTTGCGGTTTTCGCCACATTGCGGCATCGCACGATGCCGCACGGGCCTCAACCCATCTTCGAGAATGCGCTGCACCAGCCCTTCGCCGACACCTGCTTGCCGGGGAACGCACCGCACGGGCCCGAAGCCGAACCCTTCTTGCCCTGGTACAGCATGCAGGCCGCGCAATCCTGGCCCGCTGCGTATTTCGGGTACTTCGTCTTGTCGACCTTCGTGGCATCGGCCTTGTAGCCGAGCGCCACCGCGGTCGGATCGGTTTCCGACAGCATCGGCGCATCGGCCAGCGCTTCACGCGACAGCGCCAGCGCGGACACGACGCCAACGCTCGTAATCAGGAAACTCCGACGGGATGTTTTCATGGGGGACTCGCTCCAACGTTATCGGTTTGAAAGCTGTTCTGGCGACAGCCGTTCGACAGAATAACCGCCAAGCGAATAAATGTGCGCGCCGAAATGCCGGAGATAAGGGATTTCACACGGCCCACGCGTGCGCGCTTGCGTCAACCGTATGCGGCCATGTCGCCGACGCGCTGCGCGAGCGCGAGCGACGCGGTGAGCCCCGGCGACTCGATGCCGAACAGGTTCACGAGCCCGCGCACGCCGTGCTGCGCGGCGCCCTGCACGATGAAGTCGGCCGGCGGCTCGCCGGGCCCCGCGACCTTCGGCCGGATACCCGCGTACGCCGGCTGCAGCGCACCGTCGGGCAGGCCCGGCCAGAACGCGCGAATCGACGTGTAGAACGCGGGGGCGCGCGCCGGATCGACTTCGTAGCGCAGCGCATCGACCCATTCGACGTCCGGACCGAAGCGTGCCTGCCCGGCAAGGTCGAACGTCAGGTGCACGCCGAGCCCCGCGCGGTCGGGCATCGGGTACACGAGATGCGAGAACGGCGCACGGCCCGACAGGCTGAAATAATTGCCGCGCGCGAGATAGAGCGGCGGCACCCAGTGCGGGTCGAGGCCGCGCGTGCGGCGCGCGAGCGCCTGCGCACCGAGGCCCGCGCTGTTGACCACGCAGGCGGCCTCGATCTCGGCGGGCGTATCACCGCCCGTGCGCACGACGAAGCGCCCGCCGCGCAGCACGTCGATCGACTCGACCGGAGATTTCAGCGCGCACACGGCGCCGTCGCGTTCCGCCGCGCCAAGCAGCGCGAGCATCAGCTGGTGGCTGTCGACGATGCCGGTGGACGGCGAGAACAGCGCTTCCACGCATTCGAGCGCGGGCTCGAGTGTCTGCGCCTCGACGCGCGTGAGCGGCAGCAGGTCGAGCACGCCGTTTTCGGCGGCGCGCGCGGCGATCGCCTTCAACTGCTTCACCTGCGTGACGCTCGTCGCGACCAGCAGCTTGCCCGCGCGCCGGTACGGCACGTGATGCGTGTCGCAGAATTCGTACAGCAGATCGCGGCCGCGCACGCACGACATCGCCTTCAGCGAACCGCGCGGATAGTAGAGCCCCGCGTGGATCACTTCGCTGTTGCGCGAGCTCGTGCCCGTGCCGATCGCGTCGGCGGCCTCGAGCACGAGCGTTTCCCGCCCGCGCGCGGCCAGTTCGCGTGCAATCGCAAGGCCGACGACGCCCGCGCCGATCACTACACAATCCATCTGCTCCATGACGTTTCGCGCTGCTAACGCGTCGAGGGGAGAGAAGAGAATTGTACGTCCCGGTTCGCAAGCCTGCCGAAAGCATGTATGCCGCGTCGCGACGACACCGCGCACGATTCGGCGCGCGCACCTCGGCCATGCGCGCGCCGCCGGTTCAGAAGCCGATCGGCCTGCGCTTCGCGGCGCCCTCGTCGGCGCGGATGTCGTGCGGGCCGATTGCATCGCGGCCGTCGAGCCGCGCGGCGCCGAATGCATGCAGCAGCGCGCGGCGCATCGTGCGCGGCGGCGTCGCGGCCAGCACGTCGAGCGCGTCGTCGCCGAGCGTCTCGGGGAAGCGCCGCCCCCATGCGTGCGACGTGCGGATCTCGTCGTAGATCGTCTGCGCGATCCGGCGCGCACCGGCCGCATCGGGCGGCGCGATCTCGTACACGTTCATCCGGTTGAGCAGCGGCTCCGGAATCGCCTGCGCTTCGTTCGCGGTCGCGACCCAGATCACGTTGCCCGCATCGATCGGCACTTCCGCGAATTCGTCGACGAACGCGCGCGCGGTGTCGTGCTCGAGCAACGCATACAGCGCGCCGAGCGGATCGTATTGCGCATCGCTGCCGGCCTTGTCGATCTCGTCGACGGCGATCACCGGGTTTGCGTAACTGCCGTTCACGAGCGCATCGAACACCTTGCCGGGCTTCGCGTTCTTCCATTGCGACGACGCGCCCGACAAGATCCAGCCGGCCGTCAGCGAACTCATCGGCACGTAGTGGTACGCGGTGCCGAGCAGTTGCGCGAGCGCCTTCGCGAAATGCGTCTTGCCGATGCCGGGCGGCCCGAGCAGCAGGATCGGCATCAGTTCGAGCCGGTCGTCCGTTTCGAGGCACAGCGCGACCTGCTTGCGCACGTCGTCGAGCGGCTCGGTGAAATTGGGCAACGCGTCGCCGAGCGCGTCGAACGACGGCATCCGGTTCGGCTTCACGCAAAAGCGCAGATTCCCCGTCTTGAGCATCCTTTCGTAGGTGGCGCGCAATGCGTCGCTCGCGCTCTCGTTCAGGTCGCTCAGCGCCGTCTCGACCTGCTCGAGGTCGTACACCGTGCTGAAGGACGCCACCGCCAGTTCCTGTTTCACCATCGCCGTCGTCATACCAACCTCGCTGCCGCTTGCTGTCGCACAACCATCAGACCCTTACGATTTCAGTGTAGCGGGCCCGTATCCGCACGCAAGCAAGCAGCCGAACGAGTCTGCTGCTAACACCCGGCGTGCGCTGCACGGCTGCGCGGCGCGGCGTATGATCGTCGGTTCACCCACCCGCCTCAAGGCTTCGCCGACGGCGCCCGCGCGGCGCGTCGCGCCCCGTCCCGAAGGTATGCCGATGTCCGCCCCCACCGCTTTCCCGCGCATCGATGCCGATGCGATCGAGAACCGCCTCGTCACCGAGCGCGCGCCCGTCGCCGAATTCGCGCGCTTTTTCGTTTGAAAATGCATGACGCGCACCTACCTTTGGGACAGGACCGTATTGCGCGGCGAACCTGTCGCGGCGCGTCCTGTCACATCACGATCGAAATCGATCGGGCGTAAGATGTGCGTCCGTTCCCCGCTATCCCGCGTTTCCGGAGACGTTTCATGCTGAAACACGGCCTGGCCGTCCTGCTCGCGAGCGTCGCGCTCGCCGCCCATGCGCAGAGCCCCGCACCGGCCTCCGTCGCATGGGAGATCCAGGTGGTGCGCGACGGTCAGACCATCGACACATTCCAGCAGCGCACCACCGTGGGTCAGACCCGCACCGATACCCATCGCTACCCGTCCGCCATGCCGGTCGGCTGCGGCAATGCCGCGCGCGTCGTGCCGACCGAGCGCTCGCGCTCGGTGACGGTCGCGCCGCTCACCGTCGACGCCAGCGCGAACACGGTGTCGCTCGCGCTCGACGTGCAGGAAACGCTCGACGACGAAAACGCGACGCGCGGCGATCCGTGCGTGCCCGCGTCGCCGCGGCAGATCGTCGCGAGCCACCCCGGCCTGTCGGTCGGCAGCGATGCATGGACCGACTGGACGCTCGTCGAGCAGCACCCGCACCTCGTGTACCGCGTGCGCGCGCACGTCGCGAAGGACTGAGCGTCATGTCCGCCGACGCCCTGTCCCTGCCGTTCGCCGAACCGCACGCCGCGCCCGACGAAATCACCGCGGTCAGCTGGAATCTGCACAAGGGCCGCTCGCCGCTCGGCTTCACCGCGTGGAACGCGATGCGCAACTGGATGCAGTCGACGCACGCCGACGTGTATTTCCTGCAGGAAGCGATGGCGCGCCGCATGCCGCGCCCCATGCTCGCACCCGGCTTCGGCGCGCCGATGGACGACGCGGTCGACGACGTGTGGCACTGCCAGGCCACCGAGATCGCGCATGCGCTCGACTGGCAGATCGCGCTCGGGCCGAACGTGTTCAAGCCGTCGTGGCGGCACGGCAACGCGATCCTGTCGCCGCATCCGCTCGATCTCGGCGGCCGCTGGGACATCTCCGCGCACCGCTTCGAACGGCGCGGGCTGCTCGTCGCGCGCGCGACGCTCGCGGGCGCGCGCCCGGTCACGCTGCTGTGCGCGCACCTCGCGCTCACGCGCGCCGCGCGGCTGCGCCAGATGCACTGGATCGCGCACTGGATCGTGCGCAACGCGGGCGACGGCCCGCTGATGCTCGCCGGCGACTTCAACGACTGGCGCAACGATTCGGTCGCGCTGTTCGGCGAGATCGGGATGTCCGAGGTCGCGACGCTGCTCGGCGAATCGGGCCGCACGTTCCCCGCGTTCTCGCCGGCGCTCGCGCTCGACAAGATGTTCGTGCGCGGCCTGACGCCGCTCGAATGGCGCGCGCCGTCCGGCGAGGCCGCGTGGCTGTCGGACCACCTGCCGTACATCGCGCGCCTGCGCCTCGATCCGCAATAACGACCCGGTCGCCATCCGCCGCAAGCGCGGCTACCGGTGCGTGCGGCGCCCGCTCGACGCGCCGTGCGGCGGGGCGCTCGTCGGCCTCGGCGCGAAACTCGCGGCCGATCGACGAAAGTTAATTGAAAGAATTCGTTGCGCCAAATCCGCGCAGCCACGCGGGTCAAGCCCGCGATCAGCGCCAACAGGGTAAAATAACCAGTTCGTCAATCGTCTGTCATCGAGAAGGCGCGTGTCCGACGCGCCGGCCGGCCGATCCGCGATCGGGCCGTCGCACTCGGTTTTTTTGCCCGTTTTTGGGCCCGTTACACGCGTTCGCTACGCGCGTCCGTTTTCAAAGCCATGAGCAAATACGACACCGCCACCGTCCAATCCGTCCACCACTGGACCGACACGCTTTTCAGCTTCACCTGCACCCGTGAGGCGAGCCTGCGCTTCAACAACGGCGAATTCACGATGGTCGGCCTCGAGGTCGACGGCAAGCCGCTCGCGCGCGCCTACTCGATCGTCAGCCCGAACTACGAAGAGCACCTCGAATTCTTCAGCATCAAGGTGCAGAACGGCCCGCTGACGTCGCGCCTGCAGCACCTGAAGGTGGGCGACACGGTGCTGATCGGCAAGAAGCCGACGGGCACGCTGGTCGCCGACAACCTGCTGCCGGGCAAGACGCTGTGGATGCTGTCGACGGGCACGGGCCTCGCGCCGTTCATGTCGATCATCCGCGATCCGGACATCTACGACCGCTTCGACAAGGTGATCCTCACGCACACGTGCCGCCTGAAGGGCGAGCTCGCGTACATGGACTACATCAAGCACGACCTGCCGGGCCACGAGTACCTGGGCGACATCATCAAGGAAAAGCTCGTCTACTACCCGACGGTCACGCGCGAAGCGTTCGACAACGAAGGCCGGATCACCGACCTGATCGCGACGGGCAAGCTGTTCACGGATCTCGACGTCCCGCCGTTCTCGCCGGAAAACGACCGCGTGATGCTGTGCGGCAGCACCGCGATGCTGAAGGACACGACCGACCTGCTGAAGCAGGCCGGCCTCGTCGAAGGCAAGAACAGCGCGCCGGGCCACTACGTGATCGAACGCGCATTCGTGGACTGATCCGCCCCGAAATTTGTGCGGCATCAAAAAACCGGAGCAAAAGCTCCGGTTTTTTTTCGTCCGCACTTGGCGAATTCGTAACAAACTGGGACCATCTCATCTCAAATAGTTACATTTGGATACGTCATCGCCCGGTGCTCGGGTGTCAGTGTTTTTCCTACAACAGCTTCATTCCGATTATTCACATTTACCCTGAAATGTCCGCCCGACATGACCTTTTCGAAATTTTTGAGATATTATTCGGCGCGCGTGGTTGCCATTCGGACAGGGGTTGAAGGGTCGGATGCAGTCGTTACAAAATGTAACTTTTGTTACCTCGGCACGGGGCGATTCCCTGGCGGCGACCGTCATCGCAACGGCAATCGTTCCACGCAGCCAGCCGGTGTCTGAACCGCTTTCTGACAGCAGGGAGAGTCATGGATACGTCGCTTAACGCGCCCCCGGGCGCCCACGCCCCGTTCCCGTCGCGGCAGCTCGTACAGGGCTGCGCCGCTACTCCGCCCATTGCCGAAGCCGCGTCGAAACGCAACGCCTCCGCCGCGCGCATCGCCGCGCTGTCCGCCCAGCTGCTTGCCGCCGACGAAGCCGCGCGCCGCCATCTGGCCGGCGAGCTGCACGACGGGCTCGGCGCCGAACTCACCGCCGCGCGTTTCGCGCTGGCAAACGTTCAAACGTGGCTGCCGGCCGATGCGCCGGACGGCTGCGTGCGCGCGCTGGAGCTCGCCCAGCAGGCGCTCGACGCCGCGACCGACGCGAATCGCCGGCTGATCGACGAACGCGACACGCCGGCGCTCGACGCGGGCATGGTCGGCGCGCTGTCGTCGTGGGTCGACAGCCATGCGACGCGCACCGGCCTGCGCACCAGCTTCGTGTGCGCGGCCGACGCGCGCCTGACGCAGATCGCCGGCGCCAGCGCGCTCGCGGTGTTCCGCGTCGCGCAGGAAGCGCTGTCGAACGTCGCGAAACACGCACGGGCGAAGTCGGTCGACGTGCGGATCGTCACCAACGGCACGCATCTGTCGCTGATCGTCGCCGACGATGGCACCGGTTTCGCCCGGGGCCGCCGCACCGGCTACGGCCTCGCCGGCATGCGCGCACGCTGCGAAGCGTTCGGCGGCAGCTTCGAGACGGCCACGCCGGAAACCGGCCACGGCACGCGCGTCACCGCGCGCTTCGCGTGGGATTCGCTGCTCGCGACGCCCGTCGCGGCACGCCGCGCGTCGCGTTCGTGAGGTCGTCATGAGCCTGAACATCCTGCTCGTGGACGATCACGCGATCGTCCGGCAAGGGGTCCGCCAGTTGCTGATCGACCGCGGCATCGCGCGCGACGTCACCGAGGCCGAGACCGGCGGCGACGCGATGGCGGCCGTCGACCGGCAGGAATTCGACGTGATCCTGCTCGACATCTCGCTGCCGGACACGAACGGCATCGAGGTGCTCAAGCGCCTCAAGCGCAAGCTGTCGCACACGCCGGTGCTGATGTTCTCGATGTACCGCGAGGACCAGTACGCGGTGCGCGCGCTGAAGGCCGGCGCCGCCGGCTACCTGTCGAAGACGGTCAACGCCGCGCAGATGATCGGCGCGATCCAGCAGGTCGCGGCCGGCCGCAAGTACGTGAGCCCCGCGATGGCCGAGGCGCTCGCCGAATACGTGTCGTTCGAGAACGAGCCGCTGCCGCACGAGAAGCTGTCCGACCGCGAATACCAGACGCTCTGCATGCTCGCGTCGGGCAAGCGGCTCACCGACATCGCGAACACGCTGTCGCTGTCCGTGAAGACGGTGAGCGTGTATCGCTCGCGGCTGCTCGAGAAGATGCGGCTGTCGAACAACGCCGAGCTCACGTTCTACGTGATGAGCAACCGGCTCGTCGACATGGCGCCCACGGCCGGCGCCTGATTCAACGGATTCGCCCGATACATCGGATTCGTACGATGCAACGGCGCGGCGCACGCCGCGTCGCGCTCAACCGCCGCCCGCATCAAGCGCAAGCGCTTGTTTTATCGGACGATTCCGCGACACGCCGCTGCGCCGCAGCGGGCCTGGTCCGCCAAATCGGCTAAAATTGCGGGTTTTCACTCAGTCAGCGCCGCCGCGCTCGCGCGCGCTGGCAATTCATCCGCAATGTCCCTCTTCCGCAAGAAAAACGTCGATCGCATGATCGCCGGCGCGCACGCCGCCGGGCTCAAGAAAGCGCTCGGCGCGATCGACCTCACCTTCCTCGGCATCGGCGCGATCATCGGCACCGGCATCTTCGTGCTGACCGGCACCGGCGCCGTGCAGGCCGGCCCGGCACTGATGCTGTCGTTCGTGATCGCCGCGATCGCATGCGGCCTCGCGGCGCTGTCGTACGCGGAATTCGCGTCGACGATCCCCGTCGCCGGCTCGATCTACACGTATTCGTACGCGACGCTCGGCGAGCTCGCCGCATGGATCATCGGCTGGGACCTGATGCTCGAGTACGGCCTCGCGGCATCGGCCGTGTCGGTCGGCTGGTCGGGCTACCTGCAGTCGCTGCTGCAGGGCTTCGGGCTGTCGCTGCCGACCGTGCTGACGGCGGCGCCCGGCGCGGTGCCGGGCGTCGTCACGTGGTTCAACCTGCCCGCGTTCCTGGTGATGCTCGTGATCACGACGCTGCTGTCGATCGGCATCCGCGAATCGACCCGCATCAACAACATCATGGTGTTCATCAAGGTGTCGGTCGTGCTGCTCGTGATCGCGGTCGGCCTGTTCCACGTGACGCCCGCGAACTGGAAGCCGTTCATGCCGCACGGCTGGAACGGCGTGTTCGGCGCGGCGGCCGTGATGTTCTTCGCGTTCATCGGCTTCGACGCGGTGTCGTCGGCGGCCGAGGAAGTGAAGAACCCGAAACGCGACCTGCCGATCGGCATCATCGCGTCGCTCGCGGTGTGCGCGGTGCTGTACGTGACGGTCGCCGCGGTCGCGACCGGCATCGTGCCGTCGGCCCGGTACGCGAACATCTCGCACCCGATCTCGTACGCGCTGCAGGCCGCCGGCGAGAACTGGGTCGCGGGCTTCATCGACCTCGGCGCCGTGCTCGGCATGCTGACCGTGATCCTCGTGATGAGCTACGGCCAGACCCGCGTGATCTTCGCGATGTCGCGCGACGGGCTGCTGCCGGCGACGCTGTCGCGCGTGCATCCGCGCTACGCGACGCCGTTCCTGACGACCTGGCTCGTCGGCCTGTTCTTCGGGCTGATCGCCGCGCTCGTGCCGCTCAACGTGCTCGCCGAGCTGATCAACATCGGCACGCTCGCGGCGTTCTCGATGGTGTCGATCGCAGTGCTCGTGCTGCGCCGCACGCACCCCGACCTGCCGCGCGCGTTCCGCTGCCCGGGCGTGCCTGTGGTGCCGATCCTCGCGGTCGCGTCGTGCCTGTTCCTGATGCTGAACCTGCAGCCCGTCACGTGGGCCGCGTTCGGCATCTGGCTCGTGATCGGCCTCGTGATCTACTTCCTGTATTCGCGCAGCCGTTCGAAGCTCGCGCACGGCCAGCAGGCGCACTGAACGCCACCGTGCCGCACGCGGCACGGCGCACTCCCACGGGGTCGGATGCCGGCCCCGCGCCTTCACCTCCTTCCCCTGATCGCGCCGCCGCGTTGCCGCGAAACCCGCAACGATCCGCGCGGCGGTTTCGATTCTTTCCGGCCGACTTTCCGAATGCCGGCAGATTCAATACATCGCGTTGAATTAATCGACGCACCATGCAATTCCACTGAATTCAAATGAATGGCGAAAAATAATTGCCCGGCCGACATTGATCTCTTTAAGCGGCCAACCTAGTATTCAATTCGACCTCCCGCACACCCGCTTGGCCTCGCGTGGCCGGGCCTTGCGCTGCCCACGTCGCGCAGCGCCACGCGGCCGACTTCATTGAAATTAATTTTCAATAATTGGAATTATCCGCAGCGCCAGAAAACGAATTATTCAGCCCATTTTCATTCGACCCGATTCAAATCGGATAATCCGGCCGTTTGCATTGAATTGCCTCCATGCGGAGGCATGTTGCAGCACCTGTGCGAAGTTCAAACAGAACCTGAGAGGTCCGTCATGAGCAATACATTGGTTAACGTCACGGCGAAGGTCGAAATCAACGCCGCCAACAAGACGATCGGCGAGCTCAAGGATTATCAGAGCAGGAACTGGGCGATCGGGCTGAACGGGGATACGCTGGCGCCGGATGGTTTCCTGTCCTTCTTCACCGAACGCAACCTGCCATTCAGCTACTACGTGCGCGCGCGAGGCGTTTCGATCGGCGAGCCGAGCGCATACCAGGCGAACATCGAGACGCTGACACACCACATCGCCGCGATTCGCGCATCGGAGACGAACGCGGTCAACGCGACGATCCGCGATCTCGAGCTGTACAAGTCGAGGAACTGGGCAATCGGCCTGAACGGCACGACGCTGCAGCCGGACAATTTCCTGCCGTTCTTCGGCACCCGCTCCGTGCCGTTCGAGTACTACGTGCGTAGCGGCGGCGTCGAGCTCGGCACGCCGAGCGCGTACGACACCGACATTCGCAACCTGACGCAATACCTGGGATCGCTCTGACGGATCGCACCGCCGGGCGGATGCGCCCGCCCGGCACCGCACCAGCGCACCTCGCCCGGACCGGCCGGCGCGACGCGCCGACCGGCTCCGCCACGGTCTCGCCTTCGGATGGCGCGCCCGCCATCCGCGCCTCCCCTCTTTCCCGCGTCGCGGCCTCCCTGCTCGCCCCTCCCTCCTGCACGCTTGCGCCGGGCGGTTCATAATCCCGCCATCGAATGACGGACCGCCAGGCCTGTCCCGCAACTGGAAACCGACGATGGAAAGTGTGGATCTCGACGTGCTGAAGACCAGCGCGCGCTGGATCGAAGAAGGCCGCCGCGTGCTGCTCGTGACGGTCGTGAAGACGTGGGGCTCGTCGCCGCGCCCCGAAGGCGCGATGCTCGCGGTGCGCGAGGACGGGCTCGTGGTCGGGTCCGTGTCCGGCGGCTGCATCGAGGACGACCTGATCGCCCGCGTGCACGCGAGCGGGATCGCGGCCGACGCGCGCCCGGAGGCGCTCAAGTACGGCGTGACGGCCGAGGAAGCGCACCGCTTCGGGCTGCCGTGCGGCGGCACGATCCAGCTCGTGCTGGAGCCGCTCACGCGCGACAGCGGGATCGCCGCGCTGTGCGCGGAAGTCGAGGCCGGCCGCCTCGTCACGCGCACGATGACGCTCGCGACCGGCCGCGCGTCGCTGTCGCCCGCGCAGGCGGCCGACGGGCTCGCGTTCGACGGCGAACGGCTCGTGACGATCCACGGGCCGCGCTACCGGATGCTCGTGATCGGCGCGGGCCAGTTGTCGCGCTATCTGTGCCAGATCGCGGTCGGGCTCGACTACCAGGTGACGGTGTGCGATCCGCGCGAGGAATACACGGATGCGTGGGACGTGCCGGGCACGCGCGTCGTGCGCACGATGCCCGACGATACGGTGCTCGACATGAAACTCGATGCGCGTTCGGCCGTGATCGCGCTCACGCACGATCCGAAGCTCGACGATCTCGCGCTGATGGAGGCGCTGAAGACGCCCGCGTTCTACGTGGGTGCGCTCGGCTCGCGGCGCAACAACGCGGCGCGGCGCGAGCGGCTGCGCGAGTTCGACCTGAACGAAGCGGAACTGGGCCGGCTGCATGGGCCGGCCGGCATCTACATCGGCAGCCGGACGCCGCCGGAAATCGCGATCTCGATCCTCGCCGAGATCACCGCCGCGAAGAACAACGTGTCGCTGCCGACGATCCTGCAGGTCGAGGGCGCAAAGGCCGCGCGAGAAATCGCGGCGAACAGCGGCGCGGCCTGCGGCCTCTGATTCACACTGGCTAGCCGCTTCGGATGCGCGGACGAAGCGGCTCGCGCCGGCAGCAGGCCGGCGCGAGCGCCGATCAGGTCAGGCCGGCCGCGAGCGCCGCGGCGACCGAACCCACCACCAGCACGACGCCGACCGTGCGGCGCTTGTTCAGCTCGGTCCACAACAGCACGCCCGTCAGCGACAGCAGGATCAGCGAGCCCGCGATCGTATCCATCAGCAGCACCCAGCCGAGGTTCATCCCGACGCCGCGATGCAGGTTGTTCAGCGTCGTCAGGAACGTGTTGTCCGTGCGCTTCACCGACACATAGCCATTGCCGACCCAGTATTCGGCCTGCAGGTTCCGGTGCGGGCCGAACAGGCCGAACTGCCAGTGCTCGGGCTGCATCACGCGCTGGTCGCCCCATGCGACGGCCTGCGCGGGATCCTTGCGGATGCGGCCGGGCCGGCCGTCGAAATGCAGTTCCTGCTGCAGCCATTTCGTCATCGCGGCGGGCGTCTTCGGCACGGGATCGGGCAGCGCGATCTGCATCTGCTCGACCTGCGGCTCGCCGGTCGAAATCTTCAGCGGCGGCGCGCGGTGGTTCAGCACCACGCCCGTCACGCCGAACAGCAGCCCGAGCACCGCGCCCCACAGCCCGACCCAGCCGTGCACCTTGCGCAGCCACTTGATGAAGGTCGCGCGACGCGAGCGCTGGCGGCGCGCGGCCAGTTCGTCGTCGGTCAGCGGGCGGGCCGCCGGATGCAGCACGGTGACGCCCGCGCGCGGCATACCCGCCTTGGGAGAGTCGATCGTTTCGGGCGCGTTCACGCGAAAGTATCCATTCGTTCAAAACAACGGGCGGCGCGCAGAGATCGCGCGCCGCCCGGGCAACATGAAAATGAGAATGGATATCATTACATAAATCGAATTCCGGCTCAATCGGGCCGGCTACGCAACGGCGCGCTCGACGAGCGAAGAAATGCCGACGAAGCGCGCACGTTGCATCGAAATATCGCTCGATAGGCGACAAATGCCGGCCGAATGACCCGCAAGGCCGAGACAGCGTTTCGCAAGAAGCGGCGCGATGGCGCGCCGTTCAGCGCAGCGGCGGCAATGGAAAGCGCGATGCGGCGGCGTCCGGCCCGGGTTCGGTGCGATCGAGCGCGTACAGCCATGCGAGCAGGTCCGCGACGGCCTGGTAGAGCTGCGGCGGAATCCGGTCGTCGAGGTCGACCTGCATCAGCAGCGACACCATCTCCGGCGCGGTATGCACGTACAGCCCCGCATCGTGCGCGCGCGCGACGATCATCTCCGCGAGCACGCCATAGCCCTTCGCGACCACGCGCGGCGCCGCATCGCCGCCTTTCGGGTCGTAGACGAGCGCGGCCGCGCGCTTGCGGGACGACATGCTCATTGCGGCACCTCGTCGTCGGCGCCCGGTACGCGCGTGCCCGGCCCGCCGGCCGCACCGCGCGCATACGCGGCGGCCGCCGCCTGTGCGGCAAACAGGTCGAAGCCGTCCGGCCCGTCGTCGACCGCGCGGATCGACAGCCCGCCCACCCGCAGCCCCGATCCCTCGAGCCGCTGCCGCAACGCGGCCTCGTGCCGCGTGAGGCGGTCGGCGCCCGTCTGGTTCGCACGCAGCCGCGCGACGAGCTGCGCGCCGTTCAGCATCAGCTCCGCGTCGACCGTACCGAGCGACGGCAACGTCAGCGTCAGGCGCGTACGCCATGCAATGCCGTCGCCCGCGTCGTCGCCGCCGCGCGGTGCGCGGCTGCCCGGATCGTCGGGTTCGATCGTCCAGTCGAGCCGCGCGCCGGGCCACGCCTCGCCGGTCCAGCGGAACTGGTCGGTCGCGAGCGCGTCGAGCTGTTGCCTGACGAGCGGCACGGCGGCCGGGTGCACGGGAGCGAGCGGCTGCGCCTGTGGATCGGACGACGCGGCGGCCAGCCCGGCACGCGCCGGCGTCCAGCGCGGGTCGGCGTGCGCGCCGAGCGGATCGGCGGTATCGGGCGGCAACGACGCGCCCTGCCGGGCGGCCGCCGGCAACGCCTGCGCGGAGTCGCGAGCGGGTGCGCCGCCCTGGGCCGGTGCGCCCGCTTGCGCAGTCGCCCGCGCGGTCGCCGGCAGCGGCGGGCGCTGCGCAAGCAGTTCGTCGAGCACGTCGGTCGAGCCGGGCTGCGCGACATCCGGGTCGGCCGGCGCAAGCGCGGCCGTCAGGCGCGCCTGCGGCTCGCGCATCAGCGCCGCGAGCGGACGCTGGCCGGCCAGCCACTGCGCCAGATGGGATTCGTAGAAGAGGCCGCTCTCGCTCACGGCTTGGGCAAGCGCCGCACGCAACGCCGCGACCGGCAGCGGCGCGGCCGTTTCGCGCGCCGCCGCGGCGGACGACGCCGCGGCGGAAGAAGGCGTGGAAGACGCCGCCGCCGGATCGGACGCGGCCGGCGCACGCGCCGGTACGGCCGTATCGGTCAGCAGCACGGCGGGATCGGCCAGCAGCGGTGCGCGCCCGGCGATCGCGGGCGTCGCGTCGCCGCCCGCGCGCGAGATCGCGTCGAGCACGCGCCCGACGTCGGACAGCGCGGTCTGCGTGGAGGCTTGCGGCGCGGCGGGCGGGCCGCCGGCCGGAGGCGAGGACGACGCGCCGGTGCCCGGCGTGCCGACCTGCGAGGTCGCGCCGCCGCCGGCGGGCGCCGATACGGTGCCGGTCAGCAGGCTGTCGAGGCGGCTCGCCAGCAGCGCGGCCGCAACGGAATCGATACCGGTCATGATCGGAGCCTGCTCACCTCAGCCACATCGTTGCGAATCCGGAAGCGACACGCCGGTGCCGCCCGCGGGAATAGCGCGCGTGCCGCGTGCGGTAACGGGCACGGGCGCCCCACGCCCGTCTCCCCGAAAAGCGGGCCCTACCCGCGCGCGCGGTAGAGATCGGTCAATACCTTGGTCGAGCGCCGCGCCTCGAACAGCGCGGACAGCCGCGCGACGTCCGGGCTCGCGAGATCGCGGATCGCGGCGTCGTCGGCCAGGATGCGGCGAATCAGGTCCAGCTTGCGGCCGAGATCCGATTCGTCGAGCGCGACGCCCGGATCGGCTTCCTTCAGCCCGTCGACGAGCTGCATGAATTCGACCTGCAACCCCGGCAACGCGGCCCAGTCGGCGTCGCGCGCGGCGCACAGCATCCGGCCCGACACGGCTGCGAGCGCCTCGTAACGTTCGAAGTATTCGGCCTTGAGATTCATCGTGCTGCTTCCACTGCCTGTTGCGCGGCCATCCGCGCGACTTCCGGGGCGATGCCCGTCCATGCTTCCTCGAGCGTTGCGAGCAGCCCGTCGACCTCGACCAGCATCGCGTCGCTCGCCTGCGCGTTCGCTTCCAGCAGGCGCCGGCCGATATACGCATACAGCGCGTCGAGCCGGCCCGCGATCTCGCCGCCCGCGTCGCGGTTCAGCGACGCCTGCAGGCCGCTCTCGACGATCCGGATCGCCTTGCCGATCGCTTCGCCGCGCGCGGACACGTTGCCCTGCTGCAGATGCATGCGCGCCAGCGCGATCGCCTGCCGCGCGCCCTGGTACAGCATCGCGATCAGCCGGTGCGGGGAGGCGCCCATCACCCCTGTCTCGACGCCGACACGCGCGTATGCACTGGCTCCAGCGTGTCCTGGGGAAAACATGCGCTTCTCCTTGTCATGCCTTGGCTATACGGGAGCCGCCGCCGTGCATCGCACGACGCGGCCTTCTCCGGAGTTATCGGAAGGGATTTGAAAAGCTTTAGACGCGCGGGGCCGCGGCCGGGCGCGGGAAACCGGCCCGCCGGCCCCGCCCGGCAAGGCCGGAGGGCCGTGACCGGGTGCCCGTCCCCGGATGCCCGTCGCCGGATGGCCGTCCCCGGATGCCCGTCGCCGGATAGCCGTCCCCGGATGCCCGTCGCCGGATAGCCGTCCCCGGATGCCCGTCGCCGGATAGCCGTCCCCGGATGCCCGTCGCCG
>NZ_JBYSWZ010000007.1:259544-385582 GCF_058781685.1 Burkholderia sp. FW306-1C-G01B
CGTCACACCGACATCTGCATGATGTCGTTGTAAGCGCTCACTAGCTTGTTGCGGACCTGAAGCCCGAACTGGAAGCCGACGTTCGCTTTCTGCATGTCGACCATCACGTCGTTCAGCGACACGTTCGGCGCGCCGACCTCGAACGCCTGTGCCTCGCCGAGCGCGTGCTGCTGGTCGCCGCTGATCTTGTCGAGCGACGCCTTCATCGCGCTCGCGAACGTGCCGGCCGTCGCCGCGCCCGAGCCGGCAAGCGCCGCCGTCGGGCTCGCGACGCCGCCCGACGCCTGCGCGGCCATCGACTGCATCTGTTGCAACACCGAACCGATTCCGCTGACGTTCGCAGCCATGCTGTCCCCAGACATAAGAGAAGAGACCCGGACGCACCGGGCGTTTCCGCCGGCGCCGCACCACGCGCACCATGCCGGATCGCGAAAAAGGATAGCAGCGCGCCGCGCGGCAAAGCCGAGAAAGTACGGGGGAAACCCCGCTCTTTTCGGTCGATCGGAGTACGGCCCGGATCACGATAATCGCATCGTGTCATTGTCCGCCCGCTCGCCCGAGCGAGCTCAGTCGTCCCGCTCCGGAGAAACTCGACGCATGGATTCGCAGGCCAACTCGCTGATCAACCCCGACGCCCGCGCGGGCCTCGCCAGCCCGGCGCCCGGCGCCGCCGCGGCCGCCGCGTTGCCGGGCGCGGGCGTCGCCGGCGCGGACTTCGGGCTCGGCGGCTTCGCGGAGCGCATTCCCGGCATCTCGCGGATGAAGGGCAACCCGAAGCTGCCGTTCCTGATCGCCGCCGCGCTCGCGATCGCCGCGATTACCGCGCTCGTGCTGTGGAGCCGGACGCCCGACTACCGCGTGCTGTACAGCAACCTGTCGGACCGCGACGGCGGCGCGATCATCACCGCGCTCCAGCAGGCAAACGTTCCCTACAAGTTCGCCGATGCCGGCGGCGCGATCCTCGTGCCGTCGAGCCAGGTGCATGAAACGCGCCTGAAGCTCGCCGCGATGGGGCTGCCGAAGGGCGGCTCGGTCGGCTTCGAGCTGATGGACAACCAGAAATTCGGCATCAGCCAGTTCGCCGAACAGATCAACTACCAGCGCGCGCTCGAAGGCGAACTGCAGCGCACCATCGAATCGATCAACGCCGTGCGCGGCGCGCGCGTGCATCTCGCGATCCCGAAACCGTCGGTATTCGTGCGCGACAAGGAAGCGCCGAGCGCGTCGGTGTTCGTCGACCTCTACCCGGGCCGCGTGCTCGACGAGGGACAGGTCCAGGCGATCACGCGGATGGTGTCGTCCGGCGTGCCCGACATGCCCGCGAAGAACGTGACGATCGTCGACCAGGACGGCAACCTGCTGACCCAGTCGGCGTCGGCGTCCGGCCTCGACGCGAGCCAGCTCAAGTACGTGCAGCAGGTCGAGCACAACACGCAAAAGCGCATCGACGCGATCCTCGCGCCGATCTTCGGCGCCGGCAATGCGCGCTCGCAGGTCAGCGCGGACCTCGATTTCTCGAAGATCGAGCAGACGTCGGAAAGCTACGGCCCGAACGGCGTGCCGCAGCAGGCCGCGATCCGCAGCCAGCAGACCAGCAGCGCGACCGAACTCGCGCAGGGCGGCGCGTCGGGCGTGCCGGGCGCGCTGTCGAACACGCCGCCGCAGCCGGCCTCCGCGCCGGTCGTCGCCGGCAACGGCCAGAACGCGCCGCAGACGACGCCGGTCAGCGACCGCAAGGACCAGACGACCAACTACGAGCTCGACAAGACGATCCGCCATCTCGAACAGCCGATGGGCAGCGTGAAGCGGCTGTCGGTCGCGGTCGTCGTCAACTACCAGCCGGTCGCCGACGCGAAGGGCCACGTGACGATGCAGCCGCTGCCGCCCGCGAAGCTCGCGCAGGTCGAGCAGCTCGTGAAGGACGCAATGGGCTACGACGAGAAGCGCGGCGACTCGGTGAACGTCGTGAACAGCGCGTTCTCGACCGCGAGCGATCCGTACGCCGACCTGCCGTGGTGGCGCCAGCCCGACATGATCGCGATGGCGAAGGAAGCCGCGAAGTGGCTCGGCATCGCGGCGGCCGCGGCGGCGCTCTACTTCATGTTCGTGCGCCCGGCCATGCGCCGCGCGTTCCCGCCGCCCGAGCCGGCCGCGCCGGCGCTCGCGGCGCCGGAAGATCCGGTCGTGCTCGACGGCCTGCCGGCGCCGGTCAAGGCCGACGACGAGCCCGATCCGCTGCTGCTCGGCTTCGAATCCGAGAAGAACCGCTACGAACGCAACCTCGACTACGCGCGCACGATCGCCCGCCAGGATCCGAAGATCGTCGCCACCGTCGTGAAGAACTGGGTGTCCGATGAACGCTGAAGGCTTGACCAAGAGCGCGCTGCTGCTGATGTCGATCGGCGAGGAAGAGGCCGCTGAGGTATTCAAGTTCCTCGCGCCGCGCGAGGTGCAGAAGATCGGCGCCGCGATGGCCGCGCTGAAGAACGTCACGCGCGAGCAGGTCGAGAGCGTGCTGCAGGACTTCGTGAAGGAAGCCGAGGAGCACACCGCGCTGTCGCTCGATTCGAGCGATTACATCCGCTCGGTGCTGACCAAGGCGCTCGGCGAGGACAAGGCCGGCGTGCTGATCGACCGCATCCTGCAGGGCAGCGACACGAGCGGCATCGAGGGCCTGAAGTGGATGGACTCGGGCGCGGTGGCCGAACTGATCAAGAACGAGCATCCGCAGATCATCGCGACGATCCTCGTGCACCTCGACCGCGACCAGGCGTCCGAGATCGCGTCGTGCTTCACCGAGCGGCTGCGCAACGACGTGCTGCTGCGGATCGCGACGCTCGACGGCATCCAGCCGGCCGCGCTGCGCGAGCTCGACGACGTGCTGACCGGCCTGCTGTCCGGCAGCGACAACCTGAAGCGCAGCCCGATGGGCGGCATCCGCACCGCGGCCGAGATCCTGAACTTCATGACGAGCGTGCATGAGGAAGGCGTGCTCGAAAGCGTGCGCCAGTACGACGCCGATCTCGCGCAGAAGATCATCGACCAGATGTTCGTGTTCGAGAACCTGCTCGACCTCGAGGATCGCGCGATCCAGATGGTGCTGAAGGAAGTCGAATCGGAAACGCTGATCATCGCGCTGAAGGGCGCGCCGCCCGCGCTGCGCCAGAAGTTCCTCGCGAACATGTCGCAGCGCGCGGCCGAACTGCTCGCCGAGGATCTCGACGCGCGCGGCCCGGTGCGCGTGTCCGATGTCGAGACGCAGCAGCGCCGCATCCTGCAGATCGTGCGCAACCTCGCCGAGAGCGGCCAGATCGCGATCGGCGGCAAGGCGGAAGACGCGTATGTCTGATTCGGCGAGCGATCGCGCGGGCACCCTCACCGCCTACCAGCGGTGGGAGATGGCGTCGTTCGACCCGCCGCCGCCCCCGCCGCCGCCCGACGACGCGGCAGCGGCCGCCGCCGCGCTCGCCGAGGAACTGCAGCGCGTGCGCGACGCCGCGCACGCCGAAGGCCATGCGGCCGGCCACGTCGAAGGCCAGGCGCTCGGCTATCGGGCCGGTTTCGAGCAGGGCCGCGAGCAGGGTTTCGAGGCCGGCCAGGCCGATGCGCGCGAACAGGCCGCGCAGCTCACGGCGCTCGCCGCGTCGTTCCGCGAGGCCGTGTCGACCGCCGAGCACGACCTCGCCTCCGACATCGCGCAACTCGCGCTCGATATCGCGCAGCAGGTCGTGCGCCAGCACGTGAAGCACGACCCGGCCGCGCTCGTCGCGGCCGTGCGCGACGTGCTCGCGGCCGAACCCGCGCTGTCCGGCGCGCCGCATCTCGCGGTGAATCCGGCCGACCTGCCCGTCGTCGAAGCCTATCTGCAGGACGATCTCGATACGCTCGGCTGGAACGTGCGCACCGACGCATCGATCGAGCGCGGCGGCTGCCGCGCGCACGCCGCGACCGGCGAGGTCGACGCCACGCTGCCCACGCGCTGGCAGCGCGTCGCCGCCGCGATCGGCAAGGTGAGCACGTGGTGACGCGGTCGCCCGAATCGCTCGCGCATGACGGCATGACGCCGCTCGAGCGCGAACTCGCGCTCGCGTCGTTCGGCCCCGCTGGCGCGCACGACACCGCACACGACACGAAACCGCATGCGACCGCTTCAACGGCCGCCGCACCCGACGCCGCGCCGCGCGCGCCGCACAATCCGCATCTCGCGCACTGGCGCACGCACCTGAACGGGCTCGCCGCCCGCAGCCACCGCGCGCTGCCGCTGCGGCCGTGCGGGCGCCTCACGCGCGCGGCGGGCCTCGTGCTCGAGGCGATCGGGCTGCGCCTGTCGGTCGGCGCCGAATGCACGATCGAATTGCCGCCCGGCAGCACGCTGCCGCACGCGGAAGCGGAAGTCGTCGGCTTTGCCGGCGACCGCCTGTTCCTGATGCCGACCACCGACGTCGCCGGCGTGCTGCCCGGCGCACGCGTGTGGCCGCTCGAAAGCGCGCCCGTCGCCGATCCGCTCGCGGGCGCGAAGCGGCTGCCGGTCGGCTGGGAGATGCTCGGGCGCGTCGTCGATGCGTCGGGCCGCCCGCTCGATGGCCTCGGCCCGCTCGCATCGAAGGTCGATGCGCCGCTGTCGGCGCCGTCGATCAACCCGCTCGAACGCGAACCGATCCACCACGTGCTCGATGTCGGCGTGCGCGCGATCAACGCGCTGCTCACCGTCGGCCGCGGGCAGCGGATGGGCCTGTTCGCGGGTTCCGGCGTCGGCAAGTCGGTGCTGCTCGGCACGATGGCGCGCTATACGAGCGCGGAAGTGATCGTGATCGGGCTGATCGGCGAACGCGGCCGCGAAGTGAAGGAATTCATCGAACAGATCCTCGGCGAGGACGGGCTCGCGCGCTCGGTCGTCGTCGCGGCGCCGGCCGACGTGTCGCCGCTGCTGCGGATGCAGGGCGCGGCCTACGCGACGTCGCTCGCCGAATATTTCCGCGACCAGGGCAAGCACGTGCTGCTGCTGATGGATTCGCTGACGCGCTACGCGATGGCGCAGCGCGAGATCGCGCTGGCGATCGGCGAGCCGCCCGCGACCAAGGGCTATCCGCCGTCGGTGTTCGCGAAGCTGCCCGCGCTCGTCGAACGCACCGGCAACGGGCCGGAGGGCGGCGGCTCGATCACCGCGTTCTACACGGTGCTGACCGAAGGCGACGACCAGCAGGACCCGATCGCCGATTCGGCGCGCGCGATCCTCGACGGCCACATCGTGCTGTCGCGCACGCTCGCCGAGGCCGGCCACTATCCGGCAATCGACATCGAGGCGTCGATCAGCCGCGCGATGACCGCGCTGATCGACGAAACGCATCTCGACCACGTGCGGCAGTTCAAGCAGATGCTGTCGCGCTACCAGCGCAATCGCGACCTGATCGCGGTCGGCGCGTACGCCCCCGGACGCGACGCGCAGCTCGACCGCGCGATCGCGCTCTATCCGCGCATCGAGGCGTTCCTGCAGCAGGGCTTTCGCGAATGCGCGCCGTTCGCGTCGAGCCTCGCCGGGCTCGATGCGCTGTTCGACGCTTACGGAGGCTGATCAAGATGGCTCACGGCTTTCCCCTTCAACTGCTGCTCGACCGCGCGCAGGAGGACCTCGACACGGCCGCGAAGCAGCTCGGCACCGCACAGCGCGACCGCACCGCGGCTACCGAGCAGCTCGACGCGCTGCTGCGCTATCGCGACGAATACCACGCGCGCTTCGCGCAATCCGCGCAGCACGGGATGCCGGCCGGCAACTGGCGCAATTTCCAGGCATTCATCGACACGCTCGACGCCGCGATCGCGCAGCAGCGCAACGTGCTGGCCGCGGCCGAAGTCCGCATCGACGAGGCGCGCCCGAACTGGCAACAGAAGAAACGCACCGTCGGTTCGTATGAAATCCTGCAGGCGCGCGGCGTCGCGCAGGAAGCGCGGCTCGACGCCCGTCGCGAACAGCGCGACGCCGACGAACACGCCGCGAAAATCCTGCGCATGCGGGCCGACGCGGCCCGCTCGTCGTAACCGACCACCGCATTCGAACGAGAGAACCGCCATGCCTCCCCTGCCCCTGCTCGGCGCGCTGATCGACACCGCCGGCGCCGCACTCAAGGCCGCCCGCGGCGCGGGTTCGTCCGGCACCGCCGCCGGCAACGATGCCGTCACGGCCGCCGGGCCGTTCGCGCAGACGCTGAAGCAAAGCGTCGCCACGCGGCGCGACGCGGCGAATTCCGCCACGCCGGATGCGTCGACGACGCAGGCCGCGTCGAAGCCGGCTGCCGGCACGAAGCCGTCCGGCACCGACGACGATCAGTCGACCGACGCCGCGAACGCCACCACCAACCCCGACGCCGGAGCGCTCGCGGCCGCCGCGGCCGTGCAGGCACAACTGCAGGCGCGCACGGACAATGCGACGCCGGCCGATGCCGCCGCTATCGCTACGACTACGGCTACCGCTACCGCTACCGCTACCGCCACCGCTACCGTGCAAAAGACGGCCGTGTCCGGCCAGCCCGATGCGACGGCCGCGCTGGCGGACCACGCGGCCGGGGATGCGGCCGCCCAGCCGGCCACGCCGGCGTCGAGCCGCGACGCGCTGCAAGCGGCGCTCGCCAAGCTGACCGGCGGCTCGGGCGCGATCGCGACACCCGCAAGCGGCACGACGGCTTCGACATCGGCACCGGCATCGTCGGCATCTTCTGCATCGACCGCCGCCGCACCGCTGACGCCGAAGGTGCCGACGTTCGACCGCACGCTCGCCGACGCGAAAGGGGCGCTCGCCACGCAGCAGACGCCGACGCAGGCCACCGCGCAGGCGCTGCAGGCCGACGCGAGCGCGCAGACCGGCGCGCAGCATGCGCTCGCGGCCGCCAGCAACGCAACGGACCCGGCCGCCAGCGCGACGCTCGCGGCCGGTGCATCGGCTGCGGCCGCGGCTCAGGCGAACCTGCAGTTGTCGCCGGCAGCGAGCGCGATCGCCGCCGCCAACACGCACGTGCTCGCGCCGCACGTCGGCACCGCCGACTGGACGGACGCGCTGAGCCAGAAGGTCGTGTTCCTGTCGAACGCGCACCAGCAGAGCGCCGAGCTGACGCTCAACCCGCCCGATCTCGGGCCGCTGCAGGTGGTGCTGCGCGTCGCGGACAACCACGCGCACGCGCTGTTCGTGTCGCAGCATGCGCAGGTGCGCGACGCGGTCGAAGCCGCGCTGCCGAAGCTGCGCGAAGCGATGGAAGCGGGCGGGCTCGGGCTCGGCAGCGCGACCGTCAGCGACGGCGGCTTCGCATCGCAGCAGCAGAACCCGCAACAGACCTTCGCCGGCGGCCAGTCGCCGCGCCGCGGGCACGGCGGATCGTCAGCCGTCGATGCACCCGCCGACGCTGCGCAATCCGCACCGGCCGCCGCGAGCGTGAGCCGCGCCGGCCTCGTCGATACGTTTGCATAGGGCCTGTTCCCGCCAATAACGGGCTTGCGCCGGCCGCCGCCCGGTGCGCGCCGCTCAGCGGCCGTGCACCGCCGCGGCCGCCTCGCCGCGCGGCACGCCGCCCCTGCGCGCCGCGACGATGAAGTCCGCCGCGCGTTCGCCGATCATCACCGACGGCGCATTCGTGTTCCCGCCGACCAGCGTCGGCATCACCGACGCATCCACCACGCGCAACCCTTCGACGCCGCGCACGCGCAATTGCGGATCGACGACCGCGCGCGCATCGGAGCCCATCCGGCACGTGCCGACCGGGTGATAGATCGTGTCGGCATGCGCGACGATCGTCGCGCGCAGCTCGGCTTCGCTCTGGTCCGCCCGCGTGTACAGCTCGCGCCCGCCCTGCGATGCGAGCGGCGCCTGCGACAGGATGCGGCGCATCGCCTGCGTGCCGCGCACGAGCAGGTCGAGATCGCGCGTATCGCTGAAGAAACGCGGATCGATCAGCGGCGCGTCGCGCGCATCGCCGCTCGCGAGCGCCACCGTGCCGCGGCTGAACGGCCGCAGCGCGCATACGTGCAGCGAATAGCCGAAGCCCCAGTGCATCTTGCGGTTGTGGTCGTCGACGAGCGCCGTGCAGAAATGCAGCTGCAGGTCGGGACGCTCGAGCGACGGATCGCTCTTGATGAAGCCGCCAGCCTCCGCGACATTGCTCGTCATCATCCCCGTGCGGCTCGAGAAATAGCGCGCGAGTGCGGGTGTCATCTTCGCGATCCCGCGCATGCACACGCCGACCAGTTCAGACGAATTCACGCGCGTGTTGATGATGAAGTCGATGTGGTCGATCAGGTTCGTGCCGACGTCCGGCGCATCCTGCACGACCGCGATCCCGTGCCGGCGCAATTGCTCCGCCGGGCCGATCCCCGAGCACATCAGCAGTTGCGGCGAATTGAACGCACCGGCCGACAGGATCACTTCCGCGCGCGCGCCGAGCGTCTCGACGCGGCCGTTGCGCGATATCGCGACGCCGACCGCGCGCTTGCCGTCGAAGCCGACGCGCAGCACCGTCGCATCGGTGATCACGTGCAGGTTCGGCCGGTTGCGGCCATAGATGTAAGCACGCGCGACGCTGCAGCGCGAACCGTCGCGGTGCGTGACCTGATAGAAGCCGACGCCTTCCTGCGTCGCGCCGTTGAAGTCGTCGTTCAGCGGATAGCCGGCCGCGTGCGCGGCCTGGATGAATCGTTCGGAGAACGGATTGCGAAAACGCAGATCCGACACCGACAGCGGGCCGTCCGCGCCGTGCCACGCATCGGCACCGCGCTCGTTGCCTTCCGCGCGGCGGAAATACGGCAGCACGTCCTGCCAGCCCCAGCCCGTTGCGCCGAGCCGCGCCCACTCGTCGTAGTCGCCCGGGTGGCCGCGCGTATAGATCATCGCGTTGATCGCGCTCGAACCGCCCATCCCGCGCCCGCGCGGCTGGTAGCCGCGCCGCCCGCCGAGGCCCGGCTGCGGCACCGTCTCGTAGCCGTAGTTCGTGCCGAGCTTGAACGGCACCAGCGCCGCGATGCCGACCGGCATGTTGACGAGCAGGTTGCGCTCCGTATGCGAGCCGGCTTCGATCAGCGCGATCGTCGCGTCGGGGCAGGCATCGGCGAGACGGCCTGCCAGGCTCGAACCGCCCGAACCGCCGCCGACGATGATGTAGTCGTATTGCATGTCGCGTCTCCGTCGTGTCATGGAAGGCGCCCGGCACCGCCGCGCGACCGCGTCCCTGTAATGTTCGGGCATTGTAGGAATGGCCGTCATGCGCGCGGCGCGCGGATTCAAGAGCGATTCCTCTAAACGCCCGCGTGAACTAAATTTAAGATGTATCGATTCGCTTCGCGCGACACGCCGGCCACGAGAAGCCGATCCGTCGCGAAACGGGAGAGACGACGATGCAGCGCCAGGTTCTGCAGGCCGCGTGCCGACCGGGTTGCCCGGATGCGACGCGCGTGGCCTGCATTTCATTTCAAACGACTGCCCGCGCGGGGACCTGCAGCGACATGCGCGCGGCCGATCGAAATCGAACGGCGCGCGTGGTCGCCGACCGTTTGGACGGCTGTCCGCCGCAGCGGCACGAAGTGCTGCGGCCCGTATCGGCGTGCGCGTCGCACGGCCACGCTTCGGTGCACCGGCAAGCGCTCGCGCTGCGGCGTCGCGCGCCCGGCAACAGTCGTATCGCGCGGCACGCGAACACGCCGCGGTGCGATTTTCGGATGCGGATACCGTCGCGCGGATGCGACGCCCGCCCCACGCTGCAACCGGTTTTCGAGCATGCGTCGCATCAGGCCCCGCGCCGCGCGACGCGCACCACCCCGATCCGCGTCGCCGCGCTCGCCGAGCGCTCGCGTGCGGCGTGACGGCTGGCCGACAAGCCAGGCCCAACTGGAGGAGACAACATGAAGAACGACCTGCCCGAACTGGCCCCGCAAGCACTGTCGCCGGCCGACGCGCTGACGTCGCTGCTGCGCGACCAGCGCGCGGCCTACCTGCGCGCACCGTACCCGGCATGGGAGACGCGCGCGCAGCACCTGCGCGCGCTGCGCACGATGCTGATCGACAACGCGGACGCGCTCGCCGAAGCGATCAGCGCCGATTTCGGCCATCGCGCGAAGCAGGAAGTGCTGCTGTCGGAAATCTGGATGGCGAAGGAAGAGATCGACGACGCGCTCAAGCACGGCAAGCGCTGGATGAAACCGATCCGCAAGCCGATGAACAAGTGGCTGCGCCCGGCGCGCGCGAAGGTGATTCCGCAGCCGCTCGGCGTGGTCGGCATCGTCGTGCCATGGAACTACCCGGTGCTGCTCGCGGCCGGCCCGCTGATCTGCGCGCTCGCGGCCGGCAACCGCGCGATCGTCAAGATGTCCGAACTGACGCCGCGCACGTCGGCGCTGTTCGAGCAATTGATCGCGAAGACCTTCACGCGCGACCACGTCGCGGTCGTGAACGGCGATGCGGAGGTCGGCGCCGCGTTCAGCGGGCTGCCGTTCGATCATCTGCTGTTCACCGGCTCGACGCAGGTCGGCCGCCATGTGATGCGCGCGGCCGCCGACAACCTCACGCCCGTCACGCTCGAACTCGGCGGCAAGTCGCCGGCGATCGTCGGACCGAATGCACGCTTCGACGCGGCCGTCGACGCGATCGTCGCGGGCAAGACGCTGAACGCGGGCCAGACCTGCATCGCGCCCGACTACGTGTTGCTGCCGCGCGGCATGGAAGCCGCGTTCATCGAGCGGGCGCGAGCACGATTCGCGAAGATGTATCCCGACCTGTCGGCCAACGGCGACTACACGACGATCGTGTCGCCGCGCCATTACGCGCGGCTGCAGCAACTCGCGAGCGATGCGCAGGCGGCCGGCGCGCAACTGCACCCGCTGTCCGACGCGCAGTCCGACCCTGCGTCGCGCCGCTTCGTGCCGTGCGCGATCACGCAAGTGCCGGCCGCGTCGCAACTGATGCAGGAGGAAATCTTCGGGCCGCTGCTGCCGCTCGTGCCGTACGAGCGGCTCGACGAGGCGATCGCATACGTGAATGCGCGCCCGCGTCCGCTCGCGCTCTATCTGTTCGACGAGGACGGCGGCACGATCGACCGCGTGATGCACGAAACGATCTCGGGTGGCGTGTCGGTCAACGAAACGCTGATGCACATTGCGTGCGGCAGCCTGCCGTTCGGCGGCGTCGGTGCGAGCGGCATGGGTGCGTACCACGGCTACGACGGCTTCGTGACGTTCTCGAAGATGAAGCCCGTGCTCACGCAGGCGCGCCTGAACGCGCGCAACCTGCTCGCGCCGCCGTACGGCAAGCGCTTCGCCGCGCTGATCAAGCTGATGCTGAAGTTCTGAACCGGACGGGCCGCGCGCATCGCGCCGCGGCCCGCGCAAGCCTGCCGCGCGGCACCGGTGCCGCGCGCGCCGTCACACGGGCCAGAGCGGCCCTTCCTGCATCGCGCCGATCTGCTCGCGCAGTTCGAGCACGCGCGCTTCCCAGTAACGATGCGTGTTGAACCACGGAAACGCGGCCGGGAACGCGGGATCGTCCCAGCGCCGTGCGAGCCACGCCGCGTAGTGGATCAGTCGCAGCGTGCGCAGCGCTTCGACGAGATGCAGCTCGCGCGGCTCGAATTCGCAGAAATCCTCGTAGCCGGTCAGCAGGTCCGCCAGCGCGCGCGACGCGCCTTCGCGGTCGCCCGGCAGCAGCAGCCACAGATCCTGGATCGCGGGCGCCATCCGGCTGTCGTCGAAATCGACGAAGTGCGGGCCGCCATCGGTCCACAGCACGTTGCTCGGATGACAGTCGCCGTGCGTGCGCAGCAGGCGAATCTCGCCCGCACGTTCGAACGCGGCCTCGACACCTTCGAGCGCGAGCGCGACTGCCGTCTCGTACGCGGGTCGTACGTCATCCGGAATGAAATCGTGCGCGAGCAGGTAGTCGCGCGGCTCATGGCCGAACGTCTCGATGTCGAGCACGGGACGCGCGACATACGGCTGCGTCGCGCCGACCGCATGAATCCGGCCGATGAAGCGGCCGAGCCATTCGAGCGTGTCGCTGCGATCGAGATCGGGTGCGCGGCCGCCGCGCCGCTCGAAGATCGAGAAACGAAAACCGTCGAACGCGTGCAGCGTGCGGCCGTCGAAAGTGCGCGCAGGCACCGCCGGAATCTCGCGCTCGGCGAGTTCGGCGACGAACGCATGCTCTTCGAGGATCGCATCGTCCGACCAGCGCGCCGGGCGGTAGAACTTCGCGACGACCGGCGGGCCGTCTTCGATGCCGACCTGGTAGACGCGGTTTTCGTAGCTGTTGAGGGCGAGCAGGCGCCCGTCGGTGCGCAGGCCGGCCGGCATCAGCACGCTGTCGAGCGCGTCGAGCACGCACTCGGGCGTGAGGCCGGCGAACGGCGGGCCGGCGGGAGAAGCGGGAGCGGAAGTGGCGTCTGTCATGCCCCGCATTGTGCCGCCAGCCGGGCCGAAAGACGAGCGTCCGGTGCGGTGTTCGCTTAGTGGAGCGCCGCGCCGGCCGGCAGCACGGATTCGCCGGTGTCGATCAGATCCTCGAGAAAGAACGGCTCGGTGTTGAGTTCTTTCGACTCACCCGGCACGCCCGCGTACCAGGTCACCATGGCCATGTCGCCCAGGATGCGCTGGACGATGCCGCGCGCGCCCTTCGGCACCGCGATATGGGTAGTGCAGACAATCGACCCGACATGCATGATGGTTCCCCACTCTTGAATCTTGAAACCCGGCCCGCTGGCGAGCCGGCAAATGCGCGATCCGCGCCGCTCTCGACGGAGCGTTGCGCGTAATCCCATTGTTCACGGTTTATCGAAGCGCGAAAAGAAGAAGAAGCAGGCGAAGTGCCGCGAATTCGTCGAATGTCTCCAATCAACCACTGCGCCGCGCGTGCGCTTGCACGGGCGGACACCCCCATCATACCCTGTCGAATGTGACTGCCCGCCGAATCCGCCCGGCACTGCGGCGCACCCGCGATCGACGCAATGCGCACATCGTTTGCCGCGTGCCGGGCCGCCAGGAGATTTCGCGTGACCGAGCCTGCCGGAACCACGCCGCTTGCCTCGCACGCTACAGCCTCCTTCCCCCGTCTCGAACACGGCTCGCGCAGCCGCCGCGCACAAGCGTCGCCCGGCATCACCGCAACGCGTCTTTCGCCATGCGGGGCCGCCGACAGTTGTTGCGCCGGATGCCGGCCTTGCAGTACCTTTGACGTTCATTCGCGTTCAACCGCATTCCGACACGATGCATCCGCTCACGTCCGCCCTCGCAAAATCCCGGCCGCAGTTCGACGCGCGGCCGCAGGCGTGCGCGCATCCGTCGGTCCTCCCGCCTCCTGTCGCACCGCCGCTCGTCGGCGCCGCGCCGCCCCCTCCGGCGGCACGCGCCGGCTGACCAGCCGGCTTCCGTTTCGTCTTTCATTCGCCCGTCGGCTTCGTTCGTGCGTCTTGACGCACGGCGCCTTGCTGCGCGCGCGGATGGAACGTTCCGATCCGTTCGACAGGTGAATTCACATGGTTTCGTTCAAACGCGCGCTTGCCGCGCATGGAGCGACGTCGCTCTTCGTGCTGCTGTGGAGCAGCGGCGCAATCTTCGCTGAACTCGGTCTGCGTCACGCATCCGCGTTCGTCTTTCTCACCGCGCGTTTTGCGCTCGCATCGCTCGTGCTGCTTGCGCTGGCCTTCGTGCGCAAACGCTGGCTGCCGCCGCGCGGCGAGCGGCGCATGGCCGCGCTGACCGGCTTGCTGATGATGGGCGGCTATTCGATCTTCTACCTGCTCGCGCTCGAGCGCGGGATCGCGCCGGGCGTGCTCGCAACGATCCTCGGCGTGCAGCCGATCCTCACGCTGGCGATCGTCGAGCGGCACTGGCAGCCCGTCCGCGTCGCGGGGCTCGCGCTGTCGCTGGCCGGTCTCGCGCTCGTCGTATGCCGCGGTGTGGGCGATGCCGGCCTGCCGCTCGCGGGCATCGCGTGCGCGCTCACGGCGCTCGTCGCACTGACCGTCGGCTCGCTGCTGCAAAAACGCGTACGCGCGGCACCCGCCGACGTGTTGCCGCTGCAGAATGCGATCGGCCTCGCGCTGTGCGTGGCGATCGTGCCGTTCCGGCCGATTTCGTTCGACATGAGCTGGGCGTTCGTCGTGCCGCTCCTGTGGCTCGGCATCGTGATTTCGGTGATCGCGCAACTGCTGTTCTACCGGTTGATGCAGCGCGGCGATCTCGTCAACGTGACGAGCCTGTTCTATCTCGTGCCCGTCGTCACCACGCTGATGGATGCCGTGTCGCTCGGCAACCGGCCCGAACCGCTCGCGCTCGCCGGTATGGGCGCGATCATCGCCGGGCTCGCGCTCGTGTTCCGCGCGCCGGCCGCACGCACGCAACCCGACCGCACATAAGCGGACAGGCCGCTGCGCCCGCAGGTGCGGCGGCCTGCATCGGACACATACGACAATTCCGCGAAAATCGAAAGGAACGGGAAAGATGCGTGCAAGGCGTTCGTCGAACTTGCGGGAAAAATGCGCGACTCGCGAGGCTTTTCCGCTGATTTTTAATGGTTCGGATAGCGAAAACATCGCCGGGTTGCCTATACTCGAATTGACCGCCCCGCTCGCAATCGGGTCGGACCAATACTAGAAATACCCGGCATGGGGCCGAAGTAAGCGCTGAAGCGCCAACTCCGGCCGACACTGGAGACACGCATGACGACCTATTTCACGATCGGCGACTTCATTCTGTTGATCCCGATGGCGCTGGCCGGAGCGCTATTTCTCGGCGCGGTGCCGTGCGCAACCGAATTCCGCCACAACCTGATGCGCGTGCTGGGCGTCATCCTCGGCGTCGGCGTCGCGGTATTGCTGGTCGAAGGCTTGCCAGCACTGCTCTAGCCGCGCGCCCCGTGCCTGACGCGCATCGCTGCGCCGCATCGATGCGGCAGGCTGCCCGCAATACGGCATGCGATGTTTCGCATGCCGTATCGACTGCCGGTCAGATCGCCTGATCGGTGGACGGCTTTTCCCACAGATTGATGCCGCCTTCCGTCGCGTAACGATCGATCTCCGCGAGTTCCTCCGCCGAGAATTCGAGGTTCTTCAGCGCGCCGACGTTTTCACGCACCTGCTCGGCACGGCTCGCGCCGATCAGCGCGGACGTCACGCGGCCATTGCGCAGCACCCACGCAAGCGCCATCTGCGCGAGGCTCTGACCGCGCCGTTCGGCGATCGCGTTGAGCTTGCGCACATGCTCGAGGTTGTCCGCGCTCAGGTGATCCTGCTTCAGCGAGCCGCCGCCCGGCTTGTTCACGCGCGCGTCGGCCGGCACGCCGTTCAGGTACTTCGACGTGAGCAGCCCCTGCGCAAGCGGCGTGAACGCGATGCTGCCCGCGCCGACGTCGTCGAGCGCGCCGAGCAGGTCGCTCTCGATCCAGCGGTTCAGCATGTTGTACGAAGGCTGGTGGATCAGCAGCGGCACCTTGTACTGCGCGAGCAACTCGGCCATCTCGCGCGTCTTCGCCGCCGAATACGACGAAATGCCGATGTAGAGCGCCTTGCCCTGCTGCACGGCCGACGCGAGCGCGCCCGCCGTTTCCTCGAGCGGCGTGTGCGCGTCGAAGCGGTGCGAATAGAAGATGTCGACGTAGTCGAGCCCCATCCGCTGCAGGCTCTGGTCGAGACTCGCGAGCACGTACTTGCGAGACCCGCCGCCGCTGCCGTACGGCCCCGGCCACATGTCCCAGCCGGCTTTCGTCGAGATCAGCAGCTCGTCGCGATACGGCAGGAAATCCTCCTTCAGCAGCCGGCCGAAGTTGGTTTCGGCGCTGCCGTACGGCGGCCCGTAGTTGTTCGCGAGATCGAAGTGGTTGATGCCGAGGTCGAACGCGGTGCGCAGGATCTCGCGCTGCGTCGAGATCGGCGTCGAGTCGCCGAAGTTGTGCCACAAGCCGAGCGACAGCGCGGGCAGTTTGAGCCCGGATTTGCCGCAGGTGCGGTATTGCATGTCCGCATAACGTTCGGAAGCTGCTTCGTAGGCCATGAGTATTTCCCGTCAGGACGTCGGAGGGAGGGGCGCGCGCCGGCCGCGCACAGGGCGCGACGGCGGCGAAGAAAACGCACGACGGCTATGGTAACGAAGGCGGCCGATGCGCGCACGGCGATGGACGCGACCGCGGTCGTCGCCTACACTGCGGCGTCTCGAATCACCGTTTCAGCGAGGTTGGTATGTCCCGCGTCATCTCGGTTGCGCTGCTCGTCGGCGGCGTCGTGCTGCTGTATTTCGGCGGCCAGTCGTTCCATTCGATCAACGACAACATGTCGCGCCTCTTCACCGGCTCGCCCGCCACGAAGACGATCCTGCTGATCGTGGGCGGCGCCGTCGCTTCGTTCGTCGGCCTGATCGGCCTCGCGATGCCGGGCGGCAAGCGCTGATCGCGCAGCCGCGCGAACGGCCCGCGTCACCCTGATCGGGCCGCGCAAAACGAAACGGGCGGCCAGGCCGCCCGTTGCTTCATTCGCCCGCGATGCGCCGCATCGCGTGATCGTCGCGGCCTCGCCGCGCCGACCGATCCGCACCTAGAACTGCACTTCCGGCTTCGCCGCCGAGCGCGTGCCGGGCACCGGCCGGTTGCTCGCGCCGTGATACGTGTACACGAGCGAGAACTTCACCTGGTTGGAACGGTTCTGCCCGGCCGAATGCAGCGTGTTGCTGTGGAAGAACACGACGTCGCCCGCCTGGAGCGACGGGCACGTGGCCGCGTCGATCATCTTCCGGTTCTCCGGCAGGTCGCTGCGGAAGAACTTCGCATCGTCAAACGCTTCAGGCCCGAATTCGGCCGTATGCGAACCCGGCACGAGCCACAACGCACCGTTCTCGTTCGTTTCCGGCCCCAGCGCGAGCCATACCGACACCATGTCCGAACGCTCGAACGCCCAGTAGCGGAAGTCTCGATGCCAGCCCGTCAGGCTGCCGTACGCGGGGTGCTTCGTCATCATGCAGTTGTGATGCGCGCGCGACAGCACGGGCTCTTCGCCGAAATACTCGCGCATCCACGCGCCGATTTCGGGTGCGACCGCGCGCTCGGCAAATGCCGGATCGCGCGAGTACGCATCGAGCAGCCGCCGCACCGTGTGCCCGCCCGGCGCATGCTTCGACTCGGGTGCGCCCGGGTAGCGCAGGTCCGCCTCGAACTCGATCGGCTCGGCAGCCTCCTGCAACTGCCGCTCTGCAATCCGCTTGAGCGCCGCGCATTGCTGCTCGCCGACGAGGCCACGCGCGACGACGAACCCGCGTTCGCGCAATTCCGCGACTTGCGCGCGGATCGATTCCGACTGCAATGGAGACGACATGGGATGCCAGACGTTTATTGTGTGAATGTGACGATTGTAAATCGGCGCCGGATGCCGCGAACAGCGCCATTGTCGTACGCAGGGGCATGCCAATCGCCGATTTGATCTGGCGCAAGGGAACTGTGCGGCACGGCGCTGGCCTCACCGACAGGCGGTATGCGGCACACGCCTTGCGGCACAAGGGTTTATCGCGACTTTTGCCCGTCATGAATCCCCTGTAGCCTGTCGCGGCCTGTCAATTCTGGCGGGCGCGGCGCGCAGCGGCTTTCGATATGATCCGTTGCGTCATCCGAGGCCGTTCATACCAGTGCGCTCTTCAAGGGCGCCATCCATACAAGCGAAGCATCGTTCACATGCCATTCCGTCTGACTTCCCGTCTCAACCGCGCTGCGAAGCGCGTCGCGCCGTCCGCTCCTGCCCGCCCGCTGCGCCATCACCGCGCACGCACGCAGGCGCTGGCCGAGCGCGCGCCCGCGCACGGCCGGCTCGACGGCATCCGCGCGTGGTTCCACGCGTTTTTCTCGATGATGAGCGCGCAGACGTTCGCACGCCGTGCCGGCCTGCGCTCGCTGCTGCAAAAGCCGTCGTCGCTGCGCGCGCTCGCGCTGCGCCGCGCGCTCGGCCCGCAACGCCGCGTCAACCGCCCGCGCCGCCTCGCGGCCAGCAATGGCTGGTTCGGGTTCGGCGCGCGCTGAAGCTGCGCCGGCGGGCACTGCCCGCCATGATCGCCGCCGTTGCGCCGGCGATCGGAATCCATAAAAAAACCCCGGCAATGCCGGGGTTTTTCGTTTCGGGCGAACGACGCTTACGCGACGCGTGCCGTCGGCTCCACGCCGGCCGCTTCGGCCAGCGCGAGCGCCTTGTCGGTCGCTTCCCACGAGAATTCCGGCTCTTCGCGGCCGAAGTGGCCGTAAGCAGCGGTCTTCTCGTAGATCGGGCGCAGCAGGTCGAGCATCTTGATGATGCCCTTCGGACGCAGGTCGAAGTGCTCGCGCACGAGCTTCGTGATCACCGCATCCGACACGCGGCCCGTGCCGAACGTGTTGACCATCACCGAGGTCGGCTCGGCAACGCCGATCGCGTACGACACCTGGATCAGCGCGCGCGACGCGAGGCCGGCGGCGACGATGTTCTTCGCGACGTAGCGGCCTGCATACGCAGCCGAACGGTCGACCTTCGACGGATCCTTGCCCGAGAACGCGCCGCCGCCGTGCGGTGCGGCACCGCCGTACGTATCGACGATGATCTTGCGGCCCGTCAGGCCGCAGTCGCCCTGCGGGCCGCCGATCACGAACCGGCCGGTCGGGTTCACGAGGAACTTGATGTCGCCCTTGATCAGGTCGGCCGGCAGCGTCGGCTTGATGATTTCCTCGATCACGGCTTCGCGCAGCGCGGGCAACTCGATGTCCGGTGCGTGCTGCGTCGACAGCACGACGGTGTCGATCGAATCGGGCTTGCCGTCGACGTAGCGGACCGTCACCTGCGACTTCGCGTCCGGACGCAGCCACTGCAGGCGGCCGTCGCGGCGCAGGCTGGCCTGGCGCTCGACGAGACGGTGCGACAGGTGGATCGGCAGCGGCATCAGTTCCGGTGTTTCGTCGCACGCATAACCGAACATCAGGCCTTGGTCGCCCGCACCCTGGTCGAGGTTGTCGTCGTGGGCACGATCGACGCCCTGGGCGATGTCCGGCGACTGCTTGTCGTATGCGACGAGCACCGCGCAACCCTTGTAGTCGATGCCGTAGTCGGTGTTGTCGTAGCCGATGCGCTTGATCGTGTCGCGCGCGATCTGGATGTAATCGATGTTGGCCGTCGTGGTGATTTCACCGGCCAGCACGACGAGACCCGTGTTGCACAGCGTTTCCGCCGCAACGCGCGAATATTTGTCCTGCTCGAGGATGGCGTCGAGAATCGCGTCCGAGATTTGGTCCGCGACTTTGTCCGGATGGCCTTCGGAGACGGATTCGGACGTGAAGAGATAATCGTTTGCCACTTTTTCAGGCTCCTGTGTGGTTACGGTTGGTTTCACGTAGCCAGCTTCGTTGGGCCTGAAGCGGCGACGCTTTAGCGGATTACCAGGACCGGGCAGCGCGCTTCGCGCCAGCCGGCTTCGCCCCGCAAGTTGTCAGTTAACTCGGCGAAGCCCGTATTATAGCGGCTTTCCTGAATTGTCACAGAGCGCCGCCCGTGCTGTTTCTTCCGCTGTCTTACCACCCTGCTCGCAACGCGCCGGCCATCCGGCCCCACGGAGGTGCCGCATGCTAGGCCGCCTCGGCACGCATCTCGCCATCGGCTTCCTGAAGCTGCTCGCCCTGTTGCCGTACGGCCTGACCGCGCGGCTCGGCGACGGTCTCGGCTGGATGCTGTACCAGATCCCCAGCCGGCGAAAACGCATCGTACACACCAACCTGAAACTCTGCTTCCCGGACTGGAGCGACGAACGGCGCGAGGAAGTGGCCGGCCTGCATTTCCGCCATGCGATCCGCAGCTACGTCGAGCGCAGCGTGCAGTGGTTCGGCTCCGCGAAGAAGCTCGAGAAGCTGATCCAGGTCGACAGCGCGGTCGACCTCACCGATCCCGACCTGCCGCCGACGCTGTTCCTCGGCCTGCACTTCGTCGGCATCGAAGCCGGTTCGATCTGGCTCAACCGGTCGCTGCAGCGCCGCTGCGGGTCGCTTTACCAGCCATTCTCGAACGCGGTGCTCGAGGAAGAAGCGAAGAAGGCGCGCGGGCGCTTCGACGCCGAGATGGTCGGCCGCGCGGACAGTGCGCGCGTCGTGCTGCGCTGGCTGCGCGACCGCAAGCCCGTGATGCTCGGCGCCGACATGGACTACGGGCTGCGCAACTCGACGTTCGTTCCGTTCTTCGGCGTGCCGGCCTGCACGCTGACGGCCGTCGGCCGGCTCGCGAAGACGGGCCGAGCGCAGCTCGTGCCGTTCATCGGCGAGGTGCTGCCGAACTACAAGGGCTACCGGCTGAAGGTATTCAAGCCGTGGGATCGGTACCCGACCGGCGACGACGATCTCGACGCGCGGCGGATGAACGAATTCCTCGAGGAACAGATCCCGCTGATGCCCGAGCAGTACTACTGGGTCCACAAGCGCTTCAAGACGCGCCCGCCCGGCGAGCCGAGCCTGTACTGACCCTGCCGGGCGAAACCCGCGGGCGCGCCGTCATGCGCGCGCCTGCGCTCGCGCTCTCGCCACCTTCGGCGCGCCTTTCGCGCGCGCCTGCCAGAGATCGAACGCAACCTGCTGCGCGAGCCATAGATCCGCACTGCCGCCGCTGTCCTCGCCCAGCCACGCTTCGAGACGCAGCGCCATTTCCGGCGAGATGCCGGCATGGCCGTGCAGGATCCGCGACAGCGCCGCGCGCGTCACGCCGAGCTGCGCGGCGGCCTCGGTGACGGTCAGGCCGAGCGCCGGCAGCACGTCATCGCGCAGCGCTTCGCCCGGATGAGGCGGATTGAAGATGCGTGTCATGGCTTAAATCACCTCAGTGGTAATCCTGGTAATTGACCAGGACGACATCGGAGCCCTCAAACCTGAACGTCAGGCGCCAGTTACCGCTCACGCTCACCGCGTAGTAACCTTCCAGCCCGCCGGCAAGACCGTGGAACCGCCAGCCCGGCACGTTCATGTCGAGCGGCCGGCTCGCCACGTCGAGACGGGCAAGCTGGCGCCGCAGTCTTGGAGCATGGTCCGGCAGGATGCACGCCTTGCTCCCGTTCATGAAAAACGCTTCCAGCCCCTTGTGCTGCCATGACTTGATCATGGACCTCCCACACTCAAGTCGCGATGTCGACAGCATGGCCTACAGGCGTATAGCCAGACTATACGAATCGCTTGATAACCTTGTCAATTTGACCCGTACGAAAACGCTCATCCGGGTCGTCCCGTGCTTTTACCGTGCGTCGGGCACGCATCGCCAAGCCTCGCCTGCGCTGCGACAACGCCCACCACACTGCGTCAATTTGTCCCCTCGCCGCTGACGCGACCAGTCGACCGATCGATAGATACCGCCCATCCCATCTCCACTGGCGACGCGAAACGCCCGTCCGCGCGGGACGCCCCTGTCGGCTGCATGTATCATTTACGGCTGAGATCAGCACGACGAACGAGACCGCCCGGCATGGCCGCGGGCCGTTCGCGTCGTGCTGGCCGCCTTGTTCGCCATGGAATCCCGGACCCAGTGAAACTCTCGTTCACCAAGATGCACGGCGCGGGCAACGACTTCGTCGTGCTCGACGGCTATTCGCGCGCGTTGCCGCCGCTCACCGAAGCGCAGGTGCGCGCGCTCGCCAACCGGCACTTCGGCATCGGCGCCGATCAGTTGCTGCTCGTCGAAAAACCGACCGTCGAAGGCGCGGATTTCAAGTACCGGATCTTCAACTGCGACGGCGGCGAAGTCGAACACTGCGGCAACGGCGCGCGCTGCTTCGTGAAGTTCGTCAGCGACCGCGGCCTGACCGACCAGCGCAGCGTGCGCGTGCAGGTCATGAAGGGCTTGATCACGCTGACGCTGCAGGACAACGGCGAAGTCGTCGTCGACATGGGTGCGCCCGTGTTCGCGCCGGCACAGGTGCCGTACGATGCGTCGGGCCTCGACGGCCGCACCGAAGGCCGCGACACGCTGTGGCCGCTCGACGTCGGCGGCGCGACGCGCTGGATTTCGACGGTGTCGATGGGCAATCCGCATGCGGTGCAGGTCGTCGACGATGTCGAAGCGTATCCCGTGCTGGAAGAAGGCCCGCTGATCGAGCGCCACGCGCGCTTCCCGCAGCGCGTGAACGCCGGCTTCATGCAGATCGTGTCGCGCAATGAAGTGAAGCTGCGCGTGTACGAGCGCGGCGCGGGCGAGACGCTCGCGTGCGGCACGGGTGCGTGCGCGGCGGTCGCGGCCGGCATCCGGCGCGGCCTGCTCGATTCGCCGGTGACCGTGCACACGCACGGCGGCACGCTGACCATCGCCTGGGACGGCGCGCGCGACGAAACCGCCGCGCTGATGATGGCCGGGCCCGCCACGACCGTGTTCGAAGGCGAGATCGACCTGAACGCCTGACCCTGCAACGTCCTTGATAATTGAACGCTCCAGCCACATGAACGATCGCGAAGTCGCCGACTACCTGCTCGCCAATCCCGAATTCTTCGCGCAGCACGCCGAACTGCTCGCGACGATCCGTCTCGCGAACCCGCACGGCAAGGCCGCGATCTCGCTGCAGGAGCGGCAGATGGAGATGCTGCGCGACAAGAACAAGCATCTCGAGCGCCGCCTCGCCGAACTCGTGCGCTATGGCCACGAGAACGACAGCCTGTCCGCGAAGTTCAGCCGCTGGACCGCACGCGTGATCGCGGAACGCGATCCGTACGCGCTGCCGCGCACGATCGCCGACGGCATCGCCGACGTGTTCGACGTGCCGCAAACCGCGCTGCGCGTGTGGGACGTCGCCGACACCTACGCGCAGGCCGACTTCGCGCGCCAGGTCGGCGAGGAAGTGCGGCTGTTCACGAACGGCCTGTCGACGCCGTACTGCGGCGCAAACACGGGCTTCGAGGCCGCGCAGTGGCTCGCGCCCGCGGTAGCCGCCTCGGCCGCGAATGCGGCGGAAGGCGCTGAAGCCGCGCCGGCCGGCGACGGCTCGGCCGCATCGGTCGCACTGCTCGCACTGCGCGCGCCGCTCGCCGGCGCCGACGCGCCCGCGTTCGGCCTGCTGGTGCTCGGCTCGCCCGATCCGCGCCGCTTCCACGACGGGATGGCCACCGACTTCCTCGCGCAGATCGCGACGCTCGCGAGCGCGGCGCTCACGCGCCTGCTGCCGCACTGACCGCGCACGCGATGACAGACGATCCGGTCGCCGCCTACCTGTCGAACCTGAAGCACGTCAGGCAGCTGTCGGAACATACGCTGCGCGCGTACACGCACGAACTCGACGAACTGAAGAAGCTCGCGGCCGGCCGGCCGCTCGACACGCTGACGGCCGTCGACATGCGCGGCGCGGTCGCGCGCGCGCATGCGGGCGGGCTGTCCGCGCGCTCGATCTCGCACCGCCTTTCGGCATGGCGCGCGTTCTACCGCTGGCTCGCGCAGCGCATCGAGATGCCCGCGAACCCGGTTGCCGCGGTGCGCGCGCCGAAGCGCCCGAAAACGCTGCCGAAGGCGCTGTCGGTCGACGACGCGTCGGCGCTGATGGACGCACCGCTCGCCGGCACGACCGAGAGCATCCGCGATCACGCGATCCTCGAGCTGTTCTATTCGTCCGGGCTGCGCCTGGCCGAGCTGATCGGGCTCGACGTGATGTACACGCAGGTCGACGGCTACCGCTCGGCCGGCTGGCTCGATCTCGCCGAAGCCGAGGTCACCGTGCGCGGCAAGGGCAACAAGGAGCGCAAGGTGCCGGTCGGCCGCAAGGCGATCGATGCGCTGAATGCATGGCTTGCGGTGCGCGGCGAATTCGTGAAGCACGACCCGCATCCGCTGTTCGTGTCCGTGCGCGGCAACCGGATGTCGCCCGGCGTCGTGCGCGAGCGCGTGAAGCGCGCGGCGCTCGCCGCCGGCATTCCCGCCAACGTCCATCCGCACGTGCTGCGCCACTCGTTCGCGACGCACGTGCTGCAGTCGAGCGGCGACCTGCGCGCGGTGCAGGAACTGCTCGGCCACGCGAGCGTCGCCGCGACGCAGGTCTATACGTCGCTCGACTTCCAGCATCTCGCGAAGATTTACGACAGCGCGCATCCGCGCGCGAAGAAGCGCGACTGACGCGCGTCCCGTGTTACCCACCGCGCGCGGCGACCGGCAACGGTCGGCTTCGGGCGCGGCCCATTTCGATCCCATCATGCAAACCGTCACACTCAAGCCGTCCAAGGAAAAATCGCTGCTGCGCCGCCATCCCTGGATCTACGCCAATGCGATCGACCGCGTCGACGGCAAGCCCGCGCCCGGTGCAACCGTGATCGTGCGCACGCACGACGGCCGCTTCCTCGCGCGCGGCGCGTACAGCCCGCAGTCGCAGATCCGCGTGCGCGTGTGGAGCTTCGACGAGAACGAGCCGATCGACCACGCGTTCTTCAAGCGCCGCGTGCAGCGCGCGGTCGCGCACCGCACGACGATGGTGTCCGGCACCGGCGCGGTGCGGCTTGTGTTCGGCGAGGCCGACGGGCTGCCGGGGCTGATCGTCGACTACTACGTGGCGGACACCGCGGAAGCCGGCGCGGCGCCGCGCGGCCAGCTCGTCTGCCAGTTCATGGCCGCGGGCGTCGAAGCATGGAAGGACGCGATCGTCGCGGCGCTCACCGGTGCGACGGGCTGCCCGAACGTGTACGAGCGCTCGGACGTGTCGATCCGCGACAAGGAAGGGCTCGAACAGACGACCGGCGTGCTGGCCGGCGATGCGCCGCCCGCGACGCTGATCGCGAACGAAAACGGCGTGCGCTATCACGTCGACGTGCCGAACGGCCACAAGACGGGCTTCTACGTCGACCAGCGCGACAACCGCGCGCTCGTCGCGCAGTACGCGGCCGACCGCGACGTGCTGAACTGCTTCTGCTACACGGGCGGCTTCTCGCTCGCGGCGCTCAAGGGCGGCGCAAAACGCGTCGTGTCGATCGACTCGTCGGGCGATGCGCTCGCGCTCGCGCAGCAGAACGTCGTCGCCAACGGCTTCGATGCCGAACGCGCGACCTGGCTGGACGCCGACGCATTCAAGACGCTGCGCCGCCTCGTCGACGAAGGCGAGCGTTTCGACCTGATCGTGCTCGATCCGCCGAAGTTCGCGCCGACCCGAGACAGCGTCGATCGCGCGGCGCGCGCGTACAAGGACATCAACCTGAGCGGCTTCAAGCTGCTGCGCCCGGGCGGCCTGCTGTTCACGTACTCGTGCTCGGGCGCGATCGACATGGACCTGTTCCAGAAGATCGTCGCGGGCGCGGCAGCCGACGCGAAGGTCGACGCACGCATCCTGAAGCGGCTCGGCGCGGGCGTCGATCACCCGCTGCTCGCCGCGTTCCCGGAAGGCGAATATCTGAAGGGCCTGCTGTTGCAAATCGTCTGATCGCCCCGATCTTGGCGGACACCCTGGTCCGCCGGCCCCGCCTGGCGGGCCAGCGCTTTCGCCTGTCGTCCGGACGACGGGCGGGGGCTTGACAGGTATGTTTCAATGGATGGTTGTGCGCCCCGGCTCGCAGCGCGAGGGCGCGACGCACATCCTGGTTTTGACCCCGATTCACGAACCACAGGCGACCGACATGGCCACTCCCGTCACCATCCTCACCGGCTTTCTCGGCAGCGGCAAGACGACGCTGCTCAAGCGCATCCTGAACGAACAGCACGGCATGAAGATCGCCGTGATCGAGAACGAGTTCGGCGAAGAGAACATCGACAACGAAATCCTCGTGCAGGATTCGAACGAGCAGATCATCCAGATGAGCAACGGCTGCATCTGCTGCACGATCCGCGGCGACCTCGCACGCGCGCTCGGCGATCTGGCCGCGAAGAAGCGCGAAGGCAAGCTCGACTTCGACCGCATCGTGATCGAGACGACCGGCCTCGCGAACCCGGGCCCCGTCGCGCAAACCTTCTTCATCGACAGCGAAATCGCCGACGACTTCCTGCTCGACGCGGTCATCACGCTCGTCGACGCGAAGCACGCGGACGCACAGCTCGACGAACACGAAGTCGTGCAGCGCCAGGTCGGTTTCGCCGACCGCCTGTTCATCACGAAGTCGGACCTCGTCGACGACCAGACCGTCGCCGATCTCAAGCACCGCCTGATGCACATGAACCCGAGGGCCGCGATCAAGGTCGTGAATTTCGGCGAAGCCGACATCAAGGAAATCTTCGACCTGCGCGGCTTCAACCTGAACGCGAAGCTCGAGATCGACCCCGACTTCCTCGCCGAGGACGATCACGCGCACCACCACCACGATCACGACCATGATCACGATCACGCCGATTGCGACCACGATCACGGTCAATGCGCGCACGATCACGACCACGGCCATCACCATCACCACCACGCGCACCACGACGACAAGATCAAGTCGTTCGTGTACCGCAACGACCGCCCGTTCGACCCGAACAAGCTGGAAGACTTCCTCGGCGGCATCCTGCAGATCTACGGCGAGCGGATGCTGCGCTACAAGGGCGTGCTGTTCATGAAGGGCGTCGACCGCAAGGTCGTGTTCCAGGGCGTGCACCAGATGATGGGCAGCGACCTCGCCGCCAAGTGGCTGCCGGCCGAAAAGAAGACCAACAAGATGGTCTTCATCGGCGTCGACCTGCCGCAGGACCTGATCACCGACGGCCTCGACGCCTGCCTCGCCTGACGCGCGCGGGCGGCGCGTTTGCGGCCCTTTTTGCCCCTTTGCGCCCCGCCCGCGCCGCCGCTTTCGCGGCGGCCCCGGCGGCGGCGTACGGGCAGGGTTTCGCCGTCATCGCTTTTTCGCGATTTGCGCGTTATATTTTCTAGATATTGGCGCAGCCGACGGGGATCGACCCGATACGGCGCCCGCTTGCGATTCAGTTACAATACGTGCCCGCTGGAGTACGGCAACAAACAGGCCCGGTTCTTGCTGAACCAGTTTTCCGGGCATCGCAACCGCGCCGGATCGCCAATCCGCCACCCGGCCGCGGCCGATGCGATCTGCCGCGCAGCACACCGGTTCGCCGCGCGCGCAAATCCGCGCCAGGCCTATCCTGGTATTTGAGAACCGGTTTTTCCAGAGGCTTTCGGCCCCGCGGCGGCAAATCGCAAATGAATGCAAACGCGGTTGCGGGTAATCCCAAAGTGCAGGCAATATCTGTTGATTTGCCGCACATTGAAGAAGCAAGCAGATGACGAAGAAACTCTTGACCGAAGCCGAAATCCTGAAGATGAGCGACAAGGATTACATGAATGAGGATCAGCTCGCCTTCTTCAAAAATCGGCTCGAACAGTTGCAGGCGGACATCCTCAAGAATGCAGGCCAGACGACCGAGAACCTGCGCGAGACGGTGATCGTCCCCGATCCCGCCGATCGCGCGACGATCGAGGAAGAGCACGCGCTCGAGTTGCGCACGCGCGATCGCGAACGCAAGCTCCTCAAGAAGGTTCAGCAGTCGCTCGCCCGCATCGATTCCGGCGATTACGGCTGGTGCGAGGAAACCGGCGAGCCGATCGGCATTCCGCGCCTGCTCGCGCGTCCGACGGCCACGCTGTCGCTCGAGGCGCAGGAGCGCCGCGAGTTGCGCCAGAAGCTGTTCGGCGACTGATCGAGCGGCGTTCCGCTCCGACACGCTGCTTCCCGAAAGCGCGCGGCCTGCCGCGCGCTTTTTGTTTTTCCTGCACCGGTTTCCCCACCGGTCGATTTGCCTCCCGCCTCTTGATATCGCCGCGCCCGCCCTAAAATGAAACGGACGCGCGCCGGGTCGCTCCCCGGCGCACTGCGATTCACGCGGCGGCGCCTCGCGCCGCCCGACTCTTCCCCGTTTTTCTCAAGGAACGCAGATGGAGCAATTTCACGGCACGACCATCGTTTCGGTCCGGCGCGGCGACAAGGTCGCGCTTGGCGGCGACGGCCAGGTAACCCTCGGCAACATCGTCATGAAGGGTGGCGCGCGGAAAGTGCGGCGGATCTACAACAACCAGGTTCTGGTCGGATTCGCGGGCGGCACCGCCGATGCGTTCTCGCTGCTCGACCGCTTCGAGGCGAAGCTCGAGAAGCACCAGGGCAACCTGACCCGTGCGGCCGTCGAGCTCGCGAAGGACTGGCGCACCGACCGGATGCTGCGCCGCCTCGAGGCGATGCTGATCACGGCCGATGCGACCACCACGCTCGTGATCACCGGCAACGGCGACGTGCTCGACCCCGAAGGCGGCATCTGCGCGATCGGCTCGGGCGGCGCGTACGCGCAGGCCGCGGCCCGCGCGCTCGCCGAGAACACCGAGCTGTCGCCGCGCGAGATCGTCGAGAAGTCGCTCGCGATCGCCGGCGACATGTGCATCTACACGAACCACAACCGCATCATCGAAACGATCGAGTAAGGACCGCCCCATGAGCACCATGACCCCTGCCGAGATCGTCTCGGAACTCGACAAGCACATCATCGGCCAGAACAAGGCGAAGAAGGCCGTCGCGGTCGCGCTGCGCAACCGCTGGCGCCGCCAGCAGGTCGCCGATCCGCTGCGCACGGAAATCACGCCGAAGAACATCCTGATGATCGGGCCGACGGGCGTCGGCAAGACCGAAATCGCGCGCCGCCTCGCGAAGCTCGCCGATGCGCCGTTCATCAAGATCGAAGCGACCAAGTTCACCGAAGTCGGCTACGTCGGCCGCGACGTCGACAGCATCGTGCGCGACCTGATCGAGATCTCGGTCAAGCAGACGCGCGAATCCGAGATGCGCAAGGTGCGCAGCAAGGCGACCGACCAGGCGGAAGACCGCATCCTCGACATCCTGCTGCCGCAACCGCGCGCGGTGGGCTTCGGCGGCAATGCCGAGCACGCGAACGACGACAACAACACGACGCGCCAGACGTTCCGCAAGCGCCTGCGCGAAGGCCAGCTCGACGACAAGGAAGTCGAGCTCGACCTCGAGCAGCCGTCGGTCGGCATGGACATCATGGCGCCGCCCGGGATGGAAGAGATGACCGAGCAGATCCGCTCGATGTTCTCGAACCTCGGCAGCGGCAAGAAACAGCGCCGCAAGGTGAAGATCAAGGAAGCGCTGAAGCTGCTGACCGACGAGGAAGCGGCGAAGATGCTCAACGACGAGGAAGTGAAGACGAAGGCCGTGCAGAACGTCGAGCAGAACGGCATCGTGTTCCTCGACGAGATCGACAAGATCACGTCGCGCAACAATGAAGGCAGCGGCGGCGAAGTGTCGCGCCAGGGCGTGCAGCGCGACCTGCTGCCGCTCGTCGAAGGCACGACGATCAACACGAAGTACGGGATGGTGAAGACCGATCACATCCTGTTCATCGCGAGCGGCGCGTTCCACCTCGCGAAGCCGAGCGACCTGATTCCGGAACTGCAGGGCCGCTTCCCGATCCGCGTCGAGCTCGAATCGCTGTCGGTGGAGGACTTCGAGGCGATCCTCGATGCAACCGACGCGAGCCTCGTCAAGCAGTACCAGGCGCTGCTCGCGACCGAAGACGTGCAGCTCGAATTTGCCCGGGACGGCATCCGCCGCCTCGCGGAGATCGCGTATTCGGTCAACGAGAAGACTGAGAACATCGGCGCGCGCCGGCTGTACACGGTGATCGAGAAACTGCTCGAGGAAGTGTCGTTCTCGGCCGGCAATCACGCCGGCGAGCGCGTGACGATCGACGCGACGTATGTCGACCGCGCGCTCGGCGAAGTGGCGCAGGACGAGGATCTGTCGCGCTACGTGCTGTAACGCGGCACCCGGCATCCGACGAAAAACGGGCGGCTCCAGTGGAGTCGCCCGTTTTTTTTGGAGCGGGCGTGGCGGCCCGCCGACGCCGGCCCGTCAGCGGTCGTACTCGACCGACACCGTAAATTGCATGTCGAACGGATCCGACCAGCTCAGACTCGCGAACGAAAAATCGGTGCTGCCCGTCCAGCCGGCCACCGACGGAAACGCCACACCCTGATCGCCCGGCACGTTGAGTGTCACGGCGGTGCCCGGCTGCGCGGGCGTGGCGCGCGCGGTCCCGTTGACGAAGACCGCCGACGCCTGCCCCGCCGGTGTCGCGCGAATCTGCACGTTGCCGCGCTTGACGAACGGCAGCCCCGCTTTCGAGGTCCAGCCGAGCGGGAAGGTCGCGCCGCCCGCGAACGTGCCGGCCGTGCCCGGCGTCAGCATGTCGCGCGTCGACTGCGCGGGGTCGTGCCACTGATACTGGCGCAGCGCGTCGGGCAACGGCGACGGAGTACGCAGCCGGACCGTATAGCTCTTTGCCGGCGCGGCCGTGCTGCCGTTCTGGTAGAGGTCGATCGTATAGGCGCTGAACGGCTTGATGTCGGCCAGCTCCGCTGCGCTCAATTGCGGCTTCGACCACGCGGTGTTGTTGCGCGGCGCGTCGCCCGGCCACGTGAACACACCCTGGTTCGCCGGGTCCTGCGCGACGCCGGCCAGCCGATAGTTGTTGCGGCATTGGCTGCCCTTCGCGAGCGCGGCGAGCTGGGCCGGCGTCTGCCCGCTGGCGATCTGCGCGCGGATATTGAGCGTGTCGCACGTGCCGCTCGACGGCTGCAGGAACACGCCGTTGCGCAAGCCCGGGCCCTTGACGATCGCGAAATCCACGGCCTTGCCATCAGCATCGACGATTCCGACCTGCAGGTTCAGCGAGTCGACGAACGCGTTGGTGCCGGTCGACGGATTGGCCGGATTCAGCCAGTCCCACTTCTGCGCGTTCGCATTCACCTTGCTCAGCACCGCGCGCCGGTTGCCGATCACGCGCCAGCCGGCGTCGCCGCTCGTTCGGGCGCCCTCCTTCACCGCCAGCTGCACATGCTGCTGCATGCCGTCGCGAATGCCGTCCGCGCGCGTCCACGACAGCTTGACCCACATCGTGTCGCCGGCCACCACACGAATCACTTCCGGCAGGCTGAAGCTCGCGTTGTTCATCGCATCGTCGGCCACGATGCCCGGCGCCGTGCCGAACTCCTGTTGCGACGACATCCCGTTGTTGAGGTAGGCCGCGGGCACGCCGGCGTTCAACGCGCCGGACGCGACGTCGTCGACGACGAGCCGGCTGCAGGCCGGCACGCCGCCGCCGAGACGCGCGACGGCGGTAGTGCCGGCGAAGCATTGGTTGAACGCGGCCTGCAGCGACGCGAGATCGCTGGCGCTCGGCAGGCTCGACAGCGGCACGCCGTTGATGGTCGCGACGACCGGCAGGCTGGCCTTGTCGCCGGCTTGCGGTGCGACGCCGGGCGCGAGCTGAAGCTGCGCGGGCGTATCGCTCGAAGTGCCCGCCACCGAGCTGATCTGCACGCCGCCGTCCGGCAGCACGTTGACCTTCAACTGGTCGAGCAGCCGGTCGAGCCCGGGCGCGCCGGCGGTCAGCGGCCCGGCGATCAGGTCGGCGCCGGTGTTGCCGGTCGCGGCCAGCACGTCGGCCAGCGCGGCGGAGTAGGCCTGCACGGTGCCGGCGACGGCCTGCGCCGTCACCTTGCTCTGCAACAGTCCGGTGTTGCCCAGCAATTTCGTGGGATTGTCGCCGACGATCGTGGCGGCGATCGCATTCGTGAGCGGCGTGATGTTGATCGTCTGCGTGCCCGCGGTGGCGCTGAGCGAGATCAGCGTCGCCTGCGAATCGGCGACATTGCCGACGGCCGACAGCGCGAAGGGCGCGGTCATGCCGGTCACCGTGCAATGGAACGCACCGGTGGTCGCGTCGGCCGGACAGTCGGCCGATTTGCCCGTCGCGTCGACGAGCGTGACGGTCGCCCCCTGCATCGCGGCACCCGCCGCCGCGACGCCGCTGACCGTCTGCGCGGCCGGCGGCGGCGAGCCGCCGGACGACGAATCGCTGCCGCCCCCGCAAGCAGTCAGGACCAGTGCGGCAATACCGAGTACGACAGGTGTGCGTTTCATTGCTTTTCCCCGAGGACCTTCTGGTTATTGCGTGACATACGCGTCGCGCACGCACGCTGAATGGCGGGGATTCTCGCAAAACCGATTTTCCGGATCATCATCCAGGTAGATGAAAATCGCGATCGCGCATACCCCTGTTCGCAAAGGACCTGTGATAGCCTGACCGAACATTCGGGGTTCGAAGCAAATCATCAGACCAAAGACCGATGCGCCGCGATTTCCACGCGAGCCAACGGGAGCGGGGAAGAACAATGCAAAGAGACCACCTCATCGGCGACCTCTATGAGGCCGCGCTGCGCCCGGACAGCTTTCTCGAAGTCTTTCATCAGATATCCGAATCACTCGGCGCAAACGTTTTTCACATGTTCAGCTGGGACTCCGCGCGCAATGCGCCGCAGTTCTCGATCTACTCCCCGCGCGCGGAACTGGAAAGTGTCGTCGCGCTCTACGACCAGTACTACGGCGCACTCGATCCGCGCCGCAGCTTTGTCGAGCAGGCACCGCTCGGGCAATTCGTCTGCTGTCAGGATCACCTCACCGAGCAGGATGTCGCGCGCAGCGAATTCTTCCAGGACTACCAGATTCCGTCAGGCATTCGTTATCTGATGGGCGTCCGCCTGGCGCGCCCGGGCGGCGACGACATCCTGCTCGGGTTGCTGAGGGCTTGCGGCCGCCCGCCTTACTCGCCCGAGGAACGCGCGGCGCTGTCGGGCATGGCCGGACATCTGCAACGCGCGATCAACCTCTGGCAGGATGCGAACGTGCTGCACCGCGACGCCGCGCTCGGCGCCGAACTGATGGAAGAGCTGGGTCTGGCCGTGTTCGCGCTGGACCGGCATGCGCGTGTCGTCTTCGTCAATCGGGCAGCGGAGTCGATGTTGCGCGCGACGACCTGTCTCAAGCTCGAGCATGGACACCTGAGTGCCGCGAGCGCGCCGCACAACGATGCATTGAAGGCCGCGCTGGCACGCGTCGCGAAGACCCGCAACGGCGAGAGCCTCGCGCTGGCGGGCTCGCTGGACGGCGCCCACGAAATCTTTCTCGGCATCGCCGCGCTGGCCGGGCCGGCGCTCCATGCCGCGTTCGGCGGCGCGACGATGCTCGTGACGGCCAGACAGCGAAGCGCCGCGCCGCTCGTCGTCGCGCAACAACTGCGGCAGGCGTTCGGCCTGTCGAGTGCCGAAGCCGCCGTTGCGGAGGCGTTGATCGGCGGCAAAACGCCCGAGGAATGCGCGGCGAGCGCCCGGGTGTCGCTCGCCACCATCCGCACCCAGTTGCGCGCGATCTACGAAAAAACGCATTCGCGAAACCAGGCCGAGGCGGTGGGAAGAATGCTGTGGGTACTTCCGCGGCGCCCACGCGAAAACTGACGCAACGAATCGGCAGGTGTCGCGCACCCGGCCGCCGGTGCGCTCCCGCGGCGATCCTCGCAGCGAACCGCAACCGCATGCGTCCGAGGCGACGGCTGCGGCAGCCGGCGCGCGGCCCGACGCCGGCGCCCTCGCGCGAACGGCTTGCCGCGCGAAACCGCGCGCGCCGGACTTACTGCCGCACCGGCTTCTTCGCGAGCTTGCGCTGCAGCGTGCGGCGGTGCATGTTCAGCGCGCGCGCGGTCGCCGAGATGTTGTTGTTGTTCTCCGCGAGCACGCGCTGGATGTGCTCCCATTCGAGCCGGTCGACCGACAGCACGACCGGATTCTCGAGCGCCTCGTCGGCCTGCACTTCGGTCGCGTTGGTCTGCAACGCGGCCAGGATCGACTCGACGTTCGCGGGCTTCGCGAGATAGTTGTCGGCGCCTTCCTTCACGGCCTGCACGGCGGTCGCGATGCTCGCGTAGCCGGTCAGCACCAGAATCCGCGCATCGGGCTGCAGGTCGCACAGCGGCGCGATCAGGCTCAGGCCCGAATCCTCGCCGAGATGCAGGTCGACGGTGATGAACTGGAACTTGCCGCCCGCGGCGAGCCTGAGCGCCGTCTCCTTGTCGTGCGCCTGCTGAACCGCGTAACCGCGGCGCTCGAGGCCGCGCGCGAGCGTGCCCGCGAACACCTCGTTGTCGTCGATCACCAGGAAATTGTTCTCGCTCATGTGGTTTCTCCGTCTACGTGTTGGTTGAGGCCGCCGGCGCCGCGACGCGCACGACCGGCAGGCGCAGCACGGCCCGCGTACCGCGCCCGGCGGTTGCGCCGGCCGCGCGGCTGTCCGGCGTGCCGGCCGTTCGTTCGGCCATGCGTTCGCCCGCGCGTTGGCCCGATGCAGCCGCAGCCTGGCCGTTCGCCGCACCGCCGGCCCGCCCGTTGCCGCCCGCCGCGCGCGGCGTGACATCGGACAATTCGATCGCGCCGCCGAGCCGCACGGCCGCACTGAACGCGAGATACAGGCCGACTCCATGCCCGCCCTGCGTGCTGTCGACCGGCATCGCGCCGAGCGATTCGCGCAGCGCGGCCGGAATGCCGGGCCCGTCGTCGCATACCTCGAATTCGATCTCGTCGGCCGCGCGGTCGTGCGCGACCTTCGCGGCCAGCGTCACACGCTGCGGGCTCGCGCGCGCGGCGTTGTCGAGCAGGATCGTCAGGATCTGGCCGGCCGCGACCGTGTCGTCGAGCGCGACGCCCGCCGGACGCGCGCCGAGCAGCTCGAACTGCACGTGCGGATGCCGCAGGCGCCAGTGTTCGACGAACGTGTCGAGCCAGTCGTCCACCGGCTGGCGGCTCGCGGGCGCGCTCGCGCGGCTGCGCAGGCGCGCGAGCGCCGACGTGCAGAGCGTCATCTGTTCCTCGAGCACCTTCAGGTCGGCCTCGTAGCGGGCCAGCCCCGGATCGGCGCGCGCCGCGTCGCGCAATTCCTCGGCGAGCATCGCGATCGTCGACAGCGGCGTGCCCATCTCGTGCGCGACGGTGGCGGCCTGCACGCCGAGTGCGACCGCACGCTCGTCGCGCAGCAGGTGCTGCTGCGCTTCGCCGAGCGCCGCATCGCGCTGGCGCAGCGCATTCGACATGCGCGCGACGAACCACGCGATCAGCCCGACGCTGACCATGAAGTTCGCCCACATCCCGGTGCGGTAGTAGTCGAACAGGTTCGCGGGATTGTCCATGTTGAGCGGCACCGAATCGAAGCCGAGCGCCGCATAGCACGCGACCGCGAACGCCGCGAGCCAGATCATCAGGTGCCACGGCAGCACGGCCGCCGCGATCGCGAGCGACGGCAGGTACAGCGACACGAACGGGTTGGTCGTGCCGCCCGACAGGAACAGCAGCGCGGACAGCGCGCCGAGGTCGACCCACAGCTGGCCGAGCAGCTCGAAATTGGTTTCCGGCCGCGCGCGCAGCACGCGCACCCACGTCAGCGCGTTGAAAACGATTTCGAGCGCGATGACCATCAGCATCGCCGGCAGCGGCAGATGCACGCCGAAATAGGTCTGCACGACGCCGATCGTCACGAGCTGGCCGACGATCGCGAGATTGCGGAGCCAGAACAGGTGACTGAGGTTGACGCGCCCGGTGGTGGTGATTCGTTGCATCCGGGCAGTTTACCCGTTTAGCGGGCGGCGCCTCCAGCGGGGCCGGATCGAAGCGGGGGCACGGAGCGCACCGCGTGCCCGGCCGGCGCCGTCAGCCGGCCGCGCCGGCCATGCGCCGCGCGATCTCGTCGGCCAGGCACTCGGGGCACCGGCAGCGCATGCCGGCCGCGGGCTGCGTGCCGCCGGGCAGCGCCGGCATCGACGCGCACCAGCAGTCGAACGGCTGCGTGTGCGCGCCGCAATCGAAGCCGCGCCCGCAGTGCGGGCAGCGCGCGCGGCGCGGGGCGGAACGGGCGTCGGCGGCGGAATCGGTCATGGCGCAATCGCGGAAACGGGCGTGAAGTCGCCCCACGCGACAAGCATAGCGCGGCGCACGGATTTTGCGCGCCGGCCGCCCGGCCGAGGTTCGTCGCGAGCACACGCGAACCTGCCCACCGCCGCCGCCCGCGCACCGTCGCCCGCATCGCGCAACGCCATAGCCGGCGGGCCGCCGCGTGCGGTGTCCGAGCCGCGCCGCCAGCGCTCCGGCCCACCCAAAAACACGATGCTGCGCTGCGCCACTCCTGTACAATTCGCCGTGTTTCAACCGTTCCCAGCCTGAGCCGCCGCCATGTCCGAGCCCATCGACCTCTCGCAGATCGCCCCCACGCTGAAAGCAGAAATCCTCGCCGAGGCGCTGCCGTACATCCGCCGCTACCACGGCAAGACCGTGGTCATCAAATACGGCGGCAACGCGATGACGGAAGAGCGGCTCAAGCAAGGCTTCGCGCGCGACGTGATCCTGCTGAAACTGGTCGGCATCAATCCGGTGATCGTCCACGGCGGCGGTCCGCAGATCGACCAGGCGCTGAAAAAGATCGGCAAGGCCGGCACCTTCATCCAGGGCATGCGCGTGACCGACGAAGAGACGATGGAAGTCGTCGAATGGGTGCTGGGCGGCGAAGTGCAGCAGGACATCGTGACGCTGATCAACCACTTCGGCGGCCACGCGGTGGGCCTGACGGGCAAGGACGGCGGCCTGATCCACGCACGCAAGCTGCTGATGCCGGACCGCGACAACCCGGGCCAGTACATCGACATCGGCCAGGTCGGCGAAGTCGAGGCGATCAACCCGGCAGTCGTGAAGGCGCTGCAGGACGACGCGTTCATCCCGGTGATCTCGCCGATCGGCTTCGGCGAAGACGGCCTGTCGTACAACATCAACGCAGACCTCGTCGCGGGCAAGCTCGCCACGGTGCTGAACGCCGAGAAGCTGCTGATGATGACCAACATCCCGGGCGTGATGGACAAGGACGGCAACCTGCTGACCGATTTGTCCGCGCGCGAGATCGACGCGCTGTTCGAGGACGGCACGATCTCCGGCGGCATGCTGCCGAAGATCTCGTCGGCGCTCGATGCGGCGAAGAGCGGCGTGAAGTCGGTGCACATCGTCGACGGCCGGATCGAGCACTCGGTGCTGCTGGAAATCCTGACCGAGCAGCCGTTCGGCACGATGATCCGCTCGCATTGAGCACGCGCCGCAAGACCGCCAGCCCCGACCTGCCGGCCCCGCTGCGGCGCCGGCGCATCTCGCGCAGCCGGCCGCGCGCCGGTGCGCCCGTCTGGCTGTTCGATCTCGACAACACGCTGCACCACGCATCGCACGCGATCTTTCCCGAGATCAACCGTGCGATGACGCAATACATCATCGATGCGCTCAAGGTCGAGCGCGCCGAAGCCGACCGCTTGCGCACCGGCTATACGCAGCGCTACGGCGCCGCGCTCCTCGGCCTCACGCGCCATCACCCGATCGATCCGCACGACTTCCTGCGCGCGGTTCACACGTTTTCCGATCTCCCCGCGATGGTGCGCGCCGAGCGCGGCCTCGCACACATCATCGCCGCGCTGCCGGGCCGCAAGCTCGTGCTGACCAACGCGCCGGAGAACTACGCGCGCGCGGTGCTGCGCGAACTGCGCATCGAACGGCTGTTCGAGCGCGTGATCGCGATCGAGCACATGCGCGACCGCCGCACGTGGCGCGCGAAGCCCGACCACACGATGCTGCGCCGGACGCTGCGCGCCGCGCATGCGCGCTTTTCGGATGCGATCCTCGTCGAGGATACGCGCGACCACCTGAAGCGCTACAAGCGTCTCGGCATCGGCACGGTATGGATCACCGGCCACCTGCCCGGCCATTTGCCGGGCACCGGCCGCCCGCATTACGTCGACCAGCGGATTCGTTCGTTAAAATCGCTGCGACTGGGCACACGATCGGGGCGACAGAAATGCAGCCGACTTACCCGCAGGACCAAGCCGTAACGGAAGGCCAGGCCACACCCTCCCGCCCGCGCCCGAAGCCGGGCGAGCGCCGCGTGATGATCCTGCAGACGCTCGCGACGATGCTCGAGGCACCGAAGCGCGAGAAGATCACGACGGCCGCGCTCGCGGCCCGGCTCGACGTGTCGGAAGCCGCGCTGTACCGCCACTTCCCGAGCAAGGCGAAGATGTACGAAGGGCTGATCGAGTTCATCGAGCAGTCGCTGTTCGGCCTCGTCAACCAGATCGTCGCGAAGGAGCCGAACGGCGTGCTGCAGGCGCGCACGATCGCGCTGACGATGCTCAATTTCGCCGCGAAGAACCCGGGGATGACGCGCGTGCTGACGGGCGAGGCGCTGGTCGGCGAGGACGAGCGGCTCACCGAGCGCGTGAACCAGTTGCTCGACCGCATCGAAGCGACCGTCAAGCAATGCCTGCGGGTTGCGCGCACGGAAGCAAATGCGCCGCCGGACGGCGCGGCGCCGTTCGCGCTGCCGGCCGATTACGATCCGGCTGCACGGGCGAGCCTGCTCGTCAGCTACGTGATCGGCAGGTGGCACCGCTTCGCGAAAGGCGGGTTCCAGAAATCGCCCGGCGAGCAGGCCGACGCGCATTTGCGGCTGATTTTGCAGTAAGCGAAGCGTTGCCGACAGCACAACCCCTCTCGCGGCTCCGGCACGACTGGCGACTGCGTGTCGCCCCTCGTGCCGGGCGCCTCCACCGCGACACTCGACGATTCGCGCCTGAAAACCGATGGCTGCGTCGTGAAATCCGTGCCCTACGGATTTCCGCTATACTTTGCCGACCTGCCGCCCCCTTGGCGGCAGGTCGGAAGCGCGCCGATTTGCTGACTCGATTGCGGGCGCGCGAACCGGCCGGGCCTTGATTTTGTCTTTGCCCCGGCGGTTCACTACAAATGCGGCTAAAGAGGTCGTCAGCCGCGCATCTCCGACTCCGCGCCTCGCCGACACCATTTAGCCGCCCAGTCATAAGGCGGAACGAATGGAATCGATCGGCATCGTCGCTCCACAGACCATGCACTTCGCCGAACCGCTGCGCTTGCAAAGCGGCAGCGCGCTCGGCAACTATCAGCTCGTCGTCGAGACGTACGGCGAGCTCAACGCCGCGCGCTCGAACGCGGTGCTCGTCTGCCACGCGCTCAACGCGTCGCATCACGTCGCCGGCGTCTACGCGGACGATCCGCGCAGCACCGGCTGGTGGGACAACATGGTCGGCCCCGGCAAGCCCCTCGACACCAACCGCTTCTTCGTGATCGGCGTGAACAACCTCGGCTCGTGTTTCGGCTCGACCGGCCCGATGAGCATCGACCCGTCGTCGGGCAAGCCGTACGGCGCACGCTTTCCGGTCGTCACCGTCGAGGACTGGGTGCATGCGCAGGCGCGCGTCGCCGATGCGTTCGGCATCGAGCGCTTCGCCGCCGTGATGGGCGGCAGCCTCGGCGGGATGCAGGCACTCGCATGGAGCCTGATGTATCCGGAGCGCGTCGCGCACTGCATCGACATCGCGTCGACGCCGAAGCTGTCCGCGCAGAACATCGCGTTCAACGAGGTCGCGCGCTCGGCGATCCTGTCCGATCCCGACTTCCACGGCGGCGACTACTACGCGCACGGCGTGAAGCCGAAGCGCGGCCTGCGCGTCGCGCGGATGATCGGCCACATCACGTATCTTTCGGACGACGACATGGCCGAGAAATTCGGCCGCGCGCTGCGCCGCGCCGACGGCGCGCTCGACGCGTACAACTTCAGCTTCGACGTCGAGTTCGAGGTCGAGTCGTACCTGCGCTACCAGGGCGACAAGTTTGCCGACTACTTCGACGCGAACACCTACCTGCTGATCACGCGTGCGCTCGACTACTTCGATCCGGCGAAGGCGTTCGACGGCAACCTGACCGCCGCGCTTGCGCAAACGCAGGCGAAATACCTGATCGCGAGCTTCTCGACCGACTGGCGTTTCGCGCCCGCGCGTTCGCGCGAAATCGTGAAGGCGCTGCTCGACAACAAGCGCACGGTCAGCTACGCGGAGATCGACGCGCCGCACGGCCACGACGCGTTCCTGCTCGACGACGCGCGCTATCACAACCTGATCCGCGCGTATTACGAACGAATCGCCAACGAGGTGGGCGTATGAACCAGCAAGCGCTGAATTCCCTGTCCGCGCGCGCGGACTTCCGCACGATCGCACGCTGGGTCGAGCCGCGCTCGACCGTGCTCGACCTCGGCTGCGGCGACGGCTCGCTGCTCGCGCTGCTGATGGAGGAACTGGACGTCACCGGCTACGGGATCGAACTGAACGACGCGGGCGTGCTCGCAAGCGCGAAGAACGGCATCAACGTGATCCAGCAGAACCTCGAGGACGGCCTGCGCCTGTTCGAGGACCACAGCTTCGACATCGCGATCCTGTCGCAAACGCTGCAGACGATCCACCAGACGGCCGCGATCCTGCGCGAGACGGCGCGCGTCGGCCGCGAGTGCATCGTGTCGTTCCCGAACTTCGGCTACTGGCCGCACCGGCTGTCGGTGCTGCACGGCCGGATGCCCGTGTCGAAATCGCTGCCGTACCAGTGGCACAACACGCCGAACGTGCGGGTGCTGACGATCAAGGATTTCGAGGCGCTCGCGCCCGAAGTCGGCGTCACGATCCTCGATCGCGTCGTGCTGCACGAAGGCCAGCCGATTCGATGGGGAGCGAACTGGCGTGGTAGTCTTGCTGTCTACCGCGTCAAGCGCAGCTGAGCCGGGGGGCCGTTGACGGACGCCGGGCCCGGCCCGCGCAGCTCCCCCCGCCGCGCGCTGCCGCCGCAATCAGTCAACGCTACCCAGTTCCAGTCCATGTCGAAAACGCCACACGAGGCGCCCGCACTCACCGCTCACGAGGATCACCCCGGCTGGCGAGCCTATCTGAACACGCACATGCTGATCTGCGTGTTCCTGGGCTTCACGTCGGGCCTGCCCCTGTTCACGCTCGTCTACCTCGTGCAGGCCTGGCTGCGCTCCGAGGGCGTGAACCTGAAGGAAATCGGCCTGTTCGCGCTGATCCAGTTCCCGTATACGTGGAAGTTCCTGTGGGCGCCGCTGATGGACCGCTACCTGCCGCGCCTGCCCGGCTGGCAGCCGGGCAGGCGGCGCGGCTGGATGCTGCTCACGCAGGTGCTGGTCGCGGGCGCGATCGCCGCGCTCGGCTTCGTGTCGCCGCGCGATTCGATCTGGACGGTTGCCGCGCTCACGACGCTCGTCGCGTTCTTCGGCGCGAGCTCCGACATCGTGATCGACGCGTACCGCCGCGAGCTGCTGCGCGACACCGAGCAGGGCCTCGGCAACGCGGTGCACGTGAACGCGTACAAGCTCGCCGCGCTGATCCCCGGCTCGCTGGCGCTGATCCTGTCGGATCACATGCCGTGGGACGTCGTGTTCGCGATTACCGGCGCGTTCATGCTGCCGGGCATCCTGATGACGCTCGTCGTGCGCGAGCCCGAAGTGGTCGGCGCACCGCCGCGCAACCTGCGCGACGCAATCGTGCTGCCGTTCCGCGAATTCATCCAGCGCGACGGCTGGACCGGCGCGCTGCTCGTCATCGCGTTCATCTTCCTGTTCAAGATCGGCGACACGATGGCGACCACGCTGTCGACGTCGTTCTTCCTCGACATCGGCTTCACGCGCACCGAGATCGGCATCGTCGCGAAAACCACCGCGCTCGTCGCGAGCGTCGCCGGCGGCATCATCGGCGGCGTCTGGCTCGTGAAGATCGGCATCGGCCGCGGGCTGTGGATCTTCGGCGCGCTGCAGATGGTGTCGACGCTCGGCTTCGCGTGGCTCGCGCAGCTCGGCCCCGGTTCGCCCGTGCTCGCGGTGCTCTACGACTTCACCGTTTCGACGAGCCATGCGATCGCATCGGCGCTGTCGGTGTTCGGCATTGCCGTCGCGCCGCAATTCAGCCCGATGACGGTCGCGCTCGCGATCGTGTACGGCGTCGAAACCTTCACGACGGGCCTGACGATGGCCGCGTTCGTCGCGTATATCGCCAGCACGACCGACCCGCGCTACACGGCCACGCAGTTCGCGTTGTTCACGAGCCTCGCATCGGTGCCGCGCACGCTCGCATCGGCCGCGAGCGGCTTCATCGTCGCGAAGATCGGCTGGTTCGACTACTTCATCGTGTGCACCGCGCTCGCGATTCCCGGCATGCTGCTGCTGTTCAGGATCGCGCCGTGGAACGGTGCCGCACGCAACGGCGAGGCCAGCCGTGCTCAGTAACCGCCTGCACCGCGTCGCGCGCGTTACGGCTTCGCTGAGCGTCGGTGCCGCGGCACTCGCCGCGGGGTTCGCGCATGCGGCCGACGCCGGCGCGACCGCGGCGGGCTCCGCGCCGGCCGCTGCGCAGGCAACGTCATCCACGCCGGCGACTTCCGCCACGCCCGTCCCGCCGTCCGCCGCCGAAGCCGCGCAGCCGACCGGCGCCGCCGTGTCGGCGAAGGCGTATACGCCGACGCCGCAGCAAGTTCGCTACGGTAACGAGATCGCGTTCCGCACGCTGCTTCCGTCGCCGCTGCTCGAGCAGCTCACCGGGAACGAATACGCGCAGATCGTGCAGGCGGCCGCCGACAGCAACCGTCTGCTCGGCGCGAACCAGCCGCGCGTGAAGCGCCTGCGCGCGATCGTCGCGAAGCTCGCGCCGTATTCGGTGAAGTGGAACGATCGCGTGAAGAACTGGGCGTGGGACGTCAACGTGATCCGCTCGCGCGACATCCGCCTGACCTGCCTGCCGGGCGGCAAGGTGCTCGTGTACGGCGGCCTGCTCGAGCGCATCCGCCTGAACGACGACGAACTCGGCGTGCTGCTCGCACACGGCATCGCGCACGCGCTGCGCGAACACGCGCGCAGCAACTTCAGCGCAACCTCGCAGACGTCGCTGCGCGCGGCTACGCTGCCGCCGCTGTTCGGCGTCGGCGATCCGCTGCCTCAGGCACTGAACCTCGGCGAGCGCCTGCAGGCGCTCCGTTACGACCCGACCGACGAGACCGAAGCCGACGTGATCGGCGGCGACATCGCCGCACGCGCGGGCTTCGATCCGCGCGCGGCGATCACGCTGTGGGACAAGCTCGCGGTCGCGACACGCGCGAACAAGGCGTCGGGCTTCATCTACACGCACCCGTACAGCACGGCCCGGCGCCAGGATCTGCTGAACCGCCTGCCGGACCTGATGCCGCTGTACGCGAAGGCTACGGCCAAGCGCATCGACACGCTGCCCGACTACGCGGGCATCAGCGCGCAGCGACGCAAGATCGTGCGGCGCTGAGCGGCGCGCGACGCCGATCGTCATGCGCCGACATCCGCCGCGGCCGGCTTGGCCGACGCTGCGCCCGCCGGACGGCTGCCGCTCTCGCGCATCCAGCGCACTTCGTCACCCGGGCTGCGGCCGAACAGCCGCTTGAACTCGCGGCTGAACTGCGACGCGCTCGCATAACCGACGCGGGCAGCGGCCGTGCCGGCGCCGACTCCGTCCTGCACCATCATCAGCCGCGCCTGATGCAGCCGCGCGGCTTTCACGTACTGCATCGGCGACGTCGCCGTCACGTGCTTGAACTGCGCGTGGAACACCGCGAGGCTCATCCCGGCCTCGCGCGCGAGCGTCTCGACGTCGAGGTCGGCCTTCAGGTCGACGTGAATGCGCCGCAGCGCCTTCGCGATGCGGCCGAAGTGATGCTGCTGCACGAGCGCCGCGCGGATCGCGTCGCCCTGCGCGCCCGTCAGCACGCGATACGCGATCTCGCGCATGATTGCCGGCCCCAGCACACACGTGTCGTGCGGCGACGCGAGCGCTTCGAGCAGCCGCACGACCGCGTCGGCCAGCGGCGCGTCGAGCGGCGTCGAATAGACGCCGAGCGGCTCGCTGGCGGCCGCGCCGAGCGTCTCGTCGAGCAGGATCGCGAGTTCGGCGATCACCGCGAGATCGACGCGGATCGAGATCGCGAGAAACGGCTCGTCCATGCTCGCGAAAGTCTCGCATTCGAACGGCAGCGGCACCGACAGCACGAGATACTGCTGCGCGTCGTAGACGAACGAGCGGTCGCCGAGATAACCGAGCTTGCGCCCCTGGCACACCACGATGATGCTCGGTTCGTACAGCACGGGCATGCGCGGCACGGGACGGCTCACGCGGATGAAGCGCACGCCGTCGAGCGCCGCGAGCGTGTCGCCCTCGTTCGGCGCGAGGCGCGTGTGCAGTTCGATCATGCGGCGCTGCACGCGCTCGCCCGTGTCGGCGAAAAGGGGCTGGAAGCTCATCGGCGCGGTCCTGTCCGGCAAGAGAATCTGGCTTGAAATGTAGCACCGTGAATGTGTTTTGACGGCCGTTCGCGTGCAATTCGAGAGGAATAGGCAAATCTTCCAGACCTTCGTGTATTTCGCCGCGGCGCCGCGCTCCTTACGATGACGTCCTGCCTCGCCGCATCGCCACATGATGCGACGGCAGTCTGTTTCGCCGGATGTTTTTCCCGGACAAGGAGCCCCCTGCATGAGCACCACCTACGCTTACGCGGCGACCGATTCGCAATCGCCGCTCGCCCCGTTCGAATTCCAGCGTCGCGCGCTGCGCGATCTCGACGTCCAGATCGACGTCCTCTACTGCGGCGTCTGCCACTCGGACCTGCACCAGGCACGCAACGAATGGCGCAACACGATCTACCCGGTCGTGCCGGGCCATGAAATCGTCGGCCGCGTGACCGCGACCGGCCCGCAGGTATCGCGCTTCAAGGTCGGCGAGCTGGTCGGCGTCGGTTGCCTCGTCGATTCGTGCCGCACCTGCGCGAGCTGCGCCGACGGCCTCGAGCAGTATTGCGAGAACGGCTTCGTCGGCACCTACAACGGCCAGGATCGCGTGACGGGCGACGTCACGTACGGCGGCTATTCGACGCAGCTCGTCGTCGACGAGGCGTTCGTGCTGCGCGTGCCGGAGACGCTCGACCCGGCCGGCGCCGCGCCGCTGCTGTGCGCGGGGATCACGACCTACTCGCCGCTGCGGCAGTGGAACGTCGGCCCCGGCAAGAAGGTCGGCATCGTCGGCCTCGGCGGGCTCGGCCACATGGGCGTGAAGCTGGCGCGTGCGATGGGCGCGCACGTCGTGCTGTTCACGACGTCGCCGTCGAAGATCGAGGACGGCAAGCGCGTCGGCGCGCACGAAGTCGTGATCTCGAAGGACGCAGCGCAGATGAACGCGCACCTGAACAGCTTCGACTTCATCCTGAACACCGTCGCCGCGCAGCACGACCTGAACCCGTTCCTGAACCTGCTGAAGCGCGACGGCACGATGACGCTCGTCGGCGCGCCGGAGCACGACCATCCGTCGCCGCAGGTGTTCAACCTGATCTTCAAGCGCCGCCGCCTCGCGGGCTCGCTGATCGGCGGGATCGCGGAAACGCAGGAAATGCTCGACTTCTGCGCGGAGCACGGCATCACGTCGGATATCGAAACGATCCCGATGCAGCAGATCAACGAGGCCTACGAGCGGATGCTGAAGAGCGACGTGAAGTACCGGTTCGTGGTGGACATGGCGTCGATCAAGCAGTGAGCGCCGCCGGGCGGCATGCACGATCGCCGCGCCGAAGCAAAAACGAAACGGGCCGCATGTTCGACATGCGGCCCGTTCTGCATCCGGCGACCGGATGGTTCGACCGCTACGCACTCTGCGTAGCGCCGGCGGTCACTTCTTGTAGTCGTAGTCCACCGTCAGCGGCGCATGATCGCTGAACTTGATGTCCTTGAAGATCGACGTGCTTTTCGCGGTACCGGCCACGCCGGGCGTCGCGATCTGGTAGTCGATCCGCCACCCGACGTTCTTCGCGTACGCCTGGCCGCGGTTGCTCCACCACGTGTACTGCTCGGGGCGCTGGTCGAGCGTGCGGAACACGTCGACATAACCGACATCGTCGAACAGCTTCGTGAGCCACTCGCGTTCCTCCGGCAGGCAGCCCGAGTTCTTCTGGTTGCTCTTCCAGTTCTTGATGTCGATTTCCTTGTGGACGATGTTCACGTCGCCGCACAGGATCACTTCGCGCTTCTTCTTGAGCTGGGCGAGGTGCGGCATGAACTCGTCCATGAAGCGGTACTTCGCCTGCTGGCGCTCTTCGCCGCTCGAGCCGGACGGCACGTACACCGACACGACCGACAGCTTGCCGTAGCGCGCCTCGACGTAGCGCCCCTCGGCATCGAATTCGCTGCTGCCGAAACCGATGATCACGTCGTCGGGCTCGTGGCGGCTGTACACGCCCGCGCCGCTGTAGCCCTTCTTCTCGGCGTGGTGGAAATAGCTCCTGAAGCCGTGCGGCTCGACGAATTCGGTCGGCAGGTCGTCGGCCGATACCTTGATTTCCTGCACGCACACGCAATCGGCGTTCTGCTCGCCGAGCCAGTCGAAGAAGCCCTTCTTCGCGGCGGAGCGGATGCCGTTCAGGTTGGCGGTAATCACTCGCATCATGTCGGGTTCCGTTCAGTTCGATGTTTTACAGGGTGGCAGCTTAACGGATCTTCACGCCTTCGAGCTCGGGCTTCGGCGGCGGGAATTCCAGCTTCATGTCGGTCATCGTGCGCAGCAGCAGCTCGGCGATCATCACGTTGCGATGCGTCTTCGAGTCCGCCGGGATCACGTACCACGGCGCATGCTCGGCCGACGTCGCGGCGAGCGCGTCGCGGTATGCGGACTGGTACGCGTCCCAGTGCTTGCGCGCGTCGAGATCGGCGATGTCGAACTTCCAGTGCTTGGTCGGATCGTCGATGCGCGCCTGCAGCCGCTCGCGCTGCTCGTCCTTCGAGATGTGCAGGAAGCATTTGACGATCGTCGTGCCGTTCTCGAAGAGCATCGTCTCGAAATCGCGGATCTGCCGGTAGCGGCGCTCGCATTCCTTGCTGTCGATCGTATCGAGCACGCGCGGCACGAGCACGTCTTCATAGTGGCTGCGATTGAAGATCGCGAGCTCGCCCGCGGCCGGCACCTGCGCGTGCACGCGCCACAGGAAATCGTGCGCGGCTTCGATCGGCGTCGGCGCCTTGAACGACACGACGCGCAGGCCGAGCGGATCGACCTCGCGGAACACCGCGCGCACGGTGCCGTCCTTGCCGCTGGTATCCATCCCCTGCAGCACGAGCAGCACGCGCTTCTTCTGCTGCGTGTGCAGGCGTTCCTGCTGCACGTCGAGCTCGGTCGACACGGCCGACAGCCGTTCGCGGTCGGCTTCCTTCGAACCGGACGAGAACGGCTTCGCGGCCGGGTCGAACGCATCGAGCTTGAATGCGGCGGCTTCCTTCTCGCGCGTGCTGTACGGCACGCGGAAATCGTCGAGCGACGGTTGTTTCGCCATTCGTTCCTCCGTTGGGCGGTGTGGTGCATACGATAACGCATCCACCAAACGCGACGGGCCGCCCCGAACAGGTTCGGGGCGGCCCGTCGTCAAGCGCGGCTCAGGCGCGCGATCATGTTCAGCCGAGCTTCTTCTTCAGCAGTTCGTTGACCTGCTGCGGATTGGCCTTGCCCTTCGTCGCCTTCATCGCCTGGCCGATCAGCGCGTTGAACGCCTTTTCCTTGCCCGCGCGGAATTCCTCGACCGACTTCGCGTTCGCCGCGAGCACCTCGTCGATGATCGCTTCCAGCGCGCCGGTGTCGGAGATCTGCTTCAGCCCCTTCGCGTCGATGATGCGGTCGGCCGCGCCTTCGTCGTCCGCCTTCTCGTCCCAGATCGTTGCGAAGATTTCCTTCGCGATCTTGTTCGAGATCGTGCCGTCGGCGATGCGCTGCAGCACGAGTGCAAGCTGGGCCGCCGACACCGGAATCGCGTCGATCTCGATGCCGTCGCGGTTCAGTTGCGACGACACGTCGCCCATCAGCCAGTTCGCGGCGATCTTCGCGTTCGCGGCGCCGGCCTTCGCGACCACGGCCTCGAAATACGCGGCCATCGCCTTGCTCGACGTCAGCACGCCCGCGTCGTACGCGGACACGCCGTACTGCTCGACGAAGCGCTGCTGCATCGCGGCCGGCAGCTCGGGCATCCCGGACTGCACGCGCTCGATCCAGTCCTGGCCGATCACGAGCGGCATCAGGTCGGGGTCGGGGAAGTAGCGGTAGTCGTGCGCGTCTTCCTTGCTGCGCATCGAACGCGTCTCGCGCTTGTCCGGGTCGTAGAGCCGGGTTTCCTGCACGACTTCGCCGCCGTCCTCGATCAGCTCGATCTGGCGTCGCACTTCGTAGTTGATCGCTTCCTCGAGGAACCGGAACGAGTTCAGGTTCTTGATTTCCGCGCGCGTGCCGAACTTCTCCTGGCCGACCGGGCGCACCGACACGTTCGCGTCGCAGCGGAACGAGCCTTCCTGCATGTTGCCGTCGCAGATGCCGAGCCACACGACGAGGCCGTGCAGCGCCTTCGCATAGGCCACGGCCTCGGCCGCACTGCGCATTTCCGGCTCGGTGACGATCTCGAGCAGCGGCGTGCCCGCGCGGTTCAGGTCGATCCCCGTCATCCCGGCGAAGTCTTCATGCAGCGACTTGCCCGCATCTTCCTCGAGGTGCGCGCGGGTCAGGTTGACCGTCTTCTCGTACGCCGGCTTGCCGGCCTTTTCGTTGGCGGGCACCTGGATCGTGATCGAGCCGCCCTGCACGACCGGAATCTCGTACTGGCTGATCTGATAGCCCTTCGGCAGATCGGGGTAGAAATAATTCTTGCGCGCGAAGATGCTGCGCGGCGCGATGGTCGAGCCGATCGCGAGACCGAAGCGGATCGCGCGTTCGACCGCACCGCGGTTCAACACCGGCAGCACGCCCGGCAGTGCCAGGTCGACCGGGCAGGCCTGCGTGTTCGGCTCGGCGCCGAACTGCGTCGACGCGCCCGAGAAAATCTTCGAGACGGTCGACAGTTGCGCGTGCGTCTCGAGACCGATAACGACTTCCCATTGAGTCATGGTGCTTACACTCCCGCCGGAACTTGCTTGTGCCAGTCGGTCGCGCGCTGGAACGCGTCGGCGACCTGCAGCATCCGGGCTTCGTTGAAATAGTTGCCGATGATCTGCAGGCCGACCGGGCGCTTCGCGTTCGCGCCCGCGCCGAAGCCGCACGGCACGCTCATGCCGGGCAGGCCGGCGAGGCTCACCGACAGCGTGTAGATATCCGCGAGATACATCTGCACCGGATCGTCGCCCTTCGCGCCGAGATCCCATGCGACCGTCGGCGATGCCGGGCCCATGATCACGTCGCAGGACTTGAACGCTTCCTGGAAATCCTGCGCGATGATGCGGCGGATCTTCTGCGCCTGCAGGTAGTACGCGTCGTAGTAGCCGTGCGACAGCACGTACGCGCCGACGAGAATCCGGCGCTTCACCTCGGGGCCGAAGCCTTCGGCGCGCGACTTCTTGTACATGTCGAGCAGGTCGCCGTACTGCGCGGCGCGATGGCCGAAGCGCACGCCGTCGAAACGCGACAGGTTCGACGACGCCTCGGCCGGCGCGATCACGTAGTACACGGGGATCGACAGTTCCGTCTTCGGCAGCGACACGGGCACGAGCGTCGCGCCGAGCGCTTCATATGCTTTAAGTGCCGCGTCGATCGCCGCGCGCACGTCGTCGGCGAGGCCGTCGCCGAAATACTCGTTCGGCAGGCCGATGCGCAGGCCCGCGAGCGGCTTGCCCGCATCGTTGCCGGCCGCCCACGGCTGGCCGAGGTGGCGCGTGAAATCCTCGTCGTCGCGCTCGAGGCTCGTCGAGTCGCGCTCGTCGAAACCGGCCATCGCGTTCAGCAGCAGCGCGCAGTCGGACGCGCTCTGCGCCATCGGGCCGCCCTGGTCGAGCGACGACGCGAACGCGATCATCCCGTAGCGCGACACGCGGCCGTAGGTCGGCTTGATGCCCGTCACGCCCGCGAACGACGCGGGCTGGCGGATCGAGCCGCCGGTGTCGGTGCCGGTCGCGGCCGGCGCGAGGCGCGCGGCGACGGCGGCCGAGCTGCCGCCCGAGCTGCCGCCCGGCACCGCGTTCGTGTCCCACGGGTTCTTCACCGCGCCGAACGCCGAGTTCTCGTTCGACGAGCCCATCGCGAACTCGTCCATGTTGGTCTTGCCAAGCGTGACCATGCCGGCCGCCTGCAGGCGGGCGACGACGGTCGCGTCGAACGGGCTTTCATAATTCGCGAGCATCTTCGAGCCGGCGGTCGAGCGCCAGCCGCGCGTGACGAACACATCCTTGTGCGCGATCGGCAGGCCGGTCAGCGCGCCGCCCGCGCCGCGCGCGAGCTCGGCATCGGCGGCTTTCGCCTGCGCGAGGGTCAGATCGGCGTCGACGTGGACGAACGCGTTCAGGCCGCGCGCGGCGTCGATCCGTTTCAGGTAGTGCTGCGCGAGCTCGACGGCCGAGCATTCCTTGGCGGCGAGCGCGGCGCGCAGTTCGGTCAGGCTTTTTGCGTGCATTGAGTGGTTTTCCTGGGAATTCTGGGTGGCGCGCGGCGCTGGCCGGCGCGCTTGTCGTCGAATGCTTACTCGATCACCTTCGGCACGAGATAGAGGCCGTCCTGGACGGCCGGCGCCGGGCGCTGGTTGTCGTCGCGATGGACGATTTCCGTCACGGCGTCGTCGCGCAGGCGCTGCGCGACTTCCTGGATCTGTTCGATCGGGTGGGCGAGCGGCGCGATGCCGGCGGTGTCGACCGCCTGCATCTGCTCGACGAGGCCGAAGAATTCATTGAGCTGGCCGAGCATGTGCTCGGCGTCGGCGTCGGCCATTTCGAGTCGCGCCAGGTGCGCGATGCGTTTCACATCGGTCAGGGTCAGGGCCATGCGATCACCGGAAAAAACAAGGCTGTGCAGCGCATCGAAAGCAGCGCTGCTGCGGGGGGTTGGAGGGTGCGATCCCACCCTCAAAAATCGGGACCGAAGCGGCAAAAATACCGCCCGTTTCGATTCAAATACCGTGAAATTATAAGGTATCATTACGCGTTCGACCCAAACCCGGCAGCCTTTTCCCGCACCGTTTCGCCCCGCTTCGGCAAGCCGTGCGTGCTTCGTGCGATCCCCGGTAGACATCACTCGCAGCTTCGTGCGCCGCGGCGGTCGCTTCCGCCACGCTTCCCGAGGCTGTTATTTTTTCCGCTGCCCGCCCTCAGCGTTCGCTATGCAGGGCCGGCCCAGAGCGAAACAGGATTCTGAATGTTCGGTTTTTTGCGCAGCTACTTCTCCAACGATCTCGCGATCGATCTCGGCACCGCAAACACCCTGATCTACATGCGCGGCAAGGGCATCGTGCTCGATGAACCGTCCGTCGTGTCGATTCGTCAGGAAGGCGGCCCCAACGGCAAGAAGACGATCCAGGCGGTCGGCAAGGAAGCCAAGCAGATGCTCGGCAAGGTGCCGGGCAACATCGAGGCGATCCGCCCGATGAAGGACGGCGTGATCGCCGACTTCACCGTCACCGAGCAGATGATCAAGCAGTTCATCAAGACGGCGCACGAGTCGCGCATGTTCTCGCCGTCGCCGCGCATCATCATCTGCGTGCCGTGCGGCTCGACCCAGGTCGAGCGCCGCGCGATCAAGGAAGCCGCGCACGGCGCCGGCGCATCGCAGGTCTACCTGATCGAGGAGCCGATGGCGGCCGCGATCGGCGCGGGCCTGCCGGTATCGGAAGCCACCGGCTCGATGGTCGTCGACATCGGCGGCGGCACGACGGAAGTCGGCGTGATCTCGCTCGGCGGCATCGTATACAAGGGCTCGGTGCGCGTCGGCGGCGACAAGTTCGACGAAGCGATCGTCAACTACATCCGCCGCAACTACGGGATGCTGATCGGCGAACAAACGGCCGAGGCGATCAAGAAGGAAATCGGCTCCGCGTTCCCGGGCTCCGAAGTCAAGGAAATGGAAGTGAAGGGCCGCAACCTGTCGGAAGGCATTCCGCGCAGCTTCACGATCTCCAGCAACGAAATCCTCGAAGCGCTGACCGATCCGCTGAACCAGATCGTGTCGTCGGTGAAGATCGCGCTCGAACAAACGCCGCCGGAACTCGGCGCCGACATCGCCGAACGCGGGATGATGCTGACGGGCGGCGGCGCGCTGCTGCGCGACCTCGACCGCCTGCTCGCGGAAGAAACCGGCCTGCCGGTGCTCGTCGCGGAAGATCCGCTCACCTGCGTCGTGCGCGGTTCGGGCATGGCGCTCGAGCGCATGGACAAGCTGGGCAGCATCTTCTCGTACGAGTGATCGTCTAGGGGGCTGTTTTCCCATGAAACGTACGTGCGAATGCCCGAAATCGGTCGCAGGGCAAGAAGTGAGGAGCGCCGTTTGGCCGCGCCAAACAAGCGACGAACGACGCCGCCATGCGGCCGATTTCGGGCATTCCCGTGAAACGAATTTTAAATTTGGGGTTGACCCGAAACGGGCCGCTCGCTGCGTCATGCTCCTTGCGAATACGTCAAGTATTCGCGGCGTCGCGATCCTTGCGAGCGGCCCGTTTCGGGTCAACGCACGCACGTTTCATGGGAAAACAGCCCCCCAGATTTCTTGACATGACGCACCTGCGGCGTGGCCGGATCGCTCGTTCAGAACGAACCGCCGCGCCGTTTGCGCGTCTGAGCATCATTTAACCGATCACACGCGCCCGGCGCCGACCATGGAATACAGTCCGCCGCCCCTCTTCAAGCAAGGTCCGCCCGCGCTCGCGCGGCTCATCTTCTTCGTTGCCCTCGCCATCGCGCTCCTCGTGTCGGACGCGCGCTTCAGCACGCTCGAAATCCTGCGCGGCGTGCTCGGCACCGTGCTCTATCCGCTGCAGCGCGTGGCGCTCGTGCCGCGCGACCTGTTCATGGGCGCGGCCGACATCGCTGTCACCGGCGCATCGCTGCGCCACGAGAACGACAACCTCCGCAAGCGCAACCTGCAACTGTCGACGCAGGCCAACCAGGCCGCCGTGCTCGCGCAGGAAAACATGCACCTGCGCGCGGTGCTCGAGCTGCGCCAGCACATCGCGACGCAATCAACGCCGGTCGAGATCCAGTACGACACGAGCGATCCGTTCACGCAGAAGATCGTGGTCGGGCAAGGTTCGCAGCAGGGCATCCAGAACGGCGCGCCCGTGGTCAGCGAGGACGGCGTGGTCGGCCAGGTCACGCGCGTGTTCCCGCTGCAGTCCGAAGTCACGCTGGTCACCGACCGCGATCTCGCGATTCCGGTGCAGGTGCTGCGCACCGGCCTGCGCAGCGTGATCTACGGCACGCCGAAGGGCGATTCGCTCGACCTGCGCTTCGTGCCGACGAGCGCGGATCTCCTCGCCGGCGACGAGCTCGTCACGAGCGGCCTCGACGGCGTCTATCCGCCCGGCCTGCCGGTCGCGAAGGTCGTGCGCGTCGACAAGCTCGCCGATACCGCATTCGCGCGCGTGACGTGCGCGCCGGTCGCGGCCGTGCGCGGCGCGCGCCAGATGCTCGTGCTGCATTACCAGAACGACATCCCGCCGCGCCCGGCCGAGCTCGAACCGGCCGCCGACAAGAACGCGAAGGGCGGCAAGAAGGGCGCGAAAGCCGCCGCGAAGGGCGAGAAAGCCGACAAGGCCGACGCGAACGCAAAGCCGGCCGCCGCCGCCCAGCCCGGCGCGAAGCCCGCGCCGGCTGCGCCCGCCGCTGCACCCGCGAAGCCCGCGGCCGGGCAACCAGGAGCCCAGCGATGAACCGCCCGCAATACATCCTGCAGCCGGTCAATCCGTACTTCATCGTCTTCAGCCTCGCCGCCGCATTCCTGCTGAACCTGATGCCGTGGGGCCGCCTGCCCGGCGTGCCCGACTTCGTCGCGCTCGTGCTGCTGTTCTGGAACATCCACCAGCCGCGCAAGGTCGGGATGGGCGTCGCGTTCGCGCTCGGCATCCTGATGGACGTGCATGACGCGGGGCTGCTCGGCGAGCACGCGCTCGCCTATACGCTGCTGTCGTACGGCGCGATCACGATCCACCGCCGCGTGCTGTGGATGCCGATCGGCGTGCAGGTGCTGTATGTCACGCCGCTGCTCGTCGTCGCGCAGCTCGTGCCGTTCGTGATCCGTCTCTTGATGGGCGCCGCGTTCCCGGGCTGGCGCTACCTGGTCGACGGCTTCGTCGAGGCCGCGCTGTGGCCGATCGCGAGCCACCTGCTGCTGATGCCGCAACGTCGCCCGGTCGATCCGGACGACACGCGCCCCATCTGAGCCGGACGACCTTGAATACCCGCCGCCCCCAAACCCGCCGCGCGCCGCGCTCCGGGGCGGCACCTCGCCCGCCCGCGCGCGGGTCGGATAGACGCTCAACCGCATGACCGAATTCAACGACACCCAACAGCAGCTCTCGAAGTTCCGCCTGCGCGTCGCGGCGGCGGGCGTGTTCGTGTTCGTCTGCTTCGGGCTGCTCGCGAGCCGCTTCTTCTACCTGCAGTTGATGCAACACGGCAAATACGCGCTGCAGGCCGAGGAAAACCGCATCTCGGTCGCGCCGATCGTGCCGAACCGCGGGATCATCACCGACCGCAACGGCGTGATCCTCGCGAAGAACTATTCGGCGTACACGCTCGAGATCACGCCGTCGAAGCTCGACGACACGCTCGACAACACGATCGACAAGCTGTCCGAGATCATCCCGATCGACGCACGCGACCGCCGCCGCTTCAAGAAGCTGCAGGAAGACTCGAAGAACTTCGAGAGCCTGCCGATCCGCACGCGGCTCACCGACGCGGAAGTCGCGCGCTTCACCGCGCAGCGTTTCCGCTTCCCCGGCGTCGACGTGCGCGCGCGGCTGTTCCGCCAATATCCGCTCGGCACGACGGCCGCACACGTGATCGGCTACATCGGCCGAATCTCGAAGCGCGACCAGGATCGCATCGACGCGATGAGCGACGACAACGACAGCGACCAGGAAAACTACGATCCGCGCCGCGACGCGAACAACTACAAGGGCACCGACTACATCGGCAAGATCGGCGTCGAGCAGAGCTACGAGACCGAGCTGCACGGGCTGACCGGCTTCGAGGAAGTCGAGGTGACGGCCGGCGGCCGGCCCGTGCGCACGCTGTCGCGCACGCAGGCGACGCCCGGCAACAATCTCGTGCTGTCGCTCGACATCGGGTTGCAGCAGGTCGCCGAGCAGGCGTTCGCCGGCAAGCGCGGCGCGCTCGTCGCGATCGAGCCGAAGACGGGCGACGTGCTCGCGTTCGTGTCGTCGCCGAGCTTCGACCCGAATTCGTTCGTCGACGGCATCGACCAGCAGACCTGGGACGAGCTGAACAACTCGACCGACAAGCCGCTGCTGAACCGCCCGCTGCACGGCACCTACCCGCCCGGCTCGACGTACAAGCCGTTCATGGCGCTCGCGGGCCTGACGCTCGGCAAGCGCTCGCCGGGCTGGGGGTTCCAGGATCCCGGCTACTTCACGTTCGGCGGCCACACGTTCCGCAACGACGTGCGCTCGGGCCAGGGCTGGGTCGACATGAACAAGGCGATCATGGTGTCGAACGACACCTACTTCTACATGCTCGCGCGCGACCTCGGCGTGAACGCGATCGCGAACTTCATGAAGCCGTTCGGCTTCGGCCAGATCACCGGGATCGACATCCAGGGCGAGGCGCGCGGGATCCTGCCGTCGACCGACTGGAAGAAGAAGGCGTTCAAGAAGGCCGCGCAGCAGAAGTGGTTCGACGGCGAGACGATCAGCCTCGGGATCGGCCAGGGCTACAACTCGTTCACGATCCTGCAGCTCGCGCACGCAACCGCGACGCTCGCGAACAACGGCATCGTGATGAAGCCGCACCTCGTGAAGGAAGTCGAGGATCCGATCACGCGCGGGCGCCGCCTGACCGTGCCGAAGGAAAGTGAAACGATCCCGCTCAAGCAAGCCGACATCGACGTCGTGAAGCGCGGGATGGAGAACGTGATCGAGAACCCGTCCGGCACCGCTTACAAGGTGTTCCGCGGCGTGCCGTATCTCGCCGCCGGCAAGACCGGTACCGCTCAGGTGTTCTCGCTGCAGGGCTCCAACTACAAGGGCCACCTGCTCGCCGAGCATCTGCGCGACCACGCGCTGTTCATCGCGTACGCGCCGGTCGACCATCCGCAGATCGCCTTGGCGCTGGTCGTCGAGAACGGCGGCTGGGGCGCGCAGGCCGCGGGCCCGATCGCGCGCCGCGTGCTCGACTTCTTCCTCGTCGAGCGCCAGAACCCGCAGAACGAAGCCGCGGCCGTGGCTGCCGCGGCGTCGGCGACCGAACCCGTCAATGCACCGGTGATCGGCGATGCGAACAAGCCCGCCGCCGTCGCGGCCGGCTTCAAGACGCTGCCGCAGCCCGTCGTGCCGACCGCGGCCAGCGCGGCGGATGCGGCATCGGCCGCGTCGGCGCCCGATGCGTCGGGTGCGGCCGGTGCAAACGCAGCGCAGCCGGCGAGCGCCGCGGCGCCGATGGCCGCGAGCCTGCCGCCGATCCGGCGCCCGCACCGGCCGCGCCGGCCCGCCAGCGATGCGCAGCCGCTCGTCGCCACGCCGCGGGACGACAACCACCGCGCGACGGCCCCCGCGAAAGCGGCGGACACCGGCGCCGCTCATTAACGGAGAAAGGCATGCAATTCGACAAGCGCGCCTGGCTCGACAAGATCAAGCAGATGTTCGCGGGCTTCGACCGCCCGCTCGCCCTCATCGTGTTCCTGCTGCTGTGCGTCGGCATCGTCACGCTGTACAGCGCGGCGATCGACATGCCGGGCCGCGTCGAGGACCAGTTGCGCAACATCCTGCTGACGTTCGTGCTGATGTGGGTGATCGCCAACATCCCGCCGACCACGCTGATGCGCTTCGCGGTCCCGCTCTATACGTTCGGGGTCGCGCTGCTGATCGCGGTCGCGCTGTTCGGGATGACGAAGAAGGGCGCGAAGCGCTGGCTGAACGTCGGCGTCGTGATCCAGCCGTCGGAGATCCTCAAGATCGCGACGCCGCTGATGCTCGCGTGGTACTACCAGCGCCGCGAAGGCGGGCTGCGCTGGTACGACTTCCTCGCCGCGTTCGGGATCCTGATGGTGCCGGTCGGACTGATCGCGAAGCAGCCCGACCTCGGCACGGGCCTGCTCGTGTTCGCGGCCGGCTTCTTCGTGATCTACCTCGCCGGCCTGTCGTTCAAGCTGATCGTGCCGGTGCTCGTCGCGGGCGTGATCGCGGTCGGGTCGATCGCCGTGTTCGAGGATCGCATCTGCCAGCCCGAAGTGCAGTGGCCGCTGATGCACGACTACCAGAAGCACCGCGTGTGCACGCTGCTCGACCCGACCTCCGACCCGCTCGGCAAGGGCTTCCACACGATCCAGGCCGTGATCGCGATCGGCTCGGGCGGCGCGCTCGGCAAGGGCTACCTGAAAGGCACGCAGGCGCACCTCGAATTCATTCCGGAGAAGCACACCGACTTCATCTTCGCGGTGTTCTCGGAGGAATGGGGGCTGGTCGGCGGGATCGTGCTGCTGACGCTGTATATGGCGCTGATCGCGCGCGGGCTCTATATCGCCGCGCAGGGCGCGACGCTGTTCGGCCGCCTGCTCGCGGGCTCGCTCACGCTCGCGTTCTTCGTCTATGCGTTCGTCAACATCGGGATGGTGAGCGGCGTGCTGCCGGTCGTCGGCGTGCCGTTGCCGTTCATGAGCTACGGCGGCACCGCGCTCGCGACGCTCGGCATCGCGATCGGGATGATCATGAGCGTCGGGCGACAGCGGCGGCTGATGAAGAGCTGACCACGCGGCAAAGAAGAACGGCGCCCCGGCGCCGTTTTTTTATCGTGCGTTTCGAACGCGGCAACGCGGCGCGGCGCCCACTCACTGCGGTGCCGCGCGCGGGCTCCCCGGCTCAGCACCGACGCCCGACGCCGGCCCCTGCGCCTTCAGCCGCGCGCTCAACTCCTTGAATTTCAATCCGGCCGTCTCGTCGCCCTGCGCGGCAGCCGCCGCGTAATAGGCCCGCGCGATGTTCAGGTTCTGCGCAACGCCGTCGCCGCCGCGCTCGTAGAACGACGCGGTCACGTACTGCGCGGTTGGCTCGCCCGCATCGGCGGCCTGCTTGTACCACGCGAACGCCTGCCGGTTGTCGCGCGGCGTGCCGCGCCCGTCGAGGAACTGGTTCGCGAGCGACAGCTCGGCCTGCACGTGCCCCTGCTTCGCCGCCCGCAGGAACCAGCGATGCGCTTCGGCCGGATTGCGCGCGACGAACTCGCCGTCGTCGAACATCCGGCCGTACACGTACTGCGCATGCGACATGTTCGCGTCGGCCGCGCGCTTCAGCCAGCGCAACCCTTCGTCGACGTTCGCCGTCACGCCTTCGCCCGTCAGCAGCATCATCGCGTAGTTGAACTGCGCGAGACGGTCGCCGCGCTCGGCCGCGTCGTGGAACTGCACCAGCGCCGCGCGATAGTCGCCGGCGTTGTAGTCGGCGACCGCCGATTGCGTCTCGCGCGACGGATCGGGCTTCGCTTGCGGCGCACCCTGCGCGGCCGCCGCGACACACACGGCCCACAGGCCGAGCATCGCGCCGAACCGCCCGCGCGCACCGGCCGCACCCTGCGCGCGCCCGCAAGACGCGCCGTCGCCGCCGTTCATGACCGTACCTCCTGCAGCGCTTGCCGCGTCGCACGCAGCAGCCAGCTCACGTCGGCCGACAGCGTGATCATCCGATAGCCGGCGTCGCGGTACTGCCGCGCGCCCGCCGTGTCGCCCGCGAAAATGCCGACCGCGACGCCGGCCTGCTTGCCGGCCGCGAGCACGCGCGCCATCGCGGTTTCGACGTCCGGGTGGCGGATGTCGCCGAGATGCCCGAGGCTCGCCGCGAGATCGGCCGGGCCGATGAACAGGCAGTCGACACCGGGCGTCGCCGCGATCCGCTCGACTTCGTCGACGCCGCGCGCCGATTCGATCTGCACGATCACCGCGACCTGCGCGTTCGCCGTCTGCACGTAATCGCGGCGCATGCCGAACGCCGCCGCACGCACCATGCCCGCGACGCCGCGCAGCCCGTCAGGCGACTCCGGCGACGGGAAGCGCGTGAGCCGCACCGCGTGCGCGGCGCCGTCGGGCGTCTCGATGCACGGAAACATCAGCGTGCGCGCGCCGGCGTCGAGCGCGCGCTTCACGAGCCACGGCTCGCGCGCCGGCACGCGCACGACGGGTTCGCTCGGCAGGTGCGCGGCGGCGATCGCGCGCAACTGCGACACGACGTCGCGGCTGTCGTTCGGCGCGTGCTCCATGTCGATGCAGAGCCAGTCGTAGCCGGCGTGCGCGAGCGCTTCCGCGGCCGAGTCGCTGCCGAGCGACAGCCACAGGCCATACAGCGGCTCGTCGCCGTCGCGCAGGCGTTGTTTGAGGGAATTGGTGAGCGTGCTCATCGATACGGCCTCCTGGACGGAACGGCAATCGAACGGGACAAGCATCGGGCGAAGCGGGGCGCAACACGCCGGGCAGCACAGCGCGGCGGCGCCAGACCGCGCCCTTCAGCGTTAGTCGGCCGTGAACAGCCGATCTGACAGCGCGGGCCGCGCGACCGCGCACGGGTGCGTTTTACGAGTGCCACGCAACGATCATAGCGCGGCGTTACGCGGAATGTGGGAACGGACGGGAAGCAGCGCCGGCGCGGGACGAGGCCGCAGGGCACGGTGACGGGCAGCCCGCGCCGGCCGGCGGGGCTGCCGGGAAGGCAGGATCAGCGGCCGGGCTGGCGCTCGACGTCGGCCCAGCAGTTCGGCGTTTCGTACAGGCGCACGCGCTCGAGGCGCAGGTTCACGCCGTAGTGCGCGTCGTACACGTTCGCGAGGAGGTCGAACGCGATCGCCGCGAGGTTCTCGACGGTCGGGATCCGGTCGATCACGACAGTCTTGTGGTCGGCCATCTGTTCGAGGAACGAGCGCACGACGTCGTCGCGCGCATAGACCAGGAATGCATGGTCCCACTTGCTGACTAGGTGCTCCATCGCGAGCGCCTTCACGTCGGCGAAATCCATCACCATGCCGCGGTCGGGAGCGCCCTCGGTATCGACGAGATCGCCGCGCAACGTGATTTCGAGCACGTAGCGATGGCCGTGCAGGTTCCTGCATTGGCTGCGGTGATCGGGAATGCGGTGGCCCGCGTCGAATTCGAGTTTTCGGGTAATCAGCACGATGTCAAAAGCCGGGGCTCAGGGAATGTTCAGATATTTGTGGGTCTGCATCGACAGGCGCCACTGCGGATGACGCTTGCACCAGTCGATCGCGAGCTTCGTATTGAGGTCGCGCGACGGGCCGTCCATCGGCTGGACGAGGAAATACTCGAAGTCGAGCTTCGCATAATCGGCCAGCCGCTGGTTGTCCTGCGGGATCACGACCTTCAGTTCATTGCCCTTCGTGACGACGAGCGGCGCGTCGGCCTTCGGGCTCACGCAGATCCAGTCGATCGATTCGAGCACCGGCAGCGAGCCGTTGGTCTCGATCGCGATCTCGAAGCCGGCCGCGTGCAGCGCGTCGACGAGCGGCTGGTCGAGCTGCAGCATCGGCTCGCCGCCCGTGCAGACGACGAAGCGGTGCGCTTCGCCGCCCGGCCACAGGCCGGCGATCGTCGCGACGAGCGCTTCGGCGTCCTTGAACTTGCCGCCGTTCTCGCCGTCGGTGCCGACGAAGTCCGTATCGCAGAAGCGGCACACGGCCTCTTCGCGATCCTCTTCGCGGCCCGACCACAGGTTGCAGCCGGCGAACCGGCAGAACACGGCCGGCCGGCCCGCGTTCGCGCCCTCGCCCTGCAACGTGTAGAAAATTTCCTTGACCGCGTAAGTCATCGTCCGTCGTCCGGCTCGCGCCGCTCGTTGTCGATCAGAATCCGTTATTCATCAAGCGCTGCCGGCGCAGCCGCGTCACAGCGGCGCTTCGGTCACCCGCTCGCCCTTCAGGTAGGCCTCGTAGCCGCGCTTGCGCAGCTTGCAGGCCGGGCACTCGCCGCAGCCGAAGCCCCAGTCGTGCAGTTCCGCGCGCTCGCCCACGTAGCACGTGTGCGTCTCGACGCGGATCAGTTCGACGAGCGCTTCGCCGCCGAGCTGTTCGGCGAGCTGCCACGTCTGCGCCTTGTCGAGCCACATCAGCGGCGTCTCGAGCACGATGCGCGTGTCCATCCCGAGATTCAGCGCGACCTGCAGCGCCTTCATCGTATCGTCGCGGCAGTCGGGGTAGCCCGAAAAATCGGTCTCGCACATCCCGCCGACCAGCACACGCAGCCCGCGGCGATACGCGATCGCCGCGGCGATCGTCATGAACAGCAGGTTGCGGCCCGGCACGAACGTGTTCGGCAGGCCGTTCGCCGTCGTCTCGATCTCGATCGTGCGCGTCATCGCGGTATCGCTGATCGCGCCGAGCACCGACAGGTCGATCATGTGATCGTCGCCGAGCCGGTCCGTCCACGCGGAAAAGTCGCGCTTCAGCGCTTCGCGCACGCCTTCGCGGCATTCGAGCTCGACACGATGACGCTGGCCGTAATCGAAGCCGAGGGTCTCGACCGTCTGGTAGCGTTCGAGGGCCCACGCCACGCACGTGGCCGAGTCCTGCCCGCCGGAAAACAACACGAGCGCGCCGTCTTTAGCGTCTGTCCGAATCACCGTGATACTCCGTGAATGTGTAGGCTCGCGTCGCGCTGCGCCCCGGGGCCGGCTGCCGCCGGGCGGCCCGACGCGTACCGGCCTGCGCCGGCTCGACCAGTATAGGCAGCGCGGTCGGCCGCGAACGCGGCGGAGCGCTTATACCGCCCATCGCGCGGCATCGTTGCCGCGCGTCACGGCGGCGCATCACCGGCAGCCTGCCGTGCGCAGCGATGCGCTAAGTCATTGAGCGGGAACGGATTTTATCATGCCTGCGCGAATGCTGCCGCGCACGCGATGCCCACCACAAACGAAAAACCCCAAGAACCTTCCGATTCTTGGGGTTGGAACTGCTGGTGGCCTGGGACGGAATCGAACCATCGACACGCGGATTTTCAATCCGCTGCTCTACCAACTGAGCTACCGGGCCAACGAAGAATGAAAGTATATCGAGCTTTCCCCACCTGCTCAAGCGTTTTCGCAAAAAAATTTATGCCGCGCCTTCGGACGGCTTCTTGCCCAACTCGACGCCGAGCTGCTTGAGCTTGCGATACAGGTGCGTGCGCTCGAGGCCCGTCTTCTCCGCGACGCGCGTCATGCTGCCGTTCTCGCGCGCGAGGTGATATTCGAAGTACGCGCGCTCGAACGCATCGCGCGCTTCGCGCAACGGGATGTCGAACGGGATCGCGGCCGTCTGCCCCGCGAGGCCGAGCGCCGCCGCCATGTCGTCGCCGAGCGTCGGCAGCGCAGCCGCGGACGCAACCGCCGCGGGCCCCGCTGCCTGTCCGGCGCCGCCCTTCGCCGCCGCGTTGGCGGACACCGGCGCCGCGCCGCGTGCGAGACCGTGCTCGACGGACTTCAGCAGCTTCTGCAGCGCGATCGGCTTCTCGAGGAAATCGAGCGCGCCGATCTTCGTCGCCTCGACGGCCGTGTCGATCGTCGCGTGCCCGGACATCATGATCACGGGCATCGTCAGCAGCCCCTGCGCCGCCCATTCCTTGAGCAACGTGACGCCGTCGGTATCGGGCATCCAGATATCGAGCAGCACGAGATCGGGCGCCTGATTCAGCCGGTATTCCCGCGCGGCCTGCGCGTTCTCCGCTGCCTCGACGACATGTCCTTCATCGCTGAGGATCTCCGAGAGCAATTCCCGGATGCCCATTTCATCATCTACCACCAGGATGGTTGCCATTTACGCTGCCCTTGTCTGCTCACTTGCTTTTGTCTTAGCGGGGGTCGTCCCGCCCTGCGCGCCCGGTTCGGCGCCTGGCGCATCGCTCGCCATCTGCAGGAACAGGATCGACACCTGCGCACCCTCGACGGTCTCGCCGTGCATGCGATTGCGCAGATCGATCCGCGCACCGTGCTCGTCGACGATCTTCTTGACCGTGGCCAACCCGAGCCCCGTGCCCTTCGCCTTCGTCGTCACGTAAGGCTCGAACGCGCGGGTCAGGATGCGTGCCGGAAAACCGGGCCCGTTGTCGGACACGGTAAGACGTACCGCGACGCGCGTTTTGCCCTCGGCGTCGGGATCGCCATATTCTACTGTCTTGGTTTCGATCAACACACGCGGATGCTCGGCTTCCGCGACCGAATCCTGCGCATTCTGCAGCAGGTTGTGTATCACCTGGCGCAATTGCGTCGCGTCGCCGCGAATCACCGGCAGCGATGGCGCGAGCTCGGCGACGATCGGGCTCTTGCCTTCGCCGACGCCGTACAGCCCGAGCACCTCGCTCGCCAGTTCGTTCAACTGCAGGTTCGCGAGCACCGCCGGCGGCGTGCGCGCGTATTCGCGGAAATCGTCGACCATCCGCTTCATCGCGGCCACCTGGTTGACGATCATCGTCGCGCCGCGCTTGAGCACATCCGCGTCGGACGGCGCGAGCTTGTCGGACAGCTTCATCTGCAGCCGCTCGGCCGACAACTGGATCGGCGTCAGCGGATTCTTGATCTCGTGCGCGAGCCGCCGCGCGACCTCGCCCCACGCAACCGAGCGCTGCGCGGAAATCACGTCGGAAATGTCGTCGAATACCACGACGTAACCGGACGTCTGCGGATCGTCGGCCTGCCCCTCGACCGTCGACACGAGGCGCGCGCCGCGCACGAGCAGTGTCAGCGGTTCGGTTTCGCCCGGCATCTCGATCGCGAACTGCTGCTGCCAGTGGCCTCGATCGCCGCTGCCGCCGTCGGATGCCGCCTCGCGATCGGCGAATGCCTTGCGCACCATCGCGCCGAATCCCGCCGCAACGCCGATCTGGTCGAGCGTCGTGCCGATCAGCGCGTTGAACGGCTGCCGGAAGATCCGCTCGGCGCCGCGGTTGGCCGTCGTCAGCCGGAACTGGCGGTCGAGCACGAACACGCCGGCCGTCAGGTTCGCGAGGATGCTCTCGAGATACGTCTTCGAATGCTCGAGCGCGATGCGGTTCTTTTCGACCGCGAGCCGCGCCTCGGACAACTGGCGCGTCATCGCGTTGAACGACTGTGTGAGGAAGCCGAGCTCGTCGCGCGTCTTGATCTCGCGCTTCGGCGTGTAGTCGCCTTCCGTGATCTCCTTGGTGCCCTGCGCGAGCAGGAACAGCGGCCGCGCGAGCTGCTGGCCGAGCGCGAGCGCGAGCATCATCGCGATGAAGGTCGCGAGGAACAGCGCGAGCGTCAGCGTGCCGATGTACATCTTGCGCAGGCCCGTGCGGCCGAGCGCCTTTTCCTGATACTCGCGGTACGCGCGCTGCACGGCGTCCGCGTTGTGCGCGAGCGTCGGCGGCACCGGCTGCGTGAGCTGCAGGAAGCGTTCGGCCGGCTGCAGCAGCGACGTCGTCGCATCGGGAATCGGCCGCACGACGCGCAGCCGCAGCGCACCCTTCGCGCCGTGCGCGCGCGGGTCGCCATCGACTTCGCCTTCGATCGCCGCGTACGCGCCGTGTTCGCGCGCCTGGCTCAGCATCAGCGGCGTCGGCAGGTCGTCCGGAATCAGCGCCGCGAAATTGCCCGACGCCTGCGCGACGATGTGCAGGTCGGGCGCCGCGCCCGAGCCGCCGCGGCTCGGCTCGACAATCGTCGCGTCCTGCACGCCGAACTGGTCGCGCAGCCGCAGCAGCGTGAGCGTCGTGCCGTTCGTGTTCGCGTCGACGCTCGCGAGCTGGTCGGACATCAGTCGCGCCTTCGTCTGCAGATCGGACAGCGACGCATCGAGCATCCCGCGGCCGAGGTTCAGGCCGGCCGTCAGCGCCGTCTCGACGTTCACGTCGAACCACGACTCGATGCTGCGCGACACGAACTGGTACGACACGATGTAGATGATCCCGCCCGGCACCACGCCGACGAGCGCGAAGAACACCGCGAGCTTCGCGAGCAGCCGCGTGCCGAACTTGCCCTTCCTCAGGCGCACGACGATCATCCCGATCAGCCCGAGCACCACGAGCAGGAACACCAGCGCGACGACGATGTTGGTCGCGTACAGCCACGAGTAGTAGCGATCGAAGAATTCGGTATTCGCGCTCGCGGCCGCGAGCAGCACGAGCAGCAGCAGCGCGGTGAACGCGACGGTCGAGACGATCACGCGAACAAGGAGGCTCTTCCCGCTGGCCGCGCGGCGCACTTTATTTAGCACGTTCGGTCACCGTGAAGTTGAAGCGCTTCCAGTCCGACCCGAGCGTCCAGTCGCGATTGTTCACGGCGTCGACCTGGAACGGCTTCGGCATCAGCGCCGTATCGAGCTGCATCCGCACCGACGCCATGTAGGTTTCCCCCAGGCGCACCTGGTTGCGGTCGATCACATGCCACGACGTGATGTGCCTGACGACCGCGAGCGCATCCTTCAGCGACGGGAAGCCGAGCTGCAGGCCGCCCGTCGACACGCGGTATTCGCGCGTGAGCGGCTGGAACGACAGGCGGATCGTCTGCGTCACCGACACCGGCTGCTCGTCGAACCAGTACCAGCGCGCGCGGCTCAGCTCGAAGTCGGTCGTGAAGTAAAGCGGGATGCCCTTGTTGACGGCATCCTCGAGGTTCGGATTCAGCTCGAAATCGAAGCGGGCATCGAGGCTCCAGCCGCTTCCGTCGGCCTGGAGCGACGCGCGCTGCACGGCGATCGACTGGGCATGCGCCGGCCGGACGACGGCCAGGCACAGCGTCAACGCGACCATCAGGACGGCCGCGAGCCGAAGTGGAAAAAGGTGTTTGATCGTCACCGTTTCTGAAACCGCGCGTAGAAAAATCCGTCGTGATCGGTGTTCTGGTCGAGTGCGCCGGCGGCAGCCCCTCCCTGCACTCCGCCCGGCAGCAGCTGGCCGGGAGCGTCCAATCGTACCGCATCTTCACAGACCGCTTCAAACCAGCGGGCCTGCAACTCGCCTTCTTCGGGGAAGATCGAGCAGGTCACGTAAAGCAGTTCGCCGCCCGGCTTCACGAGCGGCCACAGCGCCGACAGGATGCGGCGCTGTTCCGCGACGAGCGCCGGGATGTCGGCCTCGCGGCGCAGCCAGCGAATGTCGGGATGCCGCCGCACGATGCCCGATGCCGAGCACGGCACATCGGCCAGGATGCGGTCGAACGGGCGCCCGTCGTACCACGCGCCGGGCGCACCCGCATCGCCGACACGCACGTCTGCTGCGAGCGACAGGCGCACGAGGTTCTCGCCGATGCGCGCCGCGCGCGTCGCGTCGCTTTCGAGCGCGACGACTTCCGCGTTGGCCAGCTCGAGAATATGGCCGGTCTTACCGCCGGGCGCCGCGCATGCGTCGAGTACGCGCATGCCGTCGCGCGCACCGAGCCATTCGGCCGCGAGCTGCGCGCCAGCGTCCTGCACCGACACCACGCCGTCGGCGAATCCCGGAATGCGCTCGACCGGCAGCGCCGATGCGAGCCGCACCGCATGCCGGCCGATCGCGGTCGCGTCGATGCCGCTCGCGCGCAGCGTATCGAGATACGCGTCGACGCTCGCGCGACGCGCATTCACGCGCAGCGTCAGCGGCCCCTGGCGCTCGCCGGCCGCGAGGATCGCCTGCCATGCGTCGGGCCATGCGCGCTTCACCGCATCGACCCACCATGCGCGGTAATTCCAGCGCGCAACGGCGTCGTCCTGCATCGCCGCGACGAGCACGTCGCGCTCGCGCAGGAACCGACGCAGCACCGCGTTGACCAACCCCTTCGCGAATGCGTATTCGCGGCGCGCGCCGATCACGGTCACGGCCTGGTCAACCACCGTGAACGCCGAGTATGCGGCATCGTCCGCCGGATCGAGCAGCAGCGCGAGCGCACCGGCGAGCACCGCGTTCACGTGCGCGGGCGGCGCCTTGCTGACGAGCCGGCCGATCAGCCAGTCCACGCTGCCGAGGCGACGCATCGTCCGGTACGCGACGTCCTGCGTCGCGCCGCGCGCGAGCGCCTGCGCACCGGACGCCATCTGCGCGAATACCGCCGAGAGCGCTGCCGGCAGCGCAGTGCCGCGCCGTACCGCATCGACCGCCTGCGCGGCCGCGTCGAGTGCGAAGCCGAGCGAATCGGGCGCAAGATGCGGCGCGGACAGGCGCGCCGGGCGGCCGGAAGAAGACGGAGCGGGAGAACGGGTTCGTGTCATCGGAGCGGAATCGGCAAACAAGCGCAGCTAACAAATGCGGCAAACGGCGGGATTGCGGCGGCCGCGCGGCCCTGCGATCCCAAACCGCGCATTGTAGCGTGCGACCATGCGGCCCCTTTGGCCCCTTTAGGGCGCGCACAAATGAAACACCCCGCAGCGCGAAGCGTGCGGGGTGGCGAGGCGGACGCCGCGCGGCAACGGCCGCGCGGTGCGCCGAGGTTTAATCGAAGCGGCCGGTACGCGCCATCTCCATCAGGCGCGCGATGCGTTCCTCGGTGGCCGGGTGCGTCGAGAACAGGTTCTGTAGGCCGCCGCCGTGCAGCGGGTTCATGATCATCATCTGCGCGGTGGCCGGATGCGCTTCGGCCGCCTGGAACGGGATGCCGGCCGCATAGCGATGGATCTTGTCGAGCGCGGTCGCGAGCGACTGCGGATCGCCGGAAATCTGCGCGCCGCCGCGGTCGGCCTCGAACTCGCGTGCCCGCGAAATCGCCATCTGGATCAGCGCGCCGGCGATCGGCGCGAGCAGCGCGACCGCAATACCCGCGATCGGGTTGGCCGGCCGGCCGTTCTCGTCGCGCCCGCCGAAGAACATCGCGAAGTTCGCAAGCGCCGAGATCGCGCCCGCCATCGTCGCGGTGATCGTCGAGATCAGGATGTCGCGGTGCTTCACGTGCGCGAGCTCGTGCGCCATCACCCCGCGCATTTCGCGCTCCGACAGCACGCGCAGGATGCCTGTCGTCGCGGCGACCGCCGCGTGCTCGGGGTTGCGGCCCGTCGCGAACGCGTTCGGCGCATCCTCGTTGATCAGGTAGACGCGCGGCATCGGCAGGTTCGCGCGCGTGGCCAGCTCGCGCACCATCCGGTAGAACTGCGGCGCCGTGTTCTCGTCGACTTCCTGCGCGTTGTACATGCGCAGCACCATCTTGTCGGAGAACCAGTACGAGAAGAAATTCATGCCGAGCGCGAACAGCAGCGCGATCGTCATGCCGCGCGAGCCGCCGATCATTCCGCCGATCACGATGAACAGGGCCGTGATCGCGGCCATCAGCATCGCCGTTTTGACCCAATTGAACATACCCACTCCTTATCCGTCAGGGAACCCGCCGCGCATCACAGGGCGCGACGGAAAATTGTAAGCGATTTGTTAGATAAGGTCTTGCCGGAAAAATTCAATCTCAGCGTTGCGATGTTGCAAGACGCAGGCCGAGGCCGACGAAAGCGCTGCCGACCGTGCGGTCGAGCCACTTCCTGACGCCCGGCTTGTCGGAAAAGCGCTGCGTGACGCTGCCCGCGACCCATGCGACCAGGCTGGTCCAGACCGTGCTCATCGCGACGAACACCGCGCCGAGGGTCAGGAACGCCAATGCCTTGTGCGGGCTGTCGGCCGACACGAACTGCGGGAAGAACGACACGAAGAACAGCACGACCTTCGGGTTCAACACGTTGGTCCAGAAGCCCTGCATGAACAGCTGGCGCAGCGGCTTTGCTGCCGTGGCGGCCTCGGCGCCCGACGGCGCGGCGGCCTGCTTCGCGACGATCATCCGCACGCCGAGATAGATCAGGTACGCGGCGCCGACCAGCTTGATCACCGTGAACGCGGCAGCCGACGCCGCAAGCAGCGCCGTGAGGCCGAATGCGCACGCGAGTGCGTGAACGCAGCAGCCGGCCGAAATGCCGAGCGCCGACATCAGCCCCGCGCCGCGGCCCTGCGCGACGCTGCGGCCGACGATGTAGGCCGTGTCGGGGCCGGGCGTGACGTTCAGCAAGAAAACTGCCAGCACGAAGAAGCCGAAATGGGTGATGCCGAACATGAAAACCTCGAAACCGGAGAGCGCAGGGAAATTCTACGCGCGCCTGCCGCGCTGCGCGACTCGACCGTTCGGCCGATTGCGCAGGGCCGGCAGGCCGTGTCGAATGGCGGTCAGGTCACGTTAGGCAACGTCAGGCAGCGCGAAACGCTGCCCCGCGGCGAGCGGCGAGCCGGCGAGGAATTCGCGCGCGGGCAGCCGCTTGCCGCCCGGCTTCTGCAACTGCGTGACGCGCAGCGCGCCACTGCCGCACGCGACGACCACGCCTTCCGGCGCGGCTTCGACGATCATGCCCGGCGCTGCGTCGCCGCGCGCCGCCACCGGCTCGGCAGCCCACAGCTTGATTGCCGCGCCGTCGAGCGTCGCGACGCCGCCGGGGAACGGATCGAACGCACGCACCTGGCGCGCGAGCACGTCGGCAGGCTTGCGCCAGTCGAGCGCCGCTTCGTGCTTGCCGATCTTTTCCGCATAGGTCACGCCGTCGGCCGGCTGCGGCGTCGCCGGCAGCGTACCGTCGCGCTCGAGCCGCACGAGCGCGTCGACGATCAGCCGCGCGCCGTCGGCGGCCAGCCGGTCGTGCAGCGTCGCGGTCGTGTCGTCGGGCGCGATCGCGATGCGCGCCTCTTCGATCATCGCGCCGGTGTCGAGGCCGACGTCCATCTGCATCAGCGTGACGCCCGTCTCGGCGTCGCCGGCCTCGATCGCGCGGTGGATCGGCGCGGCGCCGCGCCAGCGCGGCAGCAGCGACGCATGGATGTTGATGCAACCGCTGCGCGGAATGTCGAGCACCTCCTGCGGCAGCAGCAGGCCGTACGCGGCGACCACCATCACGTCGTGCGGCGTCGTGCGCAGCAGCTCGAGCGCGTCGGCCGCCTCCGCGGGGTACTTGCCCGCGCGGCGCAGCGACGGCGGCTGCGCGACGGGCATGCCATGCTCGACGGCGTAGCGCTTCACGGCGCTCGCCTGCAGTTTCATCCCGCGGCCGGCCGGGCGATCGGGCTGGGTGAGCACGAGCGGCACCGGAAAACCAGCCTCGTGGATCGCGGCGAGGGCAGCCGCGGCAAATTCCGGCGTGCCGGCAAAAATCACGCGCAACGTATGGGTCATGACAGCGTTCGGGGTCGGGCAGGATGAACGCGCGTCACATCGCGCGTTCGAGTTTCTTCATCTTCGTCTTGATGCGCGTCTGCTTGAGCGGCGACAGGTATTCGACGAACACGCGCCCCATCAGATGATCCATCTCGTGCTGGACGCATACGGCGAGCAGGCCCTCGCAGTCGAGCTCGAAGGCCTCGCCCTGCTCGTTGAGCGCGCGCACGCGCACGTGGTCGGGACGCTCGACTTCGTCGTAGATGCCGGGCACCGACAGGCAGCCCTCTTCATAGATCTGCTTCACGTCGCTCGACCAGACGATCTCGGGGTTGATGAACGCGCGCAGCTCGTTCTTTTCCTCGGAAACGTCGATCACGATCACGCGCTCGTGCACGTCGACCTGCGTGGCCGCAAGGCCGATGCCGGGCGCCGCGTACATGGTCTCGGCCATGTCGGCGACGAGCTTGCGGATTCGGTCGTCGACCTTGTCGACGGGCTTGGCGACCTTGTGCAGCCGCTTGTCGGGGTAGTGAAGAATGTTGAGCAAAGCCATGGCGTTCGGTATTCGGTAGAGCAGGGTGCGGCATCGGCCATCCGGCCGGCTGGCGCCGCCGCCGCGATGCAATGAAGATGAGGCGGATGCGCGGCGTATCAATGCCGCGGATCGCGCCTCCTGCAATTGGCCGGGCGCCTGCGCGCGCGGCCCTGTCGAGTATTTCGGATGATGAAAATTTTATCATGGCGCCACGCGGTCCGCTGGCCGTCGCGTTCGAGGGCAGCCTCATGTCGCCTCAAGCGCTGACCACCTCCGCGTTGCGCGCGTGGCTGCAGCTCGGGCATGCGCCTGGCCTCGCACCCGCCGTACTGCAGGCGCTGCTCGACGCGTTCGGCTCGCCGGCGGCGCTGCTGCGCGCGTCCGACCAGGCCATTGCCGCCGTGAGCAGCCCCGCCGCCGCGCAGGCCGTGCGCGCAAGCGAACGCGACGATCTCGATGCGCGCACCGACGCCGCGCTCGCATGGCTCGATGCGCCGGGCAACGCGCTCGTCACGCTCAGCGATCCGGCCTACCCGCCGCGGCTGCGCGACCTGCACGACCCGCCGCCACTGCTATATGTAAAGGGCCGGCTCGACCTGCTGCACGCACGCAGCCTCGCCGTGGTCGGCAGCCGCCACGCGACGCCGCAGGGGCTCGCCGATGCGACGCACTTCGCACGCGCGCTGTCCGACGCGGGGCTCCCGATCGCGTCGGGCCTCGCGCTCGGGATCGACGGCGCCGCGCATCGCGGCGGGCTCGACGGCCGGTCGGGCACGGTCGCGGTGATCGCGACGGGTGCCGATCTCGTCTATCCGGCGCGGCACCGCGCACTCGCCCACGAGATCGCCGCGCACGGTGCGATCCTGTCGGAATGGCCGCTCGGCACACCGGCCCGCGCAGCGCATTTCCCGCAGCGCAACCGGCTGATCGCGGCGCTGGCGATCGGCGCGCTCGTCGTCGAAGCCGCCCCGCGCTCCGGCTCGCTGATCACCGCGCGGCTCGCGAACGAACTGGGGCGCGATGTGTTCGCGGTGCCGGGCTCGATCCACGCACCGCTCGCGCAGGGCTGCCACGCGCTGATCCGCGACGGCGCGAAGCTCACGGCGGCGCCGCTCGATATTCTCGAGGAATACGGGCTGGGCGAACCGACGACCGGTGCGGCGCGCCCCGGAATTCGGGGCGCGAATCCCGACGAGGTTCGCGAAACCGAAGCCTCCGGCCAGCGCGCCGGCGCCGCCATCATGGAAGCGCCCCCCGCCGGTCCGGCCGCCGCGCCAGCCCGAATCGAAGCATCACCGCCGCCTTCGCCCTGCACCCCATTCGAACAGGCCGTGCTCGCCGCACTGGGATACGGCCCCGTCACATTCGAATGGCTCGCCGAGCACAGCGGCCTGTCCGACGACATGCTGCACCGCGCGCTGCTCGCGCTCGAACTGGCCGGTCGCGTCGCGAGCCTCCCCGGCGGACGCTTCGCGCGGCTTGACGCCGCGCCCACCCCGCCCGCGCGCGGCGTGCTACATTTCCCCGAATAGGGGCGGCCGCGCCGCCGACGATACTCAAGGAAATCCATGCCCGCGCTGAATCTCGACACCGATGCGGATCGGATCGCCGAGCGCCTCGCCGATCCCGGCACGTTGCTTGTCGCCTGCCTGTGCGCCGAGTGGTGCGGCACGTGCCGCGACTACCGGACGGCCTTCGACCAGCTCGCCGACGCGCATCCCGACGCCTGCTTCGCCTGGATCGACATCGAAACGCATGCCGACCGCCTCGACGATCTCGACGTCGAGAACTTCCCGACGATCCTGATCGAGGATGCCAACACCGCACGCTTCTTCGGCACGGTGCTGCCGCACGCGGCGATCGTCGAACGAATGCTGTCCGACCTGAGTGCGGTACCCGGTGCGCCACACGCACCGAAATTGCGCAACGTCCTGAACGTCGAAGCCTGAATTCGCGTGCCAGCCCAACGGTTTTTCGCGCGTTTGCGCGCGCCCGCCGCGCCGGGCGCTTGCCGCCGTTGCAGCCCCCCTCTATGATGAGCCGCTTTTTGCACGCCGAGCCGCCGTCGCTCCGGCGTGTGCTATAAAGCGGTCGTAAAAGGGACCCTCAACCGGCGAACCCGGTCTACCATCACACACCTGTCATGTCCAAAGCACTGATCATTGCGGAAAAGCCTTCTGTCGCGAACGACATCGCGCGCGCTTTGGGCGGCTTTACCAAGCATGACGAATACTATGAAAGCGACGAATTCGTCCTTTCGTCCGCTGTCGGCCACTTGCTCGAAATCGCCGCCCCGGAAGAGTACGAGGTCAAGCGCGGGAAATGGAGCTTCGCGCATCTGCCCGTCATCCCCCCGCATTTCGACCTGAACCCGATCGCAAAAAGCGAGTCGCGCCTCAAGGTGCTCACCAAGCTGATGAAGCGCAAGGACGTCGACCGCCTGATCAACGCATGTGACGCGGGGCGCGAGGGCGAACTGATTTTCCGCCTGATCGCGCAGCACGCGAAGGCGAAGCAGCCGGTCCAGCGCCTGTGGCTGCAGTCGATGACGCCGCAGGCGATCCGCGACGGTTTCGCGAACCTGCGCAGCGACACGGACATGCAGCCGCTCGCCGACGCCGCACGCTGCCGCTCGGAAGCCGACTGGCTCGTCGGGATCAACGGCACCCGCGCGATGACCGCGTTCAACAGCAAGGGCGGCGGCTTCTTCCTGACGACAGTCGGCCGCGTTCAGACGCCAACGCTGTCGATCGTCGTCGAACGCGAAGAGAAAATCCGCCGCTTCATCCCGCGCGACTACTGGGAAGTGAAGGCCGCATTCGCGTGCGCGGGCGGTTTCTATGAAGGCAAGTGGTACGACCCGAAATTCAAGCGCGACGAATTCGACCCGGAAAAGCGCGACTCCCGCCTGTGGAGCCTGCCGGCTGCCGAAACGATCGTCGCCGCATGTCGCGACCAGGTCGGCACGGTCTCCGAGGAATCGAAGCCGTCGACACAGCTGTCGCCGCTGCTGTTCGACCTGACGAGCCTGCAGCGCGAGGCGAACGGCCGCTTCGGCTTCTCCGCGAAGAACACGCTTGGCCTCGCGCAGGCGCTGTATGAAAAGCACAAGGTGCTGACCTACCCGCGTACCGACGCGCGCGCGCTGCCGGAAGACTACCTTTCGACGGTCCAGTCCACGCTCGAGATGCTCAAGGAGAGCAACAACTACCTGCCGCATGCGAAGCAGGTGCTCGACAAGGGCTGGGTGAAGCCGAACAAGCGGATCTTCGACAACTCGAAGATCAGCGACCACTTTGCAATCATCCCGACGCTGCAGGCGCCGAAGTCGCTGTCCGAGCCGGAGCAGAAGCTGTACGACCTGGTCGTGAAGCGCTTCCTCGCCGTGTTCTTCCCGGCGGCCGAATTCCGCGTCACGACGCGGATCACCGAAGTCGCCGGCCATCACTTCAAGACCGAAGGCAAGGTGCTCGTCGAGCCGGGCTGGCTGCAGGTGTACGGCCGCGACGCCGAAGGCGCGGACGCGAACCTCGTGCCGGTGCAGAAGGACGAGAAGGTGAAGACGGACGAAATCGCCGCCGTCGCGCTCGTGACGAAGCCGCCCGCACGCTACTCGGAAGCGACACTGCTGTCCGCGATGGAAGGCGCGGGCAAGCTCGTCGAGGACGACGAGCTGCGCGAGGCGATGGCCGCGAAGGGCCTCGGCACGCCGGCCACTCGAGCGGCGATCATCGAAGGCCTGCTCGGCGAGAAATACCTGTTGCGCGAAGGCCGCGAGCTGATCCCGACCGCGAAGGCATTCCAGCTGATGACGCTGTTGCGCGGGCTCGGCGTGAAGGAGCTGACCGCGCCGGAGCTCACCGGCGAATGGGAATACAAGCTGTCGCAGATGGAGCGCGGCAACCTCGGGCGCGACGCGTTCATGCAGGAAATCGCCCGCATGACGCAGCAGATCGTCAAGCGCGCGAAGGAATACGATTCCGACACGATTCCCGGCGACTACGCGACGCTCGAGACGCCGTGCCCGAACTGCGGCGGCCAGGTGAAGGAAAATTACCGCCGCTTCGCGTGCACGAAGTGCGAGTTCTCGATCTCGAAGATCCCGGGCAGCCGGCAGTTCGAGATCCCCGAAGTCGAGGAGCTGCTGCAGAAGAAGGAAATCGGTCCGCTGTCCGGGTTCCGCAGCAAGATGGGCCGCCCGTTCTCGGCGATCCTCAAGCTGTCCTTCGACGACGAGACGAAGAACTACAAGCTCGAGTTCGATTTCGGCCAGGACCAGGGCGGCGAGGAAGGCGAAGCGCCCGACTTCTCCGCGCAGGAGCCGGTCGGCGCGTGCCCGAAGTGCAAGGGCCGCGTGTTCGAGCACGGGATGAGCTACGTGTGCGAGCACTCGGTTGCGAACCCGAAGACCTGCGACTTCCGCTCGGGCAAGGTGATCCTGCAGCAGGAAATCACGCGCGAGCAGATGGGCAAGCTGCTTGCCGACGGCCGCACGGACCTGCTGCCGAACTTCAAGTCGTCGCGCACGGGCCGCAACTTCAAGGCGTTCCTCGTGAAGCAGCCGGACGGCAAGATCGGCTTCGAGTTCGAGAAGAAGGAACCGAAGGCCGCTGCCGCGAAGAAGACGGCGAAATCGGCGACGAAGGATGCCGAAACCGTGACGGAAGGCGCCGAAGAGAAACCGGCACCGGCCCGCAAGACCGCAACCAAGACCGCAGCGACCAAGACTGCCGCCCGCAAGACGACGGCGCGCAAGACGGGCTCGTAACGGCGGGCCGCCGGGGCTTCCCCCGGCGTACCGGGCGCTGGCAGACAGCCGAAAAAAAACGCGGATCGATCGCTCGATCCGCGTTTTTTCTTTGTGCCGGCGGCAAAGGCCGCCCGGCCGTCGCGCCGTTACAGCGGCGACGGCACCGCGACGCGCGTGCGTGTCGAACGCGGCAGGCGCGGCGACAGGTTCGGGTCGGCCGATTCGGGCTGCTCGGCGCGCGTCTCGACGCCGATCGACGCGAGCGCCGCACCCTGCGCTGCCCACTGCTCGCCGATCGTCGCATCGGTCGAGTGACTGAAATACTCGACGAGGTGGTCGATGAACGTGCGCACCTTCGCGGGCAAATGGCGCCGGCTCGGGTAAGCGATGTTGATTTCGACCTGCGGCAGCCGGAAATCCGGCAGCAGCCGCACCAGCGCGCCGCGCGCGATGTCGCTGCCGATCAGGTAGCTCGGCAGGATCGCGACGCCCATCCCGAGCAGCGCGAACTGGCGCAGCATCGCGGTGTTGTTCGCGACGATCACGTTGGTCGGGCGCACGCGCACTTCGCCGTCCGGCCCCGTGAACACGCGCTCGTCGCCCCAGTATTCGGCCGGCAGGCTCAGGCTCGGGTGCGCGACGAGCTGCTCTGGATGGGTCGGCACGCCGTGCTTCTCCAGATAGCTCGGCGTCGCGCACACGGTCATGCAGCCCGTGGTCAGCCGCCGCGTGACGATGCTCGCGCTGCGCATCTGTCGCGTGACGACAATGCCGACATCGAAGCCTTCCTCGACGAGATCGACCTGCCGGTCGACCAGCGTGAGATCCGGCACCACTTTCGGGAAATTCTCCGTGTACGTCTGCAACACGGGCGCGAGGTTATGCAGGCCGAACACGACCGGCGCGACGATGCGCAGCGTGCCGACCGGCTCGTGATTGCGCGCAACGACCATCTGCTCGACATCCTCGAGCTCATCGAGGATCTGGCGAGCACGCTCCAGATAGACCTGGCCCGACTCCGTCAGGGAAAGGCTGCGCGTGGTGCGGTTCAGCAAACGCGTGCCGAGCCGGCCTTCCAGATCGGCGACGTGACGCGTCGCGACCGCGTTGGAAATATCCATTGCACTCGCGGCCCGCGCAAAACTGCCGAGATCTGCAACCTTGACGAACACGCGCATCGACTGCAAATGATCCATAAACGACTCCTGCCGCTGTTACAACTTCAAAAAGATGAAGCAAATGCGTAATTCTCCTACGACAGCGGAAATGATGCAGAGTTGCTCAACAAGGTGCCGGTTGACGATAAAAATAGTCAAAAATCCTCGCCATTTGTGGATAGTTGATCCAACTATTCTGATTGGAGCAACAATTGGGTGAACCTCGTCGAGTAAGCGGCCGAATCAGGAAGGACGTATTTGATGCGACACAACAGCGCACCCTTGCGCACCGCACGCAAGCGGCGCCGGGTGTGGCTGCCGCCAATTGCGGCGGAGCGTAACAACCTGTTAAAAAGACACCACGAACGCGGCCGACGTAGCATCATGTCGGCCCCGGCCGGGCGGGACGGGTGCGCGACGTGCGCCGCCGCCACTGCCGCTTTCAACGCGCGACACCCGTTCACCATGAAAATTGCCATCCTCGACGACTACCAGGACGCCGTCCGCAAGCTGAACTGCTTCGAGATGCTTGCCGACCACGACGTGAAGGTCTTCAACAATACGGTGCGCGGCCTGGGACAGCTCGCAAGCCGTCTGGCGGAAGTCGAGGCGCTCGTGCTGATTCGTGAACGGACCCCGATTTCGTCGCAACTGCTCGCCAAGCTGCCGAACCTGCGCATGATCAGTCAGACCGGCCGCGTCTCGAGCCATATCGACCTCGAAGCGTGTACCGACCGCGGCATCGCGGTGCTCGAAGGCACGGGTTCGCCGGTCGCGCCCGCCGAGCTGACCTGGGCACTGGTGATGGCCGCCCAGCGCCGCATTCCGCAGTACGTCGCGAACCTGAAGCAGGGCGCATGGCAGCAGTCGGGCCTGAAGACGTCGGCGCTGCCGCCGAACTTCGGCCTCGGCCAGGTGCTGCGCGGCCAGACGCTCGGCATCTGGGGCTACGGCAAGATCGGCCGGCTCGTCGCCGGCTACGGCAAGGCGTTCGGGATGAACGTGCTGATCTGGGGCCGCGAGCATTCGCTCGAGGCCGCGCGCGCCGACGGCTACACGGCCGCCGAGAGCCGCGAGGCGCTGTTCGAGCAGAGCGACGTGCTGTCGCTGCACCTGCGCATGCACGACGACACGCGCGGGATCGTCAAGCAGGAAGACCTGATGCGGATGAAGCCGACGTCGCTGCTCGTCAACACGAGCCGCGCGGAGCTGCTCGAGGAAAACGCGCTCGTCAACGCGCTGTCGCACAACCGTCCGGGGATGGTCGCAATCGACGTGTTCGAGAGCGAGCCGATCCTGCAGGGCTACAGCCTGCTGCGGATGGAGAACGTGATCTGCACGCCGCACATCGGCTATGTCGAGCGCGAGAGCTACGAACTCTATTTCAGCGCGGCGTTCAGGAACATCCTCGCGTTCGACGACGGCGACATGTCGAGCGTCGCCAATCCGGAAGCGCTGACGCCGATCCGCAAGCGCTGATCGCGCGGGCTGCGCACCCGCGCGGCTCCGCTGCTCCATTCCCCGCCATCAGGCGGCCACGCGGCCGCCTGTCATCGCACCGACGCGCGTGAGGAAATGCTCGCCGTCGCGCCGCCCGAGGTCGTACGCATGCCGCATCTGCGACGGGCTCGTGTAATCCCAGCTCGAAATCGGCACCTTGCTCGACGGCTGTACGTACAGCCGCCGCTGGTCGCCGTGCACGACCGTGAACATCTGCGGGCGCGGATACAGCCGCGTGACGAGCACCAGCACGTCGCCCGGCGACGGGTCGAGCGCGTCGACCGGCACGTTGTCGACCATTCCGCCGTCAAGCACGGGCCGGCCGCCGCGGCGCAGCACCGGCGTGAACGGCGGCGTACAGGACGACTGCAGGATCAGGTCGGCGAGTTCGTCGACTTGCGTGCAGGCCTGCGCCCGCACGAATTCAGGCTGAAAGCCGAGCGCGCGCCCGAGCGTCGGGTGCAGCGTCTTGCGCACGTACTTCTCGATGTTGTACGCGACGAGGCCGGCAGCGACCGCACTGCGCGCACCGAGCCAGCGCGGCACGTGCGACACGCCGATGCGGATCTCCGGCGCCTCGGCCAGCTTCGCGAACGGCTCGCCGTAGATGTCGAGCAATGCCTGGCGATAAATCCGGTAATGCGGAAACACGGGCTCGCGCCCGAACAGGTTGCCCCAGTATGCGTTCTTCCGGTTGTGGCGCAGCGCCTCTTCGTAATAGCGCATCACCCAAGCGGCGTCGCGCGTATACAGCATGCACGCGGTCGCCGCGCCGGCCGAGATGCCGGTGATCACGCGCGGGCGCAGCCCGAGGGCCGGCTGCGCGACGTCCCAGAAGCCGGCCTGCCACCAGCAGCGATTGCCGCCGCCCGCAAAAACGATCTGGTCGAACATCGCGCCGCTCAGCTGACGAGCGCGTAGGTCGACGTCGCGTGGACGGCCATCTTGCCGTCCTCGTCGAACAGCTCGACTTCGCCGAACACGAGGTTGCGGCCCATCCGCAGCACGCGCGCGGTGACGAGCACGTCGCCCTTGCGCACGGGGCGCATGAAGTTCGTGTTCAGCGACACGGTCGTCATCGGCCGGAACTCGCCGAGCGAAGCCGAGATCGCGACCACCATCGCAGTGTCGGCGGCCGCCGTGAACACCTGGCCGCAGATCACGCCGCCCGAATGGCGGAATTCGCCGGAAAACGGCAGGCGCATCGTGACGCTGTCGTCGCCGATCGACACGGGGACCAGACCGAGCGAGCGGACCCACGGGGCCAGCAGGCGATCCAGCAATTCGCGGACTGCGTTTTCGTCCATCTTCGAATGTCCAGAAAACGTTGCGCGACCGCCGCGCAACGCGTGTGGCGTCATCATACCGGGAGCGCGCAAACTGCGACCGCTCGTTACCGCGGCGACGGCCGCCGTTGGCGTGACGAAATATTTTCAGGAAATTTGCACAAAGGGCTTGCCATGCCCCAAAAACCCGTGCATAATCTTTTTTCTGTTGGGGGCGTTAGCTCAGTTGGTAGAGCAGCGGACTCTTAATCCGTAGGTCGAGTGTTCGAGTCACTCACGCCCCACCAGGATTTCAAAAGGCCGGTCAGCGAAAGCTGACCGGCCTTTTTCATTTCCGCGCGCCACGTTCGTGGCGCGCTCCCTCGCGCGCGCGCATCCGCACGCCCCTTCCGCACCGTTTCCGCTAGAATCGTCCGACAAATATCACACGACCGGCGCAGGTACTGTCGTTTGCCCGCCGGCACAGAGAGAACATGGGACGTCATACATGGAAGCATGTGAACGAGACGCGACCATTCAAAGGGCCTGGTTGCGCCGATATCGGCCTGTCCGTCGGGACACGCCATTCACCCGATCGCCCCCGAATCCGCCGCGCGACGCACCAGCCGGATCCGGTCATGCCGGGTAAGGACGCGCTCGCCGCGCTGGCGCTCGGCGTCGTGCTGCTCGTGCTCGCAGCCGTACTCGCGGTCACGACCGACCGCGCGACCGGCCATCTGGTCCGCGCGCCAGGCACGGTCGTGCGCATCGTGCAGGACAGCGACGCGATGCGCGCGTACCGGCCGATCGTCGCCTACCTCGCGAACGACGGCCAGCGCCGCGAAATCGCCGGCAATACCGCGTCGACCGTCCCCGCGTACGACATCGGCGAGAGCGTCGACATCCTGCTCGACCCCGCCCATCCCGACCGCCCCGCACTGATCGACGATTTCGCGCAACGCTGGTTTCCGGTTGCGGTGCCCACGCTGCTCGCCATCGCGTCGTTCGCGATCGGCGGCCTGCTGATCGCCGGCGAGCGCCGCCGCCGACCGCCCGACCCGCCGCCGGCCCGCGCCGCACGCAAGCAGGCGCGGCGCCGCTGGGATATCGCGGTCGTGCTGATCCCGATCGCGATCGGTACGGGTTTCCTCGCCGGTGCCGGCGCGGCCGGCCTGCGTCAGTGGCAGATCGTCCGCCACTATGCGCACTCGACCGGCCATGTCGTCGATATCGCGAAAAACGCGCGGTCGTCCCGGGCGCGCACGTCGCTGTATTCGGCAATCGTCGCGTTCACGACCGACAGCGGGCGCCAGATCACGTTCGCGCAGGGCGCGGCGTCGTCGCATCCGGGCCTGCGCGAAGGCGAAGCGGTCAACGTGCTGTACGACCCCGTCACTCCCGAACGCGCGGTCGTCGACCGCTTCTGGGATCGCTGGGGCCTCACGGCCATCCTGTTCGCGATCGGCGCGCCGTTCCTCGCGGCCGGGCTGTTCGTCGCCGCGACGCTATGGCCGGACCATCGGCCGCACGAAGCCGCTCAATGACGCTCGCGCGCCGGCCGCGCGCGGCGCGGCAACCGTAACGGCGCGCGCTTCACCGTTCCCTGAACGCCTCCACCTTCGCGCGGTTCCCGCACGTGCGCATGTCGCACCAGCGCCGCCCGACGCCGCGGCCGCGATCGACGAAGAACCACGTACAACGGCCGCACTGCCGCACGCGCGCGAAATCGTCGCTGCGCAGCAGATGCTCGAAACCGAGCGCGGCCGCATCGATCCAGCGCGACGCGGCGCGCGCGTCGGGCCGCCACGCGAACCGGCCGTCGACCGCGTCGAACGCGCTGCGCCCGATCGCATCGCGGATCGCGACGGCGAGCCGGTCCGCCGCACGCGCACCGGCGCTACCGCCGCCTCCGGCCGTCAGGTGCACGATCGCGGCGTATGCATCCTCTCGAAAACGATGCAGCGCCACCAGCTCGTCCAGGCCGTCCTGCCGCGCATGACGCAGAAGCCGCGCCAGATCGGCCGGCGCCAGCAATCCCGCTTGCTCGGCCCACGCGCGCACGGCCGGCCAGTCGACGAGCTTGTCCTCGTCGCGCGTCTTGCCCGTATCGGCCACCGTGTTCAGGAAGTCGAGCGCCGGATGGCCGCCGACGAAATCGGCCGCGCCCCATTCGTGCGCGTGTCGCGCAGGCTCGTATCGAGTAACCATTTATTTTCACCTATCGGTTTCATGTCCGGGCCATCCGGAGTAACCTGTTTACAGCGAAAACAGGTTATCACGGAGATGCCGATGCTCGAACTCGCCAACCGCTTCATGTTCGAAGGCCACCGGATTGCATGGGGAACGTTCGGCGAAGGCCCGCCGCTCGTGCTCGTTCATGGCACGCCGTTTTCATCGCAGGTGTGGCGCCGGATCGCGCCGTGGCTCGCGCGGCGTCACCGCGTGTACTTCTACGACCTGCTCGGCTATGGCCAGTCCGACATGCCGGACGCGGATGTGTCGCTCGGCCGCCAGAACGTACTGTTCGGCGCGATGCTGGATGAATGGAAAATTGCGCGCCCGCGTGTGCTCGCGCATGACTACGGCGGTGCGACCGTGCTGCGCGCGCACTTCCTCGACGGCATCCCGTACGCGGACCTCACGCTCGTGAACCCGGTCGCGATCGCGCCGCAGGGTTCGCCGTTCGTGCGCCACGTCGCGCAGCATGAGGCCGCGTTCACCGGATTGCCGGCGTATGCGCATCACGCGCTCGTATCGGCCTACATCGGCAATGCCGTGGCACGGCCACTGAGCGACGATGCGCTGTCGATCTACCGTTCGCCGTGGCTCACGCCGTCCGGGCAATCCGCGTTCTATCGCCAGATCGAGCAGATGCGCCAGCGCTACATCGAGGAAGCGGAGGCTCGTTATGCGCCGCCGGACTTTCCGGTGCGCATCGTGTGGGGCGAGGACGATGCGTGGATTCCGCTCGAACAGGGGCAGGCGCTCGCCGATCGCATCGCGAACGGCGAATTGATCCGGGTGCCGCGCGCGGGCCATCTCGTGCAGGAAGACGCGCCGGAGGCGATCGTCGCAGCGGTGCTCGACGGGCAAGCGCAGGGCTGAGCACCGCCGGAATCGTATATCGCGTCAGAACGCCGGCGCGCCTTGCGCGAGCGTCGCGATGAATTTGGCGGTGCGCGGGTCGCGCGGCCGGCCGAACAGGTCGCGCGATGCACCGGCCTCGACGATGCGGCCATCGGCGAGAAACACTGCATCGTGCGCGATCGACGCGGCCAGGCGCAGGTCGTGCGTGGCCATCAGCATCGTCGTGCCTTCGCGTGCGAGCTGGCGCAGCACCTCGACCACCTCGATGGACAGCTCGGGATCGAGCGCCGACGTCGGCTCGTCGCACAGCAGCACCTGCGGCGACGGCGCAAGTGCGCGCGCGATGGCCACGCGCTGCTGCTGGCCGCCCGACAGCGTCGCGGGCCATGCGTCGGCCTTGTCCTCGATGCCGACCTTGTCGAGCAGCGCGAGCGCCCGTTCGCGCGCGCGCTCGCGCGGCCAGCGCTGCACGGTCACGAGCCCTTCCATCACGTTCTGCACGACGCTCAGGTGCGGAAACAACTGGAAGTTCTGGAACACCATGCCGGTCTGCCGGCGCACCGCGAACACGGCGTCGCGCGACGGCCGGCGCGCCGGTGCAAAGTCGATGCGCGCGTCGCCCACCGTGAGCGCGCCCGCCTCGGGCACTTCGAGCAGGTTCACGCAGCGCAGCAGCGTGCTCTTGCCGCTGCCGGACGGCCCGATCAGCGCGGTCACGCTGCCCGGCTGCAATGCGAGGTCGATCGCGCTCAGCACGCGATGCGTGCCGAACGATTTGTCGATGCGTTCGAGACGGATCATCGCAACTCCGCCTGGAACAACGCATGACGGCCGAAACGGATTTCGAGGCGACGTTGCAGCGTGGAGAGCACCGAACTGAACAGCAGGTAGATCAGCGCGGCTTCGGTATAGAGGATCAGCGGCTCGTAGGTCACGGCCGCGATGCGCTGCGCGGCCTGGAAGATCTCGGGCACGGTCAGCACGGCCGCAAGCGACGTGTCCTTCACGAGCGAAATGAACGAATTCGACAGCGCGGGCAGCGCGACGCGCGCGGCCTGCGGCAGGATCGCGCGGCGCAACGCCTGGGCACGCGTCATCGCCATCGAGTACGCGGCTTCCCACTGCCCCTTCGGGATCGATTCGATCACGCCGCGGATCACCTCGGCGTTGTACGCGCCGACGTTCAGCGAGAAGCCGATCACGGCGGCCGTCAGCGGATCGAGCACGATGCCGACGCTCGGCAGCCCGTAGAAGATCACGAACAGTTGCACGAGCAACGGCGAGCCGCGAAACAGCCAGATATAGAAACGCACGACGGCCTGCGCCCAGCGCGGCCCGAACAGCCGCGCGAGCGCCGCGCCGAACGCGAGCAGCAGGCCGATCGCGAACGACGCGAGCGTGAGCGGAACCGTGAACACGAGCCCCGCGTAAAGCAGGGGCCGCAGCGATTCCGCCATCAGGTGCAGCCAGGGCGGCATCGTTCAGCCTCGCGTCACGGCTGCGACACGTCGCGGCCGAAGTACTTCTGCGAGATCTTCGCGTAGGTGCCGTCCGCCTTGATGTCCGCGAGCGCCTTGTCGATCGCGGCCACCAGCTCGGGGCTGCCCTTGCGCAGCAGCACGCCCGACGCGTCGTCGGCGCCGGTCGTATCGGTCGCGGCGATCTTCAGTTTCGCGTCGGGCTTGTGCTTGCGGAAATCGAGGTACGACAGCGAATCGTTGATCGTCGCGTCGACACGCCCGGAGCTCAGCAGGTCGATCGATTCGTTGAAGCCCTGCACGGGCACCACGTCGGCGCCATGGGCGGCCGCGAGCTTGCCGAAATTGCTCGTCAGCGTGTTCGCGGATTTTTTGCCCTTCAGGTCGGCGAACGAGCGGATCGTCGTGTTGTCCGTGCGCACGATCAGCACCGCGCGCGACGTGATGTACGGCGACGAGAAAGCGTATTTCGCCTTGCGCGCGTCGGTGATCGACACTTCGTTGACGACCGCGTCGTAACGGTTCACGTCGAGGCCCGCGATCAGCCCATCCCACTTTCCTTCGACGAATTGCGGCTTCACACCGAGACGCTGCGCGATCGCGGTGGCGATGTCGACATCGAAGCCCGTGAGCTTGCCCGTCTCGTCGTGGTACGTGAACGGCGCGTACGTGCCTTCGGTGCCGACCCGGAACACGCCGGACGACTTGATCTGCGCGAGATCGTCGGCGGCGAATGCGCTCGTGGCCGCGACGGCCTGCAGCAGCGCGACGAGCAGAATGGAGCGGATGAATTTCATGGTGCGGACCCCGAACGATGGAAGGGAGTGAACCCGCCGGCCCGAGCGGCCGCGCGAGAGGTCCGCGAATTCTACCGACGCGCCGATGCCCGGCAAAAACGCAAATCCGCTAACGATATGAGCGCGTCGAATAACGCGCCGGCCAGCCACGCATTCCGCAGACGAAATCCGTCGCGATACGGCGCGGCAATCGTCCGACGTTTCGTTACCGGCGGTTACAGAAACGACAACGCGGTATCACCCATTCGGCACGCGCTACATACCATGAAAACAGGTGAATCGATTGCTCGCGGGCCTTGCCGCCCGCGAACGGAGGGAACGGCAAATGAAACGCATCCTGTTGTCCTGCGCCCTCGGCATCGCGGCCGCCTGCCTGTCGGCAAGCGCATTCGCGCGTGCCGACATCGGCGTGTATTTCGGCGTGCCGGGGCCCGTGATCGAAGCACCGCCGCCGGTCTACTACGCGCCGCCGCCGCCCGTCGTGTACGAGCCGGCACCCGTTTATTACGGCCCGTACTATGGCGACTACCGTTACCGCTACTACCGGCACGACAACGGCTGGCATCGCGGCTGGCGTCATCACCACCATGACGACGATTGACCGTCGCCTGGCGGCCGTCGCGGCCGCGTCCCGCCGGAGGAAATTCCGCGCGCCGGCCTTCGAGCCGGCGCGTCCGCATCACGCGCCGCTTACCACGGCAGCGAATACGTCTTCGTATTCGTGAAGCTCTTCATCGCTTCCTGCACACCTTCCTTGTAGCCGAGCCCCGAATCCTTCACGCCGCCGAACGGCGTCAGCTCGAGCCGGTAGCCCGGCACCTCGCGCACGTTCACGCTGCCGACTTCCAGCTCGGTGATGAAGCGCGTGATGTTGTCGAAGCGGTTCGTGCAGACCGACGACGACAGCGCATAGTCGGTGCTGTTCGACATCCGGATCGCTTCGTCGATGTCGCGAAAGCGCATGATCGGCGACACGGGGCCGAAGGTTTCATGCTTCACCAGCGGCATGTCGGGCGTCGCGCGATCGATCACCGTCGGCGAATACAGCGCACCGTCGCGCACGTTGCCGACCAGCAGCCGCGCACCGCGCGCGATCGCGTCGTTCACCTGCTGCTCGCAGAACTTCGCGGCCGCTTCGTCGATCACGGTGCCCATGTCGACCGACGGATCCGACGGATTCCCGTACGACCACGCGCGCGTCTTCTCGACGACCAGTTCGGTGAAACGATCGGCCACCGCTTCGTGCACGAGCATCCGCTTGATCGCCGTGCAGCGCTGCCCCGAGTTCCGGTACGAGCCCGACACCGCGAGCGTGCTCGCTTCGTCGAGATCGGCGTCTTCCATCACGATGATCGGATCGTTGCCGCCGAGTTCGAGCACCGCGCGCCGGTAGCCCATCCGCGCGGCGATCGACTTGCCGATCGATACGCCGCCGGTGAACGTGATCAGGTCGATCGCCGGGTTCGTGATCAGCTCGTCCGCGATCTCCGCCGGGTCGCCGGTGAGCACCTGCAGCATCTGCGGCGGCAGGCCGGCTTCGTACAGGATGTCCGCGAACAGGTAGCACGACAGCGGCACCTTCTCCGACGGCTTGACGACGATCCGGTTGTTGGTCGCGACCGACGGCACGATCTTGTGCGCGACCTGGTTCATCGGGTGGTTGAACGGCGTGATCGCGGAAATCACGCCGAGCAGCGGATCGCGCTGCGTGTACACGCGGCGCTTCTTGCCGTGCGGCGTCAGATCGCACGAGAAGATCTGCCCGTCGTCCTTCAGCACTTCACCGGCGCCGAACGTCAGCACGTCGGCCACGCGGCCCGCTTCGTACGTCGAATCCTTGATGCACAACCCGGCCTCGGCCGTGATCAGCGCCGCGATCTCGGCAGTGCGCGAGCACACGATGTCGGCCGCGCGGCGCAGGATCGCCGCACGCTCGTGGCGCGTGAGCGTCGGCCGGTACGCGCGCGCGACCGCGAATGCGCGCCGCACGTCTTCCAGCGTCGCCTTCGGCACGGTGCCGACCAGCGAGCCTTCGTACGGGTTGCGCACGTCGATCACCGCATCCCGGTGAATCCGTTCGCCGTCGATTCGCAGTGCTTCGCGACGAATCTCGCGGACGGCCGTCGAGGCCGCAATGACGTTCATGAGTGTGTTCCCTTGCGGATGCATGCGCATCACTGCAGATGGTTGAGCGCGATGTCGACGATGTCGAAGTTGCGCAGCCGCGCGCGGCCCGTGACGTCGGCGGCGACCGGCTTGCTGAAGATCAGCGGCACGATCTGCTCGGAGATCCCGCCGTGCGAGCGCAGCGGCACGTCGAGCCCCGACAGGTCGTGCCTGATGCGGCGCGTGCCGAGCACGACGTCCCGCTTCGAGATCACGATCAGGTCGCCCATCCGCGCCGGCGGCAGTTCGAAGCGCGCGCAGCCCTCGGCGCCCGTCAGCACGATCTCGATACCGTCCACCGCCGCAAGACGCGCGCGCAGCGCATCGACATCGGCCGACGCCGGCACGTAGACGGTCGCGAACGAGCCGAGCGCGCCGTGGTGCATGACGTACGGATCGGTGATCGGCAGGATCACGCGCGCCGCGTCGTGGCCGATCCATTCGTCGAACAGCTCCTGCAGGTAGATCACGTTCGGCTCGCCGGTGGTGGCGTCGTGCTTCGCATTCATCCCGTGGTCGGCCGTGATCGCGACGATCGCGCCGAGCGCATCGAGGCGCTGCAGGTACTTGTCCATCATTGCGTAGAACGCATTCGCGCCGGGCGTGCCGGGCGCGCACTTGTGCTGCACGTAGTCGGTCGTCGACAGGTACATCAGGTCGATCGGCCGCGTCTCGAGCAGGCGCACGCCGGCCGCGAACACGAATTCCGACAGATCCGCGCTGTACACGCCCGGCACCGGTTTGCCGACCAGCTCAAGCACGTTGTCGATACCGTTTTCCTCGAGGCTCGCTTCGTCTGCCTTTTCCGACGAGAAGCAGATGCCCTTCAGCCCCTTGCCGAGCAGGCGACGCAGCTTGTCCTTCGCGGTGACGACCGCGACGCGCGCGCCCTGTTCGGCGAAAGTCGCGAGCACGGTGGGCGCGACCAGGTACTTCGGATCGTTCATCAGCACCTCGGCACCGGTGTCGCGATCGTAGAAATAGTTGCCGCTTATCCCGTGGATCGCCGGCGGCACGCCGGTAACGATCGACAGGTTGTTCGGGTTCGTGAAGCTCGGCACCACGCATTCGCCCTTGAGCGCCGTGCCGGGCTTCAGCAGCGTGCGCAGGAACGGCGCGACGCCGGCCTCGGCCGCTTCTTCCAGATATTCGTATGCGCAGCCATCGACGCAGATCACCACCACGGGCCGGCTCATCCAGTTGTAGCGGCGGCCGTTCACTTCCACGGAAACAGGCGTTCCAGTCATGACGTTCGTTCCTTTCAGTTCGACGGGATTGAGCCGTCGGCGCCCGCGCCGCGCCGAAGGGAGGTGTTTTCGATGCTTGACATTAAAATTGATGATTTGTAGATTGTCAACAACATGCAGAGAACAGAAAGCAAAGTAGCGCAGTGAAAAGAGAGGGCTCGACTCATCCGCCGCGTGCCGCGGCATCTCGGTCAAGGATTCCGAAGATGAACCGAACTACGACTTCAAGCGGTTTTATCAGGAGGTCAAAAAGCGCGACTACATTCCGTATCCGGCCAAGCTCACCGAAGTCGAGACGTTCCGCGTCGGCTGCATCGGCCACTTCGATGAGGCCGGCATTCCGGGCGCCGTCACCGCAATCGCCGACATGCTGCGGGCGATGGGCGTGAGCCGTGTACCGGCAGGAGCGGCGGCCTGACGTGACGCGATGCACCCGGCCGCGTGCCCGTGCGCGCGGCCAATCCCGCCGTGTGTCGCCACGCGGCGGCGAGGTTTTCCGGCCGTGCACGATACCGACCCTTACTGAAGAACCATCCGATGCGACCCTTCTGGATCGAACAAGCGCTGTTCAACGACGGCGATCTCGCCCCCGCGCTGCAGGGCGCAACGCAGGCCGACGTCTGCATCGTCGGCGGCGGCTTCACCGGGCTCTGGACCGCGATCCAGGCGAAGCAGCAGAACCCGGCGCTCGACATCGCGATACTCGAAGCCGACCTGTGCGGCGCCGGCGCGAGCGGCCGCAACGGCGGCTGCCTGCTCACGTGGTCCGCGAAATTCCTGACGCTGCGGCGCCTGTTCGGCGAAGCCGAGGCGATCCGGCTCGTGAAGGCGTCGGAAGCGGCCGTACAGCACATCGCCGATTTCTGCCGCGCACACGACATCGACGCCGAATTGCGGCTCGACGGCACGCTGTACACCGCGACTTCGCGCGCGCAGGTCGGCACCCTCGCGCCGGTGCTCGACGCGCTCGCCGCATGCGGCATCCACAGCTACGAGCCGCTGCCGCCCGCCGAAGTCGCGCGCCGCTCGGGTTCCGCGCGCAATCTCGACGGCGTCTACTCGCCGATCGCCGCGACCGTGCACCCCGGCAAGCTCGTGCGCGGGCTGCGCCGCGTCGCGCTCGCGATGGGCATCCGGATCCATGAACGCACGCCGATGCTCGACTTCACGCCCGGGCAGCCGGCCGTCGTGCGCACGCCGTCCGGCAGCGTCGCGGCGGGCAAGCTCGTGTTCGCGATCAATGCGTGGATGGCGAGCCGCTTCCCGCAGTTCGAGCGCACGATCGCGGTCGTGTCGAGCGACATGGTCATCACCGAGAAATGCCCGGAGCTGCTCGATAAGACCGGGCTCGTGGACGGCGTGTCGGTGCTCGATTCGCGGATCTTCGTCTACTACTACCGCACGACGGCCGACGGGCGGCTGATGCTCGGCAAGGGCGGCAACACGTTCTCGTGGCGCAGTCGCATCGCGCCGGTGTTCGACCGGCGTTCGCCGTACGAGGCGCAGCTCACGCAAAGCCTGCGCGAGTTCTTCCCGTCGCTCGCGGGCGTGCCGGTCACCGCAAGCTGGAACGGCCCGTCGGATCGCTCGGTGACGGGCTTCCCGTTCTTCGGCCGCCTCGACGGCGCGCCGAACGTGTTCTACGGTTTCGGCTATTCGGGCAACGGCGTCGGGCCGACCTACATGGGCGGGCAGATCCTGTCGTCGCTCGTGCTCGGCATCGACAACGCGTGGACGCGCAGCCCGATCGCGCGCGGCCCGCTCGGCCATTTCCCGCCGGAGCCGATCCGCTATGCCGGCGCGCACGTCGTGCGCAATGCGATCCGCCGCAAGGAGCGCGCGGAGGACGAGAGCCGGCAGCCGTCGGCCTTCGATACGTGGCTCGCGAAGTTCGCGAGCGCGGCCGGGAAGGCCGACAAGGCGTGACGATGCGTTCGACGTGACGACGGTAACGACGCAATGCAAAAGGGACGCTGCAAGGCGTCCCTTTGCTTTTTATCCGGCGATTCTTGCGGCTGCGTCAAGCGCGCGCGGTTTTCTCCCGCGCCGCCTTGCCCGCTACCGGCAGCCCCTGCTCATGCGTGCGGCGCATCCGCGCGAGGCCATGCGCGACGTGCTCGCGCACCAGCGCGACAGCCTTCTTCTCGTCGCCGCTCGCGAGCGCCTGCACGATCTTGTCGTGCTCGGCCGCCGACACCGCGATCGCATCTTCCTCGGCCTCGATCGCGGCCTGGCGCAGCAGCCCGAGCTGACGCACGAGCCGGCGGTAGGTGTCGGTCAGGTGCGTATTGCCGACGCCGACGACCATCGCATCGTGGAACTGCACGTTCAGCTCGGTATAGCGCGTGACGTCGTGCGACTTCGCGGCGCCCTTCATCGACTGGATAATGCCCTTCAGCACTTTCAGCGTGTCGGGCGAGATGCGCTTCGCGAGCGCGCGCGCGACCGACTCGTCGAGCATCGCGCGCACTTCGTAGATCTCCTCGGCCTCGCGCAGCGGCACGACGCGCACGGTCACGCCGCGGTTCTTCTCGTTGCGCAACAGTCCGGCCTGCTCCAGCGCGCGGAACGCTTCGCGCACGGGGCCGCGCGACACGTTCAGCTTCGTCGCGATCTCGACTTCGTTGAGCTTCTCGCCTGGTGCGTATTCGCCGGAGACGATCGCGCGCTCGAGCATGTCCTGGACGATCATCGCGAGCGACTGGCTTTGCAGGAGTTCGATGGCACTGAGCGTGTTCGGGGCAGTCATGGTCGGGCAGGCAGCGGGGCTGCGGGTGAAAACGAGGGCGCCGGATCGGCGAATGATCCTTCTATACCCTCGGCCCGACACATTGTCAACAGTCTTCAGTTTCCAAAAACCAATTCCATCTGCCGGGGTGCATCCGGCAGGCGGCCGTCGCACGGCGGGCGAAGCTTGCCCGAACCGCGCGACGTGTGCCGCCCGTCAGGCCGTGTGCTTCACCGGCCCCGGGTCGCTGTGGCTCGGCCGGCCCGTTTCTACGTGGCCCGCGAAGCGGCGCACGACCTTGTCGTCGCCGCCGCGCAGCGTCGTCGCGGTGATCGTCAGATCGTACCAGCCGTGGCTCGACGACAGCGCGAAGTGATCCTCGACGCGCTCGCCCGGCTCCAGCGTGTAGGTGCGCGCATGCGCATGGCTGTACGCGTTGTCGACCGTCACGCGGCACGTCGCGCGCCCGCTGTTGCGCAGTTGCAGGTACACGTGGCGGTTGCGCACGTCGTAGCCGATCTTCGCTTCGGGGTTCGCGTGGCGGCCGTCCGCGGCGAGCCGCGCGTTGCCCTGGAACTCGCACAGATAGCCGTTCGGGCCGTATGCGGCGAGATGGTACTCGCCGTGCGCGGCCGACGTGCTCCACGTATCGACGATGCGGTCGTGCGCGGACACCGCATAACGACGCGGCGGCGTCGCCGGGTTGCGGCGGTCGTACACGTAGAACGCCGCGCCCGCGTCGCCCGAGTTCGCGAAGTCGAGCGACACGCTGTCGTCGTGCCCGCTCACGCGGCTGTGCACGAACAGCTCGTACGGCAGCGCACGCGCGGGACGCGTGCCGGGCTCCTGCGCCGGCATCGACTGCTGCGCGGGCACCTGGTATGCGTGGCCGGCCGTCGCGATGTGCTGCGGCACCGTGAAGCTCACCGTGCGCGTGTCGGGGCGCGCGGAGAAGTCGAATGCCGACGTGAGGTCGCCGCAGATCGACCGGCGCCACGCGCTGATGTTCGGCTCCTGCACGCCGAAGCGCGCTTCGAGGAAGCGCAGCACCGACGTGTGGTCGAACGTCTCCGAGCACACCCAGCCGCCCTTCGTCCACGGCGAGATGATGATCAGCGGCACGCGCGGCCCAAGGCCGATCGGCTGGATGCCGCCCGGGTCGGCGCCCGGCACGAGCGGGCTCATCTCGCCCGGGTACTTGTTGAGGTCGAGCAGCTCGTCGCCGAGGTTCGACAGCAGGTTCGACGACACGATGCCCTGGCCGCCCACGCCGCTCGTCACCGGCGGCACCGGCGGCACCACGTGGTCGAACAGCCCGTCGTTCTCGTCGTAGTTGAGGATGAACACCGTCTTCGCCCACACCTCGGGGTTCGACGTCAGCGCCTCGAGCACCATGTTGATGTAGAACGCGCCGTCGGTCGGCGATGCCTGCGGGTGCTCGCTGTACTTGTACGGCGACACGATCCACGACACCTGCGGCAGCCGGTTCGCCTGCACGTCGGCCTTCAGCTCGGCGAGCGTGTGGTCCGACGCGCCCTTGTCGACCAGCGGGCCGCTCGCGCCTTCCTTCACCTGGAAGCGCTTGAAGAACATCAGCGAGTTGTCGGTGTAGTTGTCGGTCGGGTCGCCCGGGATGCCCGTGCCGCCCTGGTACACCTTCCAGCTGATCTTCGCGTTTTCGAGGCGCTCGGCGTAGGTCGTCCACGTGTAGCCGTTCACGTCGTCGCGCTCGCCGATGCCCGGGCCGTTCGGCGGGTTGCCGTAGATGTTGCGCGGGTCGACCGTGCCGGTCCACAGGTAGATGCGGTTCGGCGCCGTGTCGGCGTGCGCGGAGCAGAAGTACGAATCGCAGATCGTGAACGCGTCGGCCAATGCGTAGTGGTACGTGAGATCCTGGCGCTTCAGGTAGCCCATCGTCAGCACGTCCTGCTTCTGGTTCACCCACTGGTCCCACTGGCCGTTGTTCCAGGCGAGGTGGCCGCTGCTCCAGCCGTGGTTGGTGCCCGGCTGGAATTCGGTCGTCTGCTTCGGATCGAGGTAGAACGGCAGCACGTACGGCGCCGACGGATCGAGGCCGCGCGAATGGTAGTTCTTCGTGAACACCGACGCCGGCGGCTGCTGCCACACCGGTGCGCCGCTCGGCAGCAGGTGCGGGCGCGGGTCGTTGAAGCCGCGCACGCCGCGCAGGCCGCCGAAGTAATGGTCGAACGAGCGGTTTTCCTGCATGAAGATCACGACGTGTTCGACGTCGCGGATCGTGCCGGTGCGATAGGCGGCCGGCATCGCCAGCGCATTGCGGATCGCGGGCGGGAAGCCCGCGTAAGCGGCCATCGCGCCGGCCGACTGCGCGGCGAGGCGCAGGAAATCGCGTCGATTGTTCGAGGACATGAAGAAGACCCTGTGGTCGGTAGGAGTGGGGCGCCGGTCGAGCGGGGCCGGCGGTCGGTGCGTTGCCGTTATTACCCCGCACCGGCATGTCCCGGCCGTGACCGGTTCCAGCAGGTTTCTTGCGGTTACCCCCAGCTTTTTTTCGAAGCGGCATACGACGCGCCTTTCATGCGGCCGACACACGCATGCGCTACGCTGACGCGCGATCAAGAGGGGGAGAAGCCGAGTCGTGTTCGATCAGCTGAAGGCGTTCCACGCGACCGTCCGACAGGGCAGCATCACGCGCGCCGCGCGCCACCTGGGTGTGAGCCAGCCGACGATTGCCGCGCAGATCCGGCAGGTCGAACAAGTGTACGGCGTCGAGCTGTTCTACCGCAGCGGCCGCAAGCTCGAAGTCACCGAGACCGGTATCGACCTGCTGCCGCTCGTCGAGAAGATGATCGCGCTCGAAGCGCAGGCCGACATCATGCTGCGCAACGTCGGCGGCCTGTTCGAAGGCCACCTGCGGATCGGCGCGACGGGCCCGTACTACATCATGGACGCGGTCGGCCGCTTCTCGAACGCGCATCCGTCGATCGCGCTCACGTGCCGGATCGGCAACTCCGAGGAAATCCTGCAGGCGCTGCAGGAATTCCGCATCGATCTCGCCGTCTCGTCGCAGCGCAACGACGCCGACGGCCTCGAACGCAAGGTGATCTCGACCGATCCGCTCGTGCTCGTCGTGCATCGCAACCATCCGCTCGCGCGTTTCGACACGATCGACCCGGTGCAGCTCGCCGACGTGCGGCTGCTGATGCGCGAGGAAGGCTCGGTCACGCGCCGCTGCACGGAGACGATCCTCGCGACGGCCGGCGTCGCGGCCGCGTCGGTCGCCGAGATCGGCAGCCGCGAAGCGATCCGCGAGGCGATCCTGCATGGCGTGGGCGGCAGCCTGTTTCCGCTCGGCGAAGCCGAGCGCCATCCGGACCTGCGCGTGATCGCGCTGCGCGGCATCGACACGACGATCGACGAGTACGTGTACTACCTGAAGGCGCGCCGCCAGAGCCCGGCGATCGACGCGTTCCTCGCCTGCATCCTGCCGGCGGAGCACGCAACGCGCGATGCGACGCGGCGGGCGAACGCGCGCTGAGTCGCCGCGCGTTCGCCGCGTTTTGCGCATTTCCTGGCGCTTTTCGTCGCGCCTTCCCGCGTTTTTTCCTTGCGCCTTCCTTATCGCGTCCGGCCACGCGTCACTTCGGCAGCGCCGGGATCATCCACGTGAACACGTGCTGCTGCAGGAACACGAGCACGCCGAGCAGCAGCGTGAGGATCACGCTGTGCCAGAAGGTGCGCGCGAACACGACGCCTTCCTGCCCCTTCAGGTCCGTCGTCGACACGCCCGTCGCGATGTTCTGCGGCGAGATCATCTTGCCCATCACGCCGCCCGACGAGTTGGTCGCGGCCATCAGCACCGGATCAAGGCCGAGCTGCCTGGCGGCGACGACCTGCAGGTTGCCGAACAGCGCATTGCCCGACGTGTCGCTGCCGGACAGGAACACGGCGATCCAGCCGAGCGACGCGGACACCAGCGGGAACAGCGCGCCCGTCGACGCGACGCCGGTGCCGAGCGTGTAGCTGATCCCCGAGTAGTTCAGCAGGTACGCGAGCCCGACGATCATCATCACCGTGACGATCGCGATCCACGTCTGCCGCCAGGTCTTGACCACGCATTCGAGGAACGCGCCGACGCCGGTGCGCGTCAGCGCGGCCGTGACGATCGCCGAGAGCAGGATCGCGGTGCCCGTGCCGAGCGGCTGGAAATCCCAGATCGCCGCGTACGGCTTGTGGTACAGCGACACGAACACCGCGTTGTGCAGGCCCGGCCACTTGATCTTCACGTCGCCGATCGCCGCGACGTTCGCGTGCACCCATACGATCACGACCACCGACACGACGAGCCACGGCAGCCAGCCGCCGAAGCCCGCGCGCGCGGCGCCGGCCGCCGCGGGCACGCTGCGCGCGAGCGCGTATTGCGGATCGGGCTGCGGCTTCCACAGCTGCAGAAAGCCGATCGTGACGATCAGCGACGTGAGCGACGACAGCACGTCGGTGAGCTGGTAGCCGAGGAAGTTCGACGTGACGAACTGCGCGAGCGCGAAGCTGGCGCCCGACACGAGCAGCGCGGGCCACAGCTGCTTGATCGAACGCAGCCCGCCATACGCGCCGACCACATAGAACGGCAGCAGCAGCGCGAAGAACGGCAGCTGGCGGCCGACCATCTGCGCGAGCGTCGCGGGCGGCAGCGACGTGACCGCGCCGAGCACGGTGATCGGCACGCCGAGCGCGCCGAACGCGACCGGCGCCGTGTTGAACAGCAGCGTATAGGTGAGCGCTTCGAGCGCGGGGAAGCCGAGCGCGATCAACAGTGCGCTCGTGATGGCGACCGGCGTGCCGAATCCGGAGATCCCTTCGAGCAGGCAGCCGAACGAGAACGCGACGACGAGCAGCACGAGGCGGCGGTCGTCGGGCAGGTTGTCGAGCATCCACTGCCGGAACTGGTCGAAGCGGCCCGATTTCACCGCGATGTTGTACAGCAGCAGCGCGTTGAAGACGATCCACATCACGGGCACGACCGCGAGCGCCATGCCCGCACCGACCGCGTTGAACGCGAGCCCGGCCGGCATGCCCCACGCGCCGATCGCGACCGCGAGGCCGGTGACGAGCCCGGCGAGCGACGCCTGCCAAGCGGGGCGGCGCAGCACGCCGAGCGCGATCAGTGCGACCGCGATCGGGATCACGGCGACGAGGAAGGACAGGAACAGCGAGTTGGCGATCGGCGTCAGCGGCTGCGCGAAGACGATGCCGGGCGGTAGGGCGTCGGTGGGATTCATCGTGTCTCCAAAGGCGACCCGGGTTGGCGCGTCAGCGCCCCCGGATTCGGTGCAAAGCGACGTTCTGCAGTCGCGCCAACGATCGGGCACTTGTGCACGCAACTACGTTGCACGGCCAACCGATCGGTCGCTTAAAAGAGGTTAGGAGGCGTACGGCGCTTGTACAAGGGGGACAAGCCCGAAATGCAGCAACCCGATACGGACCATCCGACGCACGATGACCGGCAGTTGGCGGGCCGCTGTCGCACCCGACAGGAAACCCGTCGCGAACGGCCCATCGGCGTGCGCGACATCATCACCTGCGCAATGTTGCGCGCGCGACAAAGGAGACTACCGGCAAGCGGGATGTTTCGTTTGGCATCCGAAGCCTAGACTGGCCGCATCGATTCCGCCCGCGCCGACGACGGCGCGGCACCTCACGGAGCGAACACGATGAAGACGATGAAACAGGCGGCATGCGCATTCCTGCTGATCGGCGCGGTTTTCGCCGCCCATGCACAGGCCGCATCGACGCTGACGCGCGCGGAGGTCCGCCAGGAACTCGCGGAACTGGAGGCCGCCGGCTACCGGACGAGCCTCGCGAGCAGTCCCGACTTTCCGGAGAACATGCAGGCGATCATGCGGCGCGCCGCGCAGGCACGCGGCGACGATGCCGGTTACGGCAACAACGGCCCGGCGCACGTAGAATCGGGCAAGCCGGCGCTGCCGCACGCGATCGATCGCGGCACGTACGCGCATCACTGAACGCGGACTGAACCGGACTGAACCGGTAACGGCGCGGCGCGACCAGCGCCGGCCGACACGCACGCGGCCTGCACACCAACGCGTGCGGCCGCGTGCGCGATCCTCAGACGCTGAAGCGGTTCAGCGTATACGCGCGATAGGCTGCGACGAACGCGTCGAACGATCCGGCCTCCTTCGCTTCGAGTTCAGCCTGCTCGGCCAGCGACTTCGCGGCGAGCGCCTGCTCGGTGCGCAGCGTGTCCGCCGACGGCGGATGTGCGCGGAAATACGCGGCATGCGCTTCGCTCTGCGCCAGCGCGAACGCAAGGAACGACTGCCCGTTCTCGCGCATCGTGCGCAGCACGCGCGCGGACGGCGTGCGCTCCGGATCGGCGAGCTTCTCGCGCTGCGCGGCGATCGCGCGCGCATGCTCGTCGCCGCCGCGGATTTCATCGAGACGGCGGCCGACGGTTTCGATATCGGCCATCAGATCGTCCGCCCACGCCTGCAGCGTGATCGGCTGCCCGTCTCGCGACAGCGTGAGCCCCGGCTTGCGGCCTTCCATCGTCACGCTGCCGAAGTTCGCGTTCGCTTCCTTGTACGCGTCGCAGTCGAGCGGCGCGCTGTCGTCGAGCGCGCACGCGAGCAGGAATGCGTCGATGAAGCGCGCGGTCTCCAGCGCGATGCCGGTCGGCGCGAACGGATCGATGTCGAGGCAGCGCACCTCGATGTACTGCACGCCGCGCGATGCGAGCGCATGCAGCGGACGTTCGCCCGAATACGTGACGCGCTTCGGCCGGATCGTCGAGTAGAACTCGTTCTCGATCTGCAGCACGTTCGTGTTGATCTGGATCCACTCGCCGTCGCGATGCGTGCCGATCGCCTCGTAGGCGGGATACGGCTCGCTGACGGCCTTCGACAGCGCGTCGAGATAGCCGGGCAGCGTGTTGTAGTCGACGTGCAGCGCGGCTTGCGCGGTCGTGTTCGAGTAGCCGAGATCGCTCATCCGCAGGCTCGTCGCATACGGCTGGTACAGCGTATCGGCGTCGAACGTATCGAGCTTGTGCGGCTTGCCGCGCAGGAATTTCGTGTCGAGCGCGGGCGACGCGCCGAACAGGTACATCAACAGCCAGCTGCGGCGGCGGAAGTTGCGAATCTGCGCGAGATAGCGCTCCGACTGGTAATCGACGAGCGTGGCCGTCGACCCTTCTTCCGCGTGCAGGCGCCGCCACACTTCCTCGTGCAGCGAGTAGTTGTAGTGGATGCCGGCGATGCACTGCATCGTGCGGCCGTAGCGATACGCGAGGCCGCGCCGGTACACCGTCTTCAGGCGGCCGATGTTCGACGTGCCGTAGTCGGCGATCGGAATCTGGTCGTCGGCCGGCAGCAGGCCCGGCATCGAGTCGTTCCACAGCATCTCGTCGCCGAGCGATGCATAGACGTAGCGATGCAGCTCGTCGAGGCGTTCGAGCGTGATCGCGGCGTCCGGTTCCGCGGGCGTGATCAGCTCGATCAGCGCTTCGGAGTAGTCGGTCGTCAGCGACGGGTGCGTGAGTGCCGAACCGAGCGCGCGCGGATGCGGCGTGAACGCGATCATCCCGTCGCGCGTCACGCGCAGGCTTTCCTTTTCGATGCCGCGCAGGCCGTCGGGCAGATGCTGCCGCGTCGGGCCCGAGCTCAGTGCTTCGAGGCGATTCAGCAGCAGTTCGGACTGGCGGTGAGTCATGGTGTTCGACATGGAGACGCAAGTGCGTGACGGCCGCGCGCAGAACGCCGCGCGCGGCCGGCTGGATTGTTGGTCGCTTCGTTGGTAGCGGGCACTTTAACATCTCGCCGGAACACGCGCTTGAGGTGGCCGCGGGCATGGCTCGCGGGCCGGAGCGGGCCGCCGGACGGGCCGATCGCGGCTGTCGCAGCCTGTGTTACCGGATTCAGGCGGCACCGATCGGCACGTCGGTCACGCGAATTCGTCCGACGGATCGTGACGCGCGTTGCGGCCTCGTCCGGTCGCACCCGAGCGCGGGCCGCCGCCGTCACCCGCCGCGCGCGCCGCCCGCCCGGTCGGCCACTTCGTTCCACAAATGCAGCGCCGCATACGCGCGCCACGGCCGCCAGCCTTCGGTGCGGCGCTTCTGGCTCGCCAGCCGGTCGAGCGCCGGATCGCGTGCGGCGATCGACTGCATCAGCACGAGATCGGATGCCGGCCACGCGTCCGGGTCGCGCCACGCGCGCATCGCGATGTATTCGACGGTCCACGGGCCGATGCCGGGCAGATCGAGCCACGCGCCGCGCAGCGTCGCGAGATCGGCATGCGCGCGATCGACCGGCACGTCGCCGGCCGCCACCGCGCGCGCCACGCCCGTCAGTGCCGCAACGCGCTTGCCGGGCATCCCGATCTTGTCGAGATCGCACGCGGCCAGCGCGTCGGGTGTCGGGAAACGCCATGCGGGCGCGCCGTCGTCGATATGCACCACGCGCTCGCCGGCCCGTTCGACGAGCCGGCCGACGATCGTCGTCGCAGCCTTCACGCTCACCTGCTGGCCGACGATCGCGCGCACGGCCAGCTCGAACCCCGACCATGCACCCGGCACGCGCAGCCCCGGCGCGGCCTCGACGAGCGGCGCGAACCACGGATCGCGCGCGAGCCCGCCGCCGATCGCGGCCGGATCGGCGCCGAGGTCGAACATCGTCGCGACACGCGCGGCGAATGCATCGTCGACATGACGCGCGACCGCCCCTTCGACCGTCGCGATCAGGCAATGCTTGCGCGGATGTTTCGTGACGGTGAGCCGGCCGGAGTCGCCATGCAGGTCGACGATGCGGCGATACACGCCGTCCGCGACCTGCTCGACACCCGGAATCGCGCGCCCGCTGAAGAAGCGCAGAACACGCGCCCAGTCGTAGGGCGCGTTGAAGCGCAGTTCCATCTGCGCGGACGGCGGCACATGGCCGCCGTTCACGGTTGACGTGATTGTTGTTTTAGCGATGCTCAAACCGCACTTCCCTCCGTCACGGCTTCGGTTTCATCGTGATGCGCATGGCGCGCCTCGGACGCGAGCAGCGTCGCCTTGCGGCGCACGCCCCAGCGATACCCGGCGAGCGCGCCGCCCTTTTGCACGACGCGGTGGCACGGGATCGCGAGCGCGACCGGGTTCGACGCACACGCGGACGCGACGGCGCGCACCGCGCGCGGCGAGCCGAGCGCCTCGGCGATCTCCGAGTAGCTGCGCGTTTCGCCGTACGGAATATGCGTCAGCGCTTCCCACACGCGCTGCTGGAACGCGGTCGGCGCGATATCGAGCGGCAGGTCGAATGCGTGCCGCGTGCCGTCCAGGTACGCGCGGATCTGCGTGACGAACGGCGCGAGCCGCGCGGACGATTCGACCAGTTCGGCGCGCGCGAACGCGTCCTTCAGCTCGCCGACCAGCAACGCCGGTTCGTCGCCGAACGCGATCCGGCAGATGCCCTGTCCGGTCGCGGCGACGAGCACCGTGCCGAGCGACGTCGACGCGGTCGCATAGTCGATCCGCAGGCCGGCGCCCTGGCGGCGGAACGCGGACGGCGCCATCCCGAGCTCGCGCGGCACCGACGCATAGAGCCGCGACGGCGAGTTGAAGCCCGCATCGACGGCCGCCTGCGTGACCGGCTGCCCGCTTTGCAGCGCCTGCCGCAACGCGGCGCCGCGCTGCGCGGCCTGGTACTGCCGCGGCGACACGCCAACCACGCGCTTGAAGAGCCGCTGCAGGTGGAACGGGCTCACGTGCACGGCATCGCTCAGTTGCTGAAGCGTGAGCCGCTCGCCATGCGCGTCGAGCACCGCGCACGCGCGGTTGACGATCTCGAGTTCGCGCGGCAGCCCTTCCGGCTGGCACCGCTTGCAGGGCCGGAAGCCGGCCGCACGCGCGGCCGCCGGATCGGCGAAGAAGGACACATGCTCGCGGCGCGGCAGCCGCGACGCGCAGGTCGGACGGCAAAACACGCCGGTCGTGCTCACGGCATAGAAGAACGCGCCGTCCGCATGCGGATCGCGCTCGGTCACGGCGCCCCAGCGGGCATCGTCGGTCGGATAGGCGGTTTTCATCTGAACCTCGCACTCTCTAGTGTAGATGGTGCCTACTCTAGACACCGGCACGTGCCGTCGCGCCCTGAATCTTGCTCTGTGATTCGCGCCGGCGAACCGGGGGCGGATCACCCCGAAATAAATCGGACAAAACGCCCGCTCCGGCTGATCCGGCGCGGTTTTCGTCATTGTCCCGTCACCAATTTGCTGCAGTGCGGATGCGACAAATCGCCGTCCTGACGTTTTTTTGCATTCTGAATATTGCGTCGCACCATCGCCGTGTGTATAGTTGGAACTGTCTCCTCCATGTCTCCTCCTGATATGGATTAAGCCCGTTCCGCTCTGCGTGAACGGGCTTTTTTTCGTCTGTCGATTGTGCCGCGTTCCGGCCGGCGTCGCAGGCGCGTTGCGTCTACACTCGATGCTCGTCGACTACGAACGGAGCCTGCCCATGAAACCCACCATCCGCGCGATCGATCACATCGTGCTGCGCGTGACCGACATGGCGGCGATGACGCGCTTTTACTGCGACGCCGTCGGCTGTCACGTGGAGAAGGAACAGCCCGATCTGGGCCTCGTGCAGTTGCGCGCCGGCGATGCGCTGATCGACCTGCTGTCGGTTGGCGGCCCGATCGACCGTCCCGACAGCGGCCCGCCCGGCACGGGGCGCAACCTCGATCACCTGTGCCTGCGCGTCGAGCCGTTCGACCCCGACGCACTGATCGCGCATTTCGCCGCGCATGGCGCGCGGCCGGGCGCCCCCGCGGAGCGCTACGGCGCCGGCGGCTACGGGCCGTCGATCTACCTGTTCGATCCCGAAGGCAACATGCTGGAATTCAAGGGGCCGCCGGCCGCGATCGGCTGAGCACGGCCGGTGCGCGGGCCGTCACGCGCCCGCGCGCGCCTTCAGCACCGTCCATTCGACCGCGACCGGATCGTGGTCCGCGCTCGAGATCCACGCCGCGCCGTCCTGCACCGTGCACTGCAGGCGCATCGTGCGCTCCGCGAGCTGCCCAAGCTCGGCCGCGACGCCATCGGCGAGCGACAGCACCTGCACGTTGCGCAGCCGCTCGACCTTGCTGCGCACGCCCTGCCACCAGATATCCGACGTCTTGCCGCCGTACGCGATCACCGTGACCTGCCCGGCGCGGCCGGCCGCCTTCGAGATGCGCCGTTCGTCGGGCTGGCCGGCCTCGATCCACACGTCGATCGCGCCCGTCAGGTCCTTCTGCCACAGATCGGGCTCGTCGACGTCCGACAGCCCCTTGCAGAATTCGAGCCGCTCGTGCGCGAACAGTGCGAACGCGACGATGCGCACCATCATCCGGTCGTCGGTTTCCGACGGATGGCGCGCCACCGTCAGCGCGTGATCGGCGTAGTAATGCCGATCCATGTCGGCAATTTGCAGTTCGGCTTTGTAGATCGTGGATTTCAGCGCCATGCGGATGCGGCCCGGGCGGGCATTCGGTTCGGTCGGGCCGTGATGATACCGAATGCGCGCCGTCCGGCGCGTGTCATGTGTGCCCTCACAGCGCAACGGCCCGGCATGCACCGGGCCGTGTTCGGTTCGCGCCGCCGGCTGATCGGGCCGGCGCGCTCGCGCGTCGTGCGACTGCGCAGGACTGTGCGGTTATTGCTTGACGAAGCGCGAATCGGCCCAGAGACCCTGCTGGTCGCTGTTGTCTGCGCTGACGAACTGCACGTCGCCCTGGTCGACCGACACCACGCGGAAACGCTGGCCTTCCGGCACCGACAGGCAGCGGTAGTCGTCGAAGTACTGCTGCTTCGCCTGCGACTTGCCGTCGCGCTCGTGATTCAGTACGGAATCCAGATTGTCTTTCGACAGGCAGCCCCAGGCATTCTTCGTCAGCTGGATTTCCTGCTTCGGCTTGACGGCCGAATCGCCGCCGGCCTGGGCAATCGACACTGCGCAAAATGCGCCGACGAGGGCAAAAAGGATACCGGTACGCTTCATCATTTTTTGTCTCCAGGCTTGCGGGCACCAGGCTTGGGTTAGCTATGTGTTTAAAGGTGATCGTGAACCCACGTTTTTCACTTTAGAAGACCGGCAAGCGATAGCAAGCACATTTGTTGTGCGACCGCAATAGCGGCGGATTGTCGCACCCCGTGCGCAGCGTGTTTTCCGTGCGGGACCACGGCTGCCGCGTGGTGGACAGGCTCGTGGCGCCGGGCGGAAAGCATTACCCGGCAAGACTTTCAGCAAAGTTACAAGGCGGCGATTGAACGGTTTGGATAATCCATTTCGATATCCGGATCATTTTGATGCGCCGCACATAAAGTCATTCGAAACGATCCGACTTTACCGCAGCGCGGAATCGCATTTACCTGATACAAGAAAAATGCCAGGTATAAGCGCATCCGTATTTATCCGTGTTTCCCCGCATGCATCCTGCGCCCGCGGAGGCCGTGCCGCAGGCGTCTTTCGTCAGCGTGTTTACCCTGCTTTATTCAGGCCGATTTCTGGCGCTCGAAATAATCGCGCTGGAAGATGCACATGCGATAAGCATTGTGATACGCGCCGTTGCCGAAAAATTCTTCCTTCAATTCAGCCTCGTGCTGGAACCCGCATTTTTCGTACACGTGAATCGCCGCCGCATTCGTCGTATCGACGATCAGGTACAGCTTGCGCATGTTCAGTACGTTGAATGCGTACTTGATCGCGAGGCGCGTCGCCTGGCCCGCATAGCCGCGCCCCTGGCATTGCGGCGCGATGATGATCTGGAACTCGCCGCGGCGATGGATGTAGTCGAGCTCGATCAATTCGACGAGACCAACCAGTTCGCCTTGCGCATCGACCGCGACGAAACGGCGCTCGCGCTGGTCGTGCACGTGGCGGTCGTACAGTTGCGACAGTTCCGAGAAGGTTTCGTACGGCTCCTCGAACCAGTAGCGCATGATCTTCGCGTCGTTGTTCAACTCGTGGACGAAGCGCAGGTCCTGGCGCTCCAGCGGCCGCAGCGCAAGCGTGTTGGTATCGTTCTGGAGTTGCATGTTCATGTCCTTTTTGATGCCGGCGCACGTGCGGAACGCCCGCGCGGCGCGGCCGCGCTCGGGTCTGTTCCGCACTGCAAGAAGTTGAACGCCGGCGAAGTTCAGAGCCTAGAATGTGAGCAAGGGTTCCTGCCACCGCAAGGAGGCTATCGTGATCGAGCAAGTCATACTCGGTATTTTTCTCGTACTGCCGCTCGTGATCGTCACGGCGCTGTTTTCCGACGAACTTTGGCAGGAACATCGGCGCCAGCATCCGCGCGACGAAAACGCCCCGCACATCGACTGGAAGCATCCGTGGCGCCGCGTGCGACGCGGGCATTAAGCCGATCGCCGTCGATCCGCGGCACGCGCCGGCCGGGCCACCCCGGGTCGGACAACGCGTAGTGCACCCTTATTCCGCTTCGATCCGATTCCCGCCCAACCCGCGAGACGCCGACGTGAACGACAAGCCCACCCTCCCTCCGCACGATATTCCCAACGAAACGATCGACCTGCAGATCGCCGACGTGCTGGCGGCCGTCCGCTACCCGGCGAACAAGGATGCGATCGTCGATGCCGCGCGCGACGCCGGCGCCAGCAACGAGGTGCTGTCGATGCTCGACGGCCTGCCCGAACAGGACTACGCGGACGTCGACGCCGTCACACACTGGGTCGCCGGCAACTTCGGCCCGGGGCTCGGCATTTGAGCGCGCGCCAATAACGCGATAGGATCGGGCCGCACCGGTCGCGTCGCGGCCGGGATGCGCGACGCCCGGCGCAAGAGCGGGCGTTTGCGCACGCGTGTCCGGGGGACTCCATGGAAGGCATCCTGATCCAGCACACGACGCGTCGTCAGCTCTGGTTCGGCGCGCTGACGGCGCTCGTCATCCTGCTCGCGCTCGGAATCGCCGCGCCGCACGCGAACGTCACGCTGCCGGCCGTCGAGCCGTTCATGCCAATGTGCGCGCTCACCGTGTTCACGACCGCAAGCATCGCCGCGTTCTTCCTCGGCGCGCAGTTCACTGTGACGCGCCAGCCCGTGCTCGGCGCGCTCGGCGGCGCCTATGCGTTCACCGCGCTCGCCGTCGCGCTGCAGTTGCTCACCTTTCCGGGCGTGTTCGCGCCGCACGGCCTGCTCGGCGCACGCCCGCAAAGCGCCGCGTGGATGTGGATCTTCTGGCATGCGGGCTTCCCGTGCTTCGTGATGGCCGCGCTGCTCGCGCGCGAACGACTGACGCGCGCACCGGTCGGCGAACAGCAGACGCGCCGGTGGACCGTCGCGCTCGTCGGCGGGCCGGCCATCGCGGCAGCGCTGCTGTGCGCGCTCGCGCTGAACGTGCCGCTGCCGCCCGCGTTCCATCCGCCCGGCGACGCGGCCGTGCTGCCCTTCAACGGCGTCGCGCTCGTCGTGTGGATACTCAACGCGCTTGCGCTCGTGGCCGTGCTGGCCACCGGTCGGCTGCGCACGACGCTCGACCTCTGGCTCGCGATCGCGGTGCTCGCGTGTCTCACCGACACGACGCTGAACCTGCTGACCACGAACCGCTTCACGGTCGGCTGGTACGTCGCGCGCGTGTTCAGCATGTTCACGCCCGGTGTGCTCGTGTGCGTGCTCGCGTGGGAAGTGACGATGCTGTACCAGCAGTTGTTCGAGGCGCATGCAATGCTGATTCGTTCTTCCGCTCGCGACGGGCTGACGGGCGCGTTCAACCGCAGCCACTTCAACGATCATTTCCACACGCTGTTCCTGCAGGCGCGGCGGCAAGGCGAACCGCTGTCGCTGCTGATGGTCGACGTCGATCACTTCAAGGCATACAACGATGCGTTCGGTCACGTGAAGGGCGATGCGTGCCTGATCGCGATCGCAAATGCGCTGGCCGGCGCGGTGAGGCGGCCAGCGGATATCGTCGCGCGTTACGGCGGCGAGGAGTTCGCGATCGTGCTGCCGAACACGGGTGTGCGCGGCGCGCGGGTCGTTGCCGAGGAGGCGCACGAAGCGGTGCTGCGGCTGGACCTCGCGATGCCTGCTTCGCCGGCAGGACGCGTAAGCGTCAGCGTCGGCTGTGCGACCGTGTCGGCCGACGATCTGTCCACGCCCGATGCATTGATCGAAGCCGCCGATGCCGCTCTGTATCGTGCGAAGGATGCGGGGCGGAACAGGGTTGTGGTCGCCTGAATACGTCTGCTGTTTGGGGTATTTGTTACGGTCATTTTGACCGGAATAATGCGCCGTTACGCAATGCGGGGCAGGGATACCAATGCTTACAGCCGGTGTTCGGGGCGCTCGCTATGCTCGGTTTCATATCGAACCCGAGCAGGTGAGCGCCATGAAGAAAACCCTTTTGCTGATTGCCGGCGTCGCCGTGTTGCTGAGCGGCTGTATCGTCGTGCCGGACGGCGGGTATTATGGTGGTGGCGGGTATTACCACCATCATCGGCATTGGGATTGATGCGGGTGGGGGTCCGGACGAGTCGATCAGCATGCTCGCCCATGCTGGATCGATGATCCGGACCGCAACTCAATCAGGCCGGCGTAGTCACTCTGCACGCCAGCAGCTACATTCACCTGGCACGCTGTCGATCGCATTTGCATCGACCGTCGCCCAATCGGAGCCCCACTCCCTTGAGCGCGATGTGCTTGCGAAGCATAAGCGCCGAACGTGGTCTGCTAGGGAAGCCGCGCCAACATCCGGTCAAGAAAAGTCGGCGGCAAACTGATTGCGCCGAACTCGAGCCCTTGGGGGTACATCAATGCCTCCTTCGCCCAATGAAGCTCAACAGGTAAGCGAGACCCGTCCCGATACGTTCGCTCGGCGACGAGGTGCTCGCCCCCCCTGTCGTAGAGCCTGAGAACGATCGTATCTCCAAAATAACAGTACCGTGCCCAATAGCCACCGTGCGAAGAACGCTCGATCTTTTGTTCGCGTGAATCGCAAATCGCGCGCAGTTGTACGTCTTTCCAGTAGCTTCAGCCAAACCCGAGGACAGTGACGACGGCAGCCGAAACGAATGCGCGCCGAATGAAAATCCTAATCTCACTCGCAATAACATCAGCCCAACCTCTTGAGCCAGATAAGAAAGCATTCAGCAATCTCACTGCCGAAGCGAGCACGACAACGGGCAATATTATCGTCAGGAGGGCTATCATTAACAACACGCCCGAATCATTAATACGAAGATTCATGTGAGCCGAAGTTTGATGGGTTCCTGCAACGTCACTTAGCAGTAGTCCGAAAAAAATAACAAAATCGCCGCCTCGATGATGACGCCGCTACCACTCGCGAAATGAGCCATTCCGGACCGGGTAATAGACATTCCCCGCGACTCGCATATCACCGACCGCAACGGGATATTCTACCCGTGGAATACCCGCTGCGCCGGCCACCGTTGACGCCAGCACAATGATAGCTAACGCCCGACCCGTCACCTTGCCAAGAAAAATAAAAAGTCGCAACTCCTTTGAATATCTGCATACCTATCGACGGCCAAGAAAACCCCAAGAATATTTGACCCTAAACCCAGTCACGTTAACAACGATTTCGAACTAGCTCGATTGATTTTACGGGTGCGATCACGCTAGCGTAACAGGCATCGCGCAAACCGCCCAACATCACCGGATCTAAAATAGAAATGCCATCAAACAAGGAAAAAATTCCCTATTTCACGATAAATAAAATTTTTTGGAAGTGGAAACTCCATGACGGCGCTGATGGATGCAAGATTGTTCCAAACATCTCGTTATCCATGGATAAACCTGCGCCACTGCTTCCGATGCAACAAAAATCGAACGCAACTGAACTAAAACATTCCTCCGCCACGCCCAAGCGCGATTCGCTTGACAAAATGGTTGATGACTTGGAAAGGGCCGGCAAGGCGCTGGCACGCTTTCAAGTTTGGCTAAATGCCTCCCCCCCTCCCAAACCCGCCATCGTGAAACTAAAAAAGGGCGATCCCGTACCAGCGTTCGATATCCAAGAGATTCCCGCAGCAATGCGCAAAATGTACCTTCCGACATCTGCCAAACTTATGGAGCGATGGTTCTCTGGAAAATTAAATTATTCACGGACTTCCTCGGATGAGTCGTTAGAAATCAATCAATATGGAAAACCATATCCATCCGACATGTATGACATGTCTACCATTAAATTGGATTGGATTCTGCGCTTCCCCCGAGCGAAGCGGCAATTCGACTACCTTATTAATGAAATGATTCGCTCACCAAAATCCAGAATCCGGCTTTACAAACTGCTGATCCCGCATAAAGACTGCGCAGCGCGACTCTACACCGACGACATATGTGGCAATGATCTTCGCGATTTGCACCGAAGATTCCAATTTCAATACTCAAAAGTAGACAGCACGTTTGGGCAGAAAATCGAAACTCAACTAGATGCACAACTTCGCAACAATGGTGTACCTGACGACCTATCCGGAGCACTCGGGTCCTTCAATATCTATGTGGCGCTCGGAAGCGCGCGCTTCTCGTGGGACGTGGATTCACACAGAACAATAGCTGAAGTGACCGGAGTGTGGGTGTATGTGAAAGACAACTATACATTCACCGACAAATCTAATGAGCGATCCCAATACTTAGGGCATTGGAGTAGCGACGGCGTCATCATTGTTCCATATAGTGCAATCGCTGCATTCTCGAACTCCGAGCATATCCCATATGTCAAATACGCCGTCGCCAGAGGCGACTCACTCATCAAGGGGAACGTCCACTATCCGGTAGAAAATATCGATTTTAGAAAATGGTCTAAGATACATGACAGAGGCGGCGACTTTATCATCTACTCTGACAAAAAATTCATCCCAATCTCCCCTCCCATAGAAATTTCACTATGATCAAATTCAACAATAAATCATGACGATTTCTTTGAAAATTACTCATACACTGCTCATCATGGCACTGATTGGTACCTTTGCCTTTGACCGAACGCCTCGAGGGGAAGAGTGTAGAACGTCGACATCTCCAGATGGGATGTATCTTGCCGACCTGTGCCTTTTAGCTTGGGTTCCGGGTGGAGATTCGCGGTATGTTGGTCGCGTATACATCGCACAAACTGGGAGGTTAATAGCCCAGCACACATTCAGCATACCGATTCCCGAAATTTCCTGGAATAGTTATAGCGAGGCCTACGTGTCCTTTTCAAAAGGTGACGGCGGAGATGATTCCGTATATATATCGCTGCCGCCATCGTTTATCGATCGGATGCTAGCGGCCCGTCCGCATCTGTAAAACCACAGTGTCAATCTGACTTGCAGTCGTCACGCGGATGCAGGCACGTTCTATTGCCGGGCGATGGCTGTGCCATTCCCGCCCTGCAATCCTTTTCGCTTCTATTTCCCGATACAAAACCTGCTGAAAATCACCCCCAGTAGATCGTCCGAAGTGAACTCCCCGGTAATCGCATTGAGCTGTTCCTGCGCGAGCCGCAGTTCCTCGGCAAACAGATCCAGCGACTGCGCCCTTTGCTCCGCATGATCCGCCGCCTGCGCCAGATGCTCCTGCGCAGCCCGCAACGCGATCAAATGCCGCTCGCGCGCGAGATACACGCCTTCGGCCCCCGCCTGCCACCCCGCGATCCGCAGCAGTTCCGCGCGCAGCATGTCGATCCCGTCGCCGCGCTTCGCCGACAGATGCACCTCGGTCAGATCCCCTTCCGCCGCCGGATGCTCGACGCAAGCCGGCACACCGGTCAGATCCGTCTTGTTCAGCACCCGCACCACCGGCACGCCGCCCGGAAACCGCGCCGCGATCGTCTCGTCATCCGGCGTCAGCCCCGTGCGCGAATCGAGCAGATGCAACACGACGTCCGCGCGCTCGATCTCGCTCCACGTGCGCGCAATCCCGATCCGCTCGACTTCATCCTCCGTCTCGCGCAACCCGGCCGTATCGATGATGTGCAGCGGAATTCCTTCGACCTGGATCGTCTGCGCAACCTTGTCGCGCGTCGTCCCGGCGATCGGCGTGACGATCGCCAGTTCCGCGCCGGCCAGCGCATTCAGCAGCGACGACTTGCCGACGTTCGGCTGTCCGGCAAGCACGACCGACAACCCTTCGCGCAATAGCGCACCCTGCCGCGCATCGCCGAGCACGTGCGCGAGCTGCGCGCGGATCTTCGCGAGCTTGCCGCGTGCATCGGCGGCCTCCAGGAAGTCGATTTCCTCTTCCGGAAAATCGAGCGTCGCCTCGACCAGCATCCGCAGCGTGATCACGTCTTCGACGAGCGCATGGATCTGCCGCGAGAACGCGCCATCGAGCGAGCGCCCGGCCGAGCGCGCCGCCGCCTCGGTGCTTGCCTCGATCAAGTCGGCAACGGCCTCGGCCTGCGCGAGGTCGAGCTTGTCGTTCAGGAACGCACGCCGCGTGAACTCGCCCGGCTCCGCGAGCCGCAGCCCGAAGCCGCGCCCCGCATCCAGGCAGCGCTGCAGCAGCAGTTGCATCACGATCGGCCCGCCATGCCCCTGCAGCTCGAGCACATGCTCGCCGGTGTACGAATGCGGCGCCGGGAAGTACAACGCGATCCCGCGGTCGAGCGGCGCGCCGTGCTCGTCGAGGAACGGCACGTAGCTCGCATGGCGCGGCGCGAGCTTCTGCCCGCACAACGCGTCGATCAGCGGCAGCGCGATCGCCTCACCGCCGCGCCCGAACGACACGCGGACGACGCCGATGCCGCCCCGGCCGGCAGCAGTGGCAATGGCGACGATCGGATCGGAATCGGTAGCGAGCATGGGAATCGGATGAATCGGGTGATCAGGCAGTGAGTGGTGCGCCCGCGCAACAGTTCGGGCATCGGAACGCCGGCATTGTAGCGTGCCGGCTCACACGCCACCGGGCGCCACGCGGGATTCGGATTCACCCGAATTTATCCCACGGGGGATAAGTCGAGTATCAACCCAGCGCGATGACACAGCCACCGTTTCGGACAAGTCTGCCTACCGGAGCGGCCTGACACTGCGTCCCTCAATTCCGCTGCTCATCCTGCCCAAGTCCGGGATTAGTCCGAATGAGATATGTTTATCTCATATGGTTGTCTGAAAGACGTCGGTGGAATTGCACAATCTCCCCCATGCCGACATCCGAAGAAAAAGCCGCGTTCTCGGAACGCCTGAAATTCGCCCTGCGGCGCAGTCCGGAGAAGGTCACCGGCGCGACGGAGCTTGCGAACAAGTTCAATCTGCGCCACCGCGGAACGCATCCCGTTTCGCCGCAAACCGCGCACAAATGGCTGACGGGCCGAACGATTCCGACGTCGGACAAACTCGAAACGCTCGCCGAATGGCTGCGCGTCGACCTGCACTGGCTGCATTACGGGCCGTCGCCGAGCGTGATCGAACGCCCGACGCCGCAACCGCTGCCGCGCGACGAACGCTATCCGCCGACGCCCGAAACGATCGAACTCGCGTCGAAGATCGAGGCACTGTCTCCGCATCACCGCTACCTCGTTCAGGAACTGGTCGAGCAGTTCTACGGCGAACCGAAAATCGAAACGAAGAAATCCTGACCGGGAGCGGCTCGCGCATCGCACACCGCGCGCCGCCGCCAAGAAACAACAAAGCCGCATGGGTGAACCATGCGGCTTTGTTTTTTGCGCGCATCGCGAGCGGCTCACCGCCCGCGTGTGCCAAGGACGTCAGGCCGGTTTCTTCTTGACCCCGCCGAGCTTGCGCGTGATGTAGTACTGCTGCGCGATCGACAGCACGTTGTTCACGACGTAGTACAGCACGAGGCCGGCCGGGAAGAAGAAGAACATGACCGAGAACGCGATCGGCATGAACTTCATCATCTTCGCCTGGACAGGGTCCGGCGGCGTCGGGTTCAGGCTCGTCTGCACGAACATCGACACGGCCATCAGCACCGGCAGGATGAAGAACGGATCGCGCTGCGACAGGTCGTGAATCCACAGAATCCACGGCGCGCCGCGCATTTCGACCGACGCGAGCAACACCCAGTACAGCGAGATGAACACCGGGATCTGGATCACGACCGGCAGACAGCCGCCGAACGGATTGACCTTCTCGGTCTTGTACAGCTCCATCAGCGCGGAGTTCATCTTCTGCGGATCGCTCTTGAAGCGTTCGCGCAGCGCCTGCATGCGCGGCGTGATTTCCTTCATGCGCGCCATCGACTTGTAGCTCGCGGCCGACAGCGGGAAGAACACGGCCTTGATCAGCACCGTCAGCAGCACGATCGCCCAGCCCCAGTTGCCGACGTAGCCGTGGATCTTCTCGAGCAGCCAGAACAGCGGCTTCGCGATGATCGTCACCCAGCCGTAGTCCTTCACGAGCTCCAGGCCCGGCGCGATGCCTTCGAGCATGCGCTCTTCTTCCGGACCGGCGAACAGGCGTGCCTGCACGTCGGCCGACTGGCCCGGGGCGATCGCCGCGACCGGCTGCTTCACGCCGACGCGGTACAGCGCCGGATCGATCTTTTCAGCGTAGATGTCGCGCTTCACGCCCGACTGCGGAATCCATGCCGACGCGAAGTAGTGCTGCACCATCGCGACCCAGCCGTTGTCGGCGGACTTCTCGAAGTTCGCCTTGTTCTTGTCGAGGTCGCTGAAGTCGATCTTCTGGAAGTGCTTCGCGTCCGTATAGACCGCCGGCCCGAGGAACGTGTGCGAGAACATCGGCGTTTCGACGGCCGTGTTGTCGCGGACGAGTTCCATGTAGACCGTCGGCGTGACGGGCGCCGTGCCGACGTTGTCGATCTTGGTGTCGACGCCGATCACGTAGCTGCCGCGCGTGAACGTGTAGGTCTTGATGACCTTCACGCCGCCCTTCACCGGCGATTCGAACGACAGCTTCAGCGTGTTCTGGTCGCCCGTCAGCGACGTCGAGCCGGCGCTCACCTGCGTGTAGACGTCGTTGTGGTTCGGGAAGTCGCCACCGAGCAGGCCCGAGCGTGCGAGGTACGTGTGGCCGGCCGTGTGGTCGAACAGCGTGATGTACAGGTCGGGCTGCTTGCCGTCGCCCTGCTTCTTCAGCGTCAGCTTCGCGAGCGTGCCGCCGCGCGTGTCGATTTCGCCGTCGTAGACGTCGGTCGAGAACTTCACGAGCTGCGCCTGGGCGGCCGGTGCCGTCGTAGACGGTGCGGCGCCGGCTGCGGCGGCAGGCGCTTCACCTGCGGTCGTCGTCGCGCCCGTGCCCGATGCGCCGCCGGCCGCGGCCGCGGGGGCCGTCTGCGTGGCGCTCGGGAAGAACATCGACGGGCGTCCATGGGACCGCTGCCAGTTGTCGTACAGCATGACAGCTGACATGAAGAAGATCACCCATAGGACGGTGCGTTTGATATCCATGCGTTGTCTCAGAGTCGATGGGACCGCGCGTCGGCTTCGCCGCGAGCGCGAGTGTCGGAGTTGGGCGGCGGGACGAGGTCGATGCCGCCCGCGGAAAACGGATGGCATCGGCACACGCGCCTGACGGCGAGATACGTGCCGCGCGCGGCGCCATGATACTGGATTGCCTCGCGCGCGTAATCCGAACAGGAAGGATAAAAACGGCAACGGTTGCCGAGCAGGGGGCTCACGGCAACCTTGTAGAAGCGCAGCAACGCGATCAAGACCGTTTCCATACCTTGGGCGGCGCCGTTCGGCGCCGCGTCAAAACCGGCCGGGCGGGCGCGAACGCCGCACCGGGCACGGATGCGTCACTCGGACGCGGGCTTCGACGCACGGCGGGCGATCTCCCGGACTGCCCTGTCGAGCAGCTCGCGGATTTCGGCCGCGCACATCGCCGCGAGCGGGGCGGAAGCCGCGCTCGGCAGCGCTTTCTTGTCGAAGCGCGTGTGCTGCCGCAGCAGCAGGTCGTAACCGGCGAACTCGGCCCGGCGCAAGCGAAACGCGTCGCGCGCCAGCCGCTTCACGAGGTTACGCGTGACTGCACGCGGCGCATACTTCTTGCCGATGACGAGCCCCAGACGCGCGGGCTGACCGGTCGGCTTGCCGTAAATCACGAAGTGCGCGGAACGCCGCCAGGGGCGCAAACGAAAAACGGATGAAAATTCATCCGTTTTCAGAAGTCGCGCAGCTTTCGGGAAGGCGGCTTTCGTCTGCGACGGATTCGCACCCGGCTCGACGGCACCTTCCGCGGGACTGCGGACGGCGGACACAGCGTGCAACCTGCCTTAGATGGCGAGGCGCTTGCGGCCCTTCGCGCGGCGAGCGTTGATGACCTTGCGGCCACCTGCCGTCTTCATGCGGACACGGAAGCCATGGGTGCGCTTGCGGCGCGTCACGGACGGTTGGTAAGTACGTTTCATGATGTTCTCACTTGTTCGAGAATGTCGAAATTCAGGGGACCGCGTGCCCTTAACCGGAGGCATTCGGGCGAACGCAATCGCCGGGAATACAGGATTGGTTTTCGCGGAACCCGCTATTTAAACCGTTTTTCTCTTGACGGTCAATACTTTACGCGTCACGCGCCTGTGCCGGCCCGCGCCGATCCGGCCCCGCGACCCACAAATCCAGCCTGTGGATAAGTCCCGCTGTGGCCGCGTTTGGCGTTAGAATCTCGCCTTATCTCCAAGAATCCCGCACGCCGCCCCGGCTCTCGCCTGCCTCTGCACGACTGTGACGCAGGCGTCCGAGGCACGCTCGCACGACCGCTTCGGGCCTTGTTGCGCCACCGCGACAAGGGCGCCGGCGAGCCGCGCTGTGCATGCAAAAAACGACAGCTACTTGATGAACGATTTCTGGCAACACTGTTCCGCACTGCTGGAGCGCGAGCTGACGCCCCAGCAGTACGTGACGTGGATCAAACCCTTGGCCCCGGTGGCCTTCGATGCGTCGGCGAACACGCTGTCCATCGCCGCGCCGAACCGCTTCAAGCTGGACTGGGTCAAGAGCCAGTTTTCGGGCCGGATCTCCGATCTGGCCCGGGATTTCTGGAATGCGCCGATCGAAGTCCAGTTCGTCCTCGATCCGAAGGCCGGCATGCGCAGCGCCGCTACGGGCGCCACGTCGGCCGCCCCGCGCGCGCCGCTGCAACCGGGCGGCCCGGCCGCCGCGGTGGCTGCGATCGCCGCCAACCTGACCGCGCATGCCGCGGCTGCGCCCGCCGCGCCGGCCGACGTGCCGATGACGCCGTCGGCGGCTGCCGCGCACCACCTGAACGCCGACGACGCCGATATCGACCTGCCGAGCCTGCCCGCGCACGAAGCGGCCGCCGGCCGCCGCACGTGGCGCCCGGGCCCCGGTGCCGCGCCCGCCAACGGCGAAGCCGATTCGATGTACGAGCGCTCGAAGCTGAACCCCGTGCTCACGTTCGACAACTTCGTGACCGGTAAGGCGAACCAGTTGGCGCGCGCCGCCGCGATCCAGGTCGCGGACAACCCCGGCATCTCGTACAACCCGCTGTTCCTGTACGGCGGCGTCGGCCTCGGCAAGACCCACCTGATCCACGCGATCGGCAACCAGCTGCTGCTCGACAAGGCCGGCGCGCGGATCCGCTACATCCATGCGGAACAGTACGTGTCGGACGTGGTGAAGGCGTACCAGCGCAAGGCGTTCGACGACTTCAAGCGCTACTACCACTCGCTCGACCTGCTGCTGATCGACGATATCCAGTTCTTCTCCGGCAAGTCGCGCACGCAGGAGGAATTCTTCTACGCGTTCGAGGCGCTGGTCGCGAACAAGGCGCAGGTGATCATCACCAGCGACACGTATCCGAAGGAGATCTCGGGGATCGATGATCGCCTGATCTCGCGCTTCGATTCGGGCCTCACCGTCGCGATCGAGCCGCCCGAGCTGGAAATGCGCGTCGCGATCCTGATGCGCAAGGCGCAGTCGGAAGGCGTGAACCTGTCGGAAGACGTCGCGTTCTTCGTCGCGAAGCACCTGCGCTCTAACGTGCGCGAGCTCGAAGGCGCGCTGCGCAAGATCCTCGCGTATTCGAAGTTCCACGGCCGCGAGATCTCGATCGAGCTGACCAAGGAAGCGCTGAAGGACCTGCTGACCGTGCAGAACCGGCAGATTTCGGTCGAGAACATCCAGAAGACCGTCGCCGACTTCTACAACATCAAGGTCGCCGACATGTATTCGAAGAAGCGTCCGGCGAACATCGCGCGGCCGCGGCAGATCGCGATGTACCTCGCGAAGGAACTCACGCAGAAGAGCCTGCCGGAAATCGGCGAGCTGTTCGGCGGGCGCGATCACACCACCGTGCTGCACGCCGTGCGCAAGATCGCCGACGAGCGCAGCAAGGACGCGCAGCTCAACCACGAGCTGCACGTGCTGGAACAGACGCTGAAGGGCTGAGCGCGCGGGCGCGCTTGATAATTCGGCATCCGCCCCAAATTAAGGGGGGCGGTTCGGTTTTGAGGCACAATACTGGTTTGACCGCCCCGGCGGTGGCGGGCCAAGAGCCCGGCCGGCGGGGCGCTGCGTGGCTGCTGCGCTGCAGGCCGTTACTCAACGAAGGAACTCTATGCAACTGGTCAAGACCGAACGAGACACACTCCTCAGGCCGCTGCAAACGGTCAGCGGCATCGTCGAACGCCGCCATACGTTGCCGATCCTCGCCAACCTGCTGATCACCAAGAACGGCCCGGACGTTTCATTCCTGTCGACCGACCTGGAGCTGCAGATCACCACGCGCGCCGATTTCGGCGTCGGCGGCGACCAGGTGGCCACCACCGTCGCGGCCCGCAAGCTGCTCGACATCCTGCGCGCGATGCCTGACGGCCAGGTCACGCTGTCGCTCGCCGACAAGCGCCTCACCGTTCAATCGGGCAAGAGCCGCTTCGCACTGCAAACCCTGGCGGCCGACGAGTTCCCGACCGTCGCGCAGGCGAAGGATTTCGGCGCGACCCTCACCGTCCCGCAGAAGTCGTTCCGCCAGCTGCTCGGCATGGTGCACTTCGCGATGGCGCAGCAGGACATCCGCTACTACCTGAACGGCATGCTGCTCGTCGTCGACGGCGACCAGCTGATGGCCGTGGCCACCGACGGCCACCGCCTCGCGTTCTCGTCGATGAAGCTCGAAGGCGGCACGTTCGGCCGCCAGGAAGTGATCGTGCCGCGCAAGACGATTCTCGAGCTGCAACGCCTGCTCGAGGACATCGACGACACCGTCACCATCGACATCGCGCAAACCCAGGCCAAGTTCACGTTCGGCCAGGTCGAGCTCGTGTCGAAACTCGTCGAGGGCAAGTTCCCCGACTTCCAGCGCGTGATCCCGAAGGCGCACAAGAACACGTTCGAGATCGGCCGTGAAGAACTGCAGCGTTCGCTGCAGCGTGCGGCGATCCTGACCTCGGACAAGTTCAAGGGCGTGCGCTGCATCATCGCGCCGGGCCAACTGAAGATCATGTCGACCAACGCCGACCAGGAAGAGGCGCAGGAAGAACTGGAAATCGCGTACCAGGGCGACACCGTCGACATCGGCTTCAACGTCACGTATCTGCTCGACGTGCTCGCGAACCTGAAGGTCGACACCGTGCAGGTGAGCCTCGGCGACGCCAGCTCGAGCGCGCTGATCACGGTGCCCGAGAACGACGAGTTCAAGTATGTCGTGATGCCGATGCGCATCTGACGCGCTCGACATCACGACACACACCAGGGGGCGGCAAGCCCCTTTGGCGTTTTTATGGCGAACCGACAACCTGTCCTTTCGGTGCCCGACCGGCACCGTGGACGGGCCAGGAAACTGGAGCGGCCCGGCGATTTCTCGCTGAAACGCACCGCGCCGCCACTAGAGTGGCCCCGCAGAACCGGAAGATATCCATGAGTGAACAGCACAATTCGCAACCCGATAACAGCAGCTACGGCGCCTCGTCGATCCAGATCCTCGAAGGTCTGGAAGCGGTGCGCAAGCGCCCCGGGATGTACATCGGCGACACGTCGGACGGCACCGGTCTGCATCACCTCGTGTTCGAGGTGCTCGACAACTCGATCGACGAAGCGCTGGCCGGGTACTGCAACGACATCCAGGTGACGATTCACGCCGACAACTCGATTTCCGTGATCGACAACGGCCGCGGGATTCCGACCGGCGTGAAGATGAACGACAAGCACGAGCCGAAGCGCAGCGCCGCCGAGATCGTGATGACCGAGCTGCACGCCGGCGGCAAGTTCGACCAGAACAGCTACAAGGTGTCCGGCGGCCTGCACGGCGTGGGCGTGTCGTGCGTGAACGCGCTGTCGAGCTGGCTGCGCCTCACCGTGCGCCGCAACGGCAAGAAGCATTTCATGGAGTTCCATCGCGGCATCGCGCAGGAGCGCGTGCTCGAGAAGGTGGACGGCGTGGAAGTGTCGCCGATGCTGGTGACCGGCGATACCGAGAACCGCGGCACCGAAGTGCACTTCATGGCCGATCCGACCATTTTCGGCACGGTCGAGTATCACTACGACATCCTCGCGAAGCGCATGCGCGAGCTTTCGTTCCTGAACAACGGCGTGCGGATTCGTCTCACCGATCTGCGCTCGGGCAAGGAAGACGATTTCGCGTTCGCCGGCGGTGTGAAGGGCTTCGTCGAATACATCAACAAGACGAAGACCAACCTGCACCCGACGGTTTTCCACGCGATCGGCGAGAAGGACGGCGTGGGTGTGGAAGTCGCGATGCAGTGGAACGACAGCTACAACGAGAACGTGCTGTGCTTCACGAACAACATTCCGCAGCGCGACGGCGGCACGCACCTGACCGGCCTGCGGGCCGCGATGACGCGCGTCATCAACAAGTACATCACCGACAACGAAATCGCGAAGAAGGCCAAGGTCGAAACGACCGGCGACGACATGCGCGAAGGGCTGTCGTGCGTGCTTTCCGTGAAGGTGCCGGAGCCGAAGTTCAGCTCGCAGACGAAGGACAAGCTGGTTTCGTCCGAAGTGCGGGCGCCGGTTGAGGAAGTCGTCGCGAAGGCGCTCGAAGAGTTCCTGCTGGAAACGCCGATCGACGCGAAGATCATCTGCGGGAAGATCGTCGAAGCCGCGCGTGCGCGCGATGCTGCACGGAAGGCGCGCGAGATGACGCGCCGCAAGGGCGTGCTCGACGGCGTCGGCCTGCCCGGCAAGCTCGCGGACTGCCAGGAGAAAGACCCGGCGAAGTGCGAAATCTACATCGTCGAGGGCGACTCGGCAGGCGGCTCGGCCAAGCAAGGGCGCGACCGCAAGTTCCAGGCGATCCTGCCGCTGCGCGGCAAGGTGCTGAACGTCGAGAAGGCGCGCTACGACAAGCTGCTGTCGTCGGAGCAGATCGTGACGCTGGTGACTGCGCTCGGGTGCGGGATCGGCAAGGACGATTACAACCTCGACAAGCTGCGCTATCACCGCATCATCATCATGACCGACGCGGACGTCGACGGTGCGCACATCCGGACGCTGCTGCTCACGTTCCTCTATCGCCAAATGCCGGACATGATCGAGCGCGGGTATGTGTATATCGCGCAGCCGCCGCTTTACAAGATCAAGGCGGGCAAGGACGAGCGGTATCTGAAGGATGACGTGGAGCTGAACGCGCATATGCTGCGGTTGGCGCTGCAAGGGTCGGAGCTGGTGCCTGGGGAGAATGCGGCGGCGATTTCCGGCGATGCGCTCGGGGAGTTGGCGCGATCGTATCTGCTGTCGCAGAGCGTGATCGATCGGTTGAGCCGGTTGTATGACCCGGCGGCGCTCGAGGCGATCATGGATGGGGTGGCGATCGATCTCTCCAACGAGGCTTCGACGGAGGCTTCGGCGAAGGCTCTTCACGCTGCGTTGCATGACGAGGCTTTGAAGAACGAAGTGCGCGTGGTGCCGGCGTATGACGCGGTTCGGGAACAGCGGTCGCTGCATGTCGAGCGTACCCATCACGGGAATGTGCGGGTTTCGGTTATCGACCAGGAGTTCCAGCACACGGCGGATTATCAGCAGCTCGTGGCTACGGCGAATACGTTCACGGGGCTTATTGGGGAAGGTGCGGTTATCAAGCGTGGTGAGCGCAGCATGGCCGTGACGGACTTCAAGAGCGCGATGAAGTGGTTGCTTGCCGATGCGGAGCGGAACGTTTCGAAGCAGCGGTATAAGGGGCTCGGGGAGATGAACCCCGGGCAGCTGTGGGAAACGACGATGGATCCGGCCGTGCGGCGACTCCTGCGTGTGCAGATCGAGGATGCGATTGCCGCGGATGGGATCTTTACTACGCTCATGGGGGATGATGTCGAGCCGCGGAGAGCGTTTATTGAGAGCAATGCGTTGCGGGCGGGGAATATTGATGTCTAACCAACTCTGCATGTAGACGCATAACTGAAAAAACGGACCCATAAGTTGCGAAACTTATGGGTTTTTTTATTGACAGTCCAAACTTACGACTTGCCCGTTGACGCCTGCCACCTACGAAATATTTCGAAAAGAGGATTCGCGTTCAACATGATTCGCACTAACACAAGACACCGGAAAATCTGCCCTATTCATTGACGGCATTGACGCTGCGCCCTACCATGGGGACGAAACAATGCAGGGTTTCCAAAAAATCAGAAATCCAGCATCGAAATTCGCGCCATGGAGACGTCACTACGCTCCCACACGCATCCATTATTTTACAAAACTAACCAGTCGCTGAGACAATACGCCGCGCCATTGATTGTGTATTCCCTCGTGGTTCTGTGCGTTCACTCAAGAGAGCGAGACCTCTATATGCAAATGCTGTTGACATCTCCCGACTCTGTTTTGATCTCGGGATCGCCCCACCCGGCTATTGTCAAAGTGCTGGCTGATTTCGCGGCAGCGCGAAACCCGGTTGCTCTTTTATCGAATCACACAGAGCCCGCTTGGTTCAAACAAGCGTTTGCGAACACTGCGGTTCAGTTCCTTCGCAGCCCTGGGAGACAAGACGGTGGTGTAGTCTCACGTAATGCAAAGCACTTCAATTTGCAGAACCACGACGTGCTGGTTCTAGCTTCAAAGCTAGACGACATCCAGATGGCAAAGAACGGTCATGCGGTAGTGATTGGCGCCGGGTGGTCAAACAATAAGTACGTAGCGGATTTGGGCATTCGCGCCGCGAATCCCACTGAGCTTGCACAAGTCATCACGTTGACTGCGGGATGGCAGGGGCAATGGTGGTACCAAGGGAATACGCCAGGCTACAGCGTATATGTCCTGGCAGATCTGTCACAGATGGGCAAGGGAATCGACCAACAAGTTTTTGCCGGAAAAATCAAACAAACTGTCAAGAACGGGGGTGTCAACCTGAATGCGCTGCTAGCGGTGACCGCACGTTCTATGCTGTTTTTGGGTGCAGGAGGCGCCGCGGACCTCCTGTGGGGCGTCTACCCATCGTCCAACAGCGACAATTCTGACAACGAGACGCTTAGCGACTTCACCCATCGGCTTCGCACAACGGCTTCGCGCGTCCGAAACGCGGAGCGTGGTCAACCTCTGTTCATTCGGCATACTCCCTCGGCGAAACGGTCCAGTGGCAGCTTCAGTGGAGACAGGCGGGATCCAACGGGTCAGGTTACGACCATTCATCTGAATCCGTTTTACGCTAACAAACTTCGTGGGAAGAACGTGGTGGTGGTCGATGACTGCACAACGTATGGTGTCTCGTTCGGCGTTGCCGCGGCTTTCCTACGTAAGGCAGGAGCAGCATCGGTTACCGGTATCGCGCTGGGCAAGTTTGGAAACCAGCTTAATGTCTATCAAATTGACCTGCAGTCGAACCCGTTCGCCCCCGTACAAACGTCGAACTTCAGCTGGTCACTGAACCCGTTTCCCGGCACCAGTAATTTCGGAAGTCAGGTCGCGCTGACATCGCTGTTGGCATAAGGCTACACAGATGGCCTAGCCGTTCAAATCATAGATTCGAAAACCACATCAAACGTGGAGACCAAGATGACCAACGTTGTTTTGTTTGATTTCGACAGTACTTTGGTGAAAACCAGATCGATACGTGAGATACGAGAGTCTCTCGAGTACGAATTACTTACTCCGGAGATGATGTCACAGGTCGAGCCGTATCGACCGGTTCCGGAACTAATTAGGGAGCTAAGAGAACGAGGAGTCCTGCTCGGAATCGTGTCCAACGCTGGACGAGGCTACATCGACCGTATTCTTGACTACTTGGAGATGCAGGACGATTTTGACGTGGTTGTTACTTACTCCGACGTCAAGCGCGCAGGCAAGGAACCAAAGCCAGCTCCTGATGGAATCTTGCTTGCGCTCGAGCGACTCGGGGAGGAACCGGGTCCTCACGTTCTTTATGTTGGTGACGAGTACATCGATATCGTTGCCGCATACAACGCTGGAGTTACTCCTGTAGTTCCAACCTGGGCATCGCGCGAATCTGTCTCGACAGCGCCAGCGGCGACCTTGTCGTCAAGAAACCTAATTGACTACTTTGGCGACCCAGGAGACTTCCGCTTCTTTGCAGAGCGCGCTGCGGAGCATCAGTCTATTAATTTTCATCGTGGCGCGGCATATTTCCTACCACTCGACCTGTCCGGCAACGTAGTAACGGTCGCCGAACAACTGCGGATTCTTTGTCTCGGTCGCTACTACAGCCAGAAGTCAGTGGTTACGGCTACGCTTCACGAAACCCACGCGCTGTCACGAGACATTGCGCTCAAAGAAAGTATCGAGCAGTTTGAGCTTCAGCCGTATTGGGTTGACGTTGTATTGCACGTCCTCCGACGAGGACCTGAATATCTGTTCCACAATGAACATCCTTTTGACCTCGTCACGGTCGTACCGGGAAAAGTCGATGGCCACCCCCGTTTGGAGAATTTTCTTCGCCGGGTTCAGCAAGCCGCCGGCGCAGAACTCGCAGGGGTGAGCTTCGATTCATCGCTGCTGCGGTATGTCGATGATGCGCAGAAGCAAAAGACGCTATCAGCCGACCAGCGAGCGGCAGAGGCCAAACGAGCGCTCCAGCTCGCCGGCGGTGTGGCCGACCGTATTCGCGGGAGGCATGTTCTTGTAATCGACGACGTAGTGACGACCGGGTCAACTATCGCACGCGCTATCGACTTGCTGGAAACAGCCGGGGCGGCTTCGGTAACTGGGTTGGCTTTCGCGAAAACGGTGAGCGTTCAGCAAGATGATAAGAGCTGCCCGCGATGCACTCGCCCGATGCGGCTTCGCCGCAATCAGTCCGATGGCAGTCATTTCTGGGGCTGCTCCGGGTACTTTGCAGATGCGGACGACGAGCGTTGCTCCTATACGGAGGACATGCACCCCAAATTCTGCAGCGTCTGCAACAGACCGATGGTGCGCCGTACCAACAGACAGAATGGCAACCGGTTTTGGGGCTGCACCGGATACAATCAAACACCGTCCTGTAACCATACCGAAGACATACAATAGTGGCAGTATCTGACTACACAATTCGTGTACTGGTTGCGAGCAAGGTGAAGGGAGTCGGCCGGAAGACCCTACAAACTTTGACCAAGGAACCGCTGTTTTTCCAGGTCAAGCTAGAGGAGCTGGCTGAAACCTTCCCCGAGCTCGTACCACTGCAACCTGCAAGCCTGGCCTACGAAAAGGCCCTCAAGGCAGCGGAGGATGATCTTCGGCAAGCGTCAGAACGTGGTCACACCATCTTGAGTCCGTTGGATCCGGACTATCCAAAGCTCCTAGCAAAAACAGAAGATAGACCAGCTCTCTTGTATGTCGCAGGAGATCCGGCGCGATTTTCTACGAAGGCTATTGCCATCATTGGCACTCGAGAACCATCAGAGCATGGAGTTGAAACCGCTCGGCGAATCACTCAGTACTTTGGCAACTCAGGATGGCAAATAGTTAGTGGGCTTGCACTCGGTCTTGATTCCGTTGCGCACAAAGAAGCTTTGAAACACGACGGCTCCACGGTAGCCGCTCTCGCTCATGGCCTGGACTCCGTCTATCCGAAATCGAATACTGCTCTTGCCGACGCAATCATAGACAGGGGTGGCCTTTTAGTATCGGAGTATGGCTATGGAACACCCGCGTTCTCTGGTCACTTTGTAGAAAGAGACAGGATTCAAGCGGCACTTTCGAAGGCTGTAGTGATGGCGCAGTCGGACAGGGGCGGTGGTAGTCTGCATGCAAGCCGGGCCGCACTCCGATACGGGCGATTCCTAATAGTTCCAGTCGCAACGCGTGCGGACATTGCAAGTAGATATGAGAAAGCACGCGGCAACATTGCATTGACCACCGGCAGCGTCACCGAGAAGCTCTCAATACTCAAATGCGAAGAGTCAGACTTAGAACGCCTGATCGTGCTTCGATCGAAGAAGGACTACGAAGCGATTGAGGCAGAACTTCTGGCGTAGAAATTAAATGCATTGCTGAGTCCCCACGCCTAAGCGAGCTACGTATTGGAGCTCCAACCCGAGGGGGTACTCAAGAAAATCACCAGCCTACTGTCCATCCACCATCCTAACTGGCTTTGAACATGCAACAGCAGAACATTCCTATCGGCACCTTGGTGGATATGTACAAGCGCGGGGAGCTACGCTTACCGGAAATTCAACGCCAATACGTCTGGCAAGCCACACGGGTGCGGGACCTGCTGGATTCGCTGTATCGAGGCTACCCCAGCGGCTCTATCCTAATGTGGGAAACCGACGAGCCGGTGCCAACGCGCGACTTCGCTATTGCCCAAGAGAACACTGCATTCGCTGGTCGCAAGCTGTTGCTAGACGGTCAGCAACGTCTGACGTCACTGACTGCGGTGTTGGGTGGGGAATTGGTGTCGGTGCGTGGGCGCAAGAAGCCCATCGACATCCTGTTCAATCTCGAACACCCGGAAGGTCCTCCGACTGACATCGTCGAGGTAGTAAGCGACGAGGAATCGCCACTGGCGCCAGATGACGTACTGGCTGAGGCTGACGAGGAAACTGACGACAACGAGCAGGGGCTGCAGGAAAAGCTGAACCGTCGCACCTTTGTGGTGGCCAGCAAAAACCTTCTGTCGCAGTCGAACTGGGTCTCGGTAAGCCAGGTGTTTCGCACAGCAAGTGATACGGAATTACTGAAAAAGGCAGGCATTACATCGTTGGATGACCCGCGACTGGAGCGCTATGCCGACCGCCTTAAGAGGTTGCGCGCCATCAAGCAATACCACTACGTGGTTCACGTTCTAGAGCGGGCGATGAGCTATGAAGAGATCACCGAAATCTTCGTCCGAGTGAACTCGTTGGGGGCCAAGCTACGTTCGTCTGACCTAGCATTAGCGCAGATGACCTCGCGGTGGCCAAATCTATTGAAAGAGCTGGAGGCCTTCCAAGAAGAGTGCGAGCAAAGTTGGTTCACCATCGAACTCGGCCATTTGGTTCGATCCATCGTGGTGTTCGCCACCCAGCAATGCCTGTTCCGCTCGGTGGGTAGCACACCTGTGGACATGCTTAAGGAAGGCTGGGAGCAGGCTAAAGAAGGACTACGCTTCGCCATCAACTTTCTGCGCAGCAATGCTGGTATAGAGGACGAGACACTACTGTCTTCGCCGATGTTCATCCACACGTTGGCGGCAGTGAGCCGGGTAAAGGACAACAAGCTAACGGCGGAGGAGCAGCAGAGATTGTTGCACTGGCTGCTCGTCGCCAATGCGCGCGGCCGCTACTCACGCGGGTCAACCGAAACTCTCCTCAACGAGGACTTGGCAATCATCTTCCGCAGTGGTGACATTTCAGCGCTGATGGACCCCGTGAAGCGCCAGTTCGGGCGTCTGCATGTCGAGCCGTCCGACCTTGCTGGCCGAGGAGTAAACAGCCCACTGTTTTCATTGGCCTATCTCGCGCTCAAGGCTGCTGGAGCAAAGGACTGGTATAGCGGGCTGGGGTTGTCGCTGACCCATCAAGGCAAGCTGCACTTCATCCAGTGGCACCATGTCATCCCTAAGTCCCTACTCAAGGAGTGCGGATACGAGACGGGCGAAATCAACGAAATCGCCAATATGGCCTTCGTCACCGGCCAGACCAACCGTCGAATCAGCAACAAGGAAGCGACCCAGTATCTGATGGACATTGTGACCAAACAGGGCAAGCACGCACTGGAGAGTCAGTGTGTCCCAAATGACCCGACACTGTGGTCCACCGAAACTTACAGGGATTTCCTGGCAACGCGGCGCGTAGCGCTGGCCGAGCGAATGAATGCGTTCATTGTGGAAAAGGCGGGACTGGACAAGTTCTGACTAGTTGGGACGCTCCAAAGGCGCGCCACGAGTAGTTGCTCCGATTGCCTTGGTTAGACACCAGCGCCCAAGCTGGACAGACAACGAAAAGTAAAAATACTAGTAACCCCCGCTTTCTGCAAACGGAGTATGCCTTCTTGCACGAGGTGGCACATCCCGTCGAAATGGGGTTCTACGGCGCCCTTCGGGCGGCCTCGTGGCTGACGAACCGCAAACGCGTCTGGCGCCAATTTAGCAAGAAGGGGCTAAGCGTACGCAAGCGGCAATGCGAACGCATTGCCGCCGACGACCGGACATCGATCCCATTGTGGGCTGGCCCGAACCAAAGCCAGTTCAATGAATTTTTTGGCTCTGACGAGTTGACTTACGGACTGCACCTTCGTAAGCGGCCAGCCAACCCGTCTTGACGAGCGAGTTTAGGCGGTGCTCAAGAGAGGCTGCCAGTGATGCGGCAGCA
>NZ_JBYSWZ010000008.1:0-121416 GCF_058781685.1 Burkholderia sp. FW306-1C-G01B
CCCGTCGCCGTCGAGTTCGTACCGGTTGCCGTGCTGTTGTCGCCCGACGCGGTCGAGTTCGTGCCGCTCGCCGTCGTGTTGTTGCCCGACGCCGTCGAGTCCGTACCCGTCGCCGTGCTGTTTTCGCCCGTCGCCGTCGAGTTCGTACCGGTTGCCGTGCTGTTGTCGCCCGACGCGGTCGAGTTCGTGCCGCTCGCCGTCGTGTTGTTGCCTGACGCCGTCGAGTCCGTACCCGTCGCCGTGCTGTTTTCACCCGTCGCCGTCGAGTTCGTACCGCTCGCCGTGCTGTTGTCACCCGTCGCCGTCGAGTTCGTGCCGGTCGCCGTGCTGTTGTCGCCCGAGGCCGTCGAGTTCGTGCCGCTCGCCGTGCTGTTGTCACCGGTCGCCGTGCTCGACGAGGCCGTGCTTTCCAAGTCCGACACGGACGTGCTCAGCGACGACACCTGCGACGTCAGAAGATCGTACTTCTGGACAAATTCCTGCTGCAACGTATAGAGCTGCGAACCGTTTACGGCATCCGTGCTGGCGGCGGAAATCGAGCCGGCCGCCACGTTCGTCAGCAGGACCGGAGTTGTGGAACCCACGCCGCCGAGCGTGATCTGCGTCTTCGACGTATCGTCATAAGACACTGCGTTGCCCACCGAAGTCTGAAGGCCCGTGATGCTTGTGTCGAGGTCGCTCAGATTCGCATTGACCGTGCTGAGGCTGGTCGACAGCGTCGTCACTTCATCGGCGGTGCCGAGCAGCGACGTGGACAACGACGCGACACCGTTGTCGGTGGTGGACAGCCCCGTCGACAGAGAAGCCAGGCTGCTTGACGCCGTGGTCGACAGCGAGGCCAAGCCGCTCGACGTCGAGGTCGACAGCGACACCACCGTGCTGTCGGTCGAGCTGAGGCCCGTCGACAGCGAGTCGATGCCGGTCGAAGTCGACGTGGACAGCGAGCTGATCGAGCTGGTCGCCGACGACAGGCCGGTCGACGTGGACGTCGACACCGACGCCACCGTGCTGTCGGTCGAGCTGAGGCCAGTCGACAGCGAGTTGATACCCGTCGAGGTCGACGTGGACAGCGAGCTGATCGAGCTGGTCGCCGAGGACAGGCCGGTCGATGTGGACGTCGACACCGACGCCACCGTGCTGTCGGTCGAGCTGAGGCCAGTCGACAGCGAGCTGATCGAGCTGGTCGCCGACGACAGACCGGTCGACGTGGACGTCGACAGAGAAGCCAAGCCGGTCGACGTAGCAGTCGACAAAGACGTCAGCTGACCGACGTTGACCGCATCCGTGGCGTTGACGCCGGCAGTGATGCCCGTCAGCGTACGAGTTCCCTGCCCCCCCGAGAAATCCACCGTCAGGCCCGGCGTACCCGCGCCGACAGTGATTGCGCCGGTCGATGCATCTTGCGACACGACGCCCACGCCAACCGAAAGCAGGCTCGTCGAGATCGATGCAATGCTGTTTGCCGTCGAAGTCGACAGCGAGGTGACACTCGTTGCCGTCGAAGTCGACAGCGAGGTCAACTGGGACATGTTGACGGCATCGGTCGAATTGACACCGGCAGCCAGGCCGCTGAGCAATACACCACCGGTGGCGTTCGACATCGTCAGCACGTTGCCGTTCACGCCGCCCGTCCGGTAATAAATTTTGCCCGCGCTGCCGTCGAGAACGATCTGCGTGTCGTCGGCGGTAAACCCGACCCAATCGTTCGAACTACCCTTGATCATGCCATTGACCCAACCGGCCGAATTACAACCATCGGCACCAATTGAGATTCCCCCGTTAGCGGCAACATTGTTGGTGTTACCGTTGTACGTCACACACACACCAGCGTTGTTCGCAGCCATTGCCTCGCCTGCAAACGGCCCGACCACACCCATCGCAATCAACGATGCGGCACCCAAAAGCGACCGCTTCAGCCAGCGTTTCGGTTCGACCGCCGGTTCCCCGACGCTCGAAGCTCCGCTACCGTGCCCCACTGCATGCTCCGACACCGCAACCCAAGTACGCGTCGATTCGCACCACACTGTTTTATAGATCTTGTTCATGCAATACTCCTAGCCATATTTATTTAGGAAAACTATGCGAATAGAAGGCTCAGAAAGCTCGTATCGAATTCGCGACATCGCCAAAGCACGGCCGGAATCGAGAATCGATCCGTCAAATCGGATGATTCAAAGACTCATCGAAGCCCAAATGTTTTCACAAGAACCTGCGAAACCCAGGTTCCAAAGATACAGAGATAAGCAAAATGAAAATATCGTAATAGTTCGAAATCGCAGTACGATATGACCCCGCAAGGCTATGCAGATCGATCGACTGAAGCCTGGACAGGCCGCGCCGAGGGACGCCAATCCGCCGCGCGTCGTTTCGCCGCACACGAAATGAATTCGTATTACTTAATCGAGCCAACAGATTTTTTCCTTAGAAACCCCGTTGCTGCCCGCCATTCTTTTAAATCTTGTTAAATCGAATTCATCGAGCGAGAAAATTCGCCTCGACAACCATCGATCGACTTTGGGCCGACATGAATCGTAATTTCAGGCTGGATCACCCCGGAATACCGTCCGCGGCGAGACTTCACGCGCCCGTCGTGCCGAAAGCGCATTGTCGTAGTCGTCGGAGCCGACCGAATCGGTGTAGCCGGACACTTGCACGACGCGGAATCGCTTGCCTTCGCCGATCACACTGTCCAATTCCCGCTTGCGTGCCGGCTTGAGGTCCGCCCGGTCGAAATCGGACAGCGCGTCGCCGTGCAGCAGGACTTGCGCAGGCGATGGCACGGACGGCGAGCCAGGCAGGATCCCGCACAATTCCTGCGCCTTCTTCAGGCACGATCCCGTCTGCACCAGGAGGCCCGTGCAGACGACCTCGAACGTTTTCGCCTGCGCCTGATCATTGCCCACCGGTCGCGCATCGACCGCCGGCCCCGTTTAGGCCGTGCCCCCCGCGAGCGCGAACAACATAAAAATAGCGATATTTTTCATTCCCTGAATTCGTGGCGTTCCGATCAATCCGATCGCCCGTGCATTGCCGCGCGCCGACCACGCATTACACCGCTTCGCAGATGAAGGTGATGGCACCGCGCTCTTTCACGCCCAGGACCTTGACCTCTTTCCCGTCGCACACCTCTGCTGCACGGTGCGAACAGGTCCTCCATCCCCCCAGCAAGCCCGAACAGGTGATTCCATACTGCTGAACACCGTCCTCGGATTTGACGGAGTAGACGTCAGTCGACGGTGTGGAGGAGGACGTACACCCGGCCAGGGCGGCCAGGAGCATCAGCACGATGGTTTTCATGAAGGTTCAGTTTGGGGATGGAGACACGATCGGCCAAGGTTCCGTCCGAGCGGACAGGATCCGCAGCCACGCACCATCGACCACCAGAAGACATGAGCAACGACCGAAATCCGGGCACGGCTGCATGGCTATTTGCCGCCCATGACATTACAGGCACGCTCGCCGGGCCGATATCGAAGTTCTCCGAATTTTTTGGCGCGAGATGGCCCCCGCACCACGCGCCGCCGCGCGCTTGCCTAACGGGCGTGCATCACTTGTAGCTGATCGTGAAAGTGGCGATGCCGTTCGCCGTCCCCGGCGTGATCACGCTGCCCGTCTGGTAATAGCGTGCCGTCATCGGGATCGTCAGCGTGGCGCCGGCCGTCGCGCTGCCGGCGTCGAGCGCGGTATCGAAGACCACGGGCGATCCGTTCATCAGCAACTGGATGCCGACGCCGGCCGCCGCGTCCGAACTTTGAAGGATTGCCAGCACGCCCGACGCGCCCGAACTGTCGGCCGTCGCACTGAACGTGAGCGACACGTTATACGTCCCGGCAGGCTGCGTGCAGGTCAGCCCGATGTTGAACGGTCGATCTCCGTAAGTCGACCCGATCCCGGAGAAACGGTCGACGCGCACGGCGCCGAGCGGCACGGTAATGCTGCGCGAACCCGTGTCGATGTCGCAGGTGTACGACACGAAACTGATGTTCGTCAGGCCGCGGATGTAGTGCGAACCCTTCTGGTTGTTCGTATTGCTGTCCAGATAGAACGCGGGGATGTCGGCCGCGGTCACGGCGCCCGTAGCGGGCGTAGTGGCCGTCTTGCGGAGTTCAAGATCGACCGTCCCGCTGGCATAGCCGCTCGACCAGCCAAGGTCGACGACTATCGGCTCCTTGATTTGTACCGCGGTGTTGCCGCTTACCCCCCCGTAAGTGAGCCAGAACGTCAGCCCGTACTGCTGAAGCGTGGAGCTCAAATCCGTGCGCCATAAGTAAATCTTGCTCGTATCGATCACGAACCACTGGCAGTACGTGCTGAACGCAATGCCCTTCTGACTCCACAGGACAGACCCCACCGGCGCATCGGATGCGACCACGATCGACGGAAGCGTGACGAGCGTCTTGTCGCCTTCACAGGTCGCGGCCCGCACACCGGTCGGCACCATCGCAAACATCAGGCACATGACACATATCGCCGTCCGGATGACGCGGGGCGTCCCGCGTATTGCACGTTTCATTTGCATATCGCCTCGACCTCCGAATACGCGTCGTCCGTCCCTCCTTGCGGAAGCGTGTAGCTCGCCTCGCATCGGCTCTGCCGCTCGGGTCCCCAGCGCACGACAAAGCTCCCGCGTACGTCCGACAATCCAGCGACGAACGCCTCACCATCCATGCCGACGATACCCAATGCCTGCCCGGCGGCGTTCTCCACCGTTGCGCCCTGCGGCGGCGGCGTGCCATCCGAACGCGTGACGGTGAACATCGCCCGGTGGCCGATCACGGAATCGAAGCCGGCCTGTACCACGGCCGCGCGAGTCGGCACGACTTCGGTCGCCGGGTTCCGGATCTCCACATCCTGCGGCAGCCGGCGCTGGTCGACGACGATGCGGTTGATGCGGTACGGATTCAAATGCGGAATCACGGCCTCGCCTGCGCGGTTGGTGCTCACGCCCGGGTGCATCTCGAAGTGCACGCCCTTGACGTTGGGCACGTCCACCACCGCGACGGTATCGCCGAGCGGTTGCGTGAACAGGAGGCCGGTGCCGTGCCACAGCAGGCCGCCCGCTGCCGTGAAAGCCGCCTGCGAGTAACCGTGGCCATTGCCGACCGACGCGTCGTAGCGGCCGAACGGCGCGAGGTAGCTGGTCGATGCCGTCTCGCTCACATTTGACTGGTTCGAATGGGCAACGCCTACGCTATAACTCAGCCGCTGGTCGCTGCTGATACCGGAAGCCGTCAGTTGCTGGTTGACGTGATTCTCGTTGTTGCGGCTGACGAAATACGCAAGGTTCGGGCCGCTTCCCGCGAGCCCCCGCGCACCGGAACCGCCGAAGAACACCTCGAACGGCAGCGACACCGACAGCGACACGTTCCAGCTGGAGGACACGCCGCTGCCCTTGCTGTAGTTGCCGTAGACACCGTAGCTGACGCCCCCCCGGCTCCCGCTGTACCCGAGCTGGAAGACATCGCTACGCGCTGCGCTACCCCAGTAGGTCTGCACGACAACCGTCGCAAACACCGATCCGAGCCGTCCCAGCCGCTGGTTGACCGTACCCTCCAGCCGTTGGCGCTTGGCGCCCAGCGCGGCGGGTTCGGTGCCGTCGCGCAGTTGCACGGCGTCGGCAAAACCGCGGTAGCCGGCACTGAAATAGTGGTCGGCGAGCACGCGGAAATCCGTGCCCCAACCGCCGACCGTCTTCGCGTACAACATGCGAATGGCATTTCCGGACACCGAACGGCTGTTTGCCAGGTCGGTCATGCTGCGCGCATGCGTCACGTCGAACGACACGGCGCCGACGACACCAAGGTTCTTGCCGATGCCAGCCAGCACCGATTGATAGACATCCGATGCAATGACTCCGCCATATAGCGAGAATTCGCCCGGGAAGCCGCGCGCGACGGTCGCCATGCCAAAGCTTGGATGCGAGCCGGAAATGCCGTCACGATACTGACCGGCCGTGACGTTGTAGCGCCACGCGCCGTCGCGCAACAGCATCGGTACGGCGGAATACGGCTGCGTGAACGTGGTGACATGCCCGTCCGCCTCGGTGATCACCACCTCCAGATTGCCCGACGACGAAGTCGGATAAAGGTCGTCGATCGTGAAGGGCCCTGGCGGCACGAATGTGCTGTAGATGACGAACCCATTCTGCCGGATCGTCACTTGCGCGTTGGTCTGCGCGATACCATGCACGGTGGGCGCATATCCCTGCAAGCTGTCGGGCAACATCGTCTCGTCGGTATTCAGCTGTATGCCGCGAAACTGGAAGCCGTCGAAGATGTTCGACGGCGTCGTCCCTTCGCCGACCAGAAGTCGGCTCGTCCAGCTCGCGATGTCGCGCTGCACGAAGGTGTTGATGATCTGAAAGCGGTTCTGGCCGTCGAGCCCGCGCATGAACGACGACGCATGCGACAGCCGCCAGGCTCCAAGGTTGATACCGCCGCGCAGCCCGGCGTAAAGGGTGTTGCGCGAATTGACATTGGCGTAATTGCTGCCGGCATACTGGGCAGCGCTGAACTGGTAGTCCAGCAACGCGGCGTTGATGCCCTGATCCCAGCGCGCAGGATCCACCGCCCCGCGGGCACGGCGCTTCATCGCTGCCTGCGGCACCGTGATGTTCAGCCGGTGCTGATAGCTGTCGAAACCGATGCGCGCACCCGGAATACTGTGCGCAACGTCGACGCAGGTTTCCGCGCCGGCCTGAGTCAGCCCCGGAAACGCGATCGTGTCGACGCCCCATTCCGACAGCATCGGCGTGGTCACGCAGGGCGCGGCATCGGCCGCGCCGTCGGTCCGGAAATTGATTTCACGCCTGTCGGCCGCCTCGCCATTGACGAACACGGACACCAGGTAAACACCCGGCAGCACCCGGTTGGCGGTCGCATAGATCGACAGGTCGGCCCCGCCCTGTCCGCCGCCCAGTTCGAGAAAGGCCGGGTCGAACTCGAGCGGCTCCGCGGCATGGGATGCAAACGATGATGCCAACAGCGCGGCCGCCAACGCCGCGGCACGCACGCGCGAAAAGCCGGCCCCGCCGCGAAGGTCGGGGCCGACCGCGAAGCGCGGGACCATCGAGGCTTACTGCCGCGCGGCCTCTGGCGCGCCGGCAGGCTGCGCCGTCACTTCCGTCGCCGGCGTCACGGCGCCGTAGTCGTTGATGGTCGTGTAGCTGAATTTGATCGCCCCAACGTTGGGCACAGCCCTGGACGGGACAGGGATGATCAGGTCGCTCCGGGGATTCACCATATCCACGTTGACACTCTCGTTCTGTGCACCCTGCACGTCGAGCGTCGAAAAGGTCACGTGGTATGGCGTCGGATTGCTGACCTTTAGCGCCGCGCCGTGGCCGATCGGGCTCGCCACGACAGACCACTTGAGCTGCGACGGCGCGTCGGCCGCCTTGCCCGCGAGTCCGGTCGGACGATAGAAGAGCTTGATGCGCGTCAGCACGGCGATCTTGAGTGTGTTGACGCCCGCCTTGCTCTTGTCGGTGGGCGGGATCTCCTTCACGTTGAGCCAATACACCGATTCGATGTCTTGCGGAAGGCCCTTGCCCCGCTGCACGTAGCGGATGCCCACGAGCTGCTCCTTGCCGCCGTCCAGGCGGAACGTGGGCGGCGTGACGGTAAACGGCATCCGCCGGGTAACGCCGTTCCCGTCGTCGACGAACGTCTGGATCACGTAGGGTGTGTCGCCCTTGTTGCGCACGGCAACGGAGGTATCGCGCGAATGGTCTTTCGCGTCGAAGATGACGCGCGTGCCGCCGACCTGGATGCCGGCAAGGGATGCAACACTGATCACGCTGAGCGCGGTGGCGACCGCGACATGGCAAACGGTAGTCATACGCATGAGTTGTCTCGCTTTAGGGAGCGCACGGCGTCGGCGCCGTAACGGGGGAACTGGATGACGGGATGCAGGTCCGGCAGGTTCGCCTGCCTGACGGCACCTTATTTGTACGTCAGTGCGAACAAGGCCGTGGCATTCGCCGCGCCGCCCGTCACCGTGGCCGACGTCGCGATATAGCGCGCCGCGAAGTTGAACGTGTTGTCTCCCTCGGCAATCGTGTATGCCTTGCTGCTCGAACCAATGCTGATCGCCGTACCGGTATCGTCCACCAGTTGCAGGGCCACGCCGCTCGCGCCGCTGGCTGTGGTCTGCAGTGCCGTGGGGTTGGTCGCGTCGGTCGTGCCCGTAAACAATACCGTGGCACCCGTGGTCGAGGCGCCGCAGTTCTTGAGAACGATCTGGAACGCCGTCGTGCCGGTGGTCGATCCCACGCCGCTGAAGTCGTTGGCGAATACCTTTGCCATCGGCACGGTGCTGCTGGTGGCGGCCGTGTCGATTTCGCAGGGAACGTCGGTAATGCTGCCGGTGAAGTTGATGGTGCCGGTAGTCGCCGTCTGCGCATGTGCCGCCGCAGGAACCAGCAGGGACAGCAGGATGGCCGCCAGGCCAGGTGGCATGCGTTTGGCTTTCATCGTGACGCTCTCCGATTGATGTGGGGAAACCAGTTCCGGAAATGTATTCTAGGGGCTTGCTTTGGCCACATCAATTCAATAGTGCGATTCATTCATAGTTCCATTGACGCGGCTCTCGCCGGCACCGGTTGATTTAAATCAAACAGGCACTCTCACACAATATCGGCAAATGGGACGAATTTTTTATGGCCGAGCCAAAGAAAATGTAAGGAAACGAGGCTCCGGCGATTTCGGTCGGCAGCCCCTATCCCCGTTGAGCCGCATTAATGACTGCCGCGGCGGCTGCGTCAGCATCGGCGGCCTCGCGCGCGGCGCCGTCGTCCCTACGCGTGTGGTCGGCCGGCGTCGGCCGCTCGCTGTCGGTCCGGTAGCCCAGATCGCGCGTGTCGACCGTCACGCGCATCGACAGCCCGACCCGCAGCGGGTGCACGGCCAGGTCGCGGGGATCGATCGCGATCACGACCGGCACGCGCTGCACGACCTTGATCCAGTTGCCGGCCGCGTTCTGCGACGGCAGCATCGAGAACGCGCTGCCCGTCCCCGCCGAGAAGCCCTGCACGCGGCCGCGATAGGCGACGCGCGACCCATACAGGTCCGACACCACCTCGACCGGCTGCCCGACGCGCATGTAGCGAATCTGTCCTTCCTTGAAATTCGCCTCGATCCACAGACGGTTCAGTTGCACGACCGACATCAGCGGCACGCCCGGCCCGACCGGCTGGCCGACCTGTACCGCGCGCTGGCCGACCGTGCCGTCGACCGGCGCGACGATGGTCGTGCGCTTCAGGTTCCGGTACGCAAGCTTGAACTGCGCGGCCGCCTGCACGACGGCCGGGCTCTCGTCGATCGGCAGTGTGCTGCCGAGCGCGCGCGCGGCGTCGCGCTGGGCCTGCGCGGCCGCAAGCAGTGCCCGCGCACCGGCAACGGCCGCGCGGGCTCGCCCGAGCTCCTCGGGCGCGACGATCTCGGCCGCTGCGTGCTCGCGCGCGGCGAGCGCGCGCTGGGCGAATGACAGCTCCACTTCGCGCGCCTTTACCGCATCGACATACATCGCACTCGAGATCTTCGCGTTCGCGACTTGCCGCACCGCCTGCACGAGCTGTGCCTCCGCCTGTGCGAAAGCAGCCGATGCTTGCACGTCGTCGAGCCGCACGAGTACCTGCCCGGCGCGCACGCGCTGCGTATCGGCAACGAGCACGTCGGTGACGGTTCCCGGCACCTGTGCCGCGACCTGCACGATGCTGCCGGCGACGTATGCGTTGTCAGTCTCCTCGTGGAAGCGGGTGCTGAACAGCCGGAACCCGAGCCATACGAGCGCGACGACGAGCACTACGGCGATGAAATACGCGAAGCGCTTACGGCGCATCGCGCGTCGAGCTTCGAGCGCGGCGTCGGCCTGCGGCGCCGTATGCGGATGAGCGTGTTGGTAATCTTGCATTCAGTCGCTTTCCATAACGGTCACGCGATCATGCTGGAACGGCGGAATCGCACGCGCATCCGAGATGCGGGAAGCATCGGGCAACACGATCGCCGATGCGGCGGCCGGTGGTCGAGTCGACGTATCGGGCGCTGCATCGAAGCCGCCGCCCAGCGCGCCAATCAGGCTGACGCGCAGCGTGCGCTGCTTGCCGAGCAGGTCGATCATCTGCGCGCGCTCGTCGATCAGCGTCAGCTCCGCGACATCGACGTCCTTCTGCATCAGCAGGCCGCGTCGTTGCCGGTCGGTCGCGACCTGCACGATCTTCCGCGCATCGGCCACCGCCTCCTGCTGCCGCGCGACGAGCGTCTGCGCGGTCAGCAGCGACGTGACGAGCTTCGCGACCTGCCCGAGCGCGTCGTCGACGGTCTTGTTGTACAGCCCGATCGCGACGTCGGCCTGCGCGACGTCCGCGCCGAGCTTGGCCTTCAGCCGGCCGCGGTCGAAGATCGGCAGCGAGATCGCGGGGCCGACGGAGCCGGCGAGCGCGTCGCGCGAGAACAGCGACGCGGGCGTCAGCGCGAACACGCCGCCGAGCGCGACGAGATTCACGTCCGGATAGAACTGCGCGCGCGTGGAATCGGCATTCGCGAACGCGGCGTCGACGCGCAGCCGCGCGGCAACGATGTCGGGCCGACGGCCCAGCAGGTCAGCCGGCAGCCGCGCGGGCAGCGGCCCGTTGCCGAACTCACCGAGATGGGGGCGCTGCAGCGCGAGGCCGCGTTCCGGACCGTGCCCCGACAGCACGCCGAGCTGCAGTCGCGCAAGCTTGATCTGTTCGTCATTCAGTGCGATCTGCGCGAGCAGCTTGCTGCGCTTGATCGACGCGTCGCTCGCATCGTATGCGCCGTCGAGACCGCGCGCGGCGCGCTCGCGCAGCACGGTCGTGATCCGCTGGCTGACCTTCAGTTTCTGCTGCAGCAGATCCTGCGTCGCATACGCCTGACCGAGCTGGCAATACACGGTGACGATCGCGGTCGACAGCGTGAGCCGCGCCTGCTCGGCCTCGACGCGCGCCGCGTCGCGCAGCGACATCAGGCTCTTCGCGGCCGCACGGTTCCTGCCCCACAGGTCCAGCTGGTAGTTCAGCCCGACGAACACCGAGGCCGGCGATGTATTCGGATCGCCGAAGATCTCTACCGGAATCCGGTAGCCGGCGACCGACACGTTGGCGACGTCCCCCGGCTGCGGCATCCGTGCGCGGCTCACGGTCGCGCCCATGGTGCCGACCAGCCCGGTCAACGCGTCGAACTGCTGCAATTGCGCGTGTGCGATCCGCAACCGCGCCTGCGCGACCTGCAGATCGGGGTTGTTCTGCAGCGCGTCGGCAATCAGTTGCTCGAGCTGGCGGTCCTGCAACTGCTTCACCCAGTCGGGCGCGGGCCACGCGCCGTTCGTGCCGGGGCCGGCCGTCTGCGCGAGCGCGTCGTCGGCCGGCGCGCGCACCGACAGCGACGGCGCCAAGCCCGACGGCGTGCAGCCGTCCAGCATCAGCAGCACAGCCAGCGCGGCGGCTGCCCGCCCCGCCTTCCAGCCGCCCCCCTCCAACGGCTCCCGCATCATGCCCCTCCTCCATGCACACGCCGTTGCTGTCGCGCCACGAGCCGCGGCCGCGTGCGTTCGAGCGGGCCGAGCCGGCCGAACAGGCCATCGGCGACACCGAACAGGATGCCGGCGAGCTTCGCGCGCTTGTCGCGCTCGACGAGCGCGATCTGCACGACCTGCCACACGGTCAGCAGGTTCGGCACGATCGCCACCGGAAAGCGCAGCCCGTACTGCATCCCGAGCTGCACCGCATTGCGCGCGCTGTAGTAGCGCCGTTGCCACGAGTGATTCATCGACGTCATTTCAAAAGGGCCGATCGCATGACGCTGCTTCGCGCCGATACGGTGCGGCAGCACCAGCGACGGCACGACGTAGAGCGGCACGTTGCGCGCGAGCGCGCGGAAGCTGTACTCGGTGTCGACGTGATCGATGAACAGCGTCTCGTCGAACCGTCCGAGCATGTCGAACGCGTCGCGCGATACGACGCAGCCCGACGAGATCAGGAACGCGCAGCGCTGCAGCGGCGCACCCGGCTCGATGCGCAGGCGGCGCAGCCCGATCCCGTTGGTCGAGAGTTCGGGCAGGAAGCTGCGCGCATTCTCGTCGAAGATGCGCGGGCCGGCCAGGAACGCGCGCCCCGCGAGCCCCGCGCAGACATCGCGCATCGCCGGGAAATACGCGGCCGGCACCGACGAATCCTGGTCGAACAGCGCGACCGCATCGATGCGGTCGCGAAACAGCGCCGCGAGCCCCGCGTTGTATGCGCCCGCGATCCCGCCGCGGTTGCCGTGATGCAGCAGCGCGATGCCTTCGCGTGCGCACAGGTCGCGCGCCCGCGCATCGGGCTGCGGCGTGTTGTCGACGACGAGCAACGCGTCGCACGCATGCCGCCACGCGCCGAGCGCTTCGAGCTGCGCATCGCTCGGGTGATACAGGATCACGAGTGCGCCGAGTGTCGTCATGTTCGTCTCCTCAATGCCCGAAGGACGCGGCCGCGCCGCGCTTCGGCCGCGTCAGCCACATCATCGCGGCGAGCACGAGGCAGGTCATGCTCGCCATCCAGAACATGTCGTTCGTCGCCATCATGTAAGCCTGCTGCATCACGACCTGGTGCAGCGTCGTCAGCTCGCGCACGCCGTCCACGCCCATCGCGTTCAGCGTGTGCACGAAGCGCTGCGTATTCGCCGACGCATGCGTGACGGATTGCGACACGACGTCGTAGTGATAGGTCGCGCGGTTGTCCCACAGCGTCACGCTCATCGCGGTGCCGAACGCGGCCGACAACGTGCGCAGGAAGTTCGACAGGCTCGACGCGGCGGCGAGCCGGTCGTCCGGAATCCGCGACAGCGTCGCGGCGGTCAGCGGAATGAAGAAGCACGGCAGCCCGATCCCCTGGATCAGCCCCGGCGCGGCGATCTGCGCGAACGTCATCTTCAGCGTGAAATGCGCGTCCCACGCGAGCACGCCCGCGAACACGAGGAAGCCGAACGTCGCGAGCACGCGCGCGTCGAAGCGGTGCGCATGCAGCCCGACGAGGATCGAGAACACGAGCGCGAGCACGCCGAGCGATGCGGTCGCGAGCCCGGCATGAAACGCGTTGTAGCCCATCACGGCCTGCATCCACAGCGGAAACACGACGCCGACCACCGAGAAGCTCATCATCCCGAGCGAGATGATCAGCACGCAGAACGAGAACGTGCGGTCGCGAAACAGGCCGAGATCGACGACGGGATGCGCTTCGCCCGCCTCCCAGATCAGCAGCGACACGATCGCGAGCGTCGCGACCACCGCGAGCGTGACGATCAGCGGCGAATCGAACCAGCCGCGATCGTGGCCGAGATCGAGCATCGCCTGCAGCGAGCCGACGCCGATCACCAGCAGCACGATGCCCGGCACGTCGATCGGGCCGGCCGCGCCGCGCTGCGCGTCGGGGCGCAGCATCGCGGTGCACACCGCGAACGAGAACAGTCCGATCGGCAAATTGATCAGGAAGATCCACGGCCACGAGAAGTTGTCGACGATCCAGCCGCCGACCACCGGCCCGAAGATCGGCGCGAGCAGCACCGTCATCGCCCACAACGCGAGCGCGATCGTGCGCTTGTCCGGCGGGAACGTGCGCAACAGGATCGTCTGCGACAGCGGCACCATCGGCCCCGAGCACAGCCCTTGCAGCGCGCGGCAGATCACCAGCACGTGCAGGTCGCGCGCGAGCCCGCACAGCAGCGACGTCAGCGTGAACAACAGCACCGCGCCGACGAACAGCCGCAATTCGCCGACGCGGCGCGCGAGCCAGCCGGTCAACGGCACCGCGATCGCGGCCGCGACCGAATACGAACTGATTACCCACGTGCCCTGGCTGTTCGATACGCCGAGACTGCCGGAGATCGCCGGCACCGCGACGTTCGTCACGGTCGAATCGAGCACCTCGATGAAGGTCGCGAGCGACAGCGCGAACGTCAGCAGCGCGAGCCGGATGCCGCGCAGCGGCTGCGCGGCGCGGGCGGGTTCGCTCGCATCGAAGGCGGCGGGCGTGTCCTGAAGCGACGATGCCGTGCTCATACGCCCGCCGTCGCGACAGCGGCCGGCGAGCTCGCGCGGCCGTGTTTCGGTGCAAAGCGCTCGATGAAATCGGCGGCCGTCTCGCAGCCGTCCGGCGCGGCGTTGATCAGGGCGCGCGTGCGCTCCGCATACACGGCGAATTCGGGTTCGCCCAATACGCGCATGAGCGCCGCACCGAGACGCGCGCCGTCGACCGGACCGTCGACGCGTACGCCCGCACCGCTCGCCGCGACGCGCTGCGCATTGTCGAACTGGTCGTGCGCGAACGGCGTCACGACCTGCGGGATCCCGGCCTCGAACGCGAGCGCCGCGGTGCCGATCCCGCCGTGATGCACGAGCGCGCGGCAACGCGGCAGCAGCGTGCGCATCGGCACGAAGCGGCGCACCAGCAACCGGTTGCCGTCCGGCGCCGCATCGTGCGGACTCAGCAGGATGCCGCGCGCACCGGTGGCGCGCAGCGCTTCGCCGACCGCGCGCGCATACACGGCGTGATCGACGCGCGTCGACCCGGCGGTAAACACCACGGGCGGCTCGCCGGCCGCAAGAAACGCATCGAGTTCCGCATCTTCGTCAGGCGCCGCGATGTCGTTGAACAGCGGAAAGCCGCTTTGCAGATGATTCGACGGCCAGTCGGGCTGCGCCGGCGCGAACCAGTCGGGAAACAGGCACAGCACGCCGTCGGTCGAATGCAGCCAGCGGCCCAGCACGCGCCGCGCGGGCGCGAGCCCGAGGTCGCGGCGCACTGCATTGAGCGCCGGCCCGCAGACGCGGTCGAGCACCTGTCGCTCGATCAGCGTCATCAGCGCAGTCTTCACCGGCAGCGGCCAGCGCGCGCGAATCGTCAGGCGCGGATGCGTCGGCGGCGCGTGCACGGACAGCAGCGTCGACGGCGACACCTGCACCGATACGTACGGCGTGCCGTGCAGCTCCTGCATGAAGCGCGCGGAGAACGCCCACAGCGTGCCGACGAGCACCGTATCGTCGTCGGTCAGCGCATGCAGCGCGTCGTAGTGCGGGCGCAGCACGGGCGCGATCACCTGCCACAGCGCGCGGAACGACGTGCGCGGATTCCACAACGCAGGGTTCGCCATCGCGGCCTCGTATTCGGCCGCGGTGCCGACCGGCACGAACGTGAAACCGCAGCGGCGCACGGCCGCCTCGAACGGCGGATGCGTGCAGAACACGATCGCGTGGCCGCGCATCGCGAGCACGCGCGCGACGCCGAGCAGCGGATGCACGTCGCCCGCCGAGCCGATCGCGGTCATGATCATCTTTGTCATTCGGCACCTCGCGGCAATCAGTAGACACCAGGGATCAGCGCCGCAACTTCGCGACGGTATTGCGCATAGGCTGCCCCGAAGTGGTCGGTCAGCCAGCGCTCCTCGACGCGCACCTTGTACGCGAGCGACGCAAATACGAGCAGCACGCCGAGCGCGCCGCGCCATTCGCCGCCGATCAGCGCGGCGCCGACCAGCGCGAACAGGCAGCCGGCATAGATCGGATGGCGTGCGAGCGCGTACGGCCCCGTGCGGACGAGTTCGTGGTTTTCCTTCAGCGTGACCGACACGCTCCAGTTCGTGCCGAGATGCAGCCGCGCCCACACGGAGAACAGCAGCCCCGCGATCAGCACCGCGAGCCCGCACTGCGCCTGCAGGCCGAAGCGCTGCCAGTCCGGCACGAGCGCCTGCCATGACGGATCGGGCAGGATGATCAGTGCGCCGCCGACGATCAGCGGAATCGACTGCAGCGTGCGTGAGCGCGACGCCTCCTTGCGCACGGTCGCCTTCACGGTCTTCGACGTGGCGATCCAGTACGCGAGCCATGCGGCCCAGGGAACGACGACGGCCATACTCTGAACGATATTCACGATTCACCTGCCTGGAATGGAATGAAGATCGGAACCGCGCGACGCCGCACGGGCAATGGGCACGACGTCACGACGACATCGCGGACATCCGCGGCGCATCGGCATCGCACGGTCGCACGGGCCGTTCGCGCGGCGGCCCGTACAGGAAGTCGAGCACCGCGGCACGCGTGCTTTCGCGCTGCTTGCGCCCTTCGATCTCGAGAAAATGCCCGGCGTCGGGAATCGTCACGAACTGCGTCCACGGCACGTGGTCCGCGAGCCGGCGCACATCGTCGGCCGTCGTGTATTCGTCGCGCGCACCATTGACGAACAGGACCTCGCTGCGGATGTTCGCGAACTCGCTCAGATACTGTTGCGGATCGAGTGCCAGGATCTGGTCGACATGAAACGCAACCTGGTGCTGTTCGTCGCGCGGCAAGCGCGTCAGGTAGCGATAGTTGTACAGCTTCATGATGCGCGGCAGATAGCGGCCCACGGTGTCGTTCAGCAGTTGCGCCGCCTTCAGGTTCTCGCCCGCCGCGATGTGGTCGCGCGCGCGCGTCACGTAGTCGACCATCGCGTCGTTGAGAAACGGCGAGAACGACGAGATCACCGCGCGCCGCACACTCGGGCAGCCGCGCGCGAGCGCAAACAGTGACGCGACGCCGCCCCACGACACCGACGCGAGATACGCCGGCTGAAACCACTCGACGAGATACAGCAGGATCGCGATTTCATCGTCCTTCGTCAGGATGAAGCGTCCCGGATTGTGCTGGCGCGACTGTCCGGCATACGGCAGGTCGAAGCAGATCGAGTTCATCCGCTCGCCGAGATACTGGACGGTCTGCCCGAACGACGCAGTCGTCGCCAGCGCGCCGTTGACCAGGATGATCGTCTCGAAAGCGGGGTCGAACACATGACGCTCGACATACACCTTCAGCCCGCTTGGCAGCGCAAGCACTTGCTTTTCGATAGACATTGTCTCCCCCGCGTGCGCCGGGCCAAGCCCGCCCTGATCGCACGAACGCATTCCGAAGTCGGTTCCCCGGTTGGCCGACAGCCCCGCCGCCCTCCCACGACAACCACCCACGCCAGAAACCACCCTTCGGCACAACACGGGCCCATTCCCGTACTAAGGCCTCGTGGTCTCCATCGCATCGTTTGGGTGACGGCTTCGAATCTGTATTTCGTCGCTCGCCGCCCCGGCATTCAATACTTCAAATAATGCAAATAATTCAATAAACATACTAGATGCATACAAATCAATTACAAAATTCATTGATTGATTTAAATCAAAATTCCTGAACAGGTGCAACTTCCTGTTCAATTCATCAAAAAATTTAAAAACGTGAAAATGCGTCGAGGATGTATGTTTAATGAATTCAGGACGAGTACTCGCCGGGGCCGGCACGTCGCGGTGACAAGGGAAGAGACGAGCGCGGCCATGAAGGGGCCAGAAACGGACGTCGATTTCCAGCATGCGGATAAGGCACGCTTGGTCGAGTGTTTGGATGACCGCCGCGCTGTTTGAGAGGATTTTCCATGCGGCCGGCAGCCTGGCTGCCGATGGGTCGCCCTGGCTGCCCGCCAATGAGCGGGCCAGCCGGCGCATTGCCGCGCAACGCGCCAAACGTGGTGGCTATTGCGCGGCTCCTTGCGACACCGCTTCGCCGGCGTCGCTCAGGTAGAGGGTCGCTCAGTCCACTTCGAGAATTTCCCGTCCGTTGAGCGATTGCACGGGACGCTGATTGTGATAGTAGAACGCGCGAAGTTTCTCCAACTGCGCGCGATTGATCGTGACGGGTACTTTCATTTCGACCCACGTGACGCCTTCGCTGCATGGCGGCGTCGTCAGCGAGCCGGAGTATGTGTAATAGCCCGATGTCGTCGACGGCAGCATGCCGATCGGATTGATCAACAGTGAATCATCCTTGTTTTCCGCTCCTGAATGCGCAGGGATGTCGTCGATCAGCGCATCGAGCACCGGATTCGGCTTGTCGCCGACCACGAACTGCACCGCGACCACCAGCAACTTGCCATCGGCATCGGCATGAACCAAATGCATGTCCATCGGCGATGCGCGGCCCGCGAAGCGCTCTTCACCAGGCGAATGGAAGTGGAACTGAACGAGCTGGTACTGCGTATTACCCAGGTTCACCGAGCTTTTTCCCGGCATCGCCATGAATTGCACCGCATGGCCGCTATTCAACAGACGGACAGGCATCGGCTCATACGAAAACCGGATACGCGGTGTATCGGCCGATGCTTTCCTGGCGCTCCGGACATCGATCGGCGAGCCCGCCTTGCCGGCTTCGCAAAGATGAAACCCCGCACTGATTTTTCCCCAATGCGCGGGGCCGCTCGCGCCGTCGTAGGTCCAGTGCGGGGCGCTTTCAGCCACGCCCGCATTGGCAACAGCCGATGCACCCAGTGCCAGGCCGGTGACGGCAAAGGCCAGCATTACATTTTTCATTTTGATTTCCCTCTTCGGGTACGAGTAACAAAATTCGAGAATTGCGGATCTGATTGCTTTCATCTGTTTCAAATCCATGTCAGCCCGTACGTGGCGCCGATAGAAGCGGATTTCAGCCTCGATCGGCGCAACGGCAACGTTTGCACAGTTCGGATTCCGGATCTCTCTGATCGAAAGGACAATCGCGCCATTGCTTGACGATCTGCCGACGCTTCATGTTCGACGCGAGCAGGTATTCGTTCATCGCGCCATTGAATGCCCGTTGCGATTCTTCATCGAGATCAACGAACGCGCACAACACTAGCATCACGTTGGGGGACAGTCTTCGCTTGAGGTCTGACATCGCTGAGGTTCTTGCAATCCAATGAAGGACGGTGGGCGATCCGACGATCGCAATAAATATGGAATCCGTAGCACTGGCGAGACCATCCGGGCCAGCGGATTCACACGACCGAAAATATCGGTCGGTTCGCGTTCGTCATGTCCGCGCGCACGACCACGCGCCGGTTGCGGGCATGGCAGACGGTCATCTGCTGACGCGATCCGCGACAATCTTCCACGACAGGTTGCGTGCTGCCCGCCGACTCTGCATGAAGATGCGACGGCCTGGTCTAGAACGCGTCCATTGCCTTCTGCGTGCACTCGACGGGATCGGGAGCGAGAGCGATGGGGAAATCAGGCCGCCTTTCGGCAGGCCGCCATGTGTTGGCGATCCATCGGACTACCGTCCGGTCCACGAAACGGACTCAATTTTCAGGAAATAACCCCCTGTGCGATATGCGACCGAAAATCGATTGGCCTCGTACTAGTCCAAAATGTGTCGATCCCGACGAATGGACAGGCGCACCGCCAATGTCAGGCGCGGCTGCGGCGGGATGCGACATTATTAGGGCTAGATCGCGCAACGCACTTCGTACTAGTCCTAGAATCTTCGATTCGAGATCAATAGATTTCAATCGGCAACTGAACTAAAGTGTCGCTGTCAATGCGTTGCAAGACCGCCGTCCCGCTGGGCCAAAGCAGCATTCAAACGGTCAAGGAGCACGCGTGAGAATCGAAACGGGCACGACTGGCGTTGCCGAGCGGGATGCCCGAGAACCAGACGGAAAGAACATGGATCAATTCGCCATTCGCGTCATGATTGCTGATGATCACCCCGCCATCATCAGCGGGATCGTGGCTTCGCTTGCGAATCACACGACCGTAAAGGTCGTTGCGACCGCATCGAATTCAACGGAACTCGTCGCGGCACTCAACACGTACCCTTGCGATGTGCTCGTTTCCGATTACGCAATGCCGGGCGGCGAGTTCGGTGATGGCGTGACGCTCTTTTCGTTTCTGCGGCGACGCTACCCCGATACGCACATCGTCGTATTGACGATGATGAACAATCCCGGCACCATCCGGTCGCTGCTCAAGCTCGACATCCACTGTATTCTCAGCAAATCCGACAGTACCGATCACGTACTGACTGCCATCCAGGGGGCATTCGCATCGGGCCGGTATTTTTCACCGTCGATTGCGGACGTCGCGCGGCAGGTTCATATCGAAGACGGCAATACCGCAAGTGGCGCGCTGACCATGCGTGAAGAGGAAGTCGTCCGGCTGTTTGTCTCCGGGCTGAGCGTGAATCAGATCGCCGAGCAGCTCAAGCGAAGCAAGCAGACGATCAGTTCGCAGAAGACGAGCGCAATGAAGAAGCTCGGTCTCGACAGCGACACCGATCTCGTCAAGTACGTGATGGGGGTCTCGCTGGCCGCATCCGGCGACACCGCCAGCCCGGCGCAATCGAGTCTCAAGGTTCCCGCCGCCCGGTAGACGCGGCGCATTCCGAGAAGGCAGGCCGATCATGCAACACCGTGCCGCCGGCATTTCCGCGATCTGATCGCTTCATACCGTCTCCCCTTGTTCGGCATTCGCGCGCCTCCCGATTCCGGCGCGGGTCGCCCCCCCTGACGCCTCGACCTTGCCGGTGGTCGGCGCGAAAGCCAGTTCCGGCATATGAGCGAACCCGACGCTGACGTGGTCGCGCAATGCGCTTCTCAAACACGGCGTGCGAGCGCATCGCGCGCGACCGCCGCGAGCGCATTGATTTCATCGACAGCAGGCAGAGTCCCCTCTCTCGCAAAACACTCGAACTGCTCGCACAACTGAACGATGGCCATCTCGCGTACCATCGCAAACGCGCCCTTGATCGAATGCAATTCTCCCATCACGGCTTCGGAATCCAGTCGCGCAATCGCATCGTTGATGTGATCGACCGACACCGCGAGTGTACTCAACAGCGCCTGCCGAATCGGCGCCGGAAGTGTCTCGTCGACCGGATCTGCACGCCCCCTTGCGTCGATCACCGCCGATCCGTGTCGTTCGACGGCACGCCGGATAGCATCATCGATCTCAACCAGGGAAGCAGACTTCATCAGTATCTCGTCGATGCCGGCTTCCGTGCACATCATGCGCTCATGCTCGGTCACATGTGCCGTGATCGCAATGATCGGTATCGATGCATCGCGATCGCGAACCATACGTGCGAGCGTGTAGCCGTTCATGCCCGGCATATTCAGGTCCGTCATCAGCAATTGATAGCGCTTTCCGATGGTCATCCGCAATGCGGACATGCCGTCGTCGGCAACGTCCGATCCATGGCCAAGCTTGGCGAGCCGGTCACGCAGGATATTCCGGGTCACGGGGTGATCGTCGGCAACCAGTATCTCGAAACCGTCGACCGTGCGCACGTGCGCGCCCGGCGTCGCTTCATCCGCATCGGATACCGTCAGCTCGTCATCGACACGAAGTTTCAGGCGAACGACACATGTGCCGCCGATGCGTGGATCGGCCACGTATTCAATGTCGCCCTCCATCAAAGCGACCAGCTCCTTGCAGAGAGCGAGATCGACCACCGCGCCGCCATCCGGATGTCGAATGTCCGGCACGGCGGACGGATTGATTCCGTTGGCGATACATTGCTGCCATGCCACGACCATGCCGACACCCGAGTCGATGACGCCAATCGTGATCTGATCGGGCCGGGCTTCGTCCCCGAGATAGAGCTCGAACACGATTTCTCCGTAATCGGTCAATTCGATCGCGTTCCTTAAAAGGGTGATCATGACCTTGCGTAGACGAGCCGGATCGCCGAAATACCCGGGCGCCAGCCACTTGTCGATCACGCAAGTGAAAGCAAGCCCCTTCGCCCTCGAGCTCGGCTCTAACATGGCGGCGACGTCGCGCGCGAGCGATGCCAGGTCAAAAGCGACATGCTTGATCGATGTTTGTCCGGCTTCGGCTTTCAACAAATCGAGCAGGTCATTGTGAATGTCCAGAAGCGACTTTCCCGACGAAAGCGCCGCCTGCAGACGCTTGCGTTGCATGTCGGTCAGCGGCACGTCGACAAGCGTCTCCAGGCCGTCGACAATCAGCTCCAGTTGCGTACCGATCTCGTTGCCGATGGACGCGAGATCGACGGATTCCACGCTATGCGCCGGCGCTTCCGCTTGCGAGGCCGCGGCGAGACCGCGTGCACGTCGCTGGCGATCCGCGGCATTTGCGAGGTCCTTCGCGGCAAACCCGGCGGGTCCCGCCATTGCCGCCGCCGTGTCGACGTTGTCGCTTTCGGGCACATGCCGCGCGCTTTCGCTGATCGGCCTCGGCATACGTCGTCGAGTCACCGCGAGCAACAGTCCCCCCAGCACGACGATCGAGCCGATCAGCAGACCCACCACGACCGCATATCCGCGCCACATATCGTGCAGCACGGTTCTCCACGTCATCGTCTGATACCCGACCCATCCGGCCCCCGGCAATGCCGCCCTGAATACCATGCGTCCGTCCTGATGGCGGAAATCTGGCTTCATGCCGTCCGGCGCCGGCACGAACGCCTTCGTCAGCGTCGTCATGATCGATACGTGCTCCGATCGTGTGCTGTCGGCAAGCGCGATCGGCTTGCCATCGGTGTTCGCGATCCAGGCAATTTCATCAGGCTGCTGCCGCCCCAGTCTCGCCTGCAACGTGTCAACCGCCATTTCACTCCCGAAGACGAGAAACGGTCGGCCGTCCGCATTAACTTTCGACACTGCACGGATCACGGGCCTGCCGGTCAGCGGATTGGAAACAGGCGGCAGCCACGCGGTCTCGATCCCGCTGTTCGCGCGCGCGTCGGCTGGACTGTAGTCCGGCATCATGGAGTGGATCAGCGTTCGCGTATCGATCGTTGCATCGCCCCGACGCGGCAGTGGTCGCCCGGGTATCGGTACGATGTCAATGAAGCTTCCATCAGCGCCGTAGAAATAGCTGTCCAGCACCGCGCCCCTGCCGGTCGAGTAGGCATCGATTCGATCGCTGAATTCCTGTGCGAAGGACAGGAGCCGAGCGAATCCCATTGCCGGCGGCGCCTGGAGGTCGCCGGCCACGAGAATCGGCGCGGTACCGCCGTTGCCCTGCATCAACAGCTCACCTCGTCCGTGGACAAACGCGTTCATGACTTCCGATGCCGCGGACGATCGTTCGGTCCAGACCGCCTTCCCGTGGTAATGCTCGACACGCAGGAGCTGTTCGCGTGCAGCAATATCGCGCTGCATCCAGCCCACGTGCTGGACGAACCCGGCATATCGTCCTGCCACGTAATCGCGTGCGCTCAGCCACATTCCAACGGACGTGGCGATGACAAGGACCGCAGATACGATCACGCCGCCGCCAAGGAGAACATTGCGTTGGCGCCGAAGGTGCCGTCGCGTAGCCTCTGGAGCGTGAGCATCGCGCAGCGGAAATTGCTCGGTTGCGGTTGGCCTCACCTGGAAATCCATGATCGACGGATCGAAATTGACGGCCACCGTGATGCATCCGGGCAGGCCGTTCGGTACCGCACGATGAATACTTGCATTCTCCGCCAGCCCCGACAGCGCCCCGATGCCCGATTGGAGCGGATGGACCGGCTTGATCGTGCGGCAAACCTCGCCGGCGGCGGCACCATTCGCACTTCGACTATCCGGCTGGCACGACTAGCCAGGCCCCGTCAGGTCTTCGTCGCCCATCCTTCAGGATTCCGACCTTTTCCCCTGTACTCCCAGTCAAGCATTGGAGGCCGACTTGCGCGACACATCGAATCTCACGCACATATCAGGCTCGCGAAATGAGGCGTCGCCGGCCGAACAGCGGAACGAACGTCGCAAGACGCCGATGGACAGTACTGGAGACTGGCACTCAACGAAAAACCGTCAGGACAAAAAAATCCCGCCAGGCGCGGCGGGACCAAAACCTGAATGGTTTTTAGAGAGTCGGGTGCGGGGACACCCTTCTCCCACCCAATGACGGAGATCAATTGACGGGCAAGGAAATTGTGCAGCGTAACGAACCCGCCATCCATCGCAGAAGTTCGAAAAGCGTTCATCGGTCGATACGCGCGATCACGACAACGTGGGTTGCGTGACGATCGTCCTGCCGGATGGCACGGCTGGTTTCCGTGCCCCCCCAGCATGAAAAACGGGCGCCGTCGGCGCCCGTCGTCAAACTCATCCAGCTCGCCGTGTTTCCCCGGCGAATGGCATCCGCTTACGGATGCCGGCCGCGCTATTCAACCGCATGAGCGGCTGCGGGCAGCAGGGCAACGGCATCGTCGCGCCCAGCGATCAGCGGGTAGATGATCCCTGCGATGGCCGCGCCGATGATCGGCGCGACCCAGAACAGCCACAGCTGGCCGATCGCCTCGCCGCCCACGAACAGTGCGGGGCCGGTCGAGCGGGCCGGGTTCACCGACGTGTTGGTGACCGGAATCGAGATCAGGTGGATCAACGTCAGGCACAGGCCGATCGCGATCGGCGCGAAGCCGGCCGGCGCGCGCTTGTCGGTGGCACCGAGGATCACGAACAGGAAGAAGCCCGTCATCACGACTTCGCAGATGAATGCCGCGCCAAGCGAGTATTGGCCCGGCGAACGCGCGCCGAAGCCGTTCGTCGCGAAGCCGCTGCCGATGACGTCGAAGCCCGGCTTGCCAGTCGCGATCAGGTACAGCACGAACGCACCGAGCGTCGCGCCGATCACCTGTGCGACGACGTACGGCGCGAGATCGCGTGCCGGGAAGCGGCCGGCAACCGTGAGTCCCACGCTTACCGCGGGATTCAGATGGCAGCCCGAAACATGTCCGATCGCAAACGCCATCGTCAGTACGGTGAGGCCGAAGGCCAGCGCGACGCCGGCAAAGCCGATGCCGAGGCCCGGAAAGGCGGCTGCCAGCACGGCGCTACCGCATCCGCCGAGCACCAGCCAGAAGGTCCCGAATACCTCGGCTGCGAGCCGTCGAGAAAGATTCATATCGGATTCCATAGAAATTGATTGAAGGAAGGACAATCGCGTTCGGAACGACAGCGCATCGCCCAAGGGGGCGGCCAGTATAGGCAAATGCACGACGCATAATGTCAATGATCGTAAGATCGAGTACTGCGGCATTTTCGCGAATACGCGCGCGCGGCAAGCCTGTCATTGGCGCGATTCGACGCGGGTTTTCCGCATGCAGCGACAGCCCTTCCCGATGGCCGGGACGGCGGCGTGCGCGAGACAAATCATTCCCCAAACCTCTCTGCGCGCGCATGCCGGAACGTCGTCAGGCAACACAAGCAGGCTGCTCGAGCCGATCTCTACGGAACATAGACTTCGGTGGCGGATATGGGCCGCACGGCAAAGGAAATCATGGTCAGGCCACCCGCAACGAGTACCCGACCGTCGGGCAGCAGCGTCGCGGTATGGAGCGCGCGAGCCGTATTCAGGAAATCCACCGGCAGGCATTTCCCCGTCGATACCACCGAGATCATGACCGACGCCGTGACGCTGCCCGCGCTGTTGCTGCCGGTGACGACGTAGATCGTGACAGGTGTGGCGGCGGACGGTGTGCCCGAGATGATCCCCGTAGCGGTTCCCCGGCGACGAACAAGCACGTTCCCGCCATGGCGAAACGTTTACAGTAGGATTGGATGCATCGGTCGGCGCGATGGCCACCATGCACCCTCATTGATCACGCCGCGTCACCGCATCACTTCTGTTGTCGAAGGTCCATTGTCACGTCAGCCCGATTCGCATGCCGACATATGCGGCATGCGGACCGCCTCTGCGCATTTGCGATATTTCGAGACTTCACCATCCAGCTCCCCGCTTAATTTGCCCGAATTGGCCGCAGAAATTTAGTACACGTCCGACGTGTGTGGCCACGCACGTCCCATATACAGCGCCATCCCGGTCACCGAAAATTGCGTCTCGATCCATTGATCGCGACGCTTTGGCATGCGTTACCCAGAACGGCCATATGACAGCTTAATGATGCCATTCATTCGGTATCCAAACCTTATATATCAATCGGTCATCTTCTCATTTCTTCGTTGCAGTTCTGACGAAGCAGTAGCCACATGATCCGAGTGTCACCTGAGGCGCTGCGATCGGCACGACGGACACAAACTCAACGAACGTACAGAAAGGGTTATGCAAACGGAACTCGAAGAACGACGGGCTGGCGCGTCGTCGGCGGCTGTCGGACTCCTTGCGCGTATGTCGGACATCGGCTTGATTGCACTTAGTGCGCTATCGACGACCATGGTTCTGACCCGCGGCAGCGGCCATCCGACCGCCGAAGCATCGCTCGTCGCTTCGGCGACAACCTTCGCGATGATGTTGTTCCCGGTATTCGGTGTCTATCAGGCGAAACATAACCGATCGAAGTATCGCGTCGCCGCATACACGTGTACTGCATGGATCATCTCGCAAGCATGCGCGACACTTGCAATCTTCTCGCTGTATCACACCCTGTTCGTCCCGCCAGTCTGGCAACTGGGCTGGGTGTTGACGAGCACCCTCGCTCTCGTCGCGTCGCGGCTCGTCACGGGCACGATGCTCGATCGGCTGCGCCGCACGACGCGTCGCGACTGCCCGGTCGCGATCGCCGGCACCGGCGCGCACGTCGATGCCATTCTCGATCGGATCGCGCAATCACCGCCGCCCGGGTTTCGCGCAGCGGCCATCTTCGACATGTTCGGCGCGACGAACGACAACGGCAGCGACGTCCCGCACTTCGACGAACTGAGCACGTTCGCATCGTACATCCGCACACACGCAATACCCGAAGTATGGATTGCATTACCCATCACGGAGGCGCGCGACGTCATCCGCGTACTCGACACCTTTCGGCATGATCTCGTGAATGTCCGTTTCATGCCCGACGTCAGTCAGCTCGCGATGTTCGATGGCGAGATGGTCGACCTCGCCGGCGCGCCGGCGATCAATCTGGTGGCGTCACCGCTGTCGTCGTACGCGCGCGTTCAAAAAGCAGTCTTCGACCGCGTCTTCGCGGCGGCCGCGCTCGTCGGGATCGCGCCGCTGATGCTCGCGATCGCCGTCGCGATCAGGCTGTCGTCACCGGGGCCCGCGCTGTTTCGTCAGCATCGCAAGGGCGCCGACGGCAAGGTCTTCACGATCTACAAATTCCGGACCATGCGGTTGCACGCGGCCGCCGACGGCGTCGTGCAACAGGCCACGCGCGGCGATCCGCGCGTCACACGGATCGGCGCGTTCCTGCGCCGCACGAGTCTCGACGAACTGCCGCAATTCATCAACGTGCTTCGCGGCGACATGTCGGTGGTCGGGCCGCGTCCGCACGCGATCGAGCACGACAACCTGTACCAGACGATCGTCGACGGCTACATCCACCGCTACCGCGTCAAACCCGGCATCACCGGCTGGGCGCAGATCAACGGCCTGCGCGGCGAAACCGACCGCATCGACAAGATGCAGCGCCGCATCGAAGCCGATCTCTATTACCTGCGCAACTGGTCATTCGCCCTCGACATGCGCATCGTCCTCGCCACCATCACGAGCGGATGGACTCACAGCAACGCGTACTGACGCGTTCGCGTATCGCCCAAAAGGATTACAGATGAACACAGACGTGACAGCGCGAATCGCGAGCGCGAGCCTGTCCGGCGGGCGCCTGCTGCTGACGGCCGCGATCTGCGTCGCGCTTACCGCCTGCGCATTCGCACCCGGCATGCGGATGAGCGCCCCGCCGCCGGCGTCCTCCGACGCGCAAACAGCGGGCGAATTGCCGCCCTACCAGATCACGACGATCGATGCGGAGCTCATCCGCACGTTGAAAGCCGACGCCGTGCAGCAACGCGCGGAGCAGATCAGGCTCCTCACCGCGCCGCCCGCCGCTTACAGGATCGGCACCGGCGACGTTCTGCAGATCACGGTCTGGGACCATCCCGAGCTCGCGGCGGCGCAAGGCACCGCAACGCCGAACGTGTCCCGCGCGGCCGACCCTGTCGCCGGCCTCGTCGTCGATCAGAACGGCAACGTTTCGTTTCCGTTTGCCGGCGCGGTGCCGGTCGCCGGCCTGACGTCCGACGACGCGCGCTCACGCATCGCCGGCGCGCTCGCGCGCGTGTACCGCGATCCGCAAGTCACGCTGCGCGTCGCCTCGTTCCGTTCCAAGCAGGTCTACATCGACGGCGAAGTGCACTCGCCGGGCAGCCAGCCCGTCAACGACGTGCCGATGACGCTCTACGAAGCGCTCGGGCGCGCCGGCGGCATGAGCGCTTCCGCCGATCAGAGCCGCCTCGCGCTCGTGCGCGACGGCGTGTCCCATCGGCTGGACCTGACGCAAATGCTGCGCGCCGGCCGCAATCCCGCGGATATCGTGCTCGCGGCCGGTGATTTGCTGCACGTGCCGGCGCGCAGCGAATACGGCGTGTACGTGATGGGCGAGGTCAACAAGCCGTCGCTCGCGCTGCCGCTGCGCGACGGCAGGCTGACGCTGTCCGACGCGCTGTCGCAATCCGGCAGCGTGAATGCGAATACCGCCGATACCGCCCAGATGTTCGTGATTCGCGGTTCGCAGACGGACACGCCACAGGTATTCCATCTCGACGCACGTTCGCCGGTGTCGATGGTGCTCGCCAACGAATTCGAACTACAGCCCAAGGACATCGTCTACGTCGACGGAAACGGTCTCGTACGCTTCAGCCGCGTGCTGAGCCTGCTGCTGCCGAGCCTCAACTCGAGCGCCACCGCCGCGCTCGCCGTCAAATGATCGCCGTATCCACGCTCCTCGTCGTATGCATCGGGAACGTTTGCCGCAGCCCGATGGCCGAGGTGCTGCTGCGTGCACGCCTGCCGAGTGTCGAGGTGCAGTCGGCAGGCTTTGGCGCACTGGGCGGGCATGGCGCCGACCCGCACGCCGTTGCCCTGATGCGAGATCGTGGCCTCGACCTGTCCTCGCACCGCGCACGTCAGTTGTCTTCGCGGCTCTGCATGCGAGCCGGCCTGATCCTGACGATGGATCTCGAACAAAGACGCTGGCTCGAGCACCACGATCCGGTGCTGTGCGGCCGGGTCTTCCGACTCGGCGAATTCTGCGTGACGCCCGGCGGCGTCGGCTCGGGCTTCGACGTACCGGACCCGTACCTCGGCCCGCGCGCGGCGTTCGAACACAGCCTCGCGCTCATCGAGCGCGGCGTCGAACGCTGGTGCGAGCGCATCGCGCCGAGCGCAACGCGACTGCCCGCGACCCCGCAGGACGGCCCTCTGTGGCCGACCTCCTCCGCACGGATTTCACCCGACTGAACCGATGACTTCACTCCAATCCCCCCAGCGCATCGACGACCGCGCCGACGAGATCACGCTCGCCGTCGTACTCGACGTGCTCCTCACCCATCGTTGGACCATCGCGCTCACGACTGCCGCATGCTTCGCCGCCGGCATGTTGTATGCCTTTCTCTGCCATCCGCTCTATCAGGCCGACATCCTGGTGCAGGTCGAGGACAGCAACGATGCTTCCGCCGTGAAAAGCGCGTTCGGCGACGTGTCGTCGCTGTTCGACGTCAAGTCGACCGCAGCCGCCGAAGCGCAGGTCCTCGCGTCGCGATTCGTTGTCACCCGTGCCGTCGATACGCTGCGCAGCTACATCGTCGTGGAGCCGAAGCGCTTCCCGATCGTCGGCGATTTCATCTCGCGCCTGAACAGCGGCATTGCCCTCCCGGGCGTGCTCGGCATCGGCGGCTACGCGTGGGGCGACGAGCGCGCCGAGCTCGCTCGCTTCGACGTGCCGAAACCGCTCGAAGGCGATCGTTTCGAGCTCACGATGCTCGATGCCAACCGCTACCAGCTGGCGGGATCGGCGCTGCCCGAACCCGTGACGGGGCAATTGGGCCGCGTCGGGCAGTTTTCGACCGACGAAGGACCCATCGTCATCGACGTGACGCGCTTCGACGCGTATCCGGGCACCGCATTCACGCTCGTGCGCGAATCGCGCACGACGACGATCGATGCACTTCGCCGCGCGCTCGATGTGCAGGAAAAAGTCAAGCAATCGGGCGTGATCGTCGCAACGCTGCGCGGACCGGATCCGCTGCGCGTGCAGGCGGAACTTCGCGAAATCGCGAATCACTACATCCGGCAGAACATCGAGCGCAAGTCCGCCGACGCGGCGCAATCACTTTCCTTTCTCGGCAAGCAGCTTCCTCAATTGAAGCAACAGCTGCAGGCGGCCGAGCAGCGCTACACGAACATGCGCAATGCGAATGGCACGATCGACCTGACCGAGGAATCGAAGCTGATCCTGCAGCAGACCGCCGACGCGAAGACGCGCCTGCTGGAACTCCGGCAAAAACGCGACGAGATGGTGACGCGCTTCACGCCGGATCATCCCGACATGCTCGCGCTCGGCGCGCAGATCGCGACGCTGGAGCGCCAGCAACAGGCCTTCGACCAACAGGTCAAGCGCCTGCCCGATCTCCAGCAGGATGCGTTGCGATTGATGCTCGACGTCAAGGTCGATACCGACCTCTACACCGCGCTGCTCGCGAACGCGCAGCAACTCGAGCTCGTCAAGGCGGGCAAGACCGGCAACGTGCGGCTCGTCGATGCACCGATCGTGCCCGAGAAGCCGGTGCGCCCCAACCGCCCGGCTGTCGTGGGCATCACCGCGCTGCTCGGGCTGCTGCTCGGCACCGCGATCGCCTTCGCTCGCGATTTCCTGTTCGGCGGTGTCGACAGCGCCGACGAGATCGAGCGCCACCTCGGCGTGAGCGTCTACGCAACGATTCCGGACTCCGCGAGTCAGCGGAAGATCGCCCTGCAAATGGCCGTACACGCTCCCGGCCCGCATCTGCTCGGCATGCATCATCCGTATGATCCGGCAATCGAGAGCTTGCGAAGCTTGTGCACCGCACTGCACTTCGCGATGCAGGATGCACGCAACAATGTGCTATTGCTGAGTAGCCCGGTGCCGGGCGCGGGCAAATCGTTCGTGTCCGCGAACTTCGCGGCGCTGCTTGCCGCGACAGGCCTACGGGTACTGCTGATCGACGGCGACCTGCGCAGGGGTTATCTGCACGCGTATTTTGGCGTCACGCGTGAATGCGGCTTCAGGGAACTCGCATTGGGAACTGTCGCGCCGCAAGACGCCATTCACGCGAATGTCGTTCCGAATCTCGACTTCATCTCGACCGGCGAGTTTCCGCCGAACCCCACCGAACTGCTGGCCGATCCGCGGATCGCCACGGCGATCGGCACGCTGTCGGCGCGCTACGACGTGGTCGTGGTCGATTCAGCACCGATTCTTCCCGTGACCGACGCCGTGTTGCTGGGTCGTTGCGCGGGCACCGCTCTGCTCGTGGCGCGCGCCGGCAAGACACGTGTCGCCGAGCTGAGCGAGGCAACCCGCCGCCTCGCGCATGGCGGGATCGCGACAAGCGGCGTGCTGCTCAACGGCATCGACTCTCGCGCGCGCCGGTATGGCACCCGGCACGGCGCCTATCGCTACACGCAATACGACTACGCACCGCTCGAGCACTCCGCGGCGTCGCCGCTCGTGCGCGCGCTGCGTGCGTTCGCCGCCCGGGTACGGCAAGGCGGTGGGCGATGAACGACCTGATCGACGTCGACGACGTCACCCGCCGCGACGCGGACCGCGAGCCCACGTCGCTCCCCGTCGCCGAGCCGCACCGGACAGGCGCGGCGACGGCGCCGCATTTGCGCGTCGTGCTCGTCGCCGAAGCCGCGGGCGGAGGCGTCGCGGTCCATCTCGCCGATCTGATCGAGGGCCTGAGCGCGCACGACGGAATCGCGCTGCACCTCATCGTGCCTCAGGGGCCGCGGTTCGACGCGTCGATACTCGATGCCAGCGTCCTCGCGCGCTGCGAATCGGTGCACACGGTGCCGATTGCGCGCGCGGTCGGCTGGCGCGACGCGATCTCGGTCGCGCACGTGTATCGCCTGCTTCGGCGCATCCGCCCTGACATCGTCCACAGTCACAGTTCGAAGGCCGGCGCCATCGCGCGCGTTTGCCGGGGGCCGTGGCGGCATGTCTATACGCCACATGCGGTCTACACGCTCAATCCGTCGCTGACCGAGCGCCAGCGACGCTTCTACGGCGCGATCGAAAGCCTGCTCGGCCGCCGGAGTACGAACCGGATCATTGCGGTATCGCACGACGAAGCCACGCACCTGAACGAGGTGCTCGGCATCCCGGCGCAGCGCATCGAGACGATCATCAACGGCGTCGCACCGCCCGCGTTGATGACGCGCAGCCACGCGCGTCGCGCGCTCGGGCTTGCGGACAACGCGCTCGTCGTCGGCTTCGTCGGTCGCCTCGACCACCAGAAGGGAGTCGACCGCCTCGTACGGATCGCGCGTGGCGTGTATCGGCAGTGCGGCCACACCGTTCAGTTTGTCGTGATCGGCCCGGGCGATTTCACCGCGGCGGCCGGCCGCGACGCTGACGACACGACGCCGAACCTGCACGTCATCGGCACGCTCGACCGGGCGAGCCGCTATTTCTCCGCGTTCGACATCTTCGCGCTGCCGAGCCGCTACGAAGGCTTTCCCTATGTATGCCTCGAGGCGATGGCCGCCCAAGTGCCGATCGTCGCGTCGAACGTCGCCGGCGCGGCAGAGCTGATCCAGGCCCGGCGGATCGGCCTTGTCGTACCGAACGACGACGACACCACCGACTTCAAGCACGCCATCGTCAACCTTGCCGGCGACGCGGCGCTTCGGAACCGGATGCGGGAGAACTGCTCGCTGGCCTTCGAACACTACTCGGCCGCGGCGATGGTTCGCCGCACGCTTGACCTCTATCGACGCATCGCGCATCGGGAAACCGAATGACTTCAACCACTCACATCGCACTGCTTCATGCGTACAGCGCATGCAATTCCGGGGACGGCCTGTTGGTCGACCTGTCCGTCGCGCTCATGAAGGAGGCATTCGGCGAGGCGGCCCGCGTGTCGATCGTCGCAGCCGATCCTGCGTCGTTTCCCGCCCACGACGATGTTCGCGCCGCCCCCGTGCTCGCCGAGCGCGGCAAGCGCCGGCTGCTTGCCGCGGCCAGCGCCGCGCTGCCCGTGCGCGCGAACGGACGGCTCGGCGAACTGCGCCGCCTGCTCGCCGACGCCGATCTCATCGTCGGCGTCGGCGGCGGATATCTGCGCGCACGCACCGCGGTCGAGGCGCTCAAGCTGGAAGCCGGCCATCTGCTGCAAATGCGCGCGGCGCAGGCGTCCGGCAAGCCCGCCGTGTACCTGCCGCAAAGTATCGGGCCGGCAGAACCCGCGCTGCCCGTCGGCGTCCATCTGCAGCAACTGCTCGCGTCGTTCGACACCGTCTTCGTGCGTGACGATCGTTCGTCCGCCTTTCTCGCCGCAAACGCGAACACGCGGCGCGCGCCGGACCTCGCCGTGCTCGAGGTCGGACACCGTGGCGACGAGATCGTGCGCCGCGCCGCGCAGGCCGGCGGCAATGCCGGCCACGTCGCACTCGTGCTGCGCCGCGCGCCGGCCTGGGGGCGCGAGCGGCGCAAGCGCTACGATGCATCGATCGCGCGGCTCGTCGAACTGCTGCGCGCGTCGTGCCGCATCAGTTTCGCCGTGCAGAGTACCGGTCGCGGCAACGACGATGTCGCCTATTACCGCAGTATCGGTATCCGGGACGAACTCGTTCCGCTCAGAACGCTGCTCGAGCGCGACCGGCCGGACCGCGTGATCTCCGTTCGCCTGCATGGCGCACTGGAATCGGTCCTGCACGGCGTCCCCGCGTTTCATCTGAGCTACGAGCGCAAGGGCTTCGGCGCCTATGCCGACATGCGGCTCGGCGACTGGGTCGTCAACGGCGCGGACTTCGATCCAGTGCAGGTCGCGCGCACCGTGCTCGCGTCCGACGCGGCCCTCACGTTCTGGCAGGCCGCCCAGACCGGCTTTGCACGAATCCGCGCCGACCGCGAACGCCTGCTCGATGCCTTGCGCGCCGCCCGGCGCGCCTAACCCCGACCGGACCCCAGCATGCTCCCTCGATTCTTCCTCAGGTTTGCCGCGCTAGGCCTGAAATTCGCGCTCGCCATCGTTGTCGCGCGCACACTCGGCTTCGACGCGGTCGGCGCCTACGGGCTCGCGGTGGCCATTTCGGTCGTGGCTTCGAAGGTACTCGGGCTCGGCTTCAGTCCGGAACTCAACCGGCGGCTCAGCGAAGCCGAGCCGTTGCCGGCGCTGCGCGACACGCGCGTGCTCGCCGTCCGTTACGGCGGGTTGTATCTGCTGCTCGGCGCACTGTTCGCGATTCCGACGTTGAGCGGTGCCACGACCGACGCGTTTGGCCTGCCCTCGCGGCTGGCATGGGGCGTGCTGCTTGTCGCGCTGTCCGAGCACGCGGCATTCGAAGCCAATTCATGGATGTTCTCGCTGCATCGCTCGCGCACGGGTTCGTGGTTGCTGTTCATCCGGACCGGCGCATGGGCGGGCATCGCGTGCGCTGGCCTGGTCCTGCACGTACTGCATTCCATCGAAGCGGTCTTCGCCTTGTGGTTCGCGAGCAATGCGCTCGTCGTCGCGATCGTGTGGCGCCGCATCGGCGCGCTCACGCGCCACACGCGCCCGGCCCGGTCATTCGCAGACGCGCGGAATGGCCCGGGCGTGTTCGCGGTATGGCGCCGCGGCTTGCCGTTCTATAGCGCCGGGGTCATCCTGGCGACGCTGCAGTACGCGGAACGATTCATCGCCGCCGGCCATCTGAGCGCTGATGCGCTCGGCCGCTATGTGTTCGCGTGGTCGATCGCGAATGCGGTGCAGACGGTTGCGTTCGCGACCGTGTCGGTCACGGCCGGCCCGCGCTTCGTCCGTACGCTGGCCGACACGCCCGCCGCGTTTCACGGGCAACTTGCGCGCGCGGCGACCGCGAGTGTGGCCGTCACGATGCTCGCGTCGGCAGCGATCCTCGCCTTGCACGAGGACGTGTTCCTGATCGCGCATGAATCAGCGAGCGCGAACGACGTCGCGATGCTCGCGGTGCTGCTCGTGTCGTTCGTGCTGCGCTCGGTCGCCGACGTGCTGTGGACGGCCACCATCGCACTGCGCGCCGGGACCACCGTGCTGCTGTCGATGGCGGCCATCGCGCTGTCGTACCTGCCGGTCGCGTGGAGCCTGATCGCGGAGGCAGGCGCCACCGGTGCGGCGTTCGCGCATCTCGCGGTGAGCACCGCGATCACGGTATCGCTCTTGCTGATCGTGACGCGGGGCAAGGCGGCACGCACGCTCCGCAGGGCACCGTCCGATGCGGCGTGATCCAATCACCGAGCACGCGGTGTACGGCCGCGGGCTCGTGCGCGTGATCGCCGCGTTGGCCGTGCTCGGCTACTGGGCCGTCTATGCGAAGGCGGATGCGTTTCTGCCCGAATTCGTGTTCCGCGACGCGGAGAAGATCCAGAGCCAGATCGGCGGCGGCGATACCTACGAAGGCACGTCGTTCGATGCAGTCGCGCAGTTCTACGCGATGCTGGGCTCGACCGGCACGCATCTCGCCGTCGTCGTGATCGGCACGCTGTTCATCTGGCGCATGATCATCGAATGCCGTCGCGCGGGGTCGCTGGCGGCAAACCTCGTGCTGCTGACGCCGTGCGTATTCTTCAATCTCTTCGTCGCGAGCAAGGACACGCTCGTCGTGCTGATGGCCATCGTGCTGGTCCGCATCGCGCGGTGCCGGGCGGCGTGGCCGATCTTCGTCGCGACCATTGCGCTTTATACCGGCTATGCAGCCGTCGTGCGCAGCTATTTCGCGCTGATCCTCCTGGCCGCGTTTGCCGCGTTCCTGTTCCTGCGTGCGTCGTGGCGCGGCCGGGTGTGGCTGACGATCGCGGCACTCGCCGCACTGTGCCTGCTGCCGTCCGACGTGTATTACCTGCTGCTGCATCCGCGGGACATGGCGGCCGACTACCTCGCATACGGTTCGCCGTTCGGCGCGCGTACCAGTTTCCATAACCCGGTCGCGCCGAATTCACTCATCGGATTCTGCGCGAACTACCTCTACGCGGTATTGCGCCTGAACTTGCCCGTGCTGTTCTCGCCCGGGCCCAAGGAGATCGGGATGCAACTGTTCGTCGCGATCGCGCTGGCGGTCATGTGGCGCCGCGCACGCAACGGCGCTCATCCGCACCAAGCACTGCTCGCGTGCGTCGCGATCGGCCACGTGGCGGTATCGATGCTGTTCGAGCCTGATCTCGGCAGCTATCTGCGACACCTGTCGAGTGCGTCGTTGTTGTTCGCCGCGCAATGGTCGTCGTTCGGCGCCGATGCCCGCCGCCACCCCGCCGTCCCGCCTGGGCGGGCACGATGACAGATCGATCGGACGAATTCAACGATCGCAATCCGTGTCGATGCCGGCATGCAGACCGAGATAGCTTTCCGAGATCGAAGTCAACTCCGCGCGGTGCATCTGCGCCAGCCGGGCAAGGATCACCTCTCCGAGGCGCGACAGGTGGACCTCGACCGTCCGACCGTCCGTTTCGTTGCCCCGGCGCATCACGAGCCCCAATGCCTCACAGCGCGTCACCAATGCGACGACCGCATTGTGCCGCGCCTGAAGCCGTGAGGCCAACTCGCCGATACTGGCCCACTCGCGCGTTGGAAACCCTTTGATATGGAGAAGCAGCAGGTACTGCAGCGGCGTGATCCCTTCCGACTTTGCCGCACGCTCGGAAAACCGCTCGAAGCATCGGATCTGGTAACGGAATTCGGACAACTGCTCGAAATTTGCCTTGCTCAACATCACGGACTGCCGATTCATTTCACTTCCGGTTGCGTATTCGTTCCTTTGTCGGCATCCGCGGATCCGGAGTCCCGCCCTACTGCGTAGATGGCCACCTGGACACGGCTCGTCAGGTTGAGCTTGCGCAGAATGTTGCGCACATGAATCTTGACCGTGCTTTCGGCCAGATCCAGCACTCGCGCGATTTCCTTGTTGCTGGCGCCTCGTGCCAGTTCGCGCATGATGTCGTTCTCGCGCGTGGTCAATGCCTCGATGCCATCGCCGGCCGGTGCCGGTGCCGGTGCCGGTGCCGGTGCCGGTGCCGGCGCTGGAGCCGGCTCGCGCAATCGCGCCACGAGTTTTGCCGTCATGTCGTCGGCGATCACCGGTTGCCCCGCTGCGGCCTTGCGGATCGACGCAGCAAGCGTGTCGGCCTCGATGTTCTTCAGCAGATAGCCGCACGCGCCCTCGCGCAACGCGACTGTCAGTTCATCCACTTCTTCCGAAACGGTCAGCATCACCACGGCCGTGTCATGCAGGTCCTGCACAAGAAGCTTGAGCGTCTCCAGGCCGGACAACCCCGGCATGTTGAGGTCGAGCAGGATCACGTCGGGCAGGAATTGCTTCGCGCGCTTGAGTCCTTCGAGTCCGTCGGCAGCTTCGCCCACGACTTCGAAGTCCGCCTCCCGCTGCAAGAGGGCGCGGACACCCGAGCGGAAGAGCGTGTGGTCGTCGATCAGGAGGATGCGAATAGTCATGCGTCGATCAGGAAATGGAATCGGCCCGGTTGTCTCAAGCGGCCTGCCGTGCGTCGGCCGGTAATGTGAGATCGACGCACGCGCCCTGTCCCGGCGAGGACGATAGCCGCAACGTCGCCGCCAGCCTGCCCGCGCGCTCGCGCATGATGCGCAACCCCACGTGGGCCTCACCCGCGGCAGCGATCTTTTCCGGCTCGAAACCCAGGCCGTCATCCTCGACCAGCAGGTGGAAGTCGCGCGCATTGGCGATCGTCACGCGAACATGTTGCGCTTGCGCATGCTTGCGCACGTTCGAGAGCGCTTCCTGCAGGATGAACAGCACCTGCAGTTGCTGGTCCGCCGGGAGCAGCGGGCCGCCATCCTCGCGGTAGTCCAGTGTGACGGGCATGCCTGTCTGTCGACGAAAGCGCTCGATCGTATCGTCGACGGCGTGCCGGAGTTCGCCGGCGCCCAGCTTCGAGCGGAAATTCAACAGCAGTTCCCGCACGTCGTCATAGCTTTCCTTGATGCCGCCGGCCAGCAACGGCACGATTTCGCGAATTTCAGCCAGCCGCTGCGCTTGCGTGGCGCGATCGAGCAGATGCACCTGCATCTTGAGGAAGTTGAGTCCCTGGGCAATGCTGTCGTGCAGCCCCTGCGCGACCAGGTTGCGCTCTTCGGAGACGGCAAGCTGGCGCGCGACAGTCGCGAGTCGCCGGCTCTTGAGCGCGGTCCCCAGATGCTTGCCGAGCGTCTCGAGCAATTTGGCCTCGGACGCGGAAACGGGATGCGCGCGACGAAAATGCAACGAGAACGATCCAAGCATTTCTCCTTGCGAAGCGATCCTGAAGGCCGCGACGTCGACAAATCCGGCGCGGCGGCAATGCCCGGCAAACGCGTCCGCCCCGGTGTCTCCGTCGCGCAGCATCTGAACCGTCGACGCGCCTTGCTTCGTTACCGTTCCGCATAGGCAGTCATCTGTGGAAATACAGCGCTCGGCATCGGCCAGCGCTTCCGGGACACCCTCCGATGCGACGAGGTGCAGACGGTTGTCCTCGCCGGAAACGACCCTCAGGGTTCCGCCATCCGCGTCGAACTGGCGCACCAGGCGCGCCAGAAAGCCGCGACACAGTTCGTCGACATCGTCGGGCCGGTTCAGAAACGCAGTCATTTCATAAAGCGCCGTCAGCTCACGGTTCTGCGCGGCCAGCGTGGCGGTCTTTTCGTCGACCCGCTGTTCGAGATCGCGGTAAAGCGCCTGCAGCTCGGTCGTCATCCGGTTGAAACCCAGCGCGAGATGGCCGAATTCATCGCGGGTATCGACCGGCAGTCGAACGTCGAACTGGCGCGCCTCGATATGTGCCAGTCCTTCCTGCAGCCGCTGGACCGGCACGACGAACCACAGGTACAACAGATACATGATCGCAACCGTTCCGACGCACGAGAGTGCCGCGAGCGAGATCTGCGAGATGCGCAGCCAGTCGGTCTTGCGCGCATTTTCCTGTTCGATCAGGCGCACCAGCGCGTCCGCCTCTGCGACGAAACGCGGCAGCAACGCGCGATACGACGTCCGTGCGGCCATCGGTCCAGCGCGCAGGTCGTCCAGCACCGCCGGCTCGAGTTGCAGACGCCACGCGTCGACCACGGTGCCGAATTGGCGCTGGATCGCCGCATCGTTGGGCAACAGCAGCGGGCGGGCGGGATCGCCGCGCTGCAATCGCTCGAGCGTGGCGTCGATCCGGCCCAGCTCTGCATGCAGGCTCGACGGCTCTGTCGCGCGGGCGTCGACGAGCGCCACGGCAACCGCTTCCGCCCCCATGCGCAGGCTACCGGCGTCGTTGATGGCCGCGCCGGCGCCCTGGAGCTGCCACGACAGATACAACGTGCCGCCGATCATGGTCAGCACCAGGGTGAGCGTAACGACTGAAAGCACGACGATGCGCGTCGTCAGCCGCTGGCGCAGCAATGGCCCTCGGGCTATTTCGCCCTGCGTATCGATAGCCATGTGAAAGTCATTGGCACGATGAATGATTCAACGATTATCCACCACATCGACAGTCGGTCAGATGGGTCATCGTGGCTTCCGCATGATCCATCGCAACGCGATGCGTCGGCAAAGGACGTCGTCACTTCGCCGCGCCCCGTTGCTCAGCGACCGCGCACGAGCTGCCACGCACGCGACAGGTAGGTCACGGAAGCGAATCCGCTCCATACGTGTACCAGCCGCGTGAAAGGAAAGATCACGAACAATGTCATCCCCATGAACAGATGAAGGCGGAACACGATCGGCGTGCCGGCCACATACGCCGCGGCATCACCCTGGAACGTCACGACATGTTGCGCCCACGTCATCAACCGCACCATCATTGCCCCGTCCATGTGATTGGTCGATTCGCCAATCGTCGACAAGCCGAGCAGCAACGTCGCGAGAATCCAGAGCAGCAGCACCCGGTCACCCGCTTTCGTGAGCGCGGACAGCCGCGCGTTGGTGAGCCGGCGATGCAACAGGATGACGAGGCCGGCGAGGCAAATCGTGCCCATCATGCCGCCGGCGATCATGGCGACCACTTGCTTGACGTGATGCGGTACGCCGAGCCAGTCCCATACGGCGACCGGGGTGAGCAAGCCGACCAGATGACCGAAGAACAGTCCCAGGATGCCCACATGAAAAAGTATGTTCCCCAGCCGCAGGTTGCCCCGGTGAACCAGCTGGGTGCTGTCCGCCTTCCACGTATATTGTTCGCGCTCGAAGCGCACGAGGCTGCCGAACAGAAATATGCAAAAGGCGATATACGGGTAGATGCCGAAGAGGAACTGGTTGAAGGTATTCATCTCGCGTCCTTTTCGATGTGCGCGTTGGCGGCCGGCTCCGAAGCGGGCGCCGGATTGCGCGGATGGAAGTGGATGGTCTGGATCTTGTCCGGTGTGAGCAGCGGTTCGACGCCGTCCGGACCGACGCCGAAGACTTCGAGCGCCTCGTCCATGTCGCGGACGGGTGGTTTCATCATCGGTTTCGGCTCGACCGTGCTGTGCTGACGAAGCACCGTAAACACCCCGGCATAGGGGCTTTCGCTGCACGCGAGCCGTTCGCCGACCGCGGCCAGAATGTGGATGGCCTCGTCGAGCAGGGCCTGGGCAACCGCTGGTTCGACGAGGCCCAGCACCTCGATGAACAGCGGCACGTAATCCGGCAACTCGTTTGCGGTCACGTCCAGATCGTGCAGACGATACTCGTTCAACAGATCCACCATGGCCTGTCCGCGCTCGCGACTTTCGCCGTGCACGTGCTCGAACAAGTGCAGCGAATGCGAAGGATTGCGATCGAACGTGGCGACATACACCTGCTGCGAGTCGATCAACGAACGGCTTTCGAGCGCCGCGAGCAGCGGCGCCAGTTCGCGTTGCGCGTGAGGTGACGCGCGCAGCGCATCCTTGATCGCAGGCAGCGCGTCGAGCAGTTCCTCTCCCGGATAGTCGAGCAACGCCGAGAGAATGGGATAGAGCGTCATCATAATCTCCGTGGATCAACCGGTCGTCATCCGTTCGAGGCGGACTTCTTGCGCGACCCGGGCATATCGGCGAACACCACGCTGCCCTCCGTCCGGGCGCCGAACAGCGAGGCCCCGGTGGCCCCTCCCGAACAGCCGTTGCCGAACGTGAACCCGCAGCTGCCCTTTTCGTTGAAGCTGTCCTCCACCATCTCCTTGTGCGACGACGGAACGACGAAGCGATCCTCGTAATTCGCGATCGCCATGACCTGATACATCTGCTCGACCTGCTCCGCCGTCAGCCCTGCCTTGCGAAGCAGCAGCTCGTCGGCGACGCCGTGCACGGTCTGCGCACGCTTGTAAGCGCGCATCGTGAGCATCCGGTTCAGCGCGGCGACGACAGGCGCCTCGTCACCCGCCGTCAACAGGTTCGCCAGGTAGCGCATCGGTATGCGCAGGCTCTGCACATCCGGAATCACGCCGTCCATGCCGATGTGGCCTGCGTCCGCGGCAGACTGAATGGGCGACAGAGGCGGGACATACCACACCATCGGCAGCGTCCGATACTCCGGATGCAGCGGGAACGCAACCTTCCACTCGCACGCCATGCGATAGACCGGCGAGCGCACTGCCGCATCCAGCCAGCTTTGCGAGATGCCCTGGCGCAACGCCTCGGCGCGCACCTCCGGATCGGACGGATCGAGGAACAGATCGAGCTGAGCCTGATAGAGATCCGTGGGCGCCTCGACTGCCGCGGCGCTGGAAATACGATCCGCGTCATAGAGCATCACGCCCAGGTAGCGGATGCGCCCCACGCAGGTCTCCGAGCACACGGTCGGCTGGCCGGCCTCCAGCCTCGGAAAACAAAATATGCATTTTTCCGCCTTTCCCGACTTCCAGTTGAAGTACATCTTCTTGTACGGGCAACCGGAAATACACATCCGCCAGCCACGGCACTTGTCCTGGTCGACGAGCACGATCCCGTCATCCTCGCGCTTGTAGACCGAGCCCGACGGGCATGATGCGACGCATGCCGGGTTCAGGCAATGCTCGCACAGGCGCGGCAGGTACATCATGAAGGTGTTCTCGAAGCTCGAGTACATCTCCTTTTGCACGTTCTCGAACAGCTGGTCCCGGCTGCGCGACTCGAATTCCCCGCCCAGATCGTCTTCCCAGTTCGGCCCCCAGTGAATCTTTTCCATCTTCTTGCCGGTCAGCACCGACACCGGACGCGCCGTGGGCGGCGTCTGCGAGAGCGGCGCCTTCTGCAAATGCTCGTAATCGTAGGTGAACGGCTCGTAGTAATCGTCGATCGCCGGCAGATTGGGGTTCGCGAACAGATTCGCGAGCAGCTTCAGCTTCGCTCCCTGACGCGGTTCGATGCGTCCTTCGCCCTTGCGTACCCAACCGCCCTGCCACTTCTCCTGGTTCTCCCATTCCTTCGGATAGCCGATACCCGGCTTCGTCTCGACGTTGTTGAACCACGCGTACTCGACGCCGTCGCGGGAAGTCCATACGTTCTTGCACGTCACGGAACACGTATGGCAGCCAATGCACTTGTCCAGATTCAGGACCATCGCCACCTGGGCGCGGATTTTCATGATGCGGCTCCTTCCTTCAGCGGCCCTTCCAACCATTCGACCTTTTTCATCTTTCGCACGATCACGTATTCGTCCCGGTTGCTGCCCACGGTCCCGTAATAGTTGAAGCCGTAGGCTTGCTGCGCGTAACCGCCGATCATGTGCGTGGGCTTGAGCACGGTGCGCGTGACCGAGTTGTGGATGCCGCCGCGCATGCCGCTCGTCTCGGCGCCCGGTACATTGATGATCTTCTCCTGCGCGTGATACATGAGGCACATGCCGCGCGGCACCCGCTGGCTGACCACCACGCGCGCCGTGAGCGTGCCGTTCACGTTGAACACCTCGACCCAGTCGTTGTCCCGGATGCCGGCTTCCTTCGCCTCGGACTCCGACACCCAGACATGCGGCCCGCCGCGCGAGAGCGTGAGCATGCGCAGGTTGTCCGTGTACGTGGAGTGGATGCCCCATTTCTGGTGCGGCGTGATCCAGTTGAGCACCAGTTCATGCTCGCCGTTCGGCTTCGCGCCGAGCATCGGCGAGATCGTCTTGGTGTCGATTGCCGGCTTGTACACGCACGAACCTTCGCCGAAGTCCAGCATCCATCGATGGTCCTGATAGAACTGCTGCCGGCCCGTCAGCGTGCGCCATGGAATCAGCTCGTGCACGTTCGTGTAGCCGGCGTTGTAGCTGACCTCTTCCGATTCGAGCCCCGACCACGTGGGCGCGGAAATGATCTTGCGCGGCTGGGCCTGCACGTCGCGAAAGCGAATCTTGTCGTGCTCGCGGCCGTTGGCCAGGTGCGTATGCGCGCGCCCGGTGATCTTCGAGAGCGCCTCCCACGCCTTGACTGCAACGTGACCGTTGGTCTCGGGCGCAAACGTCAGGATCATTTCGGCGGCGTCGATTGCCGTTTCGAGCCGCGGACGGCCAGCGCTCACCCCCGCGCGGTGGGCTCTTCCGGTGAGCTGCGCAAGCTCGTCGACCTCGTGCGCCGTATTCCAGTTGATCCCCTTGCCGCCGTTGCCGAGCTTGTCGAGCAGCGGGCCGACTGTTGTGAACTTGTTGAAGATTTCACGGTAGTCCCGCTCGACGAGCGTCATCGAAGGCGCCGTCTTGCCGGGCACCAGGTCGCATTCGCCGTGGCGCCAGTCCTTCGGCTCGAATGCCTGGCCGAGCTCGCCCGGCGTGTCATGCATCAGCGGCGTGCAGACGAGATCGGTACGCGTGCCCAGATGCGCGCCGCCGATCTCCGAGAACTTCCGGGCGATGGCCTTGTAGATTTCCCAATCGCTTCGGCTTTCCCACAGCGGCTGCACTGCCTCCGACAGCGGGTGAATGAACGGATGCATGTCCGACGTGTTGAGATCGTCCTTCTCGTAGAAGGTCGCGCTCGGCAGCACGATGTCGCCGTACAGGCATGTGGTGCTCATGCGGAAATCGAGCACCGTCAGCAGATCCAGCTTCCCTTCCGCGGCGTCGCGCACCTTCACCTCGGCAGGCTTGATCGCATCGGCCTCGTCGCCGAACAACGCGTTCTGCGTGCCCAGCAGATACTTGAGGAAATATTCGTGTCCCTTGCCCGAGCTGCCCAGGATGTTCGAGCGCCAGACGAACATGTTGCGCGGAAAGTTCACCGGATTGTCCGGGTCGTCGCAGGCGAAGTTCAGCGCACCGGACTTGAGCTGCTCGACTGCATATTCGATCGGCTCGTATCCCGCGCGCTTCGCGGCGTCGACCACATCGAGCGGATTTGCGCCGAGCTGCGGTGCCGACGGCAGCCACCCCATGCGCTCCGACTTCGCGTTCAGGTCGAGCATTGACAGCTTGCCGTAACGCCCGCGGTCGGCCGTCGGCGACAGGATTTCATCGAGCCCCACCTTTTCGTGGCGCCATTGACTCGTATGGTTGTAGAAGAACGACGTACCGTTCATCTGCCTCGGCGGGCGCGACCAGTCGAGCGCGAACGCGAGCGGCGCCCAGCCGAACTGCGGGCGCAGCTTCTCCTGGCCGACATAGTGTGCCCAGCCGCCGCCGCTCTGCCCGATGCAGCCGCACATCATCAACAGATTGATGATGCCGCGGTAAATCATGTCGTTGTGGTACCAGTGATTGAGCGCCGCGCCGACGATCACCATGCTTCGGCCGTGCGTACGGTCGGCATTGTCGGCAAATTCGCGCGCAACCTGGATCACCAACTTGCGCGGCACGGTCGTGTGCTTTTCCTGCCATGCCGGCGTGTACGGCACGTCGTCGTCGAACGACGCGGCCACGTTCGGGCCGCCCAAACCCTGGTCGACTCCGTAGTTGGCCAACTGCAGGTCGTACACGGTCGCCACCAGCGCGCTCGTGCCGTCCACCAGCGCCACGCGCCGCACCGGCACGCGGCGCGCGAGCAACGCATCCCGTTCGCCGCCGAAATAGGGAAAGCTCACCTCGATGACATCATCGTGCGCGTCGACCAGCGAGAGTCGCGGGTCAATCGTGCGTGTGCTGCCGCCGTCCTTGAGTTCGAGGTTCCAGCGGCCCACTTTCTCGCCGTCGTTATGTTCGCCTTCACCCCAGCGAAAACCGATCGAGCCGTTCGGTGCCACGATGTCGCCGCTCGTCGCGTCGAACACGAGCGTTTTCCATTGCGGATGGTTCGCTTCGTCGAGATTGCCGGCGAGCTGCGACGCGCGCAGAAACTGGTCCGGGACCCACGCGCCGTCGTTTTCGCGCAGTACGACCAGCATCGGCATATCGGTATACTGCTTGACGTAATCGCGGAAGTACGCCGACTTGCCGGTCGCGTGGAACTCCTTGAGCACCACGTGACCCATCGCCATCGCGAGCGCCGCGTCGGTCCCCTGCTTCGGCGCGAGCCAGATGTCGCCGAACTTGACCATTTCGCCGAAGTCCGACGAAACCGCCACCGTCTTCGTTCCCTTGTAGCGCACCTCGGTGTAGAAATGCGCATCCGGCGTCCGGGTTTGCGGCACGTTCGAGCCCCACACCATCAGGTAGGTGGAGTTGTACCAGTCCGCCGATTCGGGAACGTCGGTCTGCTCGCCCCACACTTGCGGCGATGCAGGCGGCAGGTCGCAGTACCAGTCGTAGAAGGACAGGCAGGTCCCGCCAATCAGGCTCAGGTATCGCGCACCTGCGGCATAGGACACCATCGACATGGCCGGAATCGGCGAGAAGCCGACTACGCGGTCGGGGCCGTACTTCCCGATCGTATGCGCGTTGGCCGCGGCGATGATTTCGGTGGCGGTGTCCCAGTCCGCGCGCACGAAGCCGCCGAGCCCCCGCACGCTCTTGTAGCGTTTCGCCTTGACGGGATCCTCGCAGATCGATGCCCAGGCCGCGACCGGGTCCAGCGTCCGGCGCGCCTCGCGCCACATTTCCATCAGGCGGCCGCGGATCATCGGATACTTGACGCGCTGCGCCGAGTACACATACCAGCTATACGACGCGCCGCGCGGGCAGCCGCGCGGCTCGTGATTGGGCAGGTCGGCACGCGTGCGCGGGTAGTCGGTCTGCTGCGTTTCCCACGTGATCAGGCCGTTCTTGACATAGACCTTCCACGAGCACGATCCCGTGCAGTTCACGCCATGCGTCGAGCGCACGATCTTGTCGTGTTGCCATCGGCTGCGATAACCGTTTTCCCATTTGCGATCTTCATCCACCACCGCGCCATGCCCACCTGAAAAGGTCGACTTGACGCGCGACATGAACTTCAACCGGTCCAGAAAGTGACTCATTCGTATCTCCGGGCTTGGCAAGCGCGCGCTGCACGTATGTGCACCTGCGCGGCCACTGATGCGACGGTTAGAGTGTATGGGCGCGATGGTCCGCTACCCATTCCTCGAAGGGAGCAGGTATGCCGGTGCATCCGGACTAGTGGCCGACTTCGGCCACTCCGCATGGACTAGTCCGAAAGACGTAGCCGGCGGCCGTCGTCAGCACGGCATGCCGGCATTGCGCCGGGCGTAGCAGAACCACGTCACCGCGGCGCAGACGACATAGAAACCAATGAAGCAGTACAGCGCCATGACGGGCGACCCCGTCAGGTTCAGCGAGGTCCCGAAACTTTTCGGAATGAAGAACCCGCCATACGCGCCGATGGCTGCGGTAAACCCGAGCACCGCGGCCGATTCCTTGCCCGCCTCGCGAAGCAACTCCGCCCGGCGATGTTCGGGCTGGCCTTCCGCCTCGCGCTGTTTCTGTGTCAGGAAAATCACCGGGATCATCCGGAACGTCGAGCCGTTGCCGATGCCGGTCAGCGCGAACAGCACGATGAACATCGCGAGGAAACCGGCGAAATTACCGCCCGTCCCGCCGCTCGGCAGGAACGCGATGACGCCGGCGACCGCCGCGATCATGGCGATGAACGTCCACAGCGTCACGCGCGCGCCGCCGAGCCGATCCGAGATCCAGCCGCCGACCGGACGCGTCAGCGCGCCGGCCAGCGGCCCGAGAAACGCGTAAGTAGTCGGGTTGACCGCCGGAAACTCCGCCTTCGTCAGCAATGCGAGACCTGCCGAAAAGCCGATGAACGAGCCGAAGGTACCGATATAGAGCACGCACATCAGCCAGTTGTGCCGACGTTTGAAGATCACGGCCTGCTCGGCGAACGAAGCCTTCGCGTCCGCGATGTCGTTCATGCCGAACCACGCCACGATCGCCGTCAGCGCGATGAACGGCACCCACACGAAGCCCGCGTTCTGCAACCAGATGCGGTGCTCGACGCCATGGCTGACGACCGTCTGACCGTCACCGAAGAACCCGCTGAGCAAGGCGGTCGACACCACGAGCGGCGTGACGAACTGCACCGCCGACACACCGAGATTGCCGATCCCGGCGTTCATCCCGGTTGCGAAACCTTTCTTCGATTTCGGAAAGAAGAAGCTGATGTTGGCCATGGACGAGCTGAAGTTCGCCCCGCCCAGGCCGCACAGCAATGCGAATGCCAGCAGCGTCGAATAGCTCGTCGACGGGTCACGCAGCGCAAAACCCATCCCGAGCGCCGGAATCAGCAGGCTCGCGGTCGAGATCGCGGTAAAGCGCCGTCCACCGAAGATCGGCACGAGGAACGAGTAAAAAATGCGCAGCGTTGCGCCGGACACCGCGGGCAGCGCGGTGAGCCAGAACAGTTGGTCTTTCGAGAAATGGAATCCGCCCTTGTCGAGGTTCACGACCACGACGCTCCATAGCGACCAGACGACGAACGCCAGCATCAGCGCGGGAATCGAAATCCAAAGGTTGCGGCGTGCGACGGCTTCGCCGCTCGCCTTCCAGAAGCTCGTATTCTCGGGCTCCCATTGGGTAAGAAGATATCTGGACATGGTATTTGCTCGATGAGATGGCGCGCGCGAAGCGCGTGATACATAGGAAATTGCATTCAGCCTGCGTGTTGACCGTCACCGTCCGCCACACTCGTGCGCGCGGAACGTGAAACGCATCCAGATGAGACTGACGGCCGTGGCGCCGAACATCAGCATGAAGCAGGAGCTGTTCACGCCGGTAACGTCCTTCAGCAATCCGAACATGATGGGCAAGAGGAAGCCGGCCAATCCGCCGACAAGGCCGACCATGCCGGATACCGCGCCGATGTTCGTGGAAAAATCGTCGGAGACGTACTTGAAAACGGATGCCTTTCCGATTGCCATCGCCACACCGACAACGAACATCAGCACCGTGTAAGCGACGGGCCCCGTCGAGATACGGAATGCGAGCGGGCCGTTGGCCGCATGGATGACAAAGTCGGTATCGGGGTAGCTGAGCAGGAAGAAGCAGGCGAGCGTCGTCCACATCACGGCCTGTGTCGTCCGCCGGGCGCCGAGACGATCCGACAACCAGCCGCCCAGCGCGCGCAACACGCCGCCCGGCAGCGAAAAACAAGCGGCAAGAAACGCGGCATGCTGGATGTCGAAGCCATACTGGTTCACGTAGTATTGAGGCATCCACAAGGCCAGGCCGACATAACCGCCAAATACGACGGAGTAGTACTGCGAGTAGCGCAGCACGCGCCGATCCGTCAGCACGCGCATCTGGCTGCCGAAACTCTGCTTTGCCGGATTTCGATGGGAAGGATCCGAAGCGGACACGAGCAGGAAGCCAAGCGCGGTGATCAGCATCGCCACGGAATAGACCTTGGGCACGATGGTCCAGGTGCCCGCGGCGAGCATGAGTGCCGGGGCGGCGAACTTGTTGAGTGCGGCGCCCGAATTACCCGCGCCGAATATGCCCATCGCCAGACCCTGGCGCGACTTCGGAAACCAGCGGGCAACATAGGGCGTACCCACCGAAAACGTGGCTCCCGCCAATCCGATGAACAAACCCAGCACGAGAAATTGCCAGAGTTCGGTGGCGTACGAGATCAGCCAGATTGGCAGCACGGTGACGATCATCGCGCCAAAGAAGACGATACGGCCTCCGAAACGGTCCGACCATACGCCGAGCGGCACACGCGCAAGTGAGCCGGTAAGCACCGGCGTGGCCACGACCAGTCCGAACTCCGTGTCCGTCAGATGCAGCTGCTGTTTGAGCGGAATGCCGAGAATGGCAAAGATCATCCAGATCGCGAAGCAGATCGTGAATGAAAAAGTGCTTGCGCCCAGTACGCGCCACGCCCGGTTATCCCGTGCCGTGTCGGTGGCGGTCGGCAGTCTGGCCACGCTCATCGTGCGATCCTCATTGTCCTGAAGGGTTTCATGACAAGGGTAGAGAGGATCGGTGGCCTGGCCTATCCGCCGATAGGACAGCGAGACAATCAGTCGCTACGTATGGCGGACTAATCCGAACGATGTATGCCTTCCGTCACGCGAGCGTCATGCGGACGATCTCGACCAACGGAACACCCGCCGCACAGTGGCCCAATACCTCGAGCTCTCGTTTCGAGCGTCCGAGTTCCGGCTCCGGTGTCTCGCGCTACCCATGTGATGCCGATAACGAACGAACGCATAACGGCACGGATGGCCGAACTGCCCGGCCAACACACATACGTTGACAACTCTCAAGGTCCGCATGCATCTCCGTGCCATCCTGCGTTCGCTCGGACGCCGGATACCGCACAATGTATTCGGCAAGACGTCTCGATATAAACAACGGAGTTCTAAATGATCGATAACCAGGCCGGGCATCCGAAAGCCGAAGACGTTGCTCGACCCGGGCACGCGCCGGACGATGTACTTGGCGTAATCGAGCTTCCCGCACCGGATCTTCTGGGCAGCGCCACGCTGATGACCGCGCTGGCTCGTCGCGCCAGCGCCCGCGAGTTTTCTCCCGGCGTGCTGCCTGACTGGATGATCGGCGAGATGCTCTGGGCCGCATCGGGCATCAACCGGATGTTCGCGTCGGGACAGACTGCGCCAGTGAAGCGCGACCTCTATCACATCGACATTTACGCGGTACTGCCCAGTGGGGTCTACCGTTACGAAGCACTCGCGCACTGCCTGATCCTCAGGCGTGCGCTCGACGCTCGCGCGCTGACGGGCTCCCAGGATTTCGTTGCGGGCGCACCGTTGAACCTGGTCTATGTCGTCGTGGACAAGAATGGATCCCGCGAGCGATCGGCCGAAACCGCAACGTCGTCGCTGATCACGGTCGGATGCATCGCCCAGAACGTGTCGCTGTACTGTGCCGCGACCGGGCTTGCCTCCGTGATACGCGGCGAGTTCGTCGCCGGCCCGCTCGCCGGCGCACTGGGTCTGGTCGATGGCGAAGCCCCCGTGCTTGCGCAATCCATCGGGCAGCCGCTCGGGTTCCGTCATGAAGCCGGCCGTTCATGATGCGCGTCTGGAGCGGCAATCGCCGATGCCGCGACGTCACGGCCATCTCTGCGGCAATGTAGTCGCCATACACGCGCGGCCAGCAGCATGATCTCGTCGCGAAGCCCGTCCTTGACCAATACCGGCCGCTTCGCGCAGACGCTCCGTCGCGATCTCGCATATTGCAACATTGCGAGCAATGAAGGAGACCGGCCGTGACCTTCGCGCGAGCCTTTCCCCCTCGATCGCTGCGCAACTTTCTGAGCCCGCTGCTGGCCCGGCCGCCCGCAGTCGCTTAGGTGCCGCGCTCAATCGATTGATGCTGACTGACCTCGATCCGCTCACGCGCACGCGCATGGAAAACCGCCTGTACGTCATCGATGTCCCGGACATCAGCATCGAGATCGGTCTCACGCTGACCACCCGGCGCTTTGAAGCGCGTCCGCCCAACGATCAGGCTGATTTGCGTATCACGGCGACCGGCCGCGATTTGCTCATGCTGGCCACGAGAGAGATCGACGCGGATAGCATGTTCTTCAATCGGCGCCTGGTGTTGCAGGGCGATACAGAACTCGGCCTGACCGTGCGAAACGTAGTCGACGCATTCGATTTCGAATCCACACCGCAACGGCGCTTGCTGTTTTCCACGTTACGCGTTGCGTCGCAACTCGCTGCGCGACCGGACGGATGGCCGAATCAATGGGATCGAGGACCGCGGCCGACGTTGATGGCTCGCCGGCCGCGGTCCTCGCGTCGGTCTACTCACGCGTTATACGCAAACGTCGCCATCATCCCGGCTGCCATGTGATACAGATGATGGCAATGGAAGGCCCACTGGCCGACATTATCGGCATCGGTTGCGATCGTGACCGAACGCCCGGGCGGCACCAGAACGGTATCTCTCACCGCGCCGGCAAAGCGGCGGCCGTCGATCGCGACGACCTGGAAGCGATGTCCGTGCAGGTGCATGGGATGCGCCATCATGCTCGTGTTGCGCAGTGTCACCTCGACCCGATCTCCGCGATCGACGGCAAGCCGACGCTGGACTTCCAGGCCCCAGCGGTAGGTAGCCATGTCGCCGGTGAGCGCCATGTCGAACGCTTTGTCCACCCGCCGCGGCGCAAGCGGCGCGAGGGCACGCAGCCGCGATTCGAGGCCGAGATCGAGAACCGGCCCCGCTGCTGCTGCGGCCGCAGCCAGCTTCGCCACCCTTGCGCCCTTCGTCCGCAACACAATGCCGGTGCGCTCCCGCTCGCCTTCGCGTAGCGCGAAAATCGGGAACGCGCCGGATTCGGCGGGAAGTTGCAGGCGCACGTCAACGCGCTGCGCCATGCTCAGGGGGAAGCGCCTGCCGCGAATCGGTTGCACCGGCTGGCCATCGACCGCGACGAGCGTGCCCTCGAGCCGGCCGAAATCGACCGTGAAGGCCGTTGCGGTCGCCCCGTTGATCACGCGCACCCGCAACCGGCCACCGCGCTCGACGGGCACGACCTCGGGATCGTCGAGCGTGCGGTCGTTCGCCAGATAGGCATCGTAGTCGATGTCGTTCAGGTCCATCGCCAGCGCGGCGGCACGCATCGGCATGCTGCCCATCGAGCCATGCCCGCCGGACATATCCATGCCAACCATGCCATGATGGCCCGTGATCGTCGCGGCGCCGTCTCCATGCCCGCCGGAATGCGCGCCGTGGCCACCGCCGGCGGCTTGGCCCTGCGTCAGTTCGGCGAGGAGTTCCTGCGGCGACCTGAACGAAAAATCATGCAGCAGGATGACGATCTCCTGCTCATCGCGTTTCCCGTGGTCCACGTCGTCGACGATCAGCGGCGCCGCGAGAAGCTGCTGCTCCTGCAGCGTGTGGGCATGCATCCAGTAGGTTCCCGCGCCGCCCACCGGAAAATTGAAGTGGCGGGAAGCACCTGCGGCGATGGACGGAAGCGGCGCGTCGAGCACGCCATCGCTCTGCCACGGAGGCGTGAGACCGTGCCAGTGAACGCTGGTTGGCTCGGTCAACTCGTTACGCAGGATGACGTCGAACATCCGTCCTTCACGCAGCCGGATACCGGCCGTGCCATCCGCCTGCTGAATGCCGTAGACGCTGGCCGCGCGGCCGTTCACCTCGATCGTCCGACGCACGACGGCAAGCTGCGTCGACGCGGCCGTGTCGATGGCGGGCTCGGCGCCAGCCTGCGCGGCCTGGCTCAACGCGGGCCGCAATGCCAGTGCGGCTGCGCCGGCGATGGCGCCCTTGAGAAATCCGCGCCGGCCCATCGCCGGCATCTTCGGTGCCGCGATACGCGGCTCATCGATAACGTTCTTCATTTTTCCTCTCGTACAGTCGATTGGACAGTCCGTCGGACTGCCGAAACACCAAGGCACGCACGACGGGCATGCCGGGATCGTCAGGAGAGGAACGACGAAGGTGGACGGTCGATACCGGTCGTCAGGAAACTCGGCACGGCATCGGAAACGGGGCGAAGGACGTTGCGCCCCACGGCGTCGAAACCGGGCGGCACGATAGTGGGGGCCGCGGCGGCCAGACCGGTGCAGCACGAGGTACTCGCGCGACACTGGTCGACCGCGTGTGCGCAATGGGCGACTGTCGCGCCGACGTGCCGGCACTGCGCGCGGACCATGACGGCGGCATCCTCACGTACCGCTGCCGGCGTATGGCGCATGACCTGCGTCGGCGTGCCGACTGCCGGTGCGGCTTCGCAATGCGGCCGCACTGCTCCGGCCAGCCCAATCGGCAGGCTCAGGATCAACAGCATTGCGAAAAGGAACGTGCGCCAGCGAAGCATCGAAATCTTGACTGTGAAGAACGGCTGAAGTCTAGACGCTTCCATGGCGGGAACGTCAAGTGCCTTTTTGTCGCGCCACCTTTATTCCAGCGCTCGGCGGCAAAACCTCAAGACAGGAAAAAAGTCCCGCCACGACAGGCGGGACAAAAACCAGAGAGCGATTGAGAAAGTCAGGGGTGCCCTCCTGCTCTCACCCGATATGGAAGAAAGCGCAAAATCGGGCCCACATATTATGCAAAGCGATACGACCCGTAGCCATCATATAAATCAGAAAACAGTTCGTTTACCGATACATTGGATTGCGACGAGTTGTCCATGCCATTACCGTCAGGTTGTTGCCACTCATACCCCATTACGATTCTTGTCCAATATCAAGGCGCGTGAGCATTCCAATACCCGATCAGCATAACGATTGGTTAAATTGCTTGTTTAGAAAATCAAAACCGTATAAATCACGCTCACGTGAATCGAAACGGCGGGCCCTGGAAAACACTCGTTGCCCGATTGCTCGCCGGCACAATACGGAAATCACCAAGGTGCCATTCCGATGTTAACAGTTTGTACTCCTCCCAGATGGGATCGACCACTGGCCTTTCGTGCCGCCGTGATCGCCGTTGTGCTCTCACTCGCGGCCTGCGGCGGCGACCAGGACGAAGTGCCTGCGCAGAGCGCGAGTGTCGTCGTCGCGGTTGAGCCGCATCCGGATGAATCCGATACCACGCGAATTCATCCTGAGGATGCCATCGCACCGTCAATCGACGCATCAGCTGACAAGTCGGCCGGTGCAATGGCGGACGTGCGTCCGGACGAGTCCGACGCCGCACAAGTCAACACTACCGACGCGATCGAGCCATCGGGCGACGCACTGGTGTCCACCAGTGCGTCCGACTCGGTCGAATCGGAATCGACCACAAATGGCTATTTGTCCCTGAAGAATGCGGAAACGGGTGGAAACCAGTGCCTGGCGCTGCACCCCAACGACACCACCGTGGCATTCGCCGCGTGCATGAACCAGCCTTCCCAAGGATGGGTGTTCGTAAAGGATGGGCGCTACTTCCGGATACACAACGCGCGTGCCGATCTGGAGGGCAAGAAACTTTGCTTGCGCGCCTACTCGAGTTCCGCGGTCAAGATGGACGCCTGCTCGGGTGACGGCTATACCTCGATGCGCCAGTGGACGGTGATCCCGAATCTCGACGGCAGCATTTCGCTGCGCAACAAATATCGCAGCGATCTGGGGCGCGACGAAATGCTCGCCGCTTCGCCCGCGTCGCTGGCCACCGCCATGGGAGCGGCCACCGACGACGCAGTGAACAAATGGTTTTTCGACGGAACGATTCCGTCACCCAGCCGCCCCGTGATCGGGAGTAAATCGATACTGCTGCTGGTCACGCACTTCAGCGGCGACAACCCCGTTGCCGCCGAGCCGGTCAGAAAGGCGGTGTTCGGGGACGGCGAAGACTACAGTTCGTTGCGGCATTACCTTCAGCTCGCTTCCCGTGGAAAGCTCCGGATCTCGGGTACCATGCTCTCCGGCCTGGACATCGGCGAACGGCCAGCTACCTGCGACTCGACCGCGCTGCTCAATGCCGCTAGAAGCGCCGCGCGCGCCAGTGGTGTGGAGCCCGGTTCCTTCGACTACCTGTTCGTCGAAACGTCCGGCATGACGGCGTGCAACTGGGCGGGCCTCGCGGCCAGTCCCGGCAACTGGATTCTGTCGAACAGGAGCGGGCACAAGTACTGGATGTGGACCCACGAATTCGGCCACAACCTGGGCGCGAGCCACCCCAACTCACGAACGGCGTGCCCGGAGTCCGGCAGCGAAATCCGGCTCGGCAGCGCCTGCACGAGCGGCGGCATCGACGATCCCAGCGACACCGTCGGCGGCGGAGGCCGAAGGCTGTACCCGGTCGACTACCATCTGTACGCTGGCTGGCTGAGTGACGACGAGGTGCCGGTCATCCGCGAGCCGGGTACCTATCGACTCGCACCGCTCTGGCAAGAAGGGCGCGCGCAGGGTTACCGCATCCTGCGCTCGGACGGTTCCTGGCTGTTGCTGGAGTTCCGCCAGCCCGGCATCAAGTTCGAGGATTGGGCACCGACGGACCCGTTTGTCAGCGGCGTGATCGTACGCGAGATGCGATACAGGAACAGCAATATCCACAACTATCTGGTGGATACAACCCCAGCAACTTCTTCGATGAAAGATGCGCCGCTCACGCCGAACCGGTCGCTTTACGACGAACTTTCGGGTAAGCGCCTAACCGTGAAATCGGTCGATAGCCAGGGGGCTGTGATCGTTCTTGAAAACGTCACGAGCTGATCGCGCCGACCACCGAGCGCCACGCGGCCGACCTGAATGCGGTCGCGCGGCCCGCGCTCGACGTGCAGCCACCTATGCCGATCAGATCAGGCTCGTGTTTCGCCGGTCGACTGATTCAATCAATTATTTCGCCATCCGAAATGATGTCAGGTGGCACGACGCCTGTAACCAGAACGCCGAGCGGCGGGCAGGCATCGAAGGTCGATGACCGTGACGGCGGCGCCCCACCAAAATTTCTAAGTTAATTGATTTCCCAATGAATCGACGCACGGTATCGTCCGGCGATTCATCAGACCAAACCAACACATAAGGGAAACTATCCGATGAAGCCTATCAAGCGCCTCGCCCTTCTCGCGCTGCCGGCCAGCACACTGCTCGCATCCAATGCTCACGCACAGAGCAGCGTCACGTTGTACGGTATCGTCGACGCGGGCATCGCATTCGTACGCAACGTGCAGGACGCGAACGGCCGGAGCCCGTCGAACGTCGTCAAATTCAGTAGCGGCAACTTGTCCGGCAGCCGCTGGGGCCTGCGCGGCACGGAAAACCTGGGCGGGGGTCTCTCCGCGCTGTTCCAGCTCGAAAACGGCTTCAACATCGGCACCGGCGCGCTCGGCCAGGGCCAGCGCGAATTCGGCCGCAAGGCCGTCGTCGGCCTCGCGAGCAGCACGTACGGCACCGTGACGCTCGGCCGCCAATACGATCCGGTCACCGATCTCGTGCAGGGCCTCACCGAGGACAACTACTTCGGCGGCGTGTTCGCGACGCCGGGCGACCTCGACAACTACGACAACAGCCTGCGCGTCAGCAACTCGGTGAAGTACACGAGCCCGCTGATCTCGGGCTTCCAGTTCGCGGCACTGTACGGCTTCGGCGGCGTCGCGGGCGCCACCGGCAACGGCCGCACGTACAGCTTCGGCGCAAGCTACGCGAACGGCCCGCTGTCGCTCGGCGCCGGCTTCTTCTACGCGAACGGCGGCTCGACGGTCGCGAATGGCGTGCGCACGTGGTCGAGCAGCTCGGACACGCTGTTCAACACCGTGATCAACCAGGGCTTCTCGAGCGCGAAGTCGATCCAGATCGTGCGCGTGGCCGGCCAGTACGTGGCCGGTCCGGCAACCTTCGGCCTCGCGTATTCGAACACGCAGTACGGCACGGACACGTTGTCGGCGTTCACCCAGAACGCGAAGTTCAACAACGGTTCGGTGTTCTTCAACTGGCAGTTCACGTCGGCGCTGCGCGCGGGCGTCGGCTACAACTACACGTCGCTGACGGGCCCGGCCTCGGCGCACTACAACCAGATCAACTTCGGTACGAACTACGCACTGTCGAAGCGCACCGATCTCTATGCACTGTTCGGCTATCAGAAGGCAAGCGGCCGAACGCTCAACACAGGCGGCAAGGTGGTGAACGCAACGGCATCGATCGGCTCGTACGGTGCGAATTCCGGAACGGACTCGCAGGAGCTCGCAATTGTCGGAGTTCGCCACAAGTTCTGAGTACGCCTGAAGCGCAACTGCGCCGCCTCACAAACGACGAGCAGCAACACGTGAACGCGGCGCAGCTTTCCGGCCGGTTTAATCCCACCTAGGGACGACCAAGCGGAACCTACGCAAGCGTACCCTTCGACGGATCCAGTAGTTGCTCGGCACGGTAGTGCGCCGCCACCAGGGCGGCCATGATCGCGCCGGCTGACGTGCCCGCCACGCCCTCTACCTTCAAACCGAGGTCGTTAATGGCGGCAAGACCGCCAACATGGGAAATCCCTCGCGCACCGCCCCCCTGCACACACGGACCTCGTGTTGGCTGTGCCGCCTTGCAGGTTCATCCCTGCGTATCAGACGCTCGGTGCATTTGCCACCGCAGGCAGACAACGCTCGAGTATCAGTCGGATTCGATCGGCAAGGCAAAGGCCGGCGTGCCGACATGCTGCACCTGCTCCAGCGCTTCAAGGTAGCGATGGACAGGCACTGCAGCAAGTTGCTCATCATGGACAAGAAGCAACGGTTCGAGTGCAGCCCGCTCAGCGTCCGTCAAGATCCACGCGTCCCCGCGTTCTACCCGCGCAATGCACTGAGCGAGTGCGGAATCCGCGCAGCGATATAGTTCGGCTTCGCCGTCGGCCCGTAAGTGGAACGCGAGTGTGAGCATATTGGACAGCGTGGCGATCGACTCAACGTCACCGCATCCGCTACATAGCGCTGCAAACGCGAGATGGTGCTTGAGCGACAAGCGGCGGACCTGGTCGGCGGGAAGTGGGAGCAATTGCACCTTCGTCAGCGGTCGGCGGCGCAAGGCGGAGTGTTTTCGCATGCTTTAGACGGTTCAAACAACAGAACGGGTGGTCCAGCGGATATCGCCGACGTCACGCGTCGGCGAAGCTCCGTGCCGCGAGCACGAACTCACGAACAGCGGTCGAGTCGCTATTCCTGGACTGAGGTGCGCTCCACGTTTGTCGCGAACTTGGGGCCGGGCGTGGATTGTACAAACACTGTCTGGACAATTCGGTCGACCGGCAAATCAAGTCACACGCGTGCACCCGCGCGAACGCGACGACGCCGGCGTTCTCACGGGGGGCGGCCCCGCATAGGCGGCCAGGCGCAACTCGCACGATGTCACGATCCGTTCACCGCGTCCTTAAACGCCTTGCCGGCCGCGAACTTCACAGTATTTGCCGCGGCAATGGCGATCTCCTCGCCCGTCGTCGGATTGCGACCGGTACGCGCCGAGCGCTGCCCCCGCGAAAACGCCCCAAAACCGACGAGCTGCACCGCTTCGTCGCGGCTCACCGCGTCCATGATTGCATCCAACACCGCCTGGACGGTTTTACTCGCGTCGCTTTTGCTGACGCCCGCGCCCGCCGCGACTGCGTCGATGAGTTCCTGTTTGTTCATGGACTTGTCCGGCTCATAAAGTCAAAGTCGCCCCCTACCGTATCCAACGGTCAACACGCAAACCGCAGGAGCGCAATGCAGCCAGTACCCGCCGGAACCTGCACTCTTCCACTCGTGGCAACGGGCGCAGCTACCAGCGCGGACCGAGGGAACGACCATCGGTACCCGGTGGCCACCGCACCTGCCCCCATGGGCACCCACAGCAGTGGAATTTCTCGAGGGAACAGTCGTGCAGCACGACATCTTCGTCGGTTCGCAGGCACTTTTAACCGCGATGACTCGTATTAGCAGGGTTACGTTTCATGTGTCGCGCGCTCCCTCGCTACGACTAGGTAAGCAAGGGAACTCGCGGTTGGGATATACGTGGACGACACATCGGCGGGTAACCCGCGGGCCGATCGCAATGCTGCAATGAAGTGATCTAAGGGATGCCTGATCGGCTCGTCGGAGTGGCCGATTGCCGGACGTTGCACCCTGTTTGCCGAAGACTGGGTTCATATCCGCTATTCCGAGACGTCGCGCTTACGTCGCAGGTCCGAAACTCCGGAAGCATTTCGATCCGACGCCAGGCTATCGACAAGCAAAATATAATAGCCAAACACGCTCAAAATGATGCACCGAACAACACTTTTTCGCGATGCTGCATACTTTGGTGTCTCTGAAACCGCTTTACCTTGTTGCTGCAGACTTTGTTGTGCCCCGATAACGGGCAAAAAAAAGCGCCACGGAGACCGTGGCGCTAAAAAAGTTCTAGCCATTCCGAGGGCCGTGCTAGAACCTGAGAGACTGCGCGAAACACCGTTGCCGGTTAAACTCCTGAAACGATGTTTCGAAAACGTGAGACATTCTTTCCGTTTCCGCCCGACAAGTCAAGCGGTATTTGCACCGGCTTATGCACTTTCCGGCAATGCTCCTTTGAGCATTTTCCTAATAAACCAAGGGTGAACCCGCAAAATCTCATCCAATGACCAGTTCACCCGCGAAACATGCATCCTTTGACAATCATCCTACAATACCAACAAAATTGAAATCGAGTTTCGGAAATAGAGAGAATCCCTCGTGTCGACAACTGTAACCTCTTCCGCGTCCCGGGACCGTGAATCGTCGCCCGACGAGATCACCGCGCTCGCCCGCGGCCTTGCCGTGCTGCGCCGCATCGCGGCTGCCGACGCGCCCGTCAGCAACCGCGAGCTGACCGAACTGACCGGCATCCCGAAGCCGACCGTGTCGCGCATCACCGCGACGCTGGTCAGCGCCGGCTTCCTGTTCCAGTTGCCCGACAGCGAGCGCTTCGTGCTCACCGCGTCGGTGCTCGAACTGAGCCACGGCTTCCTGCGCAACTTCGACATCCGCGCGCGTTCGCGGCCGTTCATGATCGAGCTGGCCGAACGCACGTCGCTGTCCGTGCACCTTGCGGTGCGCGACCGGCTCGACATGGTCGCGATCGACGTGATCCGGCCGCGCTCGGCCGTGCTCGTCACGCGCCTCGAAATCGGCTCGCGGATGGATATCGCCCGCACGGCCGTCGGCCGCGCGTATCTCGCGGCACTCGAGGACGACGAGCGGCGCCAGCTGCTCGATTCGCTGCGCACGACGGCCGGCGACGACTGGCCGCACGTGTCCGCAAGACTCAATCCCGCGCTCGACGAAGCGATGCGCGAAGGCCACGCGATCGCGATCGGCGAATGGCGCGAGGGCCTGAATGCGGTCGCGGCCGGTTTCGTCGGCCCGTCGGGCCAGCGCTATTCGGTGAATTGCGGCGGCGCGTCGCACCAGTGTCCGCCCGAATGGCTACGGGAACATGTCGTACCCGCACTGCACGAATGCATCGCGAAAATCACCCGCGAGATCGGCGGCGCGCCGGCCCGGCGCAACAGCGTGTAATCGTTCCGTCATCGTCCTGTCGCGTTCCGTCGCGTTCTGTAACGACCGTAACCCGTTGAAAGATAGACGACTGGACTGTAACGGGGACGGCACGTAGGATCATGCCCATCGTCGCGCCGCATTCGCGGTGCGCACAGCTCTTTTCCCGCGCGGGTCGGGTGGGCACCGGACCGAGCCGGGTTGCCCCTCCCGGCACCGCTCGCCCACGCGCGGCCAAGCGCAGTCCGATTCCCGGCACGCCGCGCCGTCTTCCCGACAGAACACGATGGATAACGAACAAAATCCCACGCCCCCTTCGAAAGATCCCGCCTCTCCCGCCGCACGGCGCCCGCGCCGCACGCTGATGATCGGGACGCTCGCGGTCGTCGTCATCGGCGGCCTGCTGTGGTGGCACCCGTGGAATCGCACGTCGGCGGCCACGCCGGGTGCCGGCAGCGCGGCCCAGGGCGCGAGCGGCGCCGGCGGCCATCGCGGCCGCGGCGGCCCCGCCGCGATGGCGAACGTTCCGCAGCCCGTGCAGGTGGCGACCGCGACGCAGGGCGAGATGCCGATCGTGCTGTCCGCGCTCGGCACCGTGACGCCGCTCGCGAACGTGACGGTGAAGACGCAGTTGTCGGGCTATCTGCAGTCGGTGTCGTTCCAGGAAGGCCAGATCGTCAAGAAAGGCGACGTGCTCGCGCAGATCGACCCGCGCCCGTACCAGGTGTCGCTCGAGAACGCCGAAGGCACGTTCGCGCGCGACTCGGCACTGCTCGCGACGGCGCGCCTCGACCTGAAGCGCTACCAGACGCTGCTGTCGCAGGACTCGATCGCGTCGCAAACCGTCGATACGCAGAAATCGCTCGTCAAGCAGTACGAAGGCGTGGTGAAGACCGACCAGGCCGCGATCGATTCCGCTAAGCTGAACCTTACGTATGCGCGCATCACGGCGCCCGTGTCGGGCCGCGTCGGCCTGCGCCAGGTCGACCCCGGCAACTACGTGACGCCGGGCGACAGCACCGGCATCGTCGTGATCACGCAGTTGCAGCCGATGAGCGTGATCTTCACGACATCGGAAGACAACCTGCCGCAGATCCTCAAGCAGGTGAACGCGGGCCAGAAACTGTCGGTCACCGCGTACAACCGCAACAACACGGTGCCGCTCGAGACGGGCTCGCTCGCGACGCTCGACAACCAGATCGACACGAGCACGGGCACGGTCAAGCTGCGCGCGAACTTCGATAACAAGGAAGGCATGCTGTTCCCGAATCAGTTCGTGAACACGCGGCTGCTCGTCGACGTGATGCGCGATGCGACGATCGTGCCGACGTCCGCGGTGCTGACGGGTTCGATCGGCCAGTTCGTCTACGTCGTGAAACCCGACAACACGGTGACGGTGCGCAAGGTCAAGCCCGGCCCGGTCGACGGCGAGCGCACGAGCATCGTCAGCGGCATCGCGCTCGGCGAGCGCGTGGTGACCGACGGCTCCGACCGCCTGCGCGAAGGCGCGAAGATCTCGATCCCGGCCGACAAGCCGAAAGGCGCGTCGGGCGCGCGCGGCGCCGGCGCGGCGTCGGGCGCATCGGGCGCCGGCGGCCATCGCGGCGGACACCAGCACGGCGCGTCGCAAGCAGCGGCCCGATAACGCGCGGGCCGCTCGATGAATCCATCCCGCCTCTTCATTCTCCGGCCGGTCGGCACCGCCCTCCTGATGGCGGCGATCATGCTGGCCGGCCTCGTCGCGCTGCGCTTCCTGCCGCTCGCCGCGCTGCCCGAGGTCGACTACCCGACGATCCAGGTGCAGACCTTCTACCCGGGCGCGAGCCCGGAGGTGATGACCTCGTCGGTCACCGCGCCGCTCGAACGGCAGTTCGGGCAGATGCCGTCGCTGAACCAGATGTCGTCGCAAAGCTCGGCCGGCGCGTCGGTGATCACGCTGCAGTTCTCGCTCGACCTGCCGCTCGACATCGCCGAACAGGAAGTGCAGGCCGCGATCAACGCGGCCGGCAACCTGCTGCCGTCCGACCTCCCTGCCCCGCCGATCTACGCGAAGGTCAACCCGGCCGACGCGCCGGTGATCACGCTCGCCGTCAAGTCGAAGACGCTGCCGCTCACGCAGGTGCAGGATCTGGCCGACACGCGCCTCGCGATGAAGATCTCGCAGATCGCGGGCGTCGGCCTCGTCAGCCTGTCGGGCGGCAACCGCCCGGCCGTGCGGATCCAGGCGAACCCGACCGCGCTCGCGCAGTACGGGATGAACCTCGACGACCTGCGCACGACGATCTCGAACCTGAACGTGAACACGCCGAAGGGCAACTTCGACGGCCCGACGCGCGCCTACACGATCAACGCGAACGACCAGCTCACGAGCGCCGACCAGTACAACAGCGCCGTCGTCGCGTACAAGAACGGCCGCCCGGTGATGCTCACCGACGTCGCGACGGTCGTCGCCGGCTCGGAGAACACCAAGCTCGGCGCGTGGGTGAATTCGGAGCCCGCGATCATCCTGAACGTGCAGCGCCAGCCCGGCGCGAACGTGATCCAGACGGTGGACGCGATCAAGGCGCAGTTGCCGAAGCTGCAGGAAACGCTGCCGGCCGCGCTCGACGTGCAGATCGTCACCGACCGCACGACGATGATCCGCGCGGCCGTGCGCGACGTGCAGTTCGAGCTGCTGCTCGCGGTCGGGCTGGTCGTGCTGGTGATGTACCTGTTCCTCGCGAACGTCTACGCGACGATCATCCCGAGCCTGTCGGTGCCGCTGTCGCTGATCGGCACGCTCGCGGTGATGTACCTGGCCGGCTTCTCGCTGAACAACCTGTCGCTGATGGCGCTCACCATCGCGACCGGCTTCGTCGTCGACGACGCGATCGTGATGATCGAGAACATCGCGCGCTACGTCGAGGAAGGCGAATCGGGGCTCGAGGCCGCGCTGAAGGGCTCGCGGCAGATCGGTTTCACGATCATCTCGCTGACGGTGTCGCTGATCGCGGTGCTGATCCCGCTGCTGTTCATGGGCGACGTGGTCGGGCGCCTGTTCCACGAATTCGCGATCACGCTCGCGGTGACGATCGTGATCTCGGCGATCGTGTCGCTCACGCTCGTGCCGATGATGTGCGCGAAGCTGCTGCGCCATTCGCCGCCGCCGGAGAGCCACCGCTTCGAGGCGCGCGTGCACCAGACGATCGACTGGGTGATCGCGCGCTACGCGGTCGCGCTCGAATGGGTGCTGAACCGCCAGCGCTCGACGCTCGTCGTCGCGCTGCTGACGCTCGTGCTGACCGGCCTGCTTTACGTATACATACCGAAGGGCTTCTTCCCCGCGCAGGACACCGGCGTGATCCAGGCGATCACGCAGGCGCCGCAGTCGATCTCGTACGGCGCGATGGCCGAACGCCAGCAGGCGCTCGCGACCGAGATCCTGAAGGACCCGAACGTCGAAAGCCTCACGTCGTTCATCGGCGTCGACGGCAGCAACATCACGCTGAACAGCGGCCGGATGCTGATCAACCTGAAGGCGCGCGACGAGCGCTCCGAGACGGCGGCGCAGATCATCCGCGACCTGCAGCACCGCGTCGCGAACATCACGGGCATTTCGCTGTTCATGCAGTCGGTGCAGGACCTGACGATCGACTCGACCGTCAGCCCGACGCAGTACCAGTTCATGCTGACGAGCCCGAATTCGGACGAGTTCGCGACCTGGGTGCCGAAGCTCGTCGCACGGCTGCAGCAGGAGCCGTCGCTCGCCGACGTCGCGACCGACCTGCAGAGCAACGGCCAGTCCGTCTACATCGAGATCGACCGCGCGAGCGCCGCGCGCTTCGGCATCACGCCGGCGACCGTCGACAACGCGCTGTACGACGCGTTCGGCCAGCGCATCGTGTCGACCATCTTCACGCAGTCGAACCAGTACCGCGTGATTCTCGAGTCCGAACCGAAGGAGCAGCACTACGCGAAATCGCTGAACGACATCTACCTGCCGTCGGCCGGCGGCGGCCAGGTGCCGCTGTCGTCGATCGCGTCGTTCCACGAGCGGCCGTCGCCGCTGCTGGTCGCGCACCTGTCGCAGTTCCCGTCGACGACGATCTCGTTCAACCTCGCGCCCGGCGCGTCGCTCGGCGAGGCCGTCAAGGCAATCGAGGCCGCCGAGAAGGACATCGCGCTGCCCGCGTCGTTCCAGACGCGCTTCCAGGGCGCGGCACTCGCGTTCCAGGCATCGCTGTCTAATCAGGTTTTCCTGATCCTCGCGGCAATCATCACGATGTACATCGTGCTCGGCGTGCTGTACGAAAGCTACATCCACCCGATCACGATCCTGTCGACGCTGCCGTCGGCCGGCGTCGGCGCGCTGCTCGCGCTGATGATCACCGGGCACGACCTCGACATCATCGGGATCATCGGCATCGTGTTGCTGATCGGCATCGTGAAGAAGAACGCGATCATGATGATCGACTTCGCGCTCGACGCCGAACGCAACGAAGGCAAGCCGCCGCGCGAGGCGATCTTCCAGGCATGCCTGCTGCGCTTCCGGCCGATCCTGATGACGACGCTCGCCGCGCTGCTCGGCGCGGTGCCGCTGATCGTCGGCTCCGGCGCGGGCTCCGAGCTGCGCCAGCCGCTCGGGATCGCGATCGCCGGCGGCCTGATCGTGTCGCAGGTGCTGACGCTGTTCACGACGCCCGTGATCTATCTCGGCTTCGACTCGCTCGCGCGCCGCGTGCGCGGCTGGTTCGAACGCCACGGCCCCGCTGCCGGCACGCGCACGGATGCCTAAGCCATGAACCTGTCGCGCCCCTTCATCACCCGCCCCGTCGCGACGACGCTGCTCGCGCTCGGCGTCGCGCTCGCGGGCCTGTTCGCGTTCATCAAGCTGCCGGTGTCGCCGCTGCCGCAGGTCGACTTCCCGACCATCTCGGTGCAGGCGTCGCTGCCCGGCGCGAGCCCCGAGACCGTCGCGACCAGCGTGACGAGCCCGCTCGAGCGGCACCTCGGCTCGATCGCCGACGTGTCCGAAATGACGTCGACGAGCACGGTCGGCAACGCGCGGATCATCCTGCAGTTCGGCCTGAACCGCGACATCGACGGCGCCGCGCGCGACGTGCAGGCCGCGATCAACGCGGCGCGCGCCGACCTGCCCGCCTCGCTGAAGAGCAACCCGACCTACCGCAAGGTCAACCCGGCCGATTCGCCGATCATGGTCGTGTCGCTCACGTCCGAAACCTCGTCGCCGGCGAAGCTGTACGACGCGGCGTCGACGGTGCTGCAGCAGTCGCTGTCGCAGATCGACGGGATCGGCCAGGTGTCGGTCAGCGGCTCCGCCAACCCGGCCGTGCGCGTCGAGCTCGAACCGCAGGCGCTGTTCCACTACGGGATCGGCCTCGAGGACGTGCGCGCGGCGCTCGCGTCCGCGAACGCGAACGCACCGAAGGGCGCGATCGAATTCGGCCCGCAGCGCTACCAGCTCTATACGAACGACCAGGCCTCCGACGCGTCGCAATACCGCGACCTCGTCGTCGCGTACCGCAACGGCTCGGCCGTGCGGCTGTCCGACCTGTCCGACGTCGTCGATTCGGTCGAGGACCTGCGCAACCTGGGCCTCGCGAACGGCAAGCGAGCGGTGCTCGTGATCCTGTACCGCTCGCCCGGCGCGAACATCATCGAGACGATCGACCGCGTGCACGCGGCGCTGCCGCAGCTCACCGCGTCGCTGCCGGCCGACATCACGGTCACGCCCGTGCTCGACCGGTCGACGACGATCCGCGCGTCGCTGAAGGACACCGAGCACACGCTGCTGATCGCGGTCAGCCTCGTCGTGATGGTCGTGTTCCTGTTCCTGCGCAACTGGCGCGCGACGCTGATCCCGAGCGTCGCGGTGCCGATCTCGATCATCGGCACGTTCGGCGCGATGTACCTGCTCGGCTTCTCGATCGACAACCTGTCGCTGATGGCGCTGATCGTCGCGACCGGCTTCGTCGTCGACGATGCGATCGTCGTGCTCGAGAACATCTCGCGGCACATCGAGAACGGCAAATCGCGGATGCAGGCCGCGTTCGACGGCGCGCGCGAGGTCGGTTTCACGGTGCTGTCGATGAGCATCTCGCTCGTCGCCGTGTTCCTGCCGATCCTGCTGATGGGCGGCATCGTCGGGCGCCTGTTCCGCGAGTTCGCGCTAACGCTGTCGCTCGCGATCGCCGTGTCGCTCGCGGTGTCGCTCACCGTCACGCCGATGATGTGCGCGCGCCTCTTGCCCGAGTCGCACGACCCGCGAAGCGAAGGCCGCTTCGCGCGCTTCCTCGAGCGCGGCTTCACGCGCATGCAGCGCGGCTACGAGCGCTCGCTGTCGTGGGCGCTGCGCCGGCCGCTGCTGATCCTGATGACCCTGTTCGCCACGATCGGGCTGAACGTCTACCTGTACATCGTCGTGCCGAAGGGCTTCTTCCCGCAGCAGGACACCGGGCTGATGATCGGCGGCATCCAGGCCGACCAGTCGACGTCGTTCCAGGCGATGAAGCTGAAGTTCTCCGAAATGATGCGGATCGTGCAGAGCAATCCGAACGTGAAGAGCGTCGCGGGCTTCACCGGCGGCACGCAGACCAACTCGGGCTTCATGTTCGTCACGCTGAAGGACCGCACCGAGCGCAAGCTGTCGGCCGACCAGGTGATCCAGCAACTGCGCCCGCCGCTGGCGGACGTCGCGGGCGCGCGCACGTTCCTGCAGGCCGCGCAGGACATCCGCGTCGGCGGCCGGCAAAGCAACGCGCAGTACCAGTTCACGCTGCTCGGCGATTCGAGCGCCGACCTGTACAAGTGGGGGCCGATCCTGACCGAGGCGCTGCAAAAGCGCCCCGAACTGACCGACGTGAACTCCGACCAGCAGCAAGGCGGCCTCGAGGCGATGGTGACGATCGATCGCGCGACGGCCGCGCGGTTCGGCATCAAGCCCGCGCAGATCGACAACACGCTGTACGACGCGTTCGGCCAGCGCCAGGTCTCGACGATCTACAACCCGCTGAACCAGTACCACGTCGTGATGGAAGTCGCGCCGAAATACTGGCAGAGCCCCGCGATGCTGAACCAGGTATGGATCAGCACGTCGGGCGGCAGCGCGAACGGCTCGCAGACCACCAACGCGGCGGCCGGCACCTACGTCGCGACGTCGGCCGGCACGTCGAGCGCCGGCACGGCCGCGCAGAGCGCCGCGGCGATCGCGTCCGATTCCGCGCGCAACCAGGCGCTCAACTCGATCGCGGCCAGCGGCAAGTCGAGCGCGTCGTCGGGCGCATCGGTATCGACGTCGAAGTCGACGATGATCCCGCTGTCGGCGATCGCGACGTTCGGGCCGAGCACGACACCGCTGTCGGTCAACCACCAGGGGCTGTTCGTCGCGACGACGATCTCGTTCAACCTGCCGCCGGGCGTGTCGCTGTCGCAGGCGACGCAGGTGATCTACCAGACGATGGCGCAGGTCGGCGTCCCGCCGACGATCGTCGGCAGCTTCCAGGGCACCGCGCAGGCGTTCCAGCAGTCGTTGAACGACCAGCCGATCCTGATCCTCGCCGCGCTGCTGGCCGTCTATATCGTGCTCGGGATCCTGTACGAGAGCTACATCCACCCGATCACGATCCTGTCGACGCTGCCGTCGGCCGGCGTCGGCGCGCTGCTCGCGCTGCTGCTGTTCAAGACCGAGTTCAGCATCATCGCGCTGATCGGCGTGATCCTGCTGATCGGCATCGTGAAGAAGAACGCGATCATGATGGTCGATTTCGCGATCGACCAGACGCGCAACAACCGGAAGTCGTCGTTCGACGCGATCCACGAGGCGTGCCTGCTGCGCTTCCGCCCGATCATGATGACGACGATGGCGGCACTGCTCGGCGCGCTGCCGCTCGCGTTCGGCAGCGGCGACGGCGCCGAGCTGCGCGCGCCGCTCGGGATCGCGATCGCCGGCGGCCTGGTCGTGTCGCAGGTGCTGACGCTCTATACGACGCCGGTCGTCTATCTGTACATGGACCGGCTGCGCGTGTGGGCCGAGAAGCGGCGCAACCGCCGGAATCCGGGCGGGCCGGCGGTCGCCGGGGAATGATGGCAGCGGCTGCCCGTCAGGCGGCCGCTTTCCGCGCTTGAACACCGGCGGCGATCGGCTATCGTGTTTCCATGCCCACCGCGGCGCCCTTCACGGGAACACGCCATGAACGTCCAGTTGAACCACACGATCGTCTGGTGCCGAGACAAGCACGCGTCGAGCCGCTTCCTCACCGAGCTTCTGGAACTGCCGCCGCCGACGCCGTTCGGCGCGATGCTGGTCGTCGCGCTCGACAACGGCGTGTCGCTCGATTTTTACGAAAAGACGGGGGAGATCACGGCGCAGCATTACGCGTTCCTGACCGACGAAGCAGGCTTCGACCGCGTGTTCGCGCGCATTCGCGAGCGCGGGCTGCTGCACTGGGCCGATCCGGCAAAGCGGCAACCCGGCGACATCTACCGCCACAACGGCGGCCGCGGCGTGTATTTCGACGATCCGGACGGCCATTTCCTCGAAGTGATGACGCGGCCGTATGTGCTGAACGGTTAGCTCGGCAGGCCGGCCGGCGTTGCGCCGGCCGGTATTGCGCGGGCCGGGTGCCGTCCTGTTTCGGACGATCCCGGCCCGGCTGCGGTTTATTTACTCGGTAGCCGCCGTCTTGCGCGGCCGACGCGCGCGCGGCGCCGCCTTGCGGGCCGGCTTCTTCGGCTTGGCAGCGGCCGGTGCTTCGGCAGCCGATTCGACCGGCGCGGCGTCATGCGACGGCTGCGCCGCGGCAACCTCGCCGCCGAAATCGCCGGCCGCCGGCTCGGCGTGCGTCACCGCTGCGTGCCGGTCGTCGCCCTGCCCCGCATCGCGATGTGCGTCGTCGGCATGCCTGCCGTGCGCGTGCTTGTCGCCATCGTGCTGCGCCGCGCCATGCGCGGCATCGTCCGGCTTCCCGGCCTCGTGACGGCCGGCGCTCTTCGCGGCGGCGGTTTTCTTCGCGCCGGTCTTCTTCGCCGCACTCTTGCGTGCGCGCTTGCGGCCGTCCTTCGCGTCGCCGTGCGCATCGGCCGCATCGGCCGTGACGGCAGGCGCGACCGCCGCTGCGTCGGCGACTTCGGCAACGACCGCCTCCTGCGCTTCGACCTGCACGCTTTCGTGCACGACCGCTTCCGCCCGCTGCCCGCGACGTCGCGATTCCCGCCCGGCCCGCGCCGGCTCCGCCGCGCGCATGCCGTGGTGCGCGGCGGCGCCTTCACCGCCCGCCGCGACGTGCTCCGCAGCCGCCGGCTGGCGTGCCCGCGACACGAACGCGCCCGACTTGTCGTCGCGCCCCACTTCGAGCAGGCCGCGCGCCTGCGCCTCGTCGAGCAGGTTGCCGAACGCGCGGAACCCGTAGTACGACTCGTTGAAATCCGGCTTGCGGCGCTTGATCGCGCTCTTGAGCACCGACGCCCAGATCTTGCCGACGTCGTCGCGCTCCGACGCGAGCGCGTCGAACGTCTCGACCGCCAGCGCGATCGCCTCGGCCTTGCGCGCGTCCATGTCGTGCTTGCGCGACGGCTCGTCGGGCCGCTTCGCGCCGCCGTTGCCGGCGCGCTGCTGTTGTTCGCGCTTCGCGAGCGTGCGCTGCTGCTCGCGCACCAGATCGTCGTAGAAGATGAATTCGTCGCAGTTCGCGACCAGCAGGTCCGACGTCGATTTCTTCACGCCGACGCCGATCACCTTCTTCGCGTTCTCGCGCAGCTTCGACACGAGCGGCGAAAAATCCGAGTCGCCGCTGATGATCACGAACGTATCGACGTGCGACTTCGTGTAGCAGAGATCGAGCGCGTCCACGACGAGCCGGATGTCGGCCGAATTCTTGCCCGACTGGCGCACGTGCGGAATCTCGATCAGCTCGAAGCTCGCCTCGTGCATCGACGCCTTGAAGCCTTTGTAGCGATCCCAGTCGCAATAGGCCTTCTTCACGACGATGCTGCCCTTCAGCAGCAAGCGCTCCAGCACGGGCTGGATGTCGAATTTCTCGTACTTCGCGTCGCGCACGCCGAGCGCGACGTTCTCGAAGTCGCAGAACACGGCCATGCTGACGTTGTCCAGGGGTAATGCCATGTGTACTCCAACCGGTTGGCCGACGCGTTATAGGACGCAGCGTCGAAAAATGCATCGCGCACATGATAGCCGGTCGGCGCGTCATTCCCGAATCCGGGTGAATGAATGACCGCCCGAACGTGCGCCATGTCGCCGGGGACCGCGTATCCGCACCGGAAGCCCGCGCCGGTACGCCCCTTATTACCTGTACGCCGCCGCCGCGATTCGACATTACACTTGAGTTATCGGTCGTCCGTCCCTATCTGGGAGGATGACGCATCGAGCAAGGAGCGGTTTCATGACGACGAAGGTACTGCTGATTGGCGCGACCGGCCGCACCGGCCAGGCCTGCGCGGATCTGCTGCTCAAGCAGCCGGAGTTCGAGGTCACGGCGCTGGTGCGCCGGCACGGCTATGCGCTGCCGGGCGCGAAGGTCGTCGAGGCCGATCTGACGGACGATTTCTCGCACGCATTCCAGGGCATCACGCACGTGATCTATACGGCCGGCTCGGCCGAATCGGAAGGCGCGGCCGAAGAGGAGCAGATCGACCGCGACGCGGTCGCCCGCGCGGCCGAGTATGCGCTGGCGTACAACGTGCAGAAGCTCGTCGTGATCAGCTCGCTGTCCGCGTACTGGCCCGAGCAGAGCCCCGACGCGCTGCGCCACTATTCGCAGATGAAGCGCGAAGGCGACGAGCGCGTGATCGCATCCGGCGTCGACTACGTGATCCTGCGCCCCGGCCCGCTCACGGACACGCCGGGCGTCGGCAAGATCGCGCTGACCGAGGAGCGCGTCGAGCCCGCGCCGCCGGTATCGCGCCAGGATGTCGCCTGGGCCGCGATCGAGGCGATCAAGCTCGGCATCTCGCGCAAGATCGTCGGCTTCGTCGGCGGCGGCGTGCCGATCGAGCAGGCATTGCGCGCATAACGCGGCTCCACGCGCGCCGCCTCGCGAGGCGGCGCGTTTTCCCGTGCCCGCGGCCCGCACGACGGGCGGCTTACGCGTGGGCCTGCCGCTTACTGCTTCGGATGCGCGTCGGCCCACGCCTTCACGGCGGCCAGCGTGTTCTCGACGTGCTTGTCGGGCGACAGGCTCGTGTATTCGTACAGAATCTTCCCTTCCGGCGAAATCACGTAGGACACGCGGTTCGCGCGGTCGAGCGCCGGCAGCTTCGCGTCGTATTCGCGGATGATCTTCGCGTCCGGGTCGGCCGCGACCGGGAACTTGCTCCGGCACTCGCTCACCGAGAATTTCGTCAGCGTGTCGATATTGTCTGCCGATACACCGATCACCGTCGCGCCATAAGCCTTGTAACGGTCGACCGCATCCGCGAACGCATGCGCCTCGATCGTGCAGCCCTTCGTGAACGCGGCCGGGTAGAAATACAGCACGACCGGCCCATGCTTCAGCGCGTCGGCGAGCGAGTACGTGTAAGTCTTGCCGCCCAGCGACGCCTGCGTCGTGAAGTCCGGCGCCGCGGCGCCCGGCTTCAGTTGCGCCTGTGCCATCAGCGCATGGCAGGCCACCAGCGCCGCCGCGGCGCCCAGCAACAGTTTTCGCTTCATCTGCGTCCTCATTTCTTATAAAGTCAGCCTCGATGTAGGCCACGTTGGCGTTCGCCTGTCGAACGCACGTGCATGATCCGGTCCAGCGGCAGCGCCATCCGCGCCCGGCCCGTTAAAGATTCCGCACAGTCTGCCGTTATTCCTTCCGGACAACCGGTTCCAGCCCTTCACGTCAGCGAGAAACATGGAAGCCAACAGGAAACAGACGTCACGCAAGGGCTCCTGGCGCAGCGCCTTGCATACGCTGCGCCGTTTCGCCTGGTCGGGCGGTGCGCTGATGCCCGCGCGCGCCGGCGCGCCGCGGCGCGACGACTCCGTGCGCAACTGGCTGGAACAGACGGTCGGCACGGTGGATTTCCTCGCCCATGTCGACCGCGAGCTGCGCTTTCTGTACGTGTCCGACGCGAGCCTGCGCTTCATCGGCTACCACCGCGACTACCTGCACACGCTGACGCTGCGCGACCTGATCGCCGAACAGGATACCGCGGCGCTCGAAGGCCTGCTTGCGCGCGCCGCGCATTCGGGCCAGGTCGAGAAGGCGACGATGTGCATCGTCAAGTCGCTGACCTACCCGCTCGACGTCGAGATCCGCGCGTTCAAGAGCCGTCACCTCGGGGTCGACGGCTTCGCGATCGCGGCGTTCGACGTGTCGTCGTGGCGCGCGCTCGAGGCTCGCCTCACGTACGAAATGCACCACGATCCGATGACGGGGCTCGACAACCTGTCCGCGCTCGTGCCCGCGCTGATGCGCGCGCAGCAGACCGCCGACGAGGACGGCACCTGCGCGGCGCTGCTGCTGCTCGACCTCGACGACTACCAGCGCATCAACCGCGCGCTCGGCTACGACGCGGGCGACACGCTGCTGCGCGAAACCGCGCAGCGGCTGAAGGCACTCGTCACGCCGAACGAACGGCTCGCGCGCGTCGCAAGCGACAAGTTCGCGATCGTGCTCGGCGCGCCGGACCGCGCGCAGGCGAGCCATGCCGCCGACGCGCTCGCGCGCCGGCTGCAGGCCGCGGTGCGCGAACCCTACGTGTACCAGGGGCAGACGGTGCACTTGTCCGCCAGCATCGGCATCGCGCTCTATCCGGACGAGCGTGCCGCGCCGCATCGCGCGCAGCACCACAGCCCGCTGCTGCGCCGCGCCGATCACGCGCTCGCGCAGGCGAAGGCATCGGGCGGCAACGCGCTCGCGTTCCATGCGCCTGTCGACGATCCGGCCGACGCCGAACGGCTGAAGCTCGAAGCCGATCTGTACGACGGCGTGCGCAACGGCGAGTTTTCGCTCCATTTCCAGCCGATCACGCACAGCCAGTCGTGCGCGGTGGTCGGCGTCGAGGCGCTGATCCGCTGGCGCCATCCGGTGCACGGCCTCGTGCCGCCGGCGACCTTCATTCCGCTCGCCGAATCGATCGGCCTGATCAACTATCTCGGTAACTGGGTGCTCAAGGCCGCGTGCATGCAGCTCGTCGCATGGGACCGTCAGGGGCTCGCGCTGCAGTACGTGGCGGTCAACGTGTCGCCGCAGCAGTTCCGCGACCCGCGCTTCACGCAGAGCGTGCGCGAGGCGATCGCGCTGACGGGCATCGACCCGCGCCGCATCGTGCTCGAAATCACCGAAAGCCTGCTGATGCACGACCCCGCGCACGCGAAGGGGCTGCTCGAGGAGCTGACCGATCTCGGCATCCGTTTCGCGATCGACGATTTCGGCACCGGCTATTCGAGCCTCGCGTACCTGCAGCGCTTCCCGCTTGCGAAGCTGAAGATCGACCGCAGCTTCGTCGAGAACCTGCTGACGTCGCGCAACGACCGCGCGATCGTGTCGGCGGTGGTCGGCCTCGCGCAGACGCTCGATCTCGAGCTCGTCGCCGAAGGCGTCGAGACCGAAGCGCAGCGCGAACTGCTGACGGAGATGGGCTGCAATCACATCCAGGGCTGGCTCGTCTGCCAGGCGCTGCCGTCCGAGGAACTCGCACGGCGCTTCGAGGCGCAGCAACTGCACCTGCACGCCGCCGCCTGACGCGCGCGGCGAACCGGACAGATCCGTATGTCAATCACCGAACACCTGCCCCGCACCGCATTGCTCGACAAGCTGTGGGCCCGGATGAACGAACGGGGCGACTTCCCGCTGCTGTCGGAATCGCTGCGCGCGACGATGGCCGCGATGAAGAACGACGACCTCGACTTCACGGCGCTCGTGCGCGTCGTGCTGTCGGATTTCGCGCTCACGCAGAAAGTGCTGCGGCTCGCGAACTCCGCGATGTACATGGCATTCGGCGGCAACATCACGACCGTCACCCGCGCGCTGATGGTGCTCGGCCTCGACGCGGTCGGCCATCTCGTCGTCGGGCTGAAGCTCGTCGACCATTTCCACCACAGCACGCCGCGACGCATCGACGCGAAGCTCGAACTGAACCGCGCGCTGCTGTCCGGCTGCGTCGCGCGCAAGCTGACCGAGCACGCCGAGCTGCGCGGCGGCGAGGAAGCCGTCGTCTGCACGCTGATGCGCCAGGTCGGCAAGCTGCTGGTGGTCTGCTATCTCGACAGCGAATGGGACCGGATCCGCCGGCGCACGGCCGAACTGAACGGCGACGAAGCGGCCGCGTGCATCGACGTGCTCGGCGTCGGCTTCGACGAGATCGGGCTCGAAGCGGCCGCGCGCTGGCGGCTGCCCGACGTGATTCGCGCGGGGATGGCCAACGACGATCACGCGGCCCACGCCGACGCGTTCGACGACGAATACGACGACGACCGCAACGCGGGCCATGTGGCCGACGACGGCCCGGCCGACCGCGTACGCTGGCTGCGCGCGGTGAGCCGCTGCTCGACCGAGGTCGCGAGCGCGCTCATGATGCCCGCGAGCCCGCAGCGCGACGCGCGCATTGCGGCGCTCGCGCAGCACTACGGCACGGAGCTCGACATGGAGTCCGACGCGCTCGTCGAGATCGCCGAGCTGCTCGCGCGCGAGGAAGCGAGCGACACCGTGATGCGCGAGATCGTCGAGCTGCGCGCGAACGCCGATGCGATCGCGCGCGCGCAGGCCGAGCCCGAGGCATGCCTCGAAGCCGGCCTCGCGGACCTGCGCGCGCTGCCGTCCGAGCATGTGCTGACGCCGGTGCTCGCGCTCGCGTCGGAAAGCCTGCTGGCCGGCCTCGCGTTCACGCGCACCGTGATGTTCGTGCGTCACGACGACGGCACGTTCGCCGCGCGCCTCGGCTTCGGCCCCGGCGTCGATACGGCGCTCCGCCGGCTGCGCTTCGACGAACGCTTCGAGCCGGACGTGTTTCATCTCGCGATCACGAATTCGGTCGGCATCTTCATCGAGCAGGCGCAGGAACCGAAGATGCTCAAGCGCCTGCCCGCGTGGTATCTGGACGCGTTCGACGACGCGCGCGCGTTCGTGCTGCTGCCCGTGCGGGTCGGCACGACGACCGTCGCGCTGCTGTATGGCGACTGGGCAGGTGCGCAGCCCGCGCGCAAGATCGCGCAGCAGGAGATGAGCGTGCTCAACGAGCTCGCGCGCGAACTGGGCCGGTTCTTTCCCGCGTAGCGCGGCCAGCGGCGGCCTGCCCGCGTCGTTTCCAGCCTCCCGAACGCAAACCGGCCGCATAAGCGGCCGGTTTGCTTGCATCGTGCGATCGAACGAAACGCTTATTTGAGCGTCACGGGCACGCTGAAGTACTTCTTCGCGAGGTTGTCGATCGTGCCGTCGGCCTTCAGGTCCTTCAGCGCCTGATCGAGCGCGGTCTTCAGCGCCGCGTCGTTCTTGCGCAGGCCGAAGCCGACGCCCGAGCCGAGGATCTCGGTGTCGCTGACCGTGCCGCCCGCGAACGCGAAGCCCTGGCCCTGCGGCTTGGTCAGGAAGCCCTTCGAACCGGCTTCCGAATCCTGGAACGTCGCGTCGAGACGGCCCGACTTCAGGTCGGCATAGGCCAGGTCCTGCGTCTGGTACGGCACGACTTCGACGCCGGCCGGCGCCCACTTCTTCTTCGCGTACGCTTCCTGGATCGTGCCCTGCAGCACGCCGACGCGCTTGCCCTTCAGCGATTGCGGGGTCGGCAGCAGGCCGCTGCCCTGCTTCGCGATCAGTTGGTTCGGAATCGTGTAGATCGGATCGGTGAACGCGATCGCGTGCTTGCGCTGGTCGGTGATCGTCATGTCCGAGTTGATCGCGTCGAACTTGCGCGCCTGCAGCGCGGGGATCAGGCCGTCGAAGTCGTTCTCGACCCACACGCACTTCGTCTTCAGCTTCGCGCACACCGCGTTGCCGATATCGATGTCGAAGCCGGTCAGCTTGCCGTCGGGCGTCTTGTATTCGAACGGTGCGTACGAGGCCTCGACGCCGAACCGGATCTCCTTCAGATCCGCGGCAAACGCGCTGCCTGCCGCCACGGCCGATGCCGCCACCACCGCGTGCGCGGCCACTTTACGCCAATCCAACTTCATCAGGTGCTCTCCTCGATACTCGAATGTTCCGGAACTACGGGCGCTTGCATCATTGCAGGGCCGGATGGCCGCGACAATGTCGATGCCGCGCCGTGATGCGGCGCAACAGCCGCAAGGCCGCGATTGTACCAATCCGCGCGGCCCGATACGGCAAAGCGGCCGTCCGCGCGGGATGCTGCGGTGCGCGCGCGGCGCCGGCCGTGCCGGCCGCCGAACTTGCAAGACGATGTCGCAAATATGCAAGGCCGGGGGCCGGGGCCTTCACGGCCGCGCAATCGGTCGGGACACGCGCTCAGACAAGTGCCGCGAGCGTCTCGCGCGTCGTGTCGACGACGAGCAGACCCGCGCGCAGGCCCGGCTTCACGGTCGGGTTCGGAAACACGATCCGTTCCTCGTCGTGCGTCACCGTGTAGCGGTAGTCGCCGTCCTGCGCGAGCACCGTGCCGCGCGCGAACGCGGTGAAGTTCGCGACGTCGGCCGCGACGAACAGCTCGAGCGCGTCGCTCTGCTTCGTGATCTGGTCGATCACGGTGAATACGCGCGGCAACGCGGCCCCGGCGTCGCTCCGCGCACCCGATACGAGTCGACGCACGGCCAGGTCGGCCGGCGCGAAGCGCGTCAGATCGTTCTGGCCGAACGGCCGCACCTTGCCGAGTTCCAGCGTGCATGCGAGCGCGCCGCAGTGCTCGGCCGTGAAATGCGAATACGTGTTGCCCTTCGCCGTATGCAGCAGCACGGCCGCGATACGCGCGTCGCCGAGCCATTCGACCATCGTGCGCGTCGGCGGCGTGCCGGTATGCGGCAGCAGCGCGAACTGTTCGAACACCGACGCGCGGATCGCCGTATGCATGTCGATGTGCCAGCGCACGCCGCCCGCCGGCGCCGCCGCGAAGAACGCGGCAGCCGCCGCTTCGAGCTGCGCGGCGCGCGGCGCTTCGCGGCTCGCGGGCACCTGCGCGTGACGGCCGCTGAACAGGCGGTTCAGGTCGTCGTCGAGATAACGCTCGCCGGCACGCATCGCCGGCACGTTGCCGAGCACGACCAGCAGCCGGCACGCGAGCGGCAGCGCGCCCGATGCGAGATCGCGCACGAGCATCGACAGCAGCTCGATCGGCGCCGTCTCGTCGCCGTGCACGCCCGCCGATACGAGCACGCTCGCGCGCGCCGCACCGTCAGCCGCGGCCGGTTCGAGCGCGAGCAGCCCGTCGCCGAGCCATTGCCAGCGGACTGCCCCGCCCGCGCAGGCGCCGTCGGTCACGGCCGGCGTGCCGCCGGCCAGCGTGAACGCGAGAAAGTCGTCGAGCGGCGCGGCGGCGGACATCGGTGCGTCAGCGCTGGAAGTCATACAGCGACCCGACGCGCAGGATCTGCGTGAGCTCGTCGAGCGCCGTGCGCGATTCGTCGAGCAGCGCCGGATCGGCGAGGTCTTCCGGTGCGAGGCGATCGCGATAGTGCTTGTCGATCCACGCGTCGAGCGACGCGAACAGCGTGTCGTCGATCCACACGTTCGACGTGACCGCCGCGCGCTCCGCCTCGTTCAGCACGACGCGCAGGCGCAGGCACGCGGGGCCGCCGCCGTTCTTCATGCTTTCGCGCAGGTCGAACACGAGCACGTCGTGGATCGGGCCGTTGCCGGCCGCGAGACGGTCGAGATAGGCCGCGACGTTCGCGTTCTCGCGGCATTCCTGCGGCACGACGAGCACTTGCGAGCCGTCCGCGCGCGACAGCAGCTGGCTGTTGAACAGATACGACGTCACCGCGTCGTTCACGCTCACGGCCGCGTCGGGCACCTCGATCACGTTCAGGCGCGCGCCGCGTGCGTCGAGCGCGGCGGTCAGCGTGTCGTAGATCGCCTGCTTGTTGACGAATGCGCGCTCGTGCGTGAACAGCGTGTCGCGGTTGCCGACCGAGATCACGTCGTTGTGGAACACGCCGGCGTCGATCACGTCCGGATCCTGCTGCGCGTAGACCGTCGCTTCTTCGGCGAGCCCGTGGCGATGCGCGACCGCGCGGCTCGCCTCGAAGGTCTGGCGTGCCGGGAAGCGCTTCGGCTCGGGGCCGCGGCGGTATTCCGCACGGCCGTATACGAAGAACTCGATGCCCGGCTTGCCGTATTCGGCGCAAAAGCGCGTGTGGTTCGCCGCGCCTTCGTCGCCGAGCGCCGGCGTGCCCGTCAGCGCCTCGTGCACCGCGAAGTGCGCGGGATCGGCGAACAGCGTCGACAGCGTGCGGCGCGTCGCGTCGTGCTCGATAGCGCGATGCAGCTTGCTGCACAGGTTCGCCGGCGTGAAGTGCACGCGGCCGTCGCTCGTGTCGGCCGACGGGCTGACGGTGGCCGCGTTCGCGGTCCACATCGCCGACGCCGAACTCGCCGCCGCGAGCAGCTCGGGCGCCTGCTTCGCGGCCTTCGCGATCACGTCCGCGTCCTTGCCCGAGAAGCCGAGCTCGCGCAGCAGGCGCAGCGACGGCCGCTCCTGCGGCGGCAGCACGCCCTGCGCGAAACCGAGATCCGCGAGCTGCTTCATCTTGCGCAGCCCCTGCTTCGCGGCGGCCTTCGGGTTCGCGGCCGACTTCTCGTTGTTGAGCGACGCCACGTTGCCGAACGACAGCCCGGCGTAGTTGTGGGTCGGGCCGACGAGCCCGTCGAAATTGGCTTCTTGTGCGTTCATCGTCGTTCCCTCGATCAGAAGTGCAGGCCCGGCGACAGGCTCGCGGGCAAAGTCAGTTGCGTGCTTTCCACCGACGCCATCGGATACGCGCAATAGTCGGCCGCGTAGTACGCGCTCGGGCGATGGTTGCCCGAGCGGCCCGTGCCGCCGAACGGCGCGGCGGACGATGCGCCGTTGGTCGGCCGGTTCCAGTTGACGATCCCGGCGCGGATCGTGCGGCGGAAGTGCTCCCAGGCACGCACGTCGTCGGCGAGCAGGCCGGCGGACAGGCCGAACGCCGTGTCGTTCGCGCGCTCGATCGCTTCGTCGAACGTCGCGTAGCGGACGATTTGCGCGAGCGGGCCGAAATGCTCTTCGTCGGGCAGGTTCGCCACGCCCGTCACGTCGACGATCGCCGCGTTCACGAAACCGAGACGCGGATCGCGCTGCGTCATCGCGACGATCGGCTTCGCGCCCTGCCCGATCAGGCGCGACTGCGCGTCGACGAGCTTCGCCGCCGCGCGCGCCGAGATCACCGCGCCCATGAACGGCTGCGGATCGGCATCGAACACGTCGGCCGTGATCTTCGACGTGACGTCGGCGAAGCGCGCGAGGAAGCGATCGCCGAACGCGCCCTGCGGCACGAAGATGCGGCGCGCGCACGTGCAGCGCTGGCCGGCCGACAGGAATGCCGACTGGATCGTGTGATGCACGGCCGCATCGATGTCCTCGACTTCGCCGATCACGAGCGGGTTGTTGCCGCCCATCTCGAGCGCGAGCACGATTTCCGGACGGCCGCCGAACTGCCGGTGCAGCAGCGTGCCTGTGTCCGAGCTGCCCGTGAAGAACAGCCCGTCGATCTGCCGATGATTCGCGAGCGCGATGCCCGTGTCCTTCTCGCCCTGCACGAGGTTCAGCACGCCGTCCGGCAGCCCGGCTTCCTTCCACACCTCGACCGTCGCGCGCGCGACGCCCGGTGCAAGCTCCGACGGCTTGAACACGACCGTGTTGCCGGCAATCAGCGCGGGCACGATATGGCCGTTCGGCAAGTGTCCGGGGAAGTTGTACGGGCCGAACACCGCGACGACGCCGTGCGGGCGGTGGCGCAGCACCGCGACGCCGTCGGCCATGTCCTGGCGCTTCTCGCCCGTGCGTTCCTGGTATGCCTGGATCGAGATGCCGACCTTCGCGGCCATCGACGCGACTTCGGTGCGCGCTTCCCACAGCGGCTTGCCCGTCTCGCGGCCGATCGCGGTCGCGATCGCTTCCTTGCGTTCGTTGAGCAAGGCCGCGAAGCGCTTCACGATCGCGCAGCGCGATTCGAAGTCGAGCGCCGACCAGCCGGCGAACGCGCGGCGCGCGCTCGCGACCGCGCGGTCGACGTCGGCCGCCGACGCGCTGTCGCCCTGCCATGCGATCTCGTCGGTACCCGGGTTGCGCGAAGCGAAGACGGGGCCCGAGCCTGCGACCCAGGCGCCGTCGATGAAGAGTTCCGTCATGATTCGTTTATCCCTGTTTGACTTTGAGCGGCAGCACGCGAACCGGATCGCCGGCCTTCACGTCGAGCGCGACGGCATCGTCGGCCGACAGCACGAACGAACCGTTCGCGACCACGCCCGGCGCGACGCCGACGCGGAAATCGGCGAGCGACGTATTCGATACGAGCGACGTCGGCGGATGGTCGCCCTGCGCATCGGGCACGCCGATCGCGACCGGCACGACGACGCTCTCGCGCACCGTGCGCAAGTCGTTCACGTGGCATTCGAGCACCGGGCCCGCGTCGAAGATGTCGACGTGGTTCTGGTAACGCAGCCCTTCCGCCTCGAGCATCTTGCGGGCCGGCAGCGTGTCGCGGTGCGTGAGGCCGACCGCGTCCTGCGCGTCCTGCGGCAACAGGTCGACATACACCGGGTAGCGCGGCATCAGTTCCGCGAGGAACGACTTGCGGCCGTGCGAGCTCAGGTAGTCGGCCGCGTTGAAATCGATCTGGTAGAAGTGCGAACCGACTGCACGCCAGAACGGCGACGTGCCGTCTTCGTCGAAGTGGCCGCGCAGTTCCGCGCAGATGCGTTCCGGGAAGCGCTCGCGGAACTGCGCGATGAACATGAAGCGCGAGCGCGACAGCAGGCCGCCGACACCGCCCGTGCGATAGCGCGGGCTCAGGAACAGCGAGCACACTTCCGCATAGCCCGTCAGGTCGTGCGAGATGTTCAGCGCGGACATCCGCGTCCACACGCCGAGCTCCTGGCTCGCGTGCACGACCGTGCTCACGCGATAGTTGTAGAACGGCTGTTCGAGGCCGACCTGCGATTCGATCCCGCACACGCCCGCGATGTCGCCCGTCTTCGATTCTTCCATCACGAAGAAGTAGCCGGCTTCGCCCGGCGCGGCCTCGCCCGCCAGCGTGCGGCGCGTGCGCTCGATGCGCGCGGCGAGCGCGTCGCGGTCGGGCTTGAACGTGGTCAGGCCCGGCCCGGTTTCCTTCGCGAGCGACACGAGCGCGTCGACGTCGCCCGTTTGTACGACCCGAACGACGATCATGCTGCGTCCCCCTTCAAATCTTCATCGTCGCGGCGGTGCAGCGGCACGCAGCGCACGACATCGCCATCCTTCACATCGAGCGCCGCGCGCACGTCGCCGGCCAGCGGTGCATGGCCCCGTGCATCGGCCGTATCGCCCGGCAGGTCGGCCAGCACGCAGCGGAACGATTCGCCGCTGCCCGTCGACACCATGTACGCGACGTCGCCCTGCTGGTGCGCGGCCTCGCGCACGACGCGCTCCGTGCCGTGCCTCACGCACGCGGTGCGGTCGACCTGCGCGGTCAGCACCGGGCCCGCGTCGAAGATGTCGACGAAGCGGTCGGGCTCGAAGCCTTCCTCGAGATGGATGTCGTACGCGAGCAATGCCGTCTCGTTCGGCTCGCCGAGCACGCGCTGCGCGGCTTCCGGCAGCAGCGGCACGTAGATCGGATAGGCCGGCATCACTTCCGCGATGAACGTGCGGCTGCGGCCGCCCGACGCGATGTCGACGTCGGTGAAGTCGCGGCCGAAGAACTTGCGGCCCACCGCTTCCCAGAACGGCGATGCGCCGTTGCCGTCGCTCACGCCGAGCAGCAGCGTGAACACTTCGGGCGTGAAGCGGCGGCGATTCGCGGCGATGTACATCATCCGGGCGCGCGAGATCAGGTGCGCGGCCGCGTCGCCGCGCAGCGACGGATCGACGTAGAAGCCGGCGAGCCGGCTCTTGCCGGTCAGCTCGTGCGACATCGTGAGCGCGTGGATCTTGCGGTTCACGTGCAGCTCGCGCGACGCGTGGATCAGTGCGTCGTTGCGGAACGCGTAGAACGGCTCCGAGTAGCCGGCCGCGGCCACGATGCTCGCCGTGCCGAGCAGCTTGCCCGTCGACGAATCCTCGAGCACGAAGAGGTAGAACTCCTCGCCGGCGAAGTCGACGTCCGCGCGAAACGAATCCTCGGAGAGCGCCACGCGCGCTTCGAGCGCCGCGCGGTCGTGCGGCAGCGAGTGCAGGACCGGCTGCGCGGTGCGCGCCATGTGCGCGAGCGCATCGAGATCCGTGAGTTTGCCGGGGCGAACAAATAGCATCGTCGTTCCTGTCTGCGATGGGTGCGCCGATCAGCGCGCGGTGGCTTCCTGTGCGGCGAGCACTTGTTCGACCGCCTTCTCGAAGCGCTTGACGCCTTCGTCGAGCAGGTCGAACGGGATCACCAGCGACGGGACGAAGCGCAGCACGTTCGGGCCGGCGATCAGCATGATCAGGCCGTTCTCGGCTGCGGCGGTGACGAAGTCCTTCGCGCGGCCGTCGAACGCGGCGGTGAGTTCCGCGCCGACGAGCAGGCCCTTGCCGCGGATGTCCTTGAAGATGCCGAAGCGTGCGTTGATGCGTTCGAGCGCGCCCTTCAGGCGCACGCTGCGTTCGCGCACGCCTTCGAGCAGTGCCGGGTCGCCGATCAGTTCGACGACCTTGTCGGCGATCGCCGATGCGAGCGGGTTGCCGCCGTACGTCGTGCCGTGCACGCCGACCTTGAAGTGCGCGGCCAGTTCGTTCGTCGTCAGCATCGCGCCGATCGGGAAGCCGTTGCCGAGCGCCTTGGCCGTCGTCAGGATGTCCGGCGTGACGCCCGTGTCCATGTACGCGTAGAACTGGCCCGTGCGGCCGACGCCCGTTTGCACTTCGTCGAAAATCAGCAGTGCGTCGTTGGCGTCGCACGCTTCGCGCAGCGCCTTCAGGAAGGCCGGATCGGCCGGGATCACGCCGCCTTCGCCCTGCACGGGCTCGACGATCACCGCGCAGGTTTGCGGGCCGATCGCTGCCTTCGCGGCGTCGATGTCGTTGTACGGCAGGTGCTTGATGCCGGCCGGCACGGGGCCGAAGCCTTCCGAGTACTTCGGCTGGCCGCCGACGCTGACCGTGAAGAACGTGCGGCCGTGGAACGACTGCACGAACGAGATGATTTCGAATTTGTCGGCGCCGTGGCGATCGAATGCGACGCGGCGTGCGAGCTTCAGTGCGGCTTCGTTCGCTTCCGCGCCCGAGTTCGCGAAGAATGCGCGATCGGCGAAGGTCAGCGATTCGAGGCGCTTCGCGAGGCGCAGCACCGGCTCGTTCGTGTAGCCGTTGCCGATGTGCCAGAGCTTGCGGCCTTGCTCGTCCAGGACTTTCAGCAGTTCCGGGTGGCCGTGGCCGAGCGACGTCACCGCGATGCCGCACGCGAAATCCACGTACTCGCGGCCGGCCGTGTCCCACACGCGGGAGCCCTCTGCGCGATCCGGCACGAACGGGGCGGGGGAAAATACCGGCACCATCACTTCGTCGAATGTCTGGCGGGTCACGGTCGAGGTCGTCATGGTCGTTCCTTTCGGTTTCGTAAGAGGGTTCAACAGGATCAAGTTTAGGTAAGGGTGACGCAAGCGTCTTGCGGAATTGCGACGGGTTCTATCGGAAGCGGATAGTTCGCTTTATTTTGCCCTCCCGGCGGGGGTTGGTGTTTTTGGTTGCGGCTTTTGGGTGGTCGGCCTGCGGTTTTCGTGAAGCACCTGTGATCGTGTCGGTCTATTAGCGTCGCCCCTGCGCGGGGCGGCGGTTACTTTTCTTTGTCTTGCCAAAGAAAAGTAACCAAAAGAAAGGCGCTCAGAAAACGCATGACTTCCCGGTGCCATGGTCATCAGAGTGGCCCTCGCCTAAGTGTCCGCGCCAGTCAGGAGACCGGAGTGGTTCGAGCAATGGTTCTGACGCGCCACACCACCCAACAAAGCGGTATACCGCCCGCTAGCTCCGCCCTCGCTTCGCTCGGCCGACAGGTACACACCGCTCAAGCAGCACAATCGAAATAATCCACGCCCCAAACCCATTACGCACGTGATGCGCACCTCTCCCTTGCAGAAAAAGGGACGCACTCAACGAACGCGGAAACGCGCGCCCCCGCAGTTGGGCACTGATGGCAGGCAACCGGCCCGGTCGCACGAATGGTATGAGTGACCGGAATGTCGGCCCCGGCAATGCTTCGCGGTTGGAAGCACATGAGCGCAAGCCGCACGACCTGAAGTACCTTGCAGCCGAGCGAAGCGAGGATGGAGCTGGCGGGCGGTATACCGCTCTGTGGGGTGGTGTGGCGCGTCAGAACCATTGCTCGAACCACTCCGGTCTCCTGACTGGCGCGGACACTTTTGTGCGATCCACTCTGACGGCCACGGCACCGGGAAGTCATGCGTTTTCCGAGCGCCTTTCTTTTGGTTACTTTTCTTTGGCAAGACAAAGAAAAGTAACCGCCGCCCCGCGCAGGGGCGACGCTAATAGACCGACACGATCACAGGTGCTTCACGACAACCGCAAGCAAACCACCCAAAACTCACTCCTTCCCATCGCGCTCAACAAGCGCGCCGCCCCGAGGCTCCGCACCGCCGCCAGTCTGCTTTTCGAGCCACGCTCGCCGATCTTCCCGAGGCGTCACCCCGAACCTCTCGCGATAGGCATTGGAAAAATGCGCGGCAGAAGAAAACCCACAGGCAAGACTAACCTGCACGACCGATTTGCTCGTGCGCTGCAACTGCGTCCTTGCCTTGAGCAACCGGAGATTGAGGTAATACTTCGAGGGCATCGCCCCAAGATACTGCCGAAACAACCGCTCTAACTGTCGGCGCGAAACGCCGACCAATTCGGCGATCTCATCGGTAGTCAAAGGATCCTCGACATTGGCTTCCATCAACAGCAACGCATCGTTCAGCCGCGGATGCCGCTCGCCGGGCGCGGTAACGAAAGGAATCCGCTGACGTTCCTCGCCACTCCTCAACGTCCCCGCACCAAGCGCATCGGCAATCCGCTCGCCGAGATCGGGCCCATGTTCCCGGCCGATCATCGCCAGCATGAAATCCACGGTAGCCTGCCCGCCCGCGCACGTCGCGCGGTCCCGATCGATCTCGAAGATCTGCTGCGTGACGATCGACCGCTCGAACTGCTCGGCAAACTGTTGATACGTCTCCCAGTTCACGCTCACGCGATAACCGGAAAGCTGCCCGGCCATCGCAAGCCACCACACGCCGTGATGAATGCCGGTCACGAGCGGCGTACGCTGCCCGACCCGCGCAAGACTCGCGAGAAACAGCCGGTAATCGGCAAACTGCTGAAACCGCTCGGTCACGACGATCAGCCAGTCGCACGCGATCGCATCGTTGAACGCCGCATCGGCATGCCATTGCGCGCCGCCCGCGAGCGGCACGGGCCGCCCGTCCCACGAACATACCTGCCAGCGATACAGCAGCCGCCCGTCGATCTCGTTCGCAAGATTCAGCGCATCGACGATCGGGCCCACGCCCGACATCGACACGGGCGGCAATGCAACGATCACCACCTGCGTCGTGCGGGTGGCGCCTGCGGGACGAGACACCGGTACCACGTATGAAACCCGCCCTGTCGCGTTACTTGAGGCTGCCCGACAGGAACTGCTTGAGACGCTCGCTCTGCGGGCGCACCAGCACTTCCTTCGGATCGCCCTCTTCCTCGGTCCGCCCCTGATGCAGGAACATCACATGATTCGACACGTTGCGCGCGAACCCCATCTCGTGCGTGACGACGATCATCGTGCGGCCTTCCTCGGCAAGCTTCTGCATCACCTTCAGCACTTCGCCCACCAGCTCCGGGTCGAGCGCCGACGTCGGCTCGTCGAACAGCATCACGTCCGGATGCATCGCGAGCGCACGCGCGATCGCGACACGCTGCTGCTGGCCGCCCGACAGGTGCGACGGATACTGCTTCTCGACGCGCGGCGCGAGGCCGACCTTCTCGAGATACGCGCGCGCGCGATCCTCGGCTTCCTTCTTCGGGATGCCGAGCACGTGTACGGGCGCTTCCATCACGTTCTCGAGCACGTTCATGTGCGCCCACAGATTGAAGTGCTGGAACACCATCGCGAGCTTCGTGCGGATACGCTGAAGCTGCTTGTGATCGGCGACTTCGAGCGCACCGGTGCGGTCGGTCTTCGTGCGGACGGTCTCGCCGTCGACGACGATCTGCCCCGCATTCGGCCGCTCGAGGAAATTGATGCAGCGCAGGAACGTGCTCTTGCCCGAACCGCTCGCGCCGATGATGCTGATGACGTCACCGGCCTTTGCGTTCAGCGACACGCCCTTGAGCACCTCGTTGTCGCCATAGCGCTTGTGGATGTCGACCGCCGCAAGCTTGGTGGAAGCGGAAGCGCTCGTTTGAGTGATCTCGGCCATCTGGCTCTCCTCGAAGTGAAATCAATGACGGCCGGCCGCGAGATACGCGAGCCAGTGGCGCTCCGCGCGGCGAAACGCCGCGACGAGTGCGAAAGATACCGCAAGATAGATCAGCGCGGCGATTCCGAACGACTGGAACGCCATGTAGGTCGCGGAATTCGCGTCGCGCGCGACCTTCAGGATGTCCGGCACGGTCGCCGTGAACGCGACGGTCGTCGCGTGCAGCATCAGGATCACCTCGTTGCTGTACAGCGGCAGCGCGCGACGCAGCGCCGACGGCAGGATCACGCGGCGGTACATCGTGAACGGCGTCATCCCGTACGCCCGCGCAGCCTCGACCTCGCCGTGCGGAATCGCGCGGATCGCCCCCGCGAAGATCTCGGTCGTGTACGCGCAGGTGTTCAGCGCGAACGCGAGAATCGCGCAGTTGAAGCCGCTGCGGAAGAACGCGTCGAGCAGCGAATGCGAACGCACGAACTCGAGGCTGTACATGCCCGTGTACATCAGCAGCAACTGCACGTAGAGCGGCGTGCCGCGGAACACATACGTGTAGAACCGCACGGGCATCGACACCCACTTCTTCTTCGACACGCGCGCGACCGCGAGCGGCACCGCGCACACGAAGCCGAGCGAAATCGACGCGACGAGCAGCCACAGCGTCACCGCAAGGCCGGAGAGGCGCTGGCCGTCCCAGTAAAGGAACGCCTTGCCGAATTCCTGGAGGATCTCGATCATAGTTCTGCGTGCCGCACGCCCATGGAATAACGCTTCTCGAGCTGGATCAGCACGAGGTTGGAAACGGTCGTGATCGCGAGGTAGATCAGCGCCGCAATGAGGATGAAGAAGAACATGTTGAACGTACTCTTGCCGGCGTCCTGCGCGGCCTTCACGACGTCCGCGAGACCGATGATCGACACCAGCGCGGTCGCCTTCACGAGCACCTGCCAGTTGTTGCCGATCCCGGGCAGCGCAAAGCGCATCATCTGAGGAAACATGATCCGCGCGAACACGCGCGCGCCGCTCATCCCGTATGCGGCACCGGCTTCGAGCTGGCCGCGCGGCACCGACAGGAACGCACCGCGAAAGGTCTCGGTGAAGTACGCGCCGTAGATGAAGCCGAGCGTCAGCACGCCGGCCACGAACGGATCGATGTCGATCTGGTTCCAGCCGACGAGGTCGGTGAACTGGTTCAGCCAGATCTGGATGCTGTAGAACAGCAGCAGCATCAGCACAAGATCGGGCACCGAGCGGATCAGCGTCGTATAACCGGTCGCGATCGCTCGCAGCACCCGGTTGTGCGACAGCTTCGCCACCGCGCCGATCAGCCCCAGCGCCACCGCAGTGGCGAGCGACAGCACCGACAGCTCGATGGTCTGCACGGTGCCGGCCCAGAGGACAGGACCAAAGCCGTAAAGGAACACGCGCGTCTCCAGAGTTGAAATGGATGCCGACGCGAATGCCTGTCCCGCGCCGGGCTGACGCGGATAGTCGCAAGCGAAATTGTTTGCCTCAAATCACCTCGCACGCGATTGCTGCGCCGCAGCAACCCGTCCGGTCATTTGCGACCCCGGCCTACACCGCTGTTTCAAAAGGAAAAAAGCCGCTTCCTGACAGTCGGATGACACGCAGGGAAGCGGACTTTTTGCAATTTTCCGGTCGCTTTTTCGATATAGCGCCGAACGCGGGCCGGCTCACCGTCCCTTCAGGATGTCGGAGCGCGAAGTCGTATAGACAAGCCCGTCCGGGCCGAAATGGACGTTGAAGAATGCGTCGGTGTTGACGCCGTCCTCGAGCCAGCGCCAGCTCCAGACCGTCTCGGGCTTCAGCGGATACTGCGCGATGTCGCCGGGCTTGCCGAGCAGGCGCCGCACCTCGTCCTCGTTCATCCCGGGGCGCACCTTCGCGAAATTCTCTGCGGTCAGCACCTGCGTCGCGCCCGTGTAGCGGCCGCTCGCATCGAGATCGACGAACCACGTCTGGTTGCCCATCGGGCCGCGCGGATATTCGAGACGCTTCGAGCCGTCGGTGAACACGCGCTCGGTCTCGGGCTTGCCCATCGTGCCGCGCACGTCGGCCTCGGTCGATTCGCCGACCTTCAGCCCCTTCAGCAGCAGCGGCGCGGGCTTGATCGCGTTGAAGAAGTCCCTGATGCGTTGCACGTCGAGGTTACCTTGCTTGTCGTCGCAGCCGGTCAGCGCCAGCGCGGCGGCCAGCATCGTCACGGGAAGCAGCCGGAAACGGAAAATCATCGGAAGAAATGCGCGTCGAGAAAACACGCGGCAAGCATACCCGCACGACGCCAAAAGCGCGAGACGGGCGCGCGGCCCGTCTCGTGTTCAATGCATCGTTTCGGTTTCAGCTTCGGTTTCGGGCGTGCGGCTCGCCGGATGCGGCCCGCGCGGCCCGGCCGGCGGCGCGTCGTTGATGCGGCGGCGCGTGCGCACGAGTTCGGCGAGTTGCCACGAACCGAGCGCCACGCAGCCGAACAGCACCTCGCGGCCGCGCTTGACCAGCGCGAGCGACAGCGCCGTCTCGCGATCGACGCCGAACATCTGCGCGAGCAGCACGACGGTCGCCTCCTGCACGCCGAGGCCGCCCGGCACCATGAACGCCGCATGCCGCACGGCCTGCGTCATCGCCTCGATCGCGATCGCACCGCCGATCGACACCGGATGGCCGAGCAGCGCGAGCGCCCAGTAGATCTCGAGCGCGCCGAGCACGTAGCCGGCCAGCTGCCAGAAGAACGCGCTGAACAGCAGGCCCGTGCGCGACATCAGCCCGTCGATGTCGGCATCGAGCCGGCGGCCGTCGACACCCTGCAGCAGCCGGTGCGAATCGCCGAGCAGGCGGCCCGCGAAACGCTCGATCGCGTGGAAGATTCCGCCGCGCCGCATCAGCACGACGCCGAGCACGGGCAACGGCAGCGTCAGCAGCAGCGCGAGGCCGATCGCGCCGCCGCCCATGTCGTGCGTCGTCGAAAGCAGCAGCACGAGGCCGAGCGCCGCGAACGCATACTGGACGACGATCGTCACGAGCACCTCGACGATCACCGACGCCGTCACGCGGCTCGCGTCGGGCACCTGCCAGCGCGCGAGCCGGATGCCGACCAGCTCGCCGCCGATCCCGACCACGGGCAGCAGCCGGTTCACGGCCTCGCGCACGGTCGCGATCCACCACAGGAACGGCAGCGAGCTGCGCCGCTCGAGCAGTAGGTGCCATGCATACGCATCGAGCAGCAGCGGCAGCGCATGGAACGGCACGAGCCACAGCAGCGCGTAACCGGCGCGCGCGAGCATCTGCGACACGTCGCCGACGCCTTCGTGCAGCCCCAGCGCGAGCAGGATGCCGATGCCGATCGGCCAGCCGAGCCACTTGATCCACCTGGTCATGACGGTCGCGCTCCCGGTGCGCGCGGTGCATATGCGCCGCGCTTGGCCGCACGCTGGCCGAACACGTCGGCAAAGCCTCCGGTCGCGACGCCCGCCGCCTTCAGCGCGGCGGCGACGCGCGGCGACAGCAGCGCATCGAGTTCGTCCACCGGACGGTAGCCGGCCATCGTCGGCGTGATCGGGCCGTCGCCGGCCTCGGCCGGATGGCAGTAGATCTCGCCGACGCCCGGCGGCAGCGTCGCGAGCGCGTCGAGCAGCACGGCCTCGTCCATCGCGCCCGTGTGTTCGATCCCGACCACGTAGTCGTTGTGCGCGAGCCCCGCGCGGTCGAGCCGTGCGCGCACGAGCGCGATCCACGGCTTGAGCAGCGCGGGCGCACTCGCCTCGTACGGCAGCCGCACCGCACGCAACCCGTAGTCGCGGCCGATCTCGATGATCATCGACAGCACGGTCGGATGCAGGTGGAAATGCTTGTGTGCGTTCACGTGGTCGAGCGGCAGGCCGCTCGCCGCGAACGCGTCGAACTGCGCGCGGATCTCGCGGCGCAGTTGCGCACGCACGTGCGGCAGGAAGAAGAAGCGGCAGCCGTCCCTCGCCATCGCGTCGCCGAACCGCCCATCGGGGCCGACGAGCGCGGGAATGTCATGCGCGGGCAGCGTGGTCGGCCCGTCCGCGAGGACGAGGTGCAGGCCGACCGCGAGCGACGGCAGCCGCCGCGCGCGTTCGATCGCATCCTGCGCGGCGGGCGCACCGACCATCAGGCTCGCGGCGTTCAGCACGCCGTCGCGATGCGCACGCTCGACCGCCGCATTGACGCGCGGGTGCAGCCCGAAGTCGTCCGCGGTGAAGATCAGCGCCCGCGCCGCCCGCTGCGTCGCCACGAATCAGGCCTCGTGCGCGCGCAGGAAGCGGAAGAACTCGACGCCTTCGCGCAGGCGGCGCTTCATCATGTCCCAGCTCGTCAGCATCTCGCGGACGATCTCCCAGATCTTCGACGGACGGAAGTAGAACTCGCGATAGAACTGCTCGAGGTGGTGATAGATCTCGTCGCGCGACAGGTGCGCATAGCCGATCGCCGCGAGCTGCACGCCTTCCTTGCTCACCAGGTTGATGGTCTTGTTCTCTTCCATCCAGCCGTTTTCCACGGCCTGCTTGTAGAGCGTCGTGCCCGGGTACGGCGCGGCGAGCGAAACCTGGATCGTGTGCGGATTGATTTCCTTCGCGTACTCGATCGTCTTCTTGATGGTCTCCTGCGTCTCGCCCGGCAGGCCGAGAATGAAGGTACCGTGGATCTTGATGCCGAGCTTCTTGCAGTCCGCGCTGAAGCGGCGCGCGAAATCCGTGCGCACGCCCTTCTTGATGTTCACGAGGATCTGGTCGTCGCCGGATTCGAAGCCGACCAGCAGCAGGCGCAGGCCGTTTTCCTTCATGACCTTCAGCGTCTTGTACGGCACGTTCGCCTTCGCGTTGCACGACCACGTCATGCCGAGCTTGCCCAGACCGATGGCGATGGCTTCGGCGCGCGGCAGGTCGTCGGTGAAGGTGTCGTCGTCGAACATCAGTTCCTTCACTTCCGGCATGTTGTCGCGGATCCACTTCGCTTCCGCGAGCACGTTCTCGACCGAGCGCGTGCGGTAGCGATGGCCGCTGACCGTCTGCGGCCACAGGCAGAACGTGCAGCGCGACTTGCAGCCGCGGCCCGTGTAGATCGACACGTACGGGTAGTTCAGGTAGCCGATGAAGTAGTTGTCGATCTTCAGGTCGCGCTTGTAGACGGGCGCGACGAACGGCAGTTCGTCCATGTTCTCGAGGATCGGACGCGCTTCGTTGTGCTCGATCGAGCCGTCCTTCGCGCGCCAGCTCAAGCCCTTGATCTCGGGGAACGGCTTGCCTTCGGCGATTTCCTTGCACGTGTAGTCGAATTCCTCGCGACACACGAAGTCGATTGCCTCGCTTGCCGTGAGCGAGTTGTGCGGATCGACCATCACCTTCGCGCCCACCATGCCGACCAGCATCGACGGCTTCATCTTCTTGAGATCCTGCGCGAACATCGCATCGGTCGGGAACGACGGCGTGCTCGTGTGGATGATCACGAGATCGTAGTCGTTCGCGATCTTCAGCGTCTCCTCGACCGACAGGCCGTCGGCCGGCGCGTCGACGACGCGGCTGCCCGGCACGAGCGCGGCCGGCTGTGCGAGCCACGTCGGATACCAGAAGGAACGGATTTCGCGCTTCGCCTGATAGCGCGAGCCGGCTCCGCCGTCGAAGCCGTCATACGAAGGGGCCTGCAAGAACAGCGTTTTCATGAATGCTCCGGTAGCCTGCATAGTTCGATTCGATTCAACGATTCAGTCAAAAAACCGCGGGCCGCCCTGCCGGCGCCCGCCTCTCTGTCATGTCGCGCCGCGCGGCTTCGCCGCACAGCGCGTCTCGGCCCTCGGGCCGGGTTCGTCCGGGAGCGGCCCTAGCGGCCGTCCACCCCTTCCACGGCCGCCGTCGCGCGTTCGCCGCCGACGACCGTCATCCTTGCGCCGCGCCACACGACGTGCGTGCCGAACACCGCCGCGAGCCACTCGAGCGCGAGCAGCGTGTCGCGCACCGCGACGAGCGGCAGGTCGCGCCAGAACGCGCGCCAGCCGTCCTCGCCGCGCGCGTGCAGCACGAGCCGCCCGAATGCGCCGACGGCGGCCGCCGCGCCCGCCAGCGTGCCGGCGAAGGTTCCGTCGAGACGCAGCGCGAGCGCCGCGCCAATCGCGAGCCACGGCGCGGTAAATGTGATGAACAGGAACGCGAAGCCGGCCGGGTTCAGCGACCGGATCGTACGCAGCCAGCGCGTCTCGCGGTGCCACAGCGGCCCGAACGACGGCTCGATCACGTCGGTCGCGACGTCGACCTCCGACAGCACGGTGCGCCGCCCGAGGCGGCGCGGCAGCTCGGCGAGCCAGAAATCGTCGGCCAGCTCGTCCTTCAGCGCGAGAAAGCCGCCGATCCGGTCGAGCGTGTCGCGCGTCAGCGCGAGCGTCGCGCCGAAGCCGAAGCGGCTCGAGCGGCCGAGGTGCGTGATCCGCACCGACGGCGCGAACCAGGCGTCGACGAACTGCGCGCCGATCCGCGTCCAGAACCCGCCGACGCTGCGCGCATGATACAAGCACGTGACGACGCCGACCGATACGTCGGCGAGCGGCGCCGTCACGCGCTCCAGATAATCGGGCTTCACCGCGATGTCGCTGTCCGCGATCACGATGCGGCCGTACTTCGCGCGCTCGGCGAGATTGATCAGGTTGCTGACCTTCAGGTTCTTGCCGTGCACGCGCGAGTCGACCACCAGCGTGATGTCGCACTCGGGATAGTCGGCACGCAGCCGCTCGACGACGGCAATGGCCGGATCGGCCGCCGACGCGACGCCGAACAGCACTTCATGGCGCGGATGGCGCTGCTCGCAGAAGGTCGCGAGGTTTTCGTACAGGTGCGGCTCCGCGCCGCACAGCGGCTTGAGCACGCTGACCGGCTCGTAGCCGTCGCGCGCGGCCGTGCGCGGCATGCGCGGCTGCGGCGCGAACGCGGCGACGAGCGCATAACCGGCCGCGGCCAGCGTGAACGCGATCAGGAGCCAGTCGAGCAGCGTTGCGGTCGGCGTCATGCGCGACGCCTCCCGGCGACCTGAACGCCACGGCGAACGCTTGAGCGTGATTGAGCGTGATGCGGTATTCGGACAGCGACGAACGCGGGCACGACCCGACTCCTTGTTCCAGCAGCGTCTGTATATGGGGGAGGCACGACCCGCCTTCGGGTGTTGCCATGCCCGGCTTCGTATGGCGCATCTCCGCGCGACGCCCGGACGGGCATGCGGGAAGACTCGAATGGCTACCGTCGGCACAACATGGGCAGGCGCCGGATTTTATCAGCCTGCGGCACCCCGCGCTCGGCACTACGAGAAACGGACTGGTGCAATTTCAGCAAAGCTGGGCGGCCGGCGAACCATTCAGGCGCAACCGCGTTTACGTTAGCGTAAGCACTTTGCAGGCGTATTGCAGTCTTGAAAATCAAACGTTTCGTGCAAATTTGTCGGTCGATGCGGATTCACGTCCAATTACCGTAAAGATTGGTAATTAACCAACGATTGGATTGATTTTTGCAACAATCATCGAATCCGACCCTGCATCCCTGCGACGCGCATGGGTATCGGCGCGCGCCCAGCACGTTCCGGAACCCTTTGGCAAAATCCTTGGCATTTGTTGCGTAAGCGCATCACCGCGCGCCCCTTTCGAAGGCCACCCGATGACTCCGTTTTCCGTACTCGATCTCGCCCCCATTCCGACCGGCGCCGACGCCTCGCAGGCTTTCCGCAACACCGTCGATCTCGCGCAGCACGCGGAACGCTGGGGCTACCAGCGCTACTGGCTCGCCGAGCATCACAACATGCCCGGCATCGCGAGCGCGGCGACCGCCGTCGTGATCGGCCATGTCGCGGGCGCCACGCAGACGATCCGCGTCGGGTCCGGCGGCATCATGCTGCCGAACCACGCGCCGCTCGTGATCGCCGAGCAGTTCGGCACGCTCGCGTCGCTGTATCCGGGGCGCATCGATCTCGGCCTCGGCCGCGCGCCCGGCACCGACCAGACCACGTCGCGCGCGCTGCGCCGCGACCTGATCGGCAGCGCCGACTCGTTTCCGGACGACGTCGCCGAGCTGCTGCGCTATTTCGCGGAGCCGGCGCCCGGCCAGCGCGTGCGCGCGGTGCCCGGCGCGGGGCTCGACGTGCCCGTGTGGCTGCTCGGTTCGAGCCTGTTCAGCGCGCAGCTCGCCGCGATGCTCGGGCTGCCGTTCGCGTTCGCGTCGCACTTCGCGCCGGACTACCTGATGCGCGCGCTCGAGATCTACCGCGCGCAGTACCGGCCGTCGGCCGCATGGCCGAAGCCGCACGCGATGGTCGGCGTCAACGTGTTCGCGGCCGATACCGACGACGAGGCGCGGCGCCTGTTCACGTCGCTGCAGCAGCAGTTCATCAACCTGAGGCGCGGCACGCCGGGCAAGCTGCCGCCGCCCGTCGACGTGCTCGAGGCGAACGAGCTCGAACTCGCGAACGTCGCGCATTCGCTGTCTTTCGCGGCGGTCGGCTCGCGCGACACGGTGCGCGACAAGCTGCGCGATCGCATCGCGCAGACGGGGGCGGACGAATTGATCGTCACCGCGCAGATCTACGATCACGCCGCGCGGCTGCGCTCGTTCGAACTGGCCGCGCAGATCCGCGACGAACTCGCGAACGAAACGCGCTGACGGCGCGAACGCGCGCCGCATCACTGCGGGTGCGCGGCCTCCAGAGCGTCGAGCAGCGCCTTGTGGAATGCGTCCGGATCCTGGATCTGCGGTGCGTGCCCGAGCGCCGGGAATTCGACGAGCTGCGCGCCGGGGATCGCCGCCTGCGTGCGCTTCGCGAGTTCCGGATAGCGGCCGAGCTTCGCGTGCACGTCGGGCGGAGCGACATCCTTGCCGATCGCGGTCGTGTCCTTGTCGCCGATCATGAGCAGCGTCGGCACGCGGATCGCGCCGAATTCGTAGACCACCGGCTGCGTGAGGATCATGTCGTAGATCAGCGCGGAGTTCCACGCGACCGCGTCGCGGCCGGCGCCGCGATACATCCCGGCGAGCATCTGCACCCAGCGCTCGTACGACGGCGACCACTTGCCCGCGTAGTACGTGCTCTGCTCGTAGCGGCGGATGCCGTCGGCCGTCGTCTTCAGCTCGCGCGCATACCAGTAGTCGACCGACAGCGGCGGCACGCCGAGCGCCTTCCAGTCCTCCAGGCCGATCGGATTCACGAGCACGAGCTGGTCGGTCGCCTTCGGGTACATCAGCGCGTAGCGCATCGCGAGCATCCCGCCCGTCGAGTGGCCGACGATCGTCGCCGATTTCACGCCGATCGATTCCAGCAGCGCGTGCGTGTTGCGCGCGAGCTGCTGGAAGCTGTACTGGTAGCGATCGGGTTTCGACGACTTGCAGAAGCCGATCTGGTCCGGCGCAATCACGCGATAGCCGGCGCGGCTCAGCACGCCGATCGTGTCTTCCCAGGTCCCCGCGCAGAAGTTCTTGCCGTGCAGCAGCACGACGGTGCGGCCGTTCGGGTGCGCCGGCTGCACGTCCATGTAAATCATCTCGAGGGTTTCACGCTGCGACGCGAACGCGTAGCGGTGCAGGGGTTCCGGGTAGGTGAAGCCTTCCAGGCGCGGGCCGTACGCCGGCCCGTCGTTGCCGGCGGGCACCGGGGTGGCCTCGGCGGCGGCGGTCGCGCATGCGAAGGCAACGCCGGCGCCGAGCAGGGCGGCGCGCGCGACGGACAACATCTTGCAAATCGAAGGCATGGCGGTCACGGTGATTGGAAACGCACGCGGGCAGCCGGACGGCGCCGCGCCCCGCGATTCTACGCGGTCGGCTGACGACGGCGCGCAACACTCGGTGGCCGCGCGACTTCCGCGTGCGCGACGAACTCGGGTATCGTGTGACGTGACCCTGGAACGCCTGCAGGCGGATTCCCATGAAAAACGTCCTCAGCATTCAGTCGCACGTCATCTACGGCCATGCCGGCAACAGTGCGGCCGTGTTCCCGATGCAGCGCCTCGGCGTCAACGTCTGGCCGCTCAATACCGTCCAGTTGTCGAACCACATGCAGTACGGCCACTGGGCCGGCAGCGCGATCGATGCCGCGAAGATGGAGCAGCTCGTCGACGGGATCGCCGCGATCGGCGCGCTCAAGCGCTGCGACGCCGTGCTGTCCGGCTTCCTCGGCTCGCCGCCGCAGGCGCGCGCGGCAGTCGAGATCGTCCGCACGGTGAAGGCGATGAATCCGGACGCGTGGTACTTCTGCGATCCGGCGATGGGCCAGACGGGCGGCATCCGGCCCGAGCCGGGCGTCGAGGAATTAATGGTCCAAGAGGTGCCCGCGCTCGCGGACGGCATGTCGCCGAACCACACCGAACTGCAAAAGCTCGTCGGGCGGCGCATCGAGACCGTCGCCGAAGCCGTCGACGCGTGCCGCGCGCTGATCCGCCGCGGCCCGCAGATCATCCTCGTCAAGCACCTGCACGACCGCAACAGCCCGGCCGACCGCTTCAACATGCTCGCGGTCACTGAAACCGAAGCGTGGATCGGCCAGCGTCCGTTATACGCATTTCCGCGCCATCCGGTCGGCGTCGGCGACCTCACCAGCGCGGTGTTCGTCGCGCGCCGGCTGCGCGGCGACTCCGTGCGCGCCGCGTTCGAGCATACGCTCGCGGCCGTGCACGCGGTCGTGAAGGCCACCTATGATGCGCGCCGCTACGAACTCGAACTCGTCGCCGCGCAGGACGAGATCGCACGCCCGAGCGAATGGTTCGGCGCGTGGGTGACGGACGCCTGACGCGCCCGCACCGACCTCCGCTTCGCCGGCGCGCATGCGCGCCGCCCTGCTTTCCTGCTTTCCTGCTTTCCCTGCTTTCCCTGCTTTCCCTGCTGCACCATAACCGCCGGCGATACGCATCCCGATGCCGGCCCGATGCATGTGCAAACGATTCCGGACTTCACATGAATGACACCGATTCCTCGCTATGCTCGCGTCGGCACGCCCCCGCGCAGCCGCATCCTGCGACCCGGACGCGCCCTTCCCGTAGGTCCCGCCAATCGGCTCCCCTCTTTACCGCACGATAACGACCATGACCCGATCGAACCGTCGTGACTTCCTGCGCGTCGCCGCCGGCACCGCCGGCGCCGCCGCGCTGAACCTGTTTCCGCCCGTGATCCGCGATGCGCTTGCGATTCCCGCAAACCGCCGCACCGGCACGATCCGCGACATCGAACACATCGTGATCCTGATGCAGGAGAACCGTTCGTTCGACCACTACTTCGGCACGATGCGCGGTGTCCGCGGCTTCGGCGACCCGCGCGCGCTGCGTCTCGCGAACGGCAAGTCGGTGTTCCACCAGCCGGTCGGCCCGGCCGAGCTGCTGCCGTTCCACCCCGGCGCGGACAAGCTCGGCCTGCAGTTCCTGCAGGACCTGCCGCACGGCTGGCAGGACATGCACGCCGCGTGGAACAAGGGCCGCTACGATCAGTGGGTGCCGAACAAGGGCACCACGACGATGGCTTACCTGAAGCGCGACGACATCCCGTTCCATTACCAGCTCGCCGACGCGTTCACGATCTGCGATGCGTACCACTGCGCGATCCCGAGCTCGACCGACCCGAACCGCTACTACATGTGGACGGGCTACGTCGGCAACGACGGCACGGGCGGCGGCCCGGTGCTCGGCAACGAGGAAAAGGGCTACGGCTGGAAGACCTATCCGGAAGTGCTCGAACAGGCCGGCGTGTCGTGGAAGATCTACCAGGACGTCGGCACGGGGCTCGACGCGAACGGCTCGTGGGGCTGGACGCAAAACCCGTACATCGGCAACTACGGCGACAACGCGCTGCTCTACTTCAACCAGTACCGCACCGCGCTGCCCGGCACGCCGCTGTATGAGAAGGCGCGCACCGGCACCAACATCAGCGCGGGCGGCACGCTGTTCGACGTGCTGCAGCAGGACGTGAAGAACGGCACGCTGCCGCAGGTGTCGTGGATCTGCGCGCCGGAAGCGTATTCCGAGCACCCGAACTGGCCCGCGAACTACGGCGCGTGGTACATCGAGCAGGTGCTGAAGGCGCTCGTGTCGAATCCCGACGTGTGGAGCAAGACCGCGCTGTTCATCACGTACGACGAAAACGACGGTTTCTTCGACCACGTGCCGCCGCCGTTCGCGCCGCAATCGCGCGACAACGGGCTGTCGACCGTCGAGACGACCAACGAGGTGTTCGCCGGCGACGCGTCGCACATGGCTGGCCCGTATGGGCTCGGGCCGCGCGTGCCGATGCTCGTCGTGTCGCCGTGGACCAAGGGCGGCTGGGTCTGCTCGCAGACCTTCGATCACACGTCGCTGCTGCAATTCATCGAGGCGCGGTTCGGCGCGCAGTATGCGGTCACCGCGGCCAATGTGTCGCCGTGGCGCCGCACGGTGTGCGGCAACCTGACGTCCGCGTTCGACTTCTCGACGCCCGACGCAAGCTGGCCGCAACTCCCGGACACGACCGGCTACGCGCCGCCCGACCGCAATCGTCACCCCGACTATATCCCGGTGCCGCCGGTCGTCCAGCATCTGCCTAAGCAGGAGCACGGCCTGCGTCCGGCGCGCGCGCTGCCGTACGAACTGTTCGTGCACGGGCGGATCGACAACGCGAGCGGCCAGTTCCGGCTGACCTTCGCGAACACCGGCGCCGCCGGCGCGGCGTTCCAGGTCCAGGCGCGCAACCGCGTCGACGGCCCGTGGACCTACACGGTCGACGCCGGCAAGCGGATCTCCGACACGTGGAGCCCCGCGCCGTCGCTCGGCCTGTATGACCTCGACGTGTACGGCCCGAACGGCTTCTACTGCCACTTCCGCAGCCCCGCCGCGTCGGCGGTCGGCCCCGCGAGCGTCAACCCCGAGGTGATCTACGGCTACGACGTCGCGAACGGCAACATCACGCTGCGCCTGATGAACCGCGGCCACAAGGCCGTGCGGCTCAAGGTCACGAACGCTTACGGCCACGGCCACGCGCGCACGTTCGACCTCGCACCGGGCGCGCGGGTCGACGACTACTGGGACCTGCGCGGCAGCCATGGCTGGTACGACCTGACCGTCAGCGACGGCAAGCCGCTCGGCTTCCAGCGCCGCTTCGCCGGCCACGTCGAGACGGGCCGCCCGAGCACGAGCGACCCGGCGATCCGCACGACGTCGTCGCACAGCGACGCCGAGGCCGCATCGGACGCGCTGTCCGACTGACGGTGTCCCACACGCGGCGCGGCCCCGGCGGGCCGTGCCGCGTCTTAGCCCTGCCCCGCTCTCCCTCCTCCCCGCCCGTTCCGTTCGCGACGGGAAACTCCCGATACCGGCCGCCACCGCACGCGCGGAAGCTGTGCGCAAATCCTCATCGAATGCGCGGCAAATTGCCAAGACCCGTGCATATCGGCGACCTATATATCGAAGCGATCGGGGCTCTTTGCGGAGCCTGACGGGAGAATCTTCCGAGGATCACGATGCCGACCTCCCCGCCCGATTCCGAGAAGCGGTCGAACCGCCCGCCCGTCGCACGCGCCCGGCCCGCCCGAGCGCGTGCGGTACCCACTCGCAGGTATCGAACAAGAGGAACCACATGAAATTCCGTCATTCCCTGCTGTCGGTGTCGATTGCATCCGCGCTTGCCCTCCTCTCGCAACAGGCCGCCCGCGCCGCCGACGCAACCGACGTGAAGGTCGGCTTCGCCGCGCCGCTCACGGGCGTGAACGCCGGCTACGGCAAGGACCTGCAGAACGGCGTGCAGCTCGCGCTCGATGACGCCGCCGCGCAGAAGGTGCAGATCGCCGGCAAACCCGTGCACTTCAATCTCGTCGTGCAGGACGACCAGGCCGACCCGCGCATCGGCGTGCAGGCCGCGCAGGCGCTCGTCGACCAGAACGTGTCGGTCGTGGTCGGCCACTTCAACTCGGGGACGACGATTCCGGCGTCGGTCGTCTACGACAAGGCCGGCATCCCGGTGATCGATCCCGCCGCGACCAACCCGACGCTCACGTCGCGCGGGCTCGCGAACATGTTCATGGTGATCGCGACCGACGGCCAGAACGCCGGCAACGCGGGCAAGTATGCGGTCGACGTGACGAAGGCGAAGCGCATCGCGATCATCGACGACCGCACCGCGTTCGGCCAGGGCGAGGCCGACGAGTTCGAGAAGGCCGTGAAGGCTGCCGGCGGCACGATCATCGGCCGCGAGTTCACCAACAACCAGGCGGTCGACTTTCGCGCGCAGATCACGAGCCTGAAGGGCAAGAACCCCGACCTGATCTTCTTCGGCGGCCTCGATTCGCTCGCCGCGAACTTCGTCAAGCAGATGCGCCAGCTCGGGCTGAACGCGCAGTTCGTCGGCGGCGGCGGTGTGAAAGACAACGAGTTCATCAAGATCGCGGGCCCGGCTGCCGAAGGCGCTATGGCGTGGGAATACGGCCGGCCGCTCGACGAACTGCCGCAAGGCAAGGATTTCGAACAGCGCTTCAAGAAGCGCTTCGGCGTCGACGTGCTGTCGTACGCGCAGTTCGGCTACGACGCGGCCTGGGCGGCGATCAAGGCGATGCAGGCGGCCGGCTCGACCGACCCGAAGGTCTATCGCCCGGTGCTCAAGAAGGTCGACTTCGAAGGGGTCACCGGCCGCATCTCGTTCGCGAACGACGGCTCGCTGAAGAGCGGGATGTCGACGCTGTACCAGGTGAAGAGCGGCGCGTGGAAGACGATCGTGACGAAGGGAGGCTGATCGGCGGTGTCGGCGGCCGGCGGTGGAAACGCCGTCCGGCCCCGGAGACCGGCGAAGTTACGTCGATCTCATATGACGACTGATGTTGGCGCGATGCAATCGGGCCCGCGGCAACGCGGGCCGCACTGCTCGGCGCATCAATTGGCCTGTGTGTCGCGCTCGGCCTCGGCCGCCTCGTGCGCGCGGCGCAGCCGCTCGCGGCTGTTGGTGAGGTGCGTGCGCATCGCGGCGCGGGCGGCCTCCGGGTCGTGGCGCGCGATCGCCTCGTAGATATCCTCGTGCTCGTGATTCAGCCGGCCGACGTAGCGCTCGAGGTCGTCGCCGGCAAAGCGCGCCGAATTCACGCGCGTGCGCGGGATGATCGACGTGCCGAGCTGCGTCATGATGTCGACGAAGTAGCGGTTGCCGGTGGACTGCGCGATCTGCAGGTGGAACTGGTAGTCGAGCTGCGCCGTGTCGCGGCCGCCGCCCGCGCCCGTCGCGATCGCGTCGAGCGCACGCCGCAACGCGGCGAGGTCGGTATCGTTCGCGCGCTGCGCGGCGAGGCTCGCGCACTCGCTCTCGAGGCTGATGCGCAACTCGAGCACCGCGAGCACGTCGCGCAGCGTCGTGATCGTCGCGGGATCGATGCCGAGCGCCTGGCGGCGCGACGGCTCCAGCACGAAGCTGCCGATGCCGTGGCGCGTTTCGACGAGGCCGCTCGCCTGCATCCGGGAGATCGCCTCGCGCACGACCGTGCGGCTCACACCCTGCGCCGCCATGACTTCGGTTTCGGTCGGCAGCTTGTCGCCGGGACGCAGCGTGCCGTTTTCGATCTGCGCGGTCAGCGCGTCGACGACATCTTGTGCGAGGCTGCGTGCGCGACGGCGCGGCGCTGCGGGAAACGTAGGCACGGACATGAGGCCGGTTCCTTTTAGAATGATCGTAATGTGAGCCGAGGGTTTACGCGGGGTTTGAGCGAAAGCCGATGATTCATTATACTGCGTCACAAGTCATCCGACGACTGATGATTGGCGCATGGATCTCCTGTCGACTCAAGCCGGCGTTCCGGCGCCTGCCCGGTCCCATGCGTTCGATCAGCCAGCGTTCGCGTTCTGCGCTTCGCTGGTCCGGTTGTCGCTCCCACCCCGTTCCGGGTTTGCTGTCGACATGCGGGCCTTGCGCGCCGCGCACGTCGGTTGTCGAATGATCGCACCTCCCGCCGCGCGCGGCAAAGCTTTTGCCGCACGGCATTGCCCACCCTTTCGCCATCGCCGCCCATGAACGCCGTCACAGCCTCGCCTTCCCACGACACGCCGCGCATCGTCGACCTGCAAGCGATTCCGGTCGCCGGCCACGACAGCATGCTGCTCAACCTGAGCGGCGCGCACGGCCCGTTCTTCACCCGCAACCTCGTGATCCTGAAGGACAGCGCGGGCCGGACCGGCGTCGGCGAGGTGCCGGGCGGCGAAAGCATCCGCCGCACGCTCGACGATGCGCGCGCGCTCGTCGTCGGCCAGCCGGTCGGCAATTACCACGCGGTGCTCAACGACGTGCGGCGCACCTTCGCCGACCGCGACGCGAGCGGCCGCGGGCTGCAGACCTTCGACCTGCGCACGACGATCCACGCGGTCACCGCGCTCGAAGCCGCGCTGCTCGACCTGCTCGGCCAGCATCTCGGCGTGCCGGTCGCCGCGCTGCTCGGCGAAGGCCAGCAGCGCGAGCGCGTCGAAATGCTCGGCTACCTGTTCTACGTCGGCGACCGCACGAAGACAGCGCTGCCCTATCGCGACGGCAGCGGTGCGACCGACGACTGGACCCGCGTGCGCGACGAGCCGGCGCTGACGCCCGAGGCGGTCGTGCGGCTCGCCGAGGCCGCGCATGCGCGCTACGGCTTCAACGACTTCAAGCTGAAAGGCGGCGTGTTCGAAGGCGCGAGCGAGATCGAGGCCGTGACGGCGCTCGCCGAACGCTTCCCCGACGCGCGCGTGACGCTCGATCCGAACGGCGCGTGGTCGCTCGACGAGGCTGTGCGGCTGTGCCGCGACCAGCATCACGTGCTCGCCTATGCGGAAGATCCGTGTGGTGCGGAGAACGGTTACTCGGGCCGCGAGGTGATGGCCGAATTCCGTCGCGCGACGGGATTGCCGACGGCGACCAACATGATTGCGACCGACTGGCGGCAAATGGGTCACGCGGTGCAGCTTCAGGCTGTCGACATCCCGCTCGCCGATCCGCACTTCTGGACGATGCAGGGTTCGGTGCGCGTCGCGCAGATGTGCCGCGACTGGGGTCTCACGTGGGGCTCGCACTCGAACAACCACTTCGACGTATCGCTCGCGATGTTCACGCATGTCGCGGCCGCCGCGCCGGGCCAGGTCACCGCAATCGACACGCACTGGATCTGGCAGGACGGCGAACGGCTGACGCGCGAACCGCTGAAGATCGAGAACGGGCTGGTGGACGTGCCGAAGCGGCCGGGGCTCGGCATCGACATCGACATGGATGCGGTCGCGGTCGCGCACGAGCTGTACCAGCAGCACGGACTCGGCGCCCGCGACGACGCGGCGGCCATGCAGTATCTGATTCCGGGCTGGACGTTCAACAACAAGCGCCCCTGCCTCGTGCGCTGAGCGTGGACGGACCGGGCGACGGCCTCGCCCGGCCGGGACGAAATCCGAAGGAATGGTGCAGTTCGAGGCCGGCCCGGCTGATGTCGGGCTGGAGAGGCGGTGCAGGTGGAACGAGATCCGGACGGTTGCTTGCGGCTATGCCGGACCTGCCGAGCCAGACCTCGCCGGCCGCACCTGGCCGGCCGCACCTATCCAGCTACCGCTACCCGGCCATCCCTAGCCGGCCGCCCCAATCCCCCGCGCCATCCCCGATGCGGCGAACACGATGACGACCAGCAGCACGGCCTGCCAATGGCCGATCCGCACATAGGTGCGTGCGCGGCCGATATCGGGCATCTGCTGCTGCCGCGCGGCGACACGCCAGCGGATCAGCCCGAGCATCGGCACGACCTCGAGCAGCAGGATCAGCACGAGCGCGGTCATCTTCAGATGAAAGAGCGGTTCGTGCAGGTAGTACGCGGTGCCTTTCTCGAAACCGCCGAACGCGCGCATCAGCCCCGTCACGATCAGCACGAGCGCCGACAGCCCCCAGGCAGCATCGGCCTTGAATACGGCGGGCAAGTCGGCCGCCTGCGCCGACGCGATGAGCCGGCGAAATGCGCGGTTGCGTCCCGCGATCGCGGCAAACGCGACGGCGAACGCGCTCAGGTGAACGGCAGCCAGCAACCAACGGACGATCATTGCACCTCCTTGTCGCCCGCGCCCGGTGCGCGAGCCGTGTCAGACGATCTGCTTGAGCGCCGCGTCGAGCGCGAGCACCGCGACGCGGTCGCCCTCGGTCGCAAGCGGCGCGCGCATCACGATCTGCCGGTTATGGCCGACGGCTGCCGGCGAATCCCACAGCAACTCCACCTTCGGCCGCCGGAACAGGCCGCCGCGGCGTGGCGGCACGGCCGCCGGCTGCGCGTCCGGCGCGCCCAGATCGCCCGCGACGGGCGCCGCCCGGCCGGGCCAGCGCACCGACAGCTCGCGCGCGTCGTACTGGCCGACCTTGCGGCTTTCCATCCAGACGATCGCGGTACGCGTCAGCACGTCGAGCGAAATCGCGTAGCGGCCGACCGCGAAGCGGCGTGCCGCCACGTTGGTCCGCCACAGCGGCCGCGGACGGCAGATCCAGACGATCGCCGCATAGAGCGCCGGCGCGGCGACGAGCCAGCCGTTGGTCGCCGTCACCGCATGCAACGCGCGGCGCCAGCCGGCCGCCCATGCGAACGCGCCGATCGACCAGACGGCGAACAGGAAGCCGATCAGCGCGAAGACGCGCAGCGCCTGGCGCAGCCATTGCGGCAGCGGATGAAACGGCCGCTCGGCGCGCGCGACGGCACCCGGCAACGCGAGCAGCAGGAAGATCAGCACGAGGTAGACGAACGCCCACGGCGACGACACCATCGCCGACAGCGACGCCCGATAGCCCATCTGGGACATCGAGAACAGCCAGCGCGCGAGCAGCACGAGACCGATCGCGCGCAACGCGAAGATCACACCGGCGCCGGGAGCCGGCGCTGCGCGCGTGGTTTTCGTTCTCGCCAAGACTGCTCTCCTCTGGATGATCGTGCGGGGCCGGATTTCACGGCACGGCCATTATAGGGACATTACCGTCTGGACAGACGGCCGGATGGCGTGCCCGGCCGCTTCATGGGCCGTTCGCGGCATCGGGCGCGGCGAGAATACAACAGATCCGCGCCGCAGATGTGACAACGCCCCGCCGGGAACCCGGACGGGGCGTCGATGACGGCCGCGCGGCGGCGGCCGGCGAATCAGCTTGCGTTGACTTCGCGGAGCACGGTGCGGCGCTTCTGGCGCAGCAGTTCCTCGTAGCCCTTCACGTAGTTCTGCGCCATCACCTTCGACGAGAAACGTGCTTCGAACGCGGCGCGGACCTTCTCGCGCGGCAGCGTATCGAGGCGCTTGAGCGCCGCGACGGCCGACAGTTCGTCTTCGACGACGAAGCCCGACACGCCGTTGTCGATCACTTCCGGCACCGAGCCGCGCTTGAACGCGATCACCGGCGTGCCGCATGCCATCGCCTCGATCATCACCAGGCCGAAGGGCTCCGGCCAGTCGATCGGGAACAGCAGCGCGTGCGCGTTGCCGAGGAATTCGGTCTTTTCGGACTCGCTGATTTCGCCGATGTACTCGACGTGCGGCAGCGCGAACAGCGGCTTGATCTTCTCTTCGTAGTACGCGCGGTCGGCCTTGTCGAGCTTCGCGGCGATCTTGATCGGCAGGCCGGCCTGCTCGGCGATGCGGATCGCCGTGTCGACGCGCTTCTCCGGCGAGATGCGGCCGAGGAACGCGAGATAGCTCGGCTTCACGTTCGGGATCGGCGTCAGCAGGTTTTCCGGCAGGCCGTGATAAACGGTCGACAGCCAGTTCGCCTGCGGCAGCGGGATGCGCTGGTTGTCGGAGATCGACACGACCGGCACGTCGCTGAATGCGTTGAAGATCGGCTGCAGTTCCGGCAGGTCGAGACGGCCGTGCATCGTCGTCAGATGCGGAACCGGCTGGCGCGAGAACAGCGAGAACGGGTAGTAGTCGATGTGGCAGTGCAGGACATCGAACTCTTCCGCGCGGCGGCGCACCTGCTCGAGGAGCAGCATGTGCGGTGCCATCACGTCGCGGATCGTCGGGTCGAGGCGCAGCGCCTGCGGCCAGCACGCTTCGAGCTTCGCGGAGGTTTGCGAATCGCCGCTCGCGAAGAGCGTGACGTCATGCCCCATCTCGACAAGTGCTTCGGTGAGGTAGGACACCACTCGCTCGGTACCGCCGTACAGCTTCGGGGGAACTGCTTCGTGCAACGGAGCGATTTGGGCGATTCGCATGCGTAACTCCTAAAAAATCGGCTAAAAACCAGGTTGGGTCGGCAACCTGCCGGCGGTCCGGGCTGGATGCATTTCGTCCGAAAAATCGGACGAATCAGCCTGCCGGGGGCGTCGAACCCGCGCTGCTCAAGGAGCGTCGGCGACGCGACAGGCATAGAACGTTTGAAACGAAGACCCGTTGACAGGGGTTCGTAAAAAAACCTGGAATCGAACCCGGAGCCGATTATCTAGGGTTAATCCCGATACGGCGCACAACATTTCAAACACTTTACTTTGTTACAAAGGCGCAACACTTTGCAACCCGCGGACTTGGGTGTCCGTTCTAGAGTGGAAGGCCCTTTTGGCGATCCTGGTCACCCGTGACTGCCGGCAGCGTGATTCCGGCAGATGAGGCAGGACGGGATGCCGGATTTTATCTCAAAATCGATCGCGAGCCCCTGGCCAAGGCAAGATTCGCGCAGCGCAGCGCATGCGTTGTTTACAATGCCGGATTATTCAGTCCGGGCGAACGCCGGCATGCGATCCAGCCGCAACGCTCAACCACCGAATCACCGCACGCATATTTTGGAATCTCTCACCCCTGCCCAGCGCAACGCCCACAACGCGAAGCTGTCGAGCTACGCGCACCGGCCGATCGCGTTCCTGTTCCGCTACATCCGCCTGCATCCCGTCGCACACCTCATCGTGCTCTGCAGCGTGCTGGCCGCCGTCGGCTGCGCACTCGGCTCGCAATACGCGATCAAGCACCTGATCGACGTGCTGGCGACCGGGCGCCATCACCCGGGCCCGCTGTGGAGCGCGTTCGCGCTGCTCGTCGGGCTGATCGCGGCCGACAACCTGCTGTGGCGGGTCGGCGGCTGGGTCGCCGCGCACACGTTCGTCGCGGTCACCGGCGACCTGCGGCGCGACCTGTTCCAGTACCTGATCGGCCATTCGCCGACCTACTACTCGGAAAAACAGCCCGGCACGCTCGCGAGCCGCATCACGGCCACGTCGAACGCGGTCTACACGTCGGAGAACACGATGGCGTGGAACGTGCTGCCGCCGTGCATCGCGGTGATGGGCGCGATCCTGATGATCATCGTCGTCAATCCGCTGATGGCCGCCGGCCTGCTCGGCTGCTCGGCCGTGCTGTCCGTCATCCTGTTCAAACTTGCCGGGCGCGGCTCGGCCCGCCACCATGCGTTCGCGGCAAAGGCCGCGGCGGTCGACGGCGAACTCGTCGACGTGATCGGCAACATGGGCCTCGTGCGTGCGTTCGGGATGACGCTGCGCGAGCAGAAACGTTTCGGCGCGACGGTCAAGGCCGAGATGGACGCGCGCCAGCAGAGCCTGCTCTATCTCGAGAAACTGCGCCTGCTGCACGCGGTGATCACCGCGATGCTGTCCGCCGGCCTGCTCGGCTGGGCACTGTGGCTGTGGGACCAGGGCCGCGCGACGTCGGGCGACATCGTGCTCGTCAGCTCGCTCGGCTTCACGATCCTGCACGGCACGCGCGATCTCGCGGTTGCGCTCGTCGACGTCACGCAGCACGTCGCACGGCTGTCCGAAGCCGTGAAGACGCTGCTCGAGCCGCACGGGATGCAGGACCGCTCCGATGCGCAGCCGCTGTCGGCCAAGGGCGGCCGCGTCGCCTTCGAGCGCGTGACGTTCGCGTATCCGCACCGCCGTGCGATCCTCGACCACTTCGATCTCCATATCGAACCGGGCCAGCGCGTCGGCCTGATCGGCAAGTCGGGCGCCGGCAAGTCGACCGTGCTCGCGCTGCTGCAGCGTTTCTACGACACGCAGGACGGCGTCGTGAAGGTCGACGGCCAGGACGTGAAGGCGATCACGCAGGACAGCCTGCGCCACGCGATCGCGCTCGTGCCGCAGGACATCTCGCTGCTGCACCGGACGATCTACGACAACATCGCGTACGGCCGCCCCGACGCGACCCGCGACGAAGTGCTCGCCGCCGCGCGCGACGCGCGCTGCGCGGAGTTCATCGAGGCGATGCCGGAAGGCTATGACACGATCGTCGGCGACCGCGGCGTCAAGCTGTCGGGCGGCCAGCGCCAGCGCATCGCGATCGCGCGCGCGATCCTGAAGGATGCGCCGATCCTGCTGCTCGACGAAGCGACGTCGGCGCTCGACAGCGCATCCGAGGAAGCGATCCAGAGCGCGCTCGACCGCCTGATGGTCGGCCGCACGGTGATCGCGATCGCCCACCGCCTGTCGACGCTGCGCAACTTCGACCGGATCATCGTGATGAGCAACGGCAAGGTGATCGACGACGGCAGCCCCGAAGTACTGCGCAACCGCCCCGGCCTGTATCGCGACCTGCTCGCGAAGCAGCACGGCCGCCATCACGCGGCACCCGACGGCAGCACGCCGACCGGCGAACGCGTGGCCTGACGCGTTTGCGCGCAGCCGATAAAAAAAGCCGCAGTGCTTCACGCACTGCGGCTTTTTTCATTGCATCGGGAACGACCGCACGGCATGACGCGGAATGCGCCGCGCGATGCGTCGGACCTACCGGCTAGCCATGCTGCAGATCGCGCAGGAAGTTGTCGCGCCACACCGACACGTTGTTCTCGCGAAGCTGCGCGATCATGTCCGCGTAACGCGCGCGCCGCTCGGCGAGCGGCATCGTCAGCGCCTGCGACAGCGCATCGGCCATCCCGTCGATATCGATCGGATTGACGATCAGCGCGCCCGTCAGCTCGCGCGCGGCGCCCGCGAAGCGCGACAGCACGAGCACGCCCGGATCGTCCGGATTCTGCGCGGAAACGTACTCCTTCGCGACGAGGTTCATCCCGTCGCGCAGCGGCGTCACGAAACCCACGCGTGCGAGCCGGTACAGCGCGGCCAGCACCTGGCGGTCGTACTGGCGGTGAATGTAGAGGATCGGCGCCCAGTCGAGCTCCGCGTAACGTCCGTTGATGCGCCCCGACTCCGCTTCGAGCTGCAGGCGGATGTCCTGGTATGCGCGCAGGTCCGCGCGCGTCGACGGTGCGATCTGCAGGAACGACACGCGGTTGCGGATCGACGCCTGGTGTTCGAGCAGTTTCTCGAACGCGCGGAACCGCTCGACGAGCCCCTTCGAATAATCGAGCCGGTCGACGCTCATGATCAGTTGCCGCCCGCGCAACGACGTCGCGAGCGTGCGTACGGCCTTGCCGTGCTCGCCCGCTTGCGCGAGCGTCGCGATCTCGTCCGGATATACGCCGATCGGATAGGCGGCCGCGCGCAGCGTCTGGCCGAACGCGCGCACGCGCACCGTGCGGCCGTCGCGTTCGACTTCGCCGCCCGCCTCGAATTCGACGTAGTCGCAGAACGCGCGCAGATCGGGCTCGGTCTGGAAACCGAGCAGGTCGAACGCGCACAGCGACTCGACGAGCTCGCGGTGCGGCGGCACGTTGACGAGCACCTGCGCGGCCGGAAACGGGATGTGCAGGAAGAAGCCGATGCGATTCTTCACGCCGGCCTCGCGCAGCGCGCGTGCGAACGGGATCAGGTGATAGTCGTGCACCCAGATCACGTCGTCGTCCTGCAGCAGCGGCACGAGCTGCTGCGCAAGCCACACGTTGACGCGGCGATAGCCGTCGAATTCGTGGCGGTCGTACTGGATCAGGTCCGCGCGGTAATGGAACGCGGGCCACAGCGTCGCATTCGAGAAGCCGCGGTAATACTGGTCGTAATCGCGGCGCGACAGGCCGACGGTCGCGAACGTCACGGGCCCGCGCTCCTCGATGCGGATCTGCGGCGCGCCGGAGGCGACGACCTCGCCGCTCCAGCCGAACCACATGCCGCCCGTCTCCTTCAGCGCATCGTAGACGCCGATCGCGAGGCCGCCCGCCGCCGGTTCGCCTTCCGAAATCGGGGCGACGCGGTTTGAAACGATGATGAGCCGGCTCATGCGTGCGGCAGCCCCGCGCCAAGCCAGCACGCGATCTGCTCGTGCAGCGCGTCGACCGAGTCGAGCCGCATGCGGGCGGACGTCTCGCCCGCGCCGACCTTGATCGACAGGCCGCCGCGCGCGTTGACCACCGCGAAGCCCTTCTCGTCGGTCAGGTCGTCGCCCGCGAACAGCGGCATGCGGCCCGCGAACGGCGGCTCGTCGAGGAACGCGGCCAGCGCGCGCCCCTTGTCGACACCCTTCGGCTTGATCTCGAACACCATCTTGCCGGGCTGCAGCACATACGCATCCGCGTATTCGGCGACGAGGCGCTCGGCCGCTTCGCGCGCAACCGCCTCGCGCTCGGGCGCGTTGCGATAGTGCAGCGCGACGGCCGCGCCCTTGATTTCGAGCAGCATGCCCGAATGACGGTCGACGACGGCCGCGAGCTCGCGCTCGATGCGCAGCAGACGTTCGTCGTTGAAGCCGATGCGCTGCGTGTCGCCGTTCGCATCGCGGCGCTCCGCGCCGTGCAGGCCGGCGATCGGCAGGCCGGGCATCTTCAGGAACGTGTCGAGGTTGTCGATGCCGCGCCCGGACACGATCGCGACCGCGCCGTGCGAGCGGCGGCGCAGCTCGTCGAGCAGCGTCAGCAGCGACGGCGGAACGTGAATGCTGTCGGGCGTCGGCGCCAGTTCGACGAGCGTGCCGTCGAAGTCGAAGAAGAACGCGGTATCGGTCAGGGACAGGGAAGCCGGAACGGATTGCATCGATTCGATAATGTGAGGGGCGGCCGGCAAACGCCGGGCTGCCGCTGCGCGAATGGAATTGTGCGCATCTTACCGCGCCTGCGCATCGAGTTGGGCGAAACCGGCGCATCGCAAGCAGCGCGCCGCCAGCCGCGTCAACTGCGACATATTGCCCCGCTCGCCCGCGCCGTACCGGTTTCGAAAGGACGCAGGCGCGCGAATTGCGCTACAGTCGCAACCGCCTGCCGCGCGACGCATGGCGCCGCGCCGGCCGGCCACACCATTCCGTCCGATCGAGCCCCAGGATGCCGTCTGCCCGTCCCGCGCCGCGCCGGCGCTTCTCCCGTTTCATCCGCACGGCCGCGGCCCTCGCCGCCGCCGCGGCGCTCGCCGCGTGCACGCACGACGAGCCGCGCTGGAACCTGACCAACGTCACCGGCCACCTGCCCGACCTGTCGTTCACGCTGACGGGCGGCGACGGCCATCCCGTCGAAGCCGATGCATTCCGCGGCCGCGTCGCGCTCGTCTACTTCGGCTACACGCACTGCCCCGATGTCTGCCCCGAAACGATGGCGCGGCTGATGGAAGTGCTCGCGAAGCTCGGCCCGCAGGCGAACGACGCGCGCATCCTGTTCGTCTCCGTCGATCCCGCGCGCGACACGCCGCAGGCGATGCAGTCGTATGTCGCCGCGTTCGACCCCGCGCATGCGCGCGGCCTGACCGGCACCGACCGCCAGATCGAATCGCTCGCAAAGCGCTATCGCGTTGCGTACCAGATGGAAAAACGCGATCCGTCCGGCGGCTACGAAGTCACGCACAGCTCGGCCGTCTACATCTTCGACGCGAGCGGCCGCGCGCGCCTGCTCGCGACCGACCGCGACTCGCCCGACGCCATCGCCGCCGATGTGCGCCGGATCATCGACACCGCCTCCACTACCTGAATGCATTCCGACATGAAGACGAAGACGACCCTCAAGACGTTCGCTCTACTCGCTGCGCTGTGCGCCAGCGCCCAGGCCTATGCCGCCGGCACGATCACCGCGCAGAACGCGTGGGTGCGGTGGCTGCCGAACAAGCTGCCGGCCGGCGGCTACGTGACGCTCGTGAACACGGGCGACAAGCCGGTCGATCTCGTCGATGTCGACAGCCCCGACTACGGGATGACGATGCTGCACCAGACCGTCTCGAACGGCTCGACGCAGAAGATGGAAATGGTCGACAAGCTGACGATCCCCGCGCGCGGCAAGGTCGACATCGCGCCGGGCGGCTATCACTTCATGCTCGAGGAGCCGAAGCACGCGATCAAGCCGGGCGACACCGTGCACCTGCGCCTGAAATTCTCCGACGGCGAAACCGTCGACACGCCGTTCGCCGTGAAGTCGCCGGCCCAGGCGAAGTGATGCGCGCGCGATGAACCTCCTGTACTGGCTCGATCCGTGGGAACCGTCGCCGACCGTCGTCATCGCGGTGCTGACGGCCGCCGTGCTGTTCGCGCGCGGCGTGAAGAAGGCGAAGGTGTCGCCGCTACGGCAGTTCTCGTTCTGGTTCGGGCTGACGGCGCTCTACATCGCGCTGCATACGCGGCTCGACTATTTCTTCGAGCACGAGTTCTTCCTGCACCGCGCGCAGCACCTCGTGCTGCACCACCTCGGGCCGTTCTTCATCGCGCTGTCCTATCCGGGCGCGGCGATTCGCGCGGGCATCCCGTTTCGCTGGCGGCAGCGCTTCGTGCGCCCCGCGCTCGCGTGGGCGCCCGTGCGCGCGACGCTCGACGTGGTGTTCCATCCCGTCGTCGCGGTCGTGCTGTTCGTCGGGCTGATCTATTTCTGGCTGCTGTCGCCGATCCACTTCATCGCGATGCTCGACTGGCGCCTCTATCGTGTGATGAACTGGAGCATGGTGATCGACGGGCTGCTGTTCTGGTGGCTCGTCGTCGATCCGCGCCCCGCGCCGCCCGCGCGGCTGTCGCCCGGCCGCCGGATCCTGATCGTCGTCGCGGCGATCCCGCCGCAGATCGCGCTCGGCGCGCTGATCTTCTTCACGCCGCACGAGCTGTATCCGATCTACTCGATCTGCGGCCGCGCGTTCACGTGGCTGAGCCCGCTGCGCGACCAGCAGATCGGCGGCCTGCTGCTGTGGATTCCCGGCTCGATGATGAGCGTGATCGGCGCGCTGATCGCGCTGCGGCACTGGCTGCGGCTGTCCGCGCGCGGGCGCCTGATCGGCGAACGGGCCGTGCAGCGCGCGGACCAGCCATCGGTGGCGCGCACCGCGCACTGACTGCCGCGCGGCGCGGCGCGCATCACGCGCGCGTGCTGCTCATCCACACGTGCGGGATGCCGTCCTCGTCGTGCACGTCCGAACTCGGCGTGAAGCCGAATGCGCCGTAAAAGCGCTGCAAGTGGGCCTGCGCATGCAGGCTCACGGGCGTATCCGGCCACTGCGCGCGGATATGCTCGAGCGCGCGCGACAGCAGCCCGTTGCCGAGGCCCGCGCCGCGAAACGCGGCGGTCGTCAGCACGCGGCCGATGCGCACGTCGGTGTTCTGCGCATCGGGCAGCAGCACGCGCAGATAGCCAGCCAGGCGGCCGGCCGGATCGTATGCGGCCAGGTGCCACGCGGCCTGGTCCGCATCGTCGATGTCGCGATACACGCAGTTCTGCTCGACCACGAACACCGCGCTGCGCGCTTCGAGGATCGAATAGATTTCGCGCGCCGTCAGCGCGTCGAAGGATTTCCAGCGCCAGTCGAGATCGGCGGCGCTCGGGGATGCGGCGGGTGCGGATGCGTTCATGTGCGGTCCTGATTCGGGCGCGCCGGCCGGCGCGCGGCAACCGCTGATTATGCCTCGAAGCACGCGCGACGCGCGACCGTCCGCCCGCGCGTAACGCCCGCGCGCAAAAAAGGCCCCGCATTGCGCGGGGTCGGTCCGTCATGCCGGCATCTTGCCGAAGCGGCCGCTGTTGAAATCCTCGATCGCGGTACGAATCTCCGCTTGCGAGTTCATCACGAACGGCCCGTAACCGACGACGGGCTCGTCGATCGGCTCGCCGCTCAGGATCAGCAGCTTCGCGTCGCCGTTCGCTTCGATCTCGACGTCGCGGCCGTCGCGACCCAGCTGCACGAACTGCGCTTCGCGGGCGACCGTCTCGCCGTTCACCTGCACCGTGCCGCTCAGCACGACCACCGCGAGCGTGCGCCCGTCGGCGACCGGGAACCGCGCATGGCCGCCTGCCACGAGCCGCACGTCCCACACGTCGATCGGCGTGTGCGTGCGGGCCGGGCCGCGCCGCCCGTCGAGTTCGCCCGCGATGATCCGCGCACGCCCCGCGCCGTCCGGCAATTCGACCACGGGGATGTCCGCGTTCAGCAGCGTCTGGTAGCCGGGTGCGCCCATCTTGTCCGCAGCGGGCAGGTTCACCCACAGCTGCACCATCTCGAGCGGGCCGCCACGCTTCGTGAATGCCTCCGAGTGGAATTCCTCGTGCAGAATCCCGCTCGCGGCCGTCATCCACTGCACATCGCCCGGGCCGATCACGCCGCCCGCGCCGGTCGAGTCGCGGTGCGCGACTTCGCCGTCATAGACGATCGTCACCGTTTCGAACCCGCGATGCGGATGCTCGCCGACACCGCGCGGAGCCGAAGCCGGCTCGAACGTCGCGGGGCCCGCGTAGTCGAGCAGCAGGAACGGGCTCAGGTGCGCGCCGTGAGACTGGTAGCTGAACATCGAACGCACCGGGAAACCGTCACCGACCCAATGGCCGCGCGGTGCACTGTACACACCCTGGATCTTCTTCATTGCCCTCTCCAAATTGCGGCGAAACACGTGTTTCGCATCCTGAGCATGAATATAGAGGTGGAACGACCGATCCGGTAGACTGCCAAAATCGCACTCAGCGTTCCATTTCATGAACGATAAAGAACGAGATCTGAACGATCTCTACTACTTCGTGCAGGTCGTCGAGCATGGCGGCTTCGCGCCGGCCGGGCGCGCGCTGGACATGCCGAAATCGAAGCTGAGCCGTCGCGTCGCACTGCTCGAGGCGCGGCTCGGGATGCGGCTGATCCAGCGCTCGACGCGCCGCTTCACGGTTACCGACGTCGGCCAGACCTATTACGCGCATTGCCGCGCGATGCTCGTCGAGGCCGATGCGGCCGACGAGGCGATCGCGCTGCTGCACGAGGAGCCGCGCGGCATCGTGCGCGTCAGCTGCCCGATCGTGCTGCTCGATTCCCTGGTCGGCACGATGATCGCCGCGTTCATGGCCGCGTGCCCGCGCGTCGAGATCCACCTGGAAGCGACCAACCGGCGCGTCGACGTGGTCGGCGAAGGGATCGACGTCGCGATCCGCGTGCGCCCGCCGCCGCTCGAGGACAGCGATCTCGCGCTGCGCGTGCTGGCCGAGCGCGGCCAGTGCCTCGTCGCGAGCCCCGCGCTGCTGCGCGAACATGGCGTGCCGGCCGTTCCCGCCGATCTCGCGCGTCTGCCGAGCCTCGATCACGGCGTGCCGCAGTCCGCGCACGTGTGGCGGCTGCGCGGGCCCGACGGCGCTCAGGCCGAAATCCATCACCAGCCGCGCTTCGTGACGGGCGGCATGCTCGCGCTGCGCGCGGCGGCGGTCGCGGGCGTCGGTGTCGTGCAATTGCCGACGATGATGGTCCGCGACGAGGTCGCGCGCGGCGAACTGGCGACCGTGCTGCCGGACTGGGCGCCGCGCCGCGAGATCGTGCACGCAGTATTCGCGTCGCGGCGCGGGCTGCTGCCCGCGGTGCGGGCGCTGCTCGATTTTCTGGCGGAGCGGTTTGCCGGGCTCGAGCCCGATTGAGCGCGCCGCGTCACACGCAACCGCACGCTGCAGACCGCACGCGCGTGCCGTAGACTGCGGGACGCGCATCGCGCATTTTGCGCATCGCGCATGTTCACAACCCCTATCGCTTTCCCGCCATGTTCACGCTGTCCAACGACCCCACCGCCTCCAAGGCCGATCAATATGCGACGCTCGTCGAGCAGGCACGCGCGCTCGTCGAGTCCGAACGCGACCTGACCGCGAACGCGGCGAATTTCTCCGCGCTCGTCTACCACTCGCTCGACCGCCTCAACTGGGCCGGCTTCTACTTCTTCGACGGGGCCGAACTCGTGGTCGGGCCGTTCCAGGGCAAGCCGGCGTGCGTGCGGATCGCGCTCGGCAAGGGCGTGTGCGGCACGGCCGCGCAGACGCGCGAGACGCAGGTCGTGCGCGACGTGCATGACTTCCCCGGCCATATCGCGTGCGATGCGGCATCGGAATCGGAAATCGTCGTGCCGCTGGTGGCCGGCGACGGCACGCTGATCGGCGTGTGGGACGTCGACAGCCCGGTCGCCGCACGCTTCGACGATGAAGACCGCAAAGGGATGGAAGCGCTGTGCCGCGTGTTCGTCGAACACGCATGGCAGAAAACGCGCGGTTAAGCCGCGGTCTCGCGTCACGCAACAGGCAACCGCAGTCGCGGGTGAATCGTGCCGCGCGACCTCGAACGAAACAGGCCCTGCTGCGGGGCCCGTTCATTTGCGCCGCCGCGCCGCTGCACCGCCGGACGCGGCGCACGGCACGCGTCAGGCCACGTGCGTGCCGGAAAGCGCCGCAAATGCCAGCGGCTTCGCATCGTCGGTCAGCACCTCGAAGCCCGTTTCCGTCACCACGACCATGTGCTCCCATTGCGCGGACAGCGAATGGTCCTTCGTGACGACCGTCCAGCCGTCCGGCAGCACGCGCGTGTCGCGCTTGCCCGCGTTGAGCATCGGCTCGATCGTGAAGATCATCCCCGGCCGCAGCGGCACGCCGGTGCCCGGACGGCCGTAGTGAAGCACCTGCGGCTCGTCGTGATAGACGTCGCCGATGCCGTGCCCGCAGTACTCGCGGACCACGCTGAAGCCTTCGCGATGCGCGACCTGCTGGATCGCGTAACCGACGTCGCCCAGCGTCGCGCCCGGACGCACCGCGCGGATACCCGCGTGCATCGCTTCGTAGGTTGCCGCGACGAGACGCCGCGCGAGTTCGCCCGGTTCGCCGACGAAATACATGCGGCTCGTATCGCCGTACCAGCCGTCCTTGATCACCGCGATGTCGAGGTTCACGATGTCGCCGTCACGCATCGGGCGTGACGATGGAATGCCGTGACAGACCACATGGTTGACCGACGCGCACAGGGTCTTCGGATAGCCGTGGTAGCCGATGTTCGCCGGTATCGCGCCGAGCACGTCGACGATGTATTCGCGGCAGCGCGCGTCCAGTTCATCGGTGGAGACGCCAGGCTTCACATGCTCGGCGATCATCGTCAGCACTTGCGACGCAAGCTTCGCGGCCTCGCGCGACTTGGCGATTTCTGCGGTGCCGCGGATCGGGATTTCGCGCTTCGCCATTACGCCACCTGCTCGATGCCATGCGCGACCGGCTCTGCCGGAGCCACATCGCCGCCCCGCGCTTCGGCCTCGATCAGCATCCGGCAGATGTCGCCGTACGACAGCGCCGGATTGAGTTCCGCCAGCATCCCGACACGCAGCCAGTGTTCGGCCTGTGCGTTGATCGACCGGCTCAACGCCGTGCTCGTCGAGCGCAGCCGTTCGTGCATGTGCTCGGAAATCTTGATGATGCCCATATATCCCCAATTAAACGAAACGTAGTCGATTCGTATATTACGCTGCGCGTGACTGCCGGGCAAGGCGTTCGGAGGCCAACGCGCCATCGGTCGGCCGCTGCCAATGCGTCGTTGACACCGAATTCCAGTTTGCTGGAGAATAAATCCATCATGCAAGAATCAGCGACGACCGCTGCCGACGATACCGGCATCAACGAGCGCATCGCCCGGCGCGTGCGCGACCTGCGTACTGCTCGAGGCTATACGCTCGATGCGCTGGCCGCGCGCTCCGGCGTCAGCCGTTCGATGATCTCGCTCATCGAACGCGCGTCGGCCAGCCCGACGGCCGTCGTGCTCGACAAGCTCGCGGCAGGTCTCGGCGTGTCGCTGGCCGGGCTGTTCGGCGGCGACCGGGACGACACGCCCGCGCGGCCGCTGGCACGGCGCGCGCAGCAGGCCGAATGGCGCGATCCGGCGTCCGGCTATGTGCGGCGCAACCTGTCCCCGCCCGGCTGGCCGTCGCCGATCCAGCTCGTCGAGGTCGATTTCCCGCCCGGCGCGCGCGTCGCGTACGACAGCGGCGGACGCGAAAGCGCGCTGCATCAGCAGATATGGATCATCAGCGGCCGCGTCGACGTCACGTTCGGCAGCGAGCTTCACGAACTTCACGAAGGCGACTGCCTGGCCATGCGGCTCGATCGGCCGCTGATCTTCAGCAATCCGTCGTCGCATGCCGCGCGCTATGTCGTCGTGATCTGCGACGCGGCCGCGGCCGGCGCGCTGAGCGCGTGATGCGCGCGCCGTGTGCGCAACCCGTTCAAAACCAACCGGAGCCGTTATGAATTCCCCGAAACAGCGCAACGACGTGCGCCTGATCGATTGCAGCGAGGCCGAGCACGCAGCGGCCATCCTCGAGATCCTGAACGACGCGATCGTGAATTCGACCGCGCTGTACGACTACCGGCCGCGTCCGCCGGAAGCGATGGTCACGTGGTTTGCAACGAAGCGCGCGGGCGGTTTTCCGGTCGTCGGCGCAGTGGACGCATCGGGCACGCTGCTTGGCTTCGCGAGCTGGGGTACGTTCCGCGCGTTCCCCGCGTACAAGTACACGGTGGAACACAGCGTCTACGTGCACCGCGACCAGCGCGGCCGCGGGCTCGGCGAACTGCTGCTGCGCGAAGTGGTCCGGCGCGCGCGCGAAGCGCAGGTGCACGTGCTGGTCGGCTGTATCGACGCGACCAATGCCGGGAGCATCGCACTGCATACGAAACTGGGGTTCGTGCACTCGGGCACGATCACGGAGGCGGGATTCAAGTTCGGCCGCTGGCTCGATGCGGCGTTCTATCAGTTGAAGCTCGAAACGCCGGCGCAGCCGGTGGATGGCTGATCGCCCGCTTGGCCGTTGCATCCGCAACGGCCAAGCGGGGCTTTTGTGTTATCGAAGCCACCAAACCATAGGTCACTGACGAGTCCGGTTTCCATCAAGCCGTGGGCTGGAAGGTAGCGACCTTGTTCCGACCGGTTGCCTTTGCATAGTAGAGCGCCTCGTCGGCCGCCTTGATCACGGCACTCGGCTCACCCTCCTGATCCGGCGCCCAACTCGCCAGCCCGATACTGGCGGTGACGCGCCCGTATTCGCTTCCGGCGTGCTCGAGTGCCAGTTCGTCGATTGCCGCGCGAATCCGCTCGGCAATCTGGGCTGCCCCCGTCTGCGGGGTATCGGGGAGCAACACCACGAATTCCTCCCCGCCGTAGCGGGCCGCGGTATCTACCGGCCGGCGGATGTTTTCGCCGATGCAGCGTGCGACCGCAGTCAACGCGTCGTCGCCCGCCTGATGGCCATAGATGTCGTTGTAGGCCTTGAAGCGGTCAACGTCGACGAACAGCAGCGAGAAAATGGAACTGGCCCGCCGTGCGCGACGCCATTCCCGGTCCAGCACTTCGCCAAAGCTGCGGCGATTGTTCAGGCCGGTGAGACCGTCGGTGCGCGCCAGCAGCACCAGCTCGGACTCCGCACGCATCCGGCGCCGCAGTTGCGCGCCGAGCATGACGGACAGCGCAATAAACGCGGCGCCGAACGTCACCACAAGCGCACCGATCGTCACGGCTCGGTGCCGCCACGCCGCATAGATGTCCTGCTCGGCTTCCGCAACCATGATGATCAGCGGCAGCGTCGGTAGATGCTTGAAGTAGTAGAGACGGCGCACGCCGTCGATCGACGACGTTTCCGAGAACGAGCCCTCCGGGGCGGCTCCGAACCGTCGAAAGGTCGCCGCCTTGCTGATGTCGCGGCCGATGGTACGGACATCATATGGCTGGCGCATGACCATGACGCCATCCTTGCCGATCAGCGACATCGACCCATGCCGCCCCAGCGACAGCCCCGCGAACAGCTGGTGGAAATATTCGAGGTTGATCGCAATCAGCGCGACGCCGGCAAACGAGCCGTCCGGGTTCGAGATTCGCCGCGACAGCGCAATGCTGAGCATGCCGCGGCGCAGGCGCGACGCGAACGGATCGCTGACATAGAGCCCCACGTTTGGATTGTCGCGGTGAACGGTGAAGTACTTGCGATCGGCGAAATTGCCCTTGCGCGGAACGTCGTTGGCCGAATCCAGAATGATGTTGCCGTCGGTATCGAGCACCAGCTGCGAACCGAGAAATTGCGCGGTCATCGAGTTGTCGAACAGCACGCCGTGCCGCAGGGCCGGCGAAGCAGCCATCACGTCGGGCCGCTGCAGGCCATGGATCAACGCCTGCAAGGACAGGTCGTAGAGCTCGAAGTTGCGCTCGATGTCGCGCTCGGCCATCAGGCCGAGATTGCGCGAGGTCTCGCTGGCGCGCTCCAGTGCGTCGTGGCGGCTCTGGAACAGTTGCAGCACGCACAGGCCCATCAGCGCGCAGGCGATCACGATGCCGACTGCCACAATGGAGTAAGGGGCTGCCGTCCGGGGGTGCATGGGTCTCCTCACTGCATAAGTGTGCGCCCGCGCCGGGCGTGGTTTCCGCATACTAAATCGGACAGGCACATTTGCAAGCGCAGAGCGAAACTGATCGAAAGGCGAACCTCGCGTGACGGTGTCGGAGCCGCCGGCAAACCGGGGCAACAAAGTGACCTTATGTCCGATCCATGACAAGGCGTCACCCGATTCGATTGACGTGAATCGACGGACCAGGCCCCGCCGATGATCGAACACCATCTCGATGCGAAACCCGTCGAACGCGAGACGGAAAAAGAAAAGCCCCGCCGAAGCGGGGCTTTTCTTTTACTACCTGGAGGCGCGAGCCGGAGTCGAACCGGCCTAAACGGCTTTGCAGGCCGCTGCATAACCGCTTTGCTATCGCGCCAAAAGCGGACTGTCCGGATGCCGTGAAGGCAAGCGACAGATTTTTATTCGAGGACCGTAAGTCCATCAAATAAAAAGGGAAGCGTGGCTTCCCCATTACTTGGAGCGGGAGACGAGTCTCGAACTCGCGACCTCAACCTTGGCAAGGTTGCGCTCTACCAACTGAGCTACTCCCGCATTGTCCTGCATGTGCAGCGCTTTGCCGACCAACACGCTGCCGAAAAATCCTGGAGCGGGAGACGAGTCTCGAACTCGCGACCTCAACCTTGGCAAGGTTGCGCTCTACCAACTGAGCTACTCCCGCT
>NZ_JBYSWZ010000008.1:121514-167841 GCF_058781685.1 Burkholderia sp. FW306-1C-G01B
GGAGCGGGAGACGAGTCTCGAACTCGCGACCTCAACCTTGGCAAGGTTGCGCTCTACCAACTGAGCTACTCCCGCATTTGTCCTGCATGTGCAGCGCTTTGCCGACCAACACGCTGCCAGAAAAATCTGGAGCGGGAGACGAGTCTCGAACTCGCGACCTCAACCTTGGCAAGGTTGCGCTCTACCAACTGAGCTACTCCCGCGTATTGCTGCACTACTGCTTCCCCGTCGCACTTACTTCGCCGTGCAGCGGAGAAGCGAGATTATGTCGAAGGCACATTCGTATGTCAAGGGCTTTTCCAGCCCTTTTTCCAAAAACCCGCGCCGCCGAACGCGTGGCGCGGGTCACGCGCCGCCGCGCTCGCGAATCTGCGGCCACGCAAGCTTCATGTAGTACAGCATCGACCAGATCGTCAGCACCGCCGCGAGATACATCAGCCACTCGCCCCATACGCGCGTGTCGATCGTCGCGACGCCGAGCGGCAGCGGCCCGTAGAACAGCAGCATCGGGATCGCGACCATCTGGCACGCGGTCTTGAACTTGCCGAGCTGGTTCACCGCGACGCTCTTCGACGCGCCGATCTGCGCCATCCACTCGCGCAGCGCCGAGATCGCGATCTCGCGGCCGACGATCACGAGCGCGATCGCCGCGTCGACCCGCGAAATCTGCACGAGGATCAGCAGCGCGGCCGTCACCATCAGCTTGTCCGCCACCGGATCGAGAAACGCGCCGAACGACGACGTTTGGTTCCACTTGCGCGCGAGAAACCCGTCGAACCAGTCGGTCAGCGCGGCGAGGATGAAGATCGCCGCCGCCGCGAGATTGCGGTGCGCGCCGCCCATCACCGTGTCCGGCAGATAGAACACGCCGACGACGAGCGGAATCAGCACGATCCGTACCCACGTCAGGAAAATCGGGAAATTGAACGGCATGGCATCCGGGACAGTAAAGGATTCGCAATTGTGCCGTGTCGACCGGCCTGCCACAAGAACGCGAAAACGCGGGCAAGGCAGCCGGCCGCACGGGCGCGTCAGTGAAGCTGCTTGTAGATCTGCTCGGCGAGCGCGTGCGAGATGCCCTCGACGCTCGCGAGTTCCTCGACGCTCGCGGCAACGACGCCGCGCAACCCGCCGAAGCGCGCGAGCAGCCGCTGCCGGCGCTTCGCGCCGACGCCCTCGAGTTCCTCGAGCCGCGACGTCTGGCGCGCCTTCGCCCGCTTCGCGCGCATGCCCGTGATCGCGAAGCGGTGCGCCTCGTCGCGAATCTGCGCGACGAGCATCAGCGCGGCGCTCTCCTTGCCGAGTTCGAGCGGCGTGCGGCCGTCCGCGAACACGAGCGTCTCGAGGCCCACCTTGCGCCCCTCGCCTTTCGCGACGCCGACCAGCATCGACGTGTCGAGCCCAAGCTCGGTGAACACCTGGCGCGCGATTTCGACCTGACCCTTGCCGCCGTCGATCAGCACGATGTTCGGCAGCAGGCTCGACGCCTCGGCCTGGCGCGTCGACTCGCCGTCGATGCCGGCCGCATCGTCCGCGGCGGCCGCCTGCGCGGCCTGCTCGACCATCTTCTCGTAGCGGCGCGTGAGCACCTGCCGCATCGCCGCGTAATCGTCGCCCGGCGTGATGCCCGTTATGTTGTAGCGACGATACTCGCCCGACTGCATCTTGTGATGGTGATAGACGACGCACGACGCCTGCGTCGCCTCGCCCATCGTATGGCTGATGTCGAAGCATTCGATCCGCAGCGTCGCGAGATCGTCGCTTTCGTAGCCGAGCGTCTCCGCGAGCGCGCGCGTACGCGCCTGCTGCGAGCCCTGCTCGGACAGCAGCCGCGCGAGCGCGAGCCGCGCGTTCTGCTCGGCCATCGACAGCCACGCACGCCGCTGCCCCTGCGGCTGCCGCACCAGCGACACCTTGTGGCCGGCCTGCTCGGACAGCAGCTCGAGCAGGTCGCGGCTCGCGGGCGCATGACTCACGACGAGCACCGGCGGCACGCGGTTGCCGAGATAGTGCTGAGAGATGAACGCATCGAGCACTTCGGCCTCGACCGACGCCACCGCGTCGCCGCGCGCGCTGCCGCCGTCTTCCGCGGGCTGGTCGGGCAGTACGCCGTTGGTCGCGTCGGCCGCGTCGGCCGCGTCGGCAACCTCCGCCACCTCGGCCTCGTCGCCGAGACCGCCCTCGGCGAGCGTCAGCGCGCTTTCGACGTGCGTCGGGAAATACGCCTTGTCGCCGAGATGGCGGCCGCCGCGCACCATCGCAAGGTTCACGCACACGCGCCCGCCCAGCGCGACGACCGCCAGGATGTCGACGTCGCTGTCGCCGCCGACCTCGATCGCCTGCTGGTGCAGCACCGTTGCAAGCGAGCTCATCTGGTTGCGCACCGCAGCCGCCTGCTCGAATTTGAGCTCGGCGGCGAACGCGTGCATCTTCTGCTCGAGCTCGTTCATCACTTCGGACTGCCGGCCGAGCAGGAAACGCGCGGCGTTCGACACGTCGACCGCGTAATCCTCGTCGGAAATCGCACCGACGCACGGCGCCGTGCAGCGTCCGATCTGGTGCAGCAGGCACGGCCGCGTGCGGTTGTTGAAGACCGAATCCTCGCAGGTCCGCAACTGGAACACGCGCTGCAGGATCTGGATGCTCTCGCGCACGGCCCACGCACTCGGGAACGGCCCGAAATACTGGTTCTGCTTGTCGACCGAGCCGCGGTAGTAGGCCATCCGCGGAAAACGGTGCGCGGTGAGCTTCAGGTACGGATACGACTTGTCGTCGCGAAACAGGATGTTGTAGCGCGGCGCGAGCGCCTTGATCAGATTGTTCTCGAGCAGCAGCGCCTCGGCTTCCGAGCGCGTGACGGTCGTCTCGATGCGCGCGATGCGCGTGACCATCATCGCGATGCGCGGCGACAGTTGTGTCTTCGTGAAATAGCTCGACACGCGCTTCTTCAGGTCGCGCGCCTTGCCGACGTAGAGGACGGCGCCCGCCGTGTCGTAATAGCGATAGACACCCGGCATGTGCGGCAACTGCGCAAGGATCTTCTTCGGTTCGAACGGAGTATCGGAGGCTTCTGGGGCTGTCATGCGTGATCCGGGCGCCTTGTAACGCGGGACGGGTCTATTAGAATCGCCAGTTTAGAGCATTCACCGGCCCGCTTCGATGCCACGCACCACCGCTGCCCCCCAATCCGCTGCGCCGCTCGCGCCGGGCGAACCGATCGCCTGCGACCTCTTCTGCACGGTAATCGACAATTTCGGCGACATCGGCGTGTGCTGGCGCGTCGCGCGCCAGCTCGCACACGAGCACGGCTGGCAGGTTCGCCTGTTCGTCGACGACCTGCGCACGTTCGCGCGCCTGCTGCCGGGGGTCGATCCCGACGCGGGACGGCAGTCGGTCGACGGCATCGCGATCGAGCACTGGCATGCGGAAGCCGGCGACGCGCTCGAGATCGCCGACGTCGTGATCGAGGCATTCGCATGCGAGCTGCCCGGTGCGTATCTGGCGGCGATGGCACGCCGTGCGCGTCGCCCGGTGTGGATCAATCTCGAATACCTGAGCGCCGAGGACTGGGTCGCCGATTTCCATTTGCGGCCGTCGCCGCATCCGCGCTACCCGCTGCTGAAGACATTCTTCTTCCCGGGCCTGTCGGCCGGCACGGGCGGCGTCCTGAAGGAACACGACCTCGATGCGCGCCGCACCGCGTTCGAAACCGACGCGGCCGCGCGCGCCGCTTGGTGGCAGCGCGCGACCGGCGGCGCGCCGCCTGCGCCCGGCACGACGGTCGTCAGCCTGTTCGCGTACGAGAATCCGGCCGTCGACGCGCTGCTCGCGCAGTGGCGCGACGGCCCGTCGCCGATCGTCGTGCTCGTGCCGGCCGGCCGCGTGTCGCCCGCCGTCGCGCGCTTTTTCGGGGTCGAGTCGTTCGGCGCGGGCGCGCATGCGAGCAGCGGCAACCTGGTCGCTCACGGGCTCGCGTTCGTTCCGCAGGCCGACTACGACCCGCTGCTGTGGGTGGCCGACATCAATTTCGTACGCGGCGAGGATTCGTTCGTCCGTGCGCAGTGGGCACGCAAGCCGTTCGTGTGGCACATCTACCCGCAGGCCGACGATGTGCACCTGCCGAAGCTCGACGCCGCGCTCGCGCACCTATCTGCCGGCCTCGCCGACGCGCCGCGCGCAGCGCTCGAGCGCTTCTGGCATGCGTGGAACGGTGCCGGCACGCCCGACTGGGCCGATTTCCTGCAACACCGGGCCGCATTGGCCGCCAACGCGGCCCGCTGGGCCGATACGCTCGCGGCCGTCGGCGATCTCGCCGGAAAGCTGGCCGAATACGCAAAATCTCAGTTAAAATAAGCGGTTATCCGACGGCTGACCATGCAAGCGCTCGCTTTTGGCGTCCACCGGAACGCACCGCTTGGCACCTCGGCTGTTGCGCAACGCTCAGGCACCTATTTATTTGATTTGATCAGGACAGTTTTTTTATGAAGACCGCACAGGAACTCCGCGTAGGCAACGTCGTGCAGATCGGCAGCGACGCATGGGTCATCTCGAAGACGGAATACAACAAGTCGGGCCGTAACGCCGCCGTCGTCAAGATGAAGATGAAGAACCTGCTGACCAACGCAGGCCAGGAATCGGTCTACAAGGCCGACGACAAGTTCGACGTCGTCGTGCTCGACCGCAAGGAAGTGACGTACTCGTACTTCGCCGACCCTATGTACGTGTTCATGGACGCCGACTACAACCAGTTCGAAGTCGAAGCCGAAATGATGGGCGAAGCGCTGAACTACCTCGAAGACGGCATGGCATGCGAAGTCGTGTTCTACAACGAGAAGGCGATCTCGGTCGAACTGCCGACGATCCTCGTTCGCGAGATCACCTACACCGAGCCGGCCGTCAAGGGCGACACGTCGTCGGGCAAGGTGCTGAAGAACGCAAAGCTCGCAACGGGCTTCGAACTGCAGGTTCCGCTCTTCTGCAACACCGGCGACAAGATCGAAATCGATACGCGCACGAACGAATACCGCAGCCGCGCGTAATCGCCAGCGATTCCCGCGTCGAACAAAGCGCCCTTCGGGGCGCTTTTTGTTTGCCTGTCGCCAACAGCGACCGCAAACCAGTGCCATATCAAGCACAAAATCCACCGGTAAAGATATTCAATTTGTATCATCGGTAACTGTTTTATAGCGCCGGAGAAATAATGCGCGTGACGCGTTCGGCGGGGCATAAAATCAGTTTTTAATCTGACATGCGGCTGCGGCTCCCGATGGCCGACAGCCCGCCTCTCTTGACTCGACCCGCGTCCACCATGCCACACGCCCTGATTGTCGAAGACGATCCCAACAGTCTCTCCGGCCTCACCGCGCTGCTCGCCGCAGACGGCTTCTCGGTCGACACGGCCACGTCGCTCGCCGAAGCGCGCACGGCGCTCGGCCGCTCGATTCCCGATGTCGTCCTCGTCGACCTGAACCTGCCGGACGGCAGCGGGTTCGACCTGCTCCAGCACCTGCCGCAGCAACAGCCGAACGGCTCGCTGCCCGTCATCGTGCTGACGGGCAACGCGACGGTCGAAAGCGCAATCGAGGGCCTGCGTCACGGTATTTGGGACTACCTGCTGAAGCCGATCAACATTCCGCGCCTGCGCAGCCTGCTCGCGCGAATCCCCCGCCCGTACGAACTGATCGACGAAGTGCAGTCGCTGCGCGCATCGCTGCGCCATCTCGGCCGCTTCGGCGCACTGGTCGGCCGCAGCGACGCGATGCAGCACGTGTACGACATGATCGAGCACAACGCGCGTACCGAAACGGCCGTGCTGTTCGCGGGCGAAGCCGGCACCGGCAAGAAGCTGGCCGCACGCACGCTGCATGAACTGAGCCGCCGCCGCAAAGGGCCGTTCGTGTCGTTCGACTGCCGGACGATCACGCAGGCCGGCCGGCACGGCGCATCGCTCGACAGCGTGCTGTTCGGCCATGAGCGCGGCGCGTTCGACGGCGCCGAGCGCCGCGAATCGGGCCTGTTCGAGCAGGCCGGTGGCGGCACGCTGTTCCTCGACGAGATCACCGCGCTGCCGCTCGTGCTGCAGGAAGCGCTGCTGCAAGCGCTCGATTCGCAGAACTTCATGCGGATCGGCGGCACGAGCGCGATCACGAGCGATTTCCGGCTGATCGCGACCACGCGCCGCCCGGCGCGCGAAGCGGTCGCGAACGGCACGCTGCGCGAGGATCTGTGGCTGCGCCTCGATGCGGCATCGGTCACGATGCCGCCGCTGCGCGAGCGCGACGGCGACGCACTCGCGATCGCGGACGCGCTGATCGACGAACTGAACCGCGAAGCGCGCGCGACCGGCCGCAACACGACCGACAAGCGCGCGGCGCCGGGCTTCGTGCGCGAATGCGTGTCCTACGAATGGCCCGGCAACGTGCGTGAGCTGCAGGAGCGCGTGCGCTTCGCGTACGACGCATCGGGCGACTTCATCGAGACGCTGCGCGCCGGCGAGACCAGCTTCGCCGCCGGCGCCGCGCTGAACGGCAGCAGCGTGCAGATCAAGGTCGGCACGCCGCTGGCCGACGTCGAGGATCTGCTGATCCGCGCGACGCTCGACGCGGTCGGCGGCACACGCCACCGCGCGGCGACGCTGCTCGGCATCAGCCCCAAGACGCTGTACAACAAACTGCAGCGGATGAAGGTGAACTGAGCGGCCGGCGATACATGCGGGCGCTGGCAGGATTTGATCGTTAGTTGCGCCACGAGGTCGCTGCGCCGGCATGCCCGATTTCCGCCGCAGTCCCGTTCACGCCTGCCGCACCCCATGTAAAAAGCCGCGCAACAGCGCGGCTTTTTGTTTCAGCGACCGGAATGGCGCGGTACCGCGCCAGCCCCTTCCCCGCTTACGCCAGTGCGCTGCTCAACAGCGCCTGCGCCTGCAGATACTCGGGCTGCACGATCAGCTTGTCCCACTTGAGCGCCTTGCCGCGCGCGCGCATCCGCTTGAGACGTCGCACCGACTCGGCCGATGCGTGCACCTTCAGCCCGTTCAGCACGACCTCGGCTGCGTCCGGCTGGTTGCAGACGAGCACCATGTCGCAACCGGCGGCGAGCGCGGCTTCGGCCGCCTGCGTGAGCGTGCCGCCTTCGCGGGCGGCCTCCATCGACAGGTCGTCGCTGAAGATCGCCCCCGTGAAGCCGAGCCGGCCGCGCAGGATGTCCTGCAGCCACACGCGCGAGAAACCGGCCGGCCGCTGGTCGACCTGCGTGTAGATCACGTGTGCGGGAATCACCGCGGACAGCGACAAGCCGAGCCAATCGTACGGCGCGACGTCCTGCTTGAGGATCGCGTCGAGCGTGCGATCGTCGGTCGGCAGCGCGACGTGCGAATCGGCCTCCGCGAAGCCGTGCCCCGGAAAATGCTTGCCGCAGTTCGCCATGCCGGCAAGCGACAGCCCGTGATTCAGGCTCTTCGCGAGCAGCGTGACGACGCGCGGGTCGCGATGGAACGCGCGATCGCCGATCACTTTCGAGTGCCCGTAGTCGAGATCGAGCACGGGCGTGAAGCTCATGTCGATCCCGCACGCGCGCAGCTCGGCGGCCAGGATGTAGCCGACGGCGGTCGCGACCTTCGTCGCGAGCAGCACGTCGCGATCCCACAGCTCGCCGAGGCGGCGCATCGCGGGCAGCACCGTGAAGCCGTCGGTGCGGAAACGCTGCACGCGCCCGCCTTCGTGATCGACGGCGATCAGGACGTCTTCGCGCACCGCGCGGATCGAGTCGGTCAGCGCGGTCAGTTGCGCACGATTCTGGAAGTGCCGCGCGAACAGGATCACGCCGCCGGTGTTCGGATGCGCGAGGCGCCGCGCATCGTCGCGCGACAGGGCCGTGCCGACGACGTCGAGCATGACCGGGCCGGGAGTCGTTTTCATCGAATCGGGAGTTCCGTCAGGAGGAGGTTCGGGAAACAGGTGCAGGCGCGGCGTCCGTCTCGGCGATCACGAACGACACCGCATAGTCGCGTTCGTCGCTGACCGTCACGCGCGCCGTGATGCCGCGTGCGGCAAGCCAATCGGCCAGTTCGCCCGACGCGACCACGTACGGCTCGCCGCTCGGGTGGTTGAGGGTCTGCAATGCACGCCACGTCATCGGCCAGTGCATGCCGAGCCCGATCGCCTTCGAGAACGCTTCCTTCGCGGAAAAGCGCGTCGCGAGAAACGCGATGCCGCGCGCCTCGGAACGTGCGCGACGCGCATGGAACACGCGCAGCTCGTCGGGGCCCAGCACCTTCTCGGCAAACCGGCCGCCCGTGCGTTCGAGCACGGCCGCGACGCGGCTCACCTGGGCAATGTCGGTACCGATACCGTAGATCGCCATGTCAGTACGCGCCGGAGCGTCCCAGCGGAGCCGGGTTGCAAACGACGCCGGCGGCGCGATGGAACTTCATCTTCAACGCGCGCCGCCATGCAGCGCGGCGACGCGTGCGGCAACCATGATCGCCTTCATCTCGCGCACCGCGTTGTCCCAGCCAGCGAAGATCGCGTGCGCGACGATTGCGTGGCCGATGTTCAGCTCGACGATGCCATCGATCGCGGCGATCTGCTGCACGTTCGTGTAATGCAGGCCGTGACCCGCGTTGACCTTCAGGCCGAGCTTCGCGCCGGCCTGCACGCCCGCGACGATGCGCTCGTATTCGCGCTGCTGCGCGGCTTCGTCGTGCGCCTCGGCGTAGCGGCCCGTATGCAGCTCGATCACCGGCGCGCCCGCTTCGTGCGCGGCGCGGATCTGCGTTTCGTCCGGGTCGATGAACAGCGACACGCGCGCGCCCACGTCGGCAAGCTGCTTGCACGCCGCACGCACGGCCTCGAAGTGGCCGGCGACGTCGAGGCCGCCTTCGGTCGTCAGTTCCTCGCGCTTCTCGGGCACGAGGCACGCGTCGTGCGGACGCACTTCGCACGCGATGTCGAGCATCTCGGCCGTCACCGCGCATTCGAGATTCATGCGCGTCTTCAGCAGCGGGCGCAGCTTGCGCACGTCCGCGTCGACGATGTGGCGGCGATCCTCGCGCAGGTGCAGCGTGATCGCGTCCGCACCAGCCTCTTCGGCGGCGAGCGCCGCGCGGATCGGGTCGGGATAGGCCGTGCCGCGCGCATTGCGCAGCGTCGCGACGTGGTCGATATTCACGCCGAGGTCGATGGCGGTGGGCGTTGTCAGGAAGAAGCTCATAGGTTTTGCAGGTCGATCAGGATCTGGCGCGTGGCAAGCGGCGTACCGCCGAGATAGGTGTTCAGCAGGAAGCGCATCAGCGTCTTGCTTTGCGCAACCGTCTGGGCTCGATGGTAATCGTCCTGCTCCATGTCGAGCAACGTCTGTCCGGTGATGACCGGCCAGTGCGACGGCACATCGTCGTCCGCATTGCGCACGCCGCGCTCGGGATCGAACACGTACCGGCGCTCGGGTTCGACCGCACGGCGCGCGACCGTGCGGTTCAGCGCCATCGCGTAGCCGGTCTCGCGCAGCAGCACGCGCTCGAACGAGCGCAGCACCTGCACCGCGGGTTCGCCGTGCGCGAGGCGCGTGAGGGTCAGCACGTAATGATTGAACAGCGGCGGCTGGGGATCTTCGCGCGCGCAGAACTTCACGAGCAGCTCGTTCGCGTAGAAGCCGCACAGCAGCCCGTCGCCGACGAGCGGCAGCATCCCGCCGACCCACTCGGCGCCCGTCAGCGTGCGCACCTCGGATTTGCCCGACCAGGACAGCAGCAGCGGCTGGAATGTCTGCAGCACGCCGCGCAGTGCGGAGTGCGGGCGCTTCGCGCCCTTCGCGACGAGCGCGAGCCGGCCATGATCGCGCGTCAGCACGTCGACGATCAGGCTCGTTTCCCGGTACGGATAGCTGTGCAGCACGAACGCCGGCTGCTCGGCGACGCGGAAATCGGACGTGCGAGACGTCGCGCGCCGCGCCTTGCGCGGCGGTTCAGGCGGTGCCGGCAGCGGCGCGTCGTTCGCGCCGGCCGTCACCGCGTCTTCAGTCGACGTCAGCGCGTCATTCGTACCCATAGGCGCGCAGCCCCGCCTCGTTGTCGGCCCAGCCGCTCTTCACCTTCACGAAGGTCTCGAGGTACACGGGGCCGTCGAACAGCTTCTCCATGTCCATCCGCGCCTCGGTGCTGATCTGCTTGAGCTTCTCGCCCTTCTTGCCGATCACCATCGCCTTGTGCGAATCGCGCTCGACGAGGATCGTCGCGAAGATGCGCTTCAGGCGCCCCTCCTCCTCGAACTTGTCGATGATGACGGTGCTCGTGTACGGCAGTTCGTCGCCGGTCCAGCGGAACACCTTCTCGCGCAGGATCTCGGCCGCGAGGAAGCGCGAGCTGCGATCGGTCAGCTCGTCTTCGCCGTAGATCGGCTCGCCTTCCGGCAGGTACGGCTTGATCGTCTCCAGCAGGCGCTTGATGTCTTCCGGCCGCTGCGCCGACAGCGGCACGAGTTCGGTGAATTCGCGCAGCGCGCTCATCTGCTGCATGAACGGGAACAGCGTCGCCTTGTCGGCCACGCGGTCGATCTTGTTCGCGATCAGCAGCGTCGGCATGCCGGGCGGAATCAGGTCGAGCACCTTCTGGTCGTCGGGCCCGAAGCGGCCCGCTTCGATCACGAACAGGATCACGTCGACCGACGTCAGTGTCGACGTGACCGCGCGGTTCAGCGAACGGTTCAGCGCGGTGCTGTGACGGGTCTGGAAACCCGGCGTGTCGACGAACACGAACTGCGCGTCGTCGAACGTGTTGATGCCGGTGATGCGATGGCGGGTCGTCTGCGCCTTGCGCGACGTGATGCTGATCTTCTGGCCGACGAGTGCGTTCATCAACGTCGACTTGCCGACGTTCGGGCGGCCCACGATCGCGATCATGCCGCAACGGAAACCGGTAGGAGCGGGAGTGTTCATATCGTTTGGGAGACAGGTTCGGAAACGGCCGCGCGGCGCGCGGCGCGATCGATGGGCAATTCAGTGGTCGGCATCGGCCACGCGCGCCTGCGTGGCAGCGAGGCTCGCACCGCCCGGCGGCGTATCGGAATCGGGCGCCGCGGCATCGCGAGCACGCACGGTCGCGCGCGAAGCGGGGTCGGAGCCGGCGGAAGGCTTGTCGGCGGACGACGATGCCGGATCGGCTGCGTGGCCGGCCGGTTTGTCGGCTGCGCGCGGCGCGGCTTCCGCGGGTTTTTCCGCAACCTTGTCGGTCGCCGGCTTCGTCGCCCGTTCGCCCTTGTCGGCAGCCGACTCGACATGCACCGCTCGAATCGCGGCCATCGGCGCCGCAGCCGGCTCTACGCCGGCGCCGGTCGCAGCGGTTGCCGCAGGCACCGCACCGGCCGCCTTGGCCTCGCGCGCCGCCGCACGTTCCTTCCGCTCCGGCGAGCGCAGGTCGAGCGCTTCCTGCACGCCCTTCACGCCCGGCACGATTTCGGGTTCGACATGCTTCGACCCGCGCGCGTTTTTCGAGCGCTTCGGCTTCGTGGCCAGCATCGGCGCGGCCGCCATCACCTCGTCGAGCGCCTTCTTCGCTGCGGCCTGCTCGGCCGCGCGCCGGCTCGCACCGGAGCCCGACACCTTCACGTCCAGCTTCGGCACCGTGCATTCGACTTCGAATTGCTGATTGTGCGCCGCACCATGCGTCGCGACGACCGTGTAGGTCGGCAGCGCGATCTTGTGCCCCTGCAGGTATTCCTGCAGCAGCGTCTTCGCGTCCTTGCCGAGCGTGCGCGGATCGATGTGGTCGAGAATCGGGATGTAGAGGCGCTTGATGACCCCTTGGGCGGCTTCGAAGCCGCCATCGAGGAACACGGCCCCGATGATGGCTTCGAACGCGTCCGCGAGGATCGACGGGCGGCGGAAACCGCCGCTGCGCAGTTCGCCCTCGCCCAGCCGCAACCCGTCCGAAATATTCAGGGCCTGAGCAATTTCGTACAGCGACTGCTGTTTGACGAGGTTGGCGCGTACGCGCGACAGGTCACCTTCGTCCAGCTTGCTGAAACGCTGGAACAAAAGGGCGGCCACCGCGCAATTCAGAACGGAGTCGCCGAGAAACTCGAGCCGTTCGTTGTGCGTGGCACTGTGACTGCGATGGGTCAAAGCCTGGCGCAACAATTCCGCATTGCGAAATTCGTAGCGCAGCCGGCTTTCCAACTGGGATAGGGGCATGTGCAGGAGTATAACGCGGGCGCCGGTCGGGCCGAAACGGCACGGCCGGACACGAAAAGGCGTGACGAGGCGGTGTTACCGCCGGTTCTTAAAGTAGTTCGGCAATACGCGACGCGGCCCGTGCGTCGCGTATTCCGTGTGAATCGAATGCGATCAGTTGAAGGAACCGATGCGCTTCAGGTCGCTGAAGTTCATCCAGATGAAGAACGCGCGGCCGACGATGTTCCGGTCCGGCACGAAACCCCAGTAGCGGCTGTCCGCGCTGTTGTCGCGGTTGTCGCCCATCATGAAGTAGTGACCGGGCGGCACCTTGCAGATCACGCCGCGGCTGTTGTACGTGCAGTTGTCGCGATACGGATAGTCGTATGCGCCCATCACGAACGGCGGCACCGCGGGGTTGTTGAGGATCGCGTTCTTCTTGTTGCCGATCGTCTCCTCGAACTGCTTCGCGTAATTCTGGCGCTCGTCGTCGAAGAAATCGGGCAGCGGCGTTTCGGGCACCGGCTGGCCGTTGATCGTGAGCTGCTTGTCCTGGTACGCGACCGTGTCGCCAGGAAGGCCGATCACGCGCTTGATGTAGTCGACCGACTCGTCCTTCGGATAACGGAACACGACGACGTCGCCGCGCGACAGCGGGCTGCCCTGCGTGATCTTCGTGTTCGTGACCGGCAGGCGCAGCCCGTACTCGAACTTGTTGACGAGGATGAAGTCGCCGACGAGCAGCGTCGGCACCATCGAGCCCGACGGAATCTTGAACGGCTCGACGATGAACGAACGCACGACGAACACCGCCAGGATCACCGGGAAGAAGCTCGCGGTGTACTCGAGCCACCACGGCTGGCGCAGCTTCTCGTCGCGCAGCTTCGAACGCGTCTGCACGGCGTTTTCGTCCGCGAAACGCTTGTCGATGCGCGACTGCTGGCGATCGAACTCCTCGATCGCCGAGTCGGCCGCCATGCGGCGCCGCGGCAGGAACACCAGTTTGTCCAGCACCCACGCTACGCCCGTCACGGCGACGAGCACAAAAAGAATCAGCGCAAAATTCATAAAAGGAACAGTCCTGTTATTTGTCTTCGACGCGCAAGATCGCAAGGAACGCTTCCTGCGGGATCTCGACCGAACCCACCTGCTTCATGCGTTTCTTGCCTGCTTTCTGCTTTTCGAGCAGCTTCTTCTTGCGCGTGATGTCGCCGCCATAACACTTCGCCAGCACGTTCTTGCGCAGCGCCTTGATGTTCTCGCGGGCGATGATGTGCGCACCGATCGTGGCCTGGATCGCCACGTCGTACATCTGGCGCGGAATGATCTCGCGCATCTTCGCCGCCACTTCGCGGCCGCGATACTGCGATTGCGACCGGTGGACGATCACCGACAGCGCGTCGACCTTGTCGCCGTTGATCAGCATGTCGACCTTCACGACGTCCGCCGACCGGTATTCCTTGAACTCGTAGTCCATCGACGCGTAGCCGCGCGACACCGACTTCAGGCGGTCGAAGAAATCGAGCACGATCTCGGCCATCGGGATTTCGTAGGTGAGCTGCACCTGGCGGCCGTGATACTGCATGTTGATCTGCGAGCCGCGCTTCTGCGTGCACAGCGTGATCACCGAGCCGACGTAGTCCTGCGGCATGTAGAGATTCACCGTGACGATCGGCTCGCGGATCTCCTCGATCTTCGGCGGCTCCGGCATCTTCGCGGGATTCTCGACCATCACGATCGAGCCGTCGCTCATCAGGACCTCGTAGACCACGGTCGGCGCCGTGGTGATGAGGTCCATGTCGAATTCGCGCTCCAGCCGCTCCTGCACGATCTCCATATGCAGGAGACCCAGAAAGCCGCACCGGAACCCGAAGCCGAGCGCCTGCGACACTTCCGGCTCGTACTGCAGCGACGCGTCGTTGAGCTTCAGCTTCTCGAGCGATTCGCGCAGCGCGTCGTACTGGTTCGCTTCCACCGGATAGAGGCCGGCGAACACCTGCGGCTTCACTTCCTTGAAGCCCGGCAGCGCTTGCGCCGCCTGCTTGGCCGCATGCGTGACGGTATCGCCGACCTTCGCGGCCGTCAGTTCCTTGATACCGGCGATGATGAAGCCCACCTGCCCCGCCGACAGCGAATCGAGATTGCGCGACTTCGGCGTGAACACGCCGATGTGCTCGACCGGATACTGCGCGCCGGTCGCCATCATCTTGATCTTGTCCTTCGGGCGCAGCGTGCCGTTGACGATGCGCACCAGCATCACGACGCCGACGTAGTTGTCGAACCACGAATCGATGATGAGCGCCTGCAGCGGCGCGTCCGGATCGCCCTTCGGCGGCGGCACCTTCGCGATCAGCGCTTCGAGCACATCCTCGACGCCGAGGCCCGTCTTCGCGCTGCAGCGCGTCGCGTCGGTCGCGTCGATGCCGATCACGTCCTCGATCTCCTCGATTGCGTTCTCGGGGTTCGCGGCCGGCAGGTCGATCTTGTTCAGCACCGGCACGACCTCGACGCCGAGCTCGATCGCCGTGTAGCAGTTCGCGACCGTCTGCGCCTCGACGCCCTGGCTCGCGTCGACGACCAGCAGCGCGCCTTCGCACGCGGACAGCGAACGGCTGACTTCGTACGAGAAGTCGACGTGTCCCGGCGTGTCGATCAGGTTCAGGTTGTAGACCTTGCCGTCGCGCGCGCGATAGGACAGCGCGGCCGTCTGCGCCTTGATCGTGATGCCGCGCTCGCGCTCGATATCCATCGAGTCGAGCACCTGCGCTTCCATTTCACGGTCGGCGAGGCCGCCGCAGACCTGGATGATGCGATCCGCGAGCGTCGACTTGCCATGGTCGATGTGCGCGATGATCGAGAAATTGCGAATATGATCCATTCAGTGCCGATCAAGCGAAAAAGGCGCGCTCGACGACTGCGGAGCACGCCTTGTGTAAGTCGGTGAAAAAACGGCTTATTTTAGCCGAAAAGGCCTTCGCCGGGCGGTATTTCGGACGCCGGGCCGCGCGGCGCCCGGCCGGAAGCGCCTGCCGGGCCAAGTCCCGTGCGAAGCGACGCCGGCCGGCGACCGGCCAGGCTCAGCGCCGGGCCATGAGCGCGTCGCGCACCCTCGCGTCGTCGAACCGGTGGCGGCACACTTCCGCGCCGTCCAGCAGCAGCACCGGCACGTCCTCGTCGTAGCGGGCGACGAGCGCCGCATCGGTGTCGATGTCGACATAGTCGACCGCGACGCCGAATTCGGCCGCCACCGGCGCCAGTGCGTCGCGCATGTCGTCGCACAGGTGGCACCAGCCGCGGCCGTAGAGCGTGAACATCGGCGCGTTACTTCTGGCGCGGCCGCACCGGCACGAACTGCGTATTGTCGCCGCGCCGCACCAGCACCGCGACCGCCTTTTGCGGATCGAGCTGCGCGGTCACTTCGGCGAACTGCTTCGCGCTCGTGATGTCGGTATCGCCGACGCGCAGCACGATGTCGCCGCGCTGCAGGCCCGCACGGGCAGCCGGGCCGTCGACGCCGTCGATCTGCACGCCGTTCTTCAACTTCAGCGTCTTCAACTGATCCGCCGTCAGGTCGCTGACCGTCAGACCGAGCGAATTGGTCTGGCGCGGCTTCTGCGGCGCGTTCTTGCGCTGTTCGGCCTTGGCCGTCGACTCGACCGGCGTCTCCGCGATCGTGATCGGCAAATCGCGCGCCTGACCCTTGCGCCACACGCTGACGGTCGCCTTCGTGCCGGGCTTCGTGTCGCCGACCATGCGCGGCAGGTCCGACGCCGCCTCGACCGGACGGCCGTTGAACTTCAGGATAATGTCGCCCGGCTGGATGCCTGCCTTGTCGGCCGGGCCGCCCGGCTCGACGCTGCTGACGAGCGCGCCTTCGGCCTTCGGCAACCCGATCGAGTCGGCCACGTCCTTCGTCACCTCGCCGATCGCCACCGCGATCCGGCCGCGCGTGACCTTGCCCGTCGCCTTCAGCTGATCGGCCACGCGCATCGCCTCGTCGATCGGAATCGCGAACGAGATGCCCATGAAGCCGCCGGTACGGCTGTAGATCTGCGAGTTGATGCCGATCACCTCACCCTGCATGTTGATCAGCGGGCCGCCCGAGTTGCCGGGGTTCACGGCGACGTCGGTCTGGATGAACGGCAGATAGTCGCCCGTGTTGCGGCTCTTCGAGCTGACGATGCCGGCCGTCACCGTGTTGTCGAGACCGAACGGCGAACCGATCGCGACGACCCACTCGCCGACGCGCACCTTGTTCGAGTCGCCGATCGCGACGACAGGCAGGTTCGACGCCTGGATCTTGACGACCGCGACGTCCGTGCGATCGTCGACGCCGATCAGCTTCGCCTTGAATTCGCGCTTGTCGGTCAGCGTCACGTAAATGGTGTCCGCGTCGTCGACGACGTGCGCATTGGTCATCACGTAACCGTCGGCCGACACGATGAAGCCCGAGCCGACGCCGCGATTCTGCTCGGTGTCGGGCGGATTGTCCGGTGCCGGCGCATTCTTCGGGTTGCCGTTGCCGGGCGCCTGCGGCAGCGGAATGCCGAAGAAGCGTCGGAAGAATTCCGACATGTCGCCGTTGTCGAAGCCCGGCGGGAGCATCCCGCGCGGGCCGCTGCTCGTCGGCACGTTGGCGGTGGTCCTGATGTTCACGACGGCCGGCCCGACCCTTTCGACCAGATCGGCGAAGTCGGGCAGGCTGGCAGCGGGAGCCGTCACCGCGATCGCGGTATGCGGCACGAGCGGCAGGCAGGCAGACAACGCCGCCGCCGCGAGCCATTTGCGCAACGTGTGTTTCATCATGTCGGAAGCCGTAGCGTTACTTGGAAGCCTTGTATTCTATGGCAGACGCGAACTGCTGCAACGTAGCCGGCGGCACTTCGCCGAGCACGGTGATCCAGTAGTCGCCGCGACGCTTCACGAGAACGTGCGTCGCACCGGTGCTGCCCGCGCCTTCCTTGCGCGTATTCTTTTCGGCCGGCTCGATGAAAACGGAGATCGTCGCCAGACCGTCGGTGAAGACGGCCTGATCGACCGGAATCGGCGGATCGCCCGCATCGCGCGCAGCCATCGGCCGGCGCACTTCGCGGATCTTCTTGAAACCGGCGACGCTCGGCGCAAGCTGCCAGCCCTGCGCTTCCATGTCGACCGTCGCGACCGGCGGGCGCACGACGGTCCAGCCGCTCAGGTTGCGCATGCCGGCCGCGATCGCGGCCTTGTCGCCGCTCGCACCGCCCGTCTGCAATTGCGAGAACGCAATCTGTTCGAGCACGTGATCGTTCGCATCCAGCGTCTGCGAACGCAGCAGCAGCCCCGTGCGCGCATCGGCCCAAAGCTTGTACGTGAAGCGGTAGGCATCCTTCGGTACGAGCCCGACGACCTGCGCATCGATCCCGGCCACGCGGTCCTTGCCGAGCAACTTCGCATCGTAGACGGACATCACGTGTTCGCCGCTCGCGCCGAGCAGCGCGGGGAACGAATCGCGCGTCTGACGGCGCTCGACCACGCACAGCTTGCGCTCCGGCACGAACGTGTACAGCTCGTCGTTATGCCGCAGCAGCTTGCGCGGCTTGCCGTCGAGCGTCTCGATCCGCTCGAACTCGCCGTCGCGGGACGCGACGTGCGCGATGCGCGACGACTGGACATACCCGCCGCGCTGGTAGACGAACGTGCCCTCGTAGCTCTGCTGCTGCGCCGCCTGCTGGACGCGGTCGAGCCAGTCGGCGGCACCCTTGCGGGTCGCGACGGGATCGTCCGGTTGCTGGGCGCTGGCAGGAAGGGATTGAACGGACAACAGGGCGGCTGCGCAAAGCAGGAGGGCCGGCAGCCGCTTCCATCCGGAGATGGCGTGATTCAACTGCAATGTCCGCATCGGGTTTATTGGCCTGGCGTGGTGGTCACGGCAGCGCGGATCAGCGGCATCGAACCCGTGACGACGGGCTGCTGCGCGAATTGCTGGTGCGCTTCAAGGTATTGGTCGAGACTGGCGTCGCGAATGATGTTGACGTCCTGCAGCCCCGGCTGGGCCGACGCCTGCGCGACCGTCACGCGCTGCAGGTTGCCGCTTTGCGGCGCACCGACCGACGCGACCTGGACGGCGCCCGACGTGCCGGCCGTCTGCAGTTGCGGAACGACGATCCACGTCAGCGTGGCCGCCGCGGCGGCCACCGCGAACGCGGGCACGACGCGCCGGCGCAGCGACAGCAGCTTGCGCGCGACCGGCGCAGCCGCCGGCGCGAGCAGGTGCGGCTCGCTCTCGAGCGCGGCCGACATGCGCGCGGTGAACGCGACGCTCAGCGCGGGCGACAACGCGAGTTCGTCCGAGCGCAGCGCATCGCCGATCAGGTGGTAATGGGCCCACGCAGCGCGATCCGCGCGGTCGAGCTCAGCCAGAAACTGCCCGTGATCCGGGCCATCGAACATTTCGCCGTCGACCAGCGCGGAAAGGCGCTCGCCGCGTGAGCACGCCTGCGACTGCGTATTGACCGACCCCATGATGCTCCCCATCTTGCACACCCCGTCGTGACTTCACGACTCTATCCGTTACTAGACCCCGACCCGCGTCGTTCCGCCCATCGCGCTTACCAGCGCTTGCCTTCGGGCGTATCGAGCAGCGGACGCAATTTGGCAGCGATTGCCTCGCGAGCACGGAAAATCCGCGACCGGACCGTCCCGATCGGACAGCCCATCATTTCCGCGATCTCTTCGTAGCTCAGGCCCTCGATCTCGCGCAGCGTAATCGCCTGGCGCAATTCTTCGGGCAAGGCGGCCATTGCAGCGTTGACCGTCTCGGCAATCTGCTTGCTCATCAACATCGACTCAGGCGTGTTGATATCCCTTAGTTGGTCTGCGTCGGAGAAAGTTTCCGCTTCCTCCGCATCGGCCTCGGTCGAGGTCGGTGCGCGGCGACCTTGCGTCGCAAGGTAGTTCTTCGCCGTATTGACGGCAATCCGGTACAACCACGTGTAGAACGCAGATTCGCCGCGAAATTGCGGCAACGCACGGTACGCCTTGATGAACGCGTCCTGGGCTACATCCTCGACCTCGGCGGGATCCCGCACGAGGCGCGAGATCAGCCGAATGATCTTGCGGTGGTATTTGGAGACCAGGAGTTCGAACGCTGCCTTGTCGCCCTTCTGTACGCGCTCGACCAGAACCTGATCAATTTCTTTTTCACTCACCTGACAAATCCATTAACTAGGGATGCAACGTGGAGCGCTATTGTAGCGTTCCCGCACCGGCCGCTGGTTACGGTCGGTAACCGCGCCGCCGTCATGCCCGCCCCGCCGCACCCGCGGTTCTCGCCAGCACGGACAGCGCGCTGAACGACGCGGCGTCGAGCGCATCGGCCGGAATCAGCAGCGGCCGGGCCCGCCGGGCGCCCTGCCCGACCGACAGCACGAGCAGCAGGCTGCTCCAGTGCGCATGGCCCGTCACACGGCCGCGGGCCAGCAGCCGCCCGGTGCGGCCAAACGCCGCAACTTCCCCGAATGCGTCGATCCGCAACTCGGCCGGCAGCCGGCGGGCGCAGGCCCGCGCGGCGCATACGGCCAGCAGCACGGCCGTCGCGGCCGACACGCATGCGCCGGCGGCAGCGCCCGCGCGCGGCGTCCAGAACAGGTATGCCGACGCGGCAGCCGACGCAACGAACGCGGCCAGCACGACATACGACACGGCCGAGGCCCGCAACGCAAAGCGCTGCGGACGCCCGGCCGGAGCATCGAATGGACTCGTCAAGCGATTTCAGCGTCAGACGCGCTTGAACACCAGCGTGCCGTTGGTACCGCCGAAGCCGAAATTGTTCTTCACGGCCACGTCGATCTTCATGTCACGCGCGGTGTTCGCGCAGTAATCGAGATCGCATTCGGGGTCCTGGTTGAAGATGTTGATGGTCGGCGGCGACACGTTGTTGTGCAGCGCCAGCACCGTGAACACCGACTCGAGGCCGCCCGCGCCGCCCAGCAGGTGGCCTGTCATCGACTTCGTCGAGTTCACGACGAGCTTGTACGCATGCTCGCCGAAGGCCGCCTTTACCGCGTCGGACTCGTTCTTGTCGCCCAGCTGGGTCGACGTGCCGTGCGCGTTCAGGTACTGGGCCTCGTCCGGGTTCACGCCGGCGTCGCGCAGCGCCGCGACCATGCAGCGGCGCGGACCGTCCATGTTCGGCGCGGTCATGTGGTACGCGTCGCCCGTCATGCCGAAGCCCGCGACTTCCGCGTAGATCTTCGCGCCACGCGCCTTCGCCGACTCGTACTCTTCCAGCACCATCACGCCTGCGCCCTCGCCCAGCACGAAGCCGTCGCGATCCTTGTCCCACGGACGGGACGCGGTCGCCGGATCATCGTTGCGGGTCGACAGCGCGCGCGCGGCCGCGAAGCCGCCGATGCCGAGCGGCGACACCGTCGATTCGGCGCCGCCCGCGACCATCACGTCCGCGTCGCCGGCCTGGATCAGGCGCGCGGCGAGACCGATGCTGTGCAGGCCGGTCGTGCAGGCCGTCACGGTCGCGAGGTTCGGGCCCTTCAGGCCGAACATGATGCTCAGGTGGCCCGAGATCATGTTGATGATCGAACCCGGCACGAAGAACGGCGAAATCCGGCGCGGGCCGCGATCGACGTAGGTCTGGTGCGTATCTTCGATCATCGGCAGGCCGCCGATGCCGGAACCGACCAGCACGCCGATACGTTCCGCATTGGCGTCGGTCACTTCCAGACCACTGTCCTTGAGCGCCTGCACGCCGGCGGCGATGCCGTAATGGATGAAGGTATCCATGCTGCGGGCTTCCTTCGCCGGGATGTACTCATCGGCGCTGAAACCCTTCACCTCGCCCGCGAAATGCACGGCGAGGTTCGACGGATCGAACTTCGTGACGGTGGCGATACCGGACTTGCCGGCGACGAGATTGGCCCAACCGTCGGCAACATTATTGCCAACAGGCGAAATCAGCCCCAGGCCTGTAACAACAACACGACGGCGGCTCACGGTAACCTCTTTTCCATTATTGGATGACAAAAACAAAAGCCACAGTGGCCACAGGAACCAGCCCTGCGAGCCCTGTGGCTGTTAGTCCGTCCGGCGCGAAGCCGGCAGGATGGCGCGTCAATCGCGAAGATCGCGGCGACGTTGCGAACAAGCGCGAAAGGCGCTTACGCCTTGACGTTTGCGCGAGCGTAGTCGATCGCTTGCTGAACGGTCGTGATCTTCTCTGCTTCTTCGTCCGGGATTTCCATGCCGAACTCGTCTTCGAGAGCCATCACCAGTTCGACCGTGTCGAGCGAGTCGGCGCCCAGATCGTTCACGAACGAAGCTTCGTTCTTGATCTCGGCTTCCGCGACGCCCAGTTGTTCAGCGACGATCTTCTTGACACGTTGTTCGATGTTGTCCATTACCCCTCCGAGGGAAAGTTCAGATTTACAAGTGCGCGCATTTTATCAGGTTTGCTGACGCCAAAACGCGCGTTGGCTTGATGGCCGATCAAGCGCCGATCCGCCTGAAAAACGGGATACGGCGCGGATAGTAAACGAAAATCGTTACGACATGTACATGCCGCCGTTCACGTGCAGCGTCGTGCCGGTGATGTAACCGGCCTGCGGCGATGCGAGGAACGCGACGGCATGGGCGATGTCCTCCGGGCTGCCGAGGCGGCCGAGCGGAATCTGGGTCTTGAGCGCGGCCTGCTGTTCTTCCGGCAGCGTCTTCGTCATGTCGGTGTCGATGAAGCCCGGCGCGACGCAGTTCACGGTGATGCCGCGGCTGCCGATTTCGCGCGCGAGCGCACGCGTCATGCCCGCGACGCCGGCCTTCGCGGCAGCATAGTTGACCTGCCCCGGGTTGCCGGCCGAACCGACCACCGACGTGATGTTGATGATACGGCCGCCGCGCGCCTTCATCATCGGGCGCAGCACCGCGCGCGACAGGCGGAACACCGACTTCAGGTTGGTGTCGATCACCGCGTCCCAGTCCTCGTCCTTCATCCGCATCGCGAGCTGGTCCTGCGTGATGCCCGCGTTGTTGACGAGCACGTTCAGCGCGCCGAATTCCTTCACGGTCGCGTCGATCAGCGTCTCGGCGGCCGCCGCGTCGTTGACGTTCAGCACCGCGCCGCGGCCCGTGACGCCCGCTTCCGCGAACGCCGCGGTGATCGCGGCAGCGCCCGATTCGCTCGTTGCGGTGCCGATCACCGTCGCGCCCAGGCGCGCGAGTTCGAGCGCGATCGACCGGCCGATGCCGCGCGACGCGCCGGTCACGATCGCAACCTGTTTATCGAGAGTCTTTTCCATGAATCGAATATCCGTCTCTTGAGAAAAGGCGCCGCGTCAGGCGGTCACCAGCTTGAGCGCTTCGTCGAGCGACGCCGGATCGAACACCGACGCACCCGTCAGGTTGCCGTCGATGCGCTTCGTCAGGCCGGCGAGCACCTTGCCCGGACCGCATTCGATCACGTGCGTGACGCCCGTGCCGGCGATGTGCCGCACGCACTCGACCCAGCGCACCGGGCCTGCCGCCTGACGCACCAGCGCGGCCTTGATCGCGGCCGGATCGCTGACCACGGCGACGTCGATATTGTTGACGACCGGAATCTGCGGCGCCTTCACGTCGACGTTCGCGAGATAGTCGCGCAACTGGTCCGATGCCGGCTTGAGCAGCGACGAATGGAACGGTGCCGACACGGGCAGCGGTAGCGCGCGCTTCGCGCCCTTCGCCTTCGCGATCTCGCACGCCTTCTCGACGGCGGCCTTGTTGCCTGCGATCACGACCTGCGCGGGCGCATTGAAGTTCACCGCTTCGACGACGCCCGCTTCCGCGGCTTCGGCGCACACCGCGCGCACCGTGTCGTCGTCGAGGCCCAGGATCGCGGCCATGCCGCCCTGACCGACCGGCACGGCCGCCTGCATCGCCTGCGCGCGGAAGCGCACGAGCGGCACCGCGTCCTTGAACGCGAGCGCGCCCGCCGCGACGAGCGCCGTGTATTCACCGAGGCTGTGACCGGCGACGATCGACGGCGCGTGGCCGCCTGCCTGCTGCCACGCGCGGTAGCACGCGTAAGCGGCGGTCAGCATCACGGGCTGCGTGTTGGCGGTCAGATTCAGCTCTTCGGCCGGGCCTTCGGCGATCAGCTTGCCGAGGTCCTGATTGAGTGCGTCAGACGCCTCCTGGAGCGTCTCGCGCACGACGGCCAGATCGGCGAATGCGTTGAGCATGCCGACTGCCTGCGAGCCCTGCCCCGGAAAAACGAATGCAAATTTCATATCGTCCCCAATTGAATCGATTCGGACGGCGCGCACGAACGGCGCGCCGATGAGATCCGCGCGCAGCAGTCGCGCGCCGCGGATCAGAAGCGGAAGACCGACGCGCCCCAGGTAAAGCCGCCGCCGACACCTTCGATCAGCACGTGCTGGCCACGCTGGATGCGGCCGTCGCGCACCGCGGTGTCGAACGCCAGCGGGATCGACGCGGCCGACGTGTTGCCGTGCTGGTCGACCGTCACGACCATGCGTTCCTGCGGCAGGCCGAGCTTGCGGCAGGTGCTGGTCATGATGCGGATGTTGGCCTGGTGCGGAATCAGCCAGTCGATTTGTTCAGGCGCGAGATTCGCCTTTGCAAGCGCCTCGATCGCAACCTTCTCGAGTACGTTGACCGCGAGCTTGAATACGGCCTGCCCGTCCATGTACAGGAACGCGCTGCCCTCGATCACGCCACGATTCACGTTGCCCGGCGTGCAGAGGATATGCGAATAGCTGCCGTCAGCGTGCAGCGCGCTGCCGAGCACGCCCGGCTCTTCCGACGCGGACAGGATCACCGCGCCCGCGCCGTCGCCGAACAGCACGCAGGTCGTGCGGTCCTTGAAGTCGAGGATGCGCGAGAACGTCTCGGCGCCGACCACGAGCGCCGTGCGATGCTGGCCGCTGCGGATGAAGCTGTCGGCCGTCGCCATCGCGTACGCAAAGCCCGAACACACGGCCTGCACGTCGAATGCCGCGCCGCCGTTCTTGATGCCGAGCTTGTTCTGCAGCAGGCACGCGGTGCTCGGGAACACGAAATCGGGGGTCGAAGTCGCGACGATGATCAGGTCGATCGACTGCGGATCGATACCGGCCATTTCGATCGCACGACGCGACGCCTCGAGCGCGAGATCGCTCGTCGTGACGTCCGGTGCGGCGAAATGGCGCGCATGGATACCCGTGCGCGCAACGATCCATTCATCGCTCGTCTCGATGCCTTCCTTCGCGAGACGATCGGCCAACTGCTGGTTCGTGACGCGGTCGGGCGGCAGATAGCTGCCCGTGCCAAGCACGCGGGAATAGAGAGTCGATTGGGCCATTTATGCTTTAGAGGATTGCGCAGCGGAAGGTTCGGCGTGAGGGCCTGCGGCCGGGCTTGCATGGCCCGCGCCGCCCGCGTCGTGCTCGCCGTCGCCGAGCGACGCCGAATTGTCCGCCATCGCGCGCGCGAGGCGCTCCAGCACGCCGTTTTTGACCGCATCATACCCGCGTTTGATCGCCCACTCAAACGCGTAGGCATCGGCCGAACCGTGGCTCTTGATCACGAGGCTCTTCAGCCCCAGCAGCGCCGCGCCGTTGTACTGGCGGTGGTCGACGCGCTTCTTGAAACGCATCAGGACAGGCAGCGCGAGCAGCGCCATCACCCTCGACATCAGCGAACGGCCGAACTCCTCGCGGATGATGTTGGACAGCATCTGCGCGAGCCCCTCGGACGTCTTCAGCGCGACGTTGCCGACGAAGCCGTCGCACACGATCACGTCGACGGTGCCCTTGTAGATGTCGTTGCCTTCCACGTTGCCGCGGAAATTCAGCGTGCTGGCGCGCAGCAGCTCGCCTGCGCGCTTGATCGTGTCGTTGCCCTTGATGACCTCTTCGCCGATGTTCAGCAGGCCGATCGTCGGCCGCTCCTTGCCTTCGAGCGCGGCCACCAGTGCGTGCCCCATCTCCGCGAACTGCAGCAGGTGCTGCGGCTCGCAGTCGACGTTCGCGCCGAGGTCCAGCATCATCGTGTAGCCGGTCGGGTTCGGCAGCGCGGACGCGATCGCGGGCCGCTCGATGCCGGGCAGCGTCTTGAGTACGTAACGGGAAACGGCCATCAGCGCGCCGGTATTGCCGGCGGAGATGCAGGCCTGCGCCGCGCCTTCCTTGACGTGGTTGAGCGCGACGCGCATCGAAGAATCCTTCTTCTTGCGCAGCGCCACTTCGACAGGGTCGTCCATCGCCACGACTTCGGTGGCGGGCACGATGGTCAGCGCGGGATCGTCGAGGGCTTTCAGCTTCTTGAGCTGAGCGCGGATCGCGCTTTCGATGCCGACGAGCATCAGGTGCGCATCGGGATGCGCGCGGACGAACTTGACTGCCGCGGGAACGGTCACGGACGGGCCGTGGTCGCCTCCCATGCAATCGATTGTGAGCTTTACGGTCATGGAATGCGACGAATTTCAGGCACAAAAAAGCGGCAGTTGAATGCCGCCTTTTTGTTGCGCCAGGAAAGTGTCAAGCGAACCAGTTGTCACGCGAACGGCGAACGTAGCGCGCAACGCGTGACTTGACGCTTAGTCGTTCTTCGTCTTGACGACTTTCTTGCCGCGATAGTAGCCGTTCGGGCTGACGTGGTGACGCAGGTGCACTTCACCCGTGCTCGGCTCGACTGCCAGCGGCGTTGCCGTCAGGAAATCGTGCGAACGATGCATGCCGCGCTTCGACGGCGACTTCTTGTTTTGCTGGACTGCCATGACTAACTCCTAAATAATTTTCCGGATTCTAACACAGCCCGATCCGGCGCTTAACTACCCTGGCCCAAAGCCCTTACGCCTTCCCGCGCCACAACTGCTTAGTGTTTCTTGGTGCCGTCACCGTCCTTCTTCAGCGCTTGCAGCGCTGCGAACGGATTCGGCCGTTTGCCTTCGTCCGCGGCTTCGTCGGACTCTTCGCCCGCCTCTTCCTCAGGACCGCTCGCACCCGACACGAGGCTTTCGTGAACTGCCGGGCAAACCTCGTGCCTGGGCACGAGCGGCAACGAAAGCAGCAACTCCTCTTCGATCAAGTCGACGAGATCGAACTGGCGTGAGCCCACGATCACATCGGCTTCATCGTCGTCGAGCGGAAATTCTTCAGCCTCTTCTTCGGTCGCGACAACGCGGTACACCATGTCGACGCCGAACGTCTGGTCGTACGGGGTCATGCAGCGCTGGCACGTGAGCCATGCCTGGCCATGCACCGCGAGGCGCAGATACGGCTGCTGCCCATCGGCGCCGTCGTCCTGCAATTCCTTCTGCGTGAACCCTTCCGCCTGCCACGTGAAGACCGTGTCGCGATCTGGCGCGTCCGCCGGCACTTCGTTTAACATGCGCGGCAGTTGCGAGAGGCGCACCGCCCCTGCTGCCTGTCGCCCGCTGCGGGCGAACTCGAACAGGTCGACCGCGTGCGGATCAAGCGGCGCCGCAGGTTTGCCAGAAGAAGTGTTCATGTGCGCTCCTGCCTACAGGCTGACTTGCGGGATCCGGCTTGGCGCCGCTCACTCACGTACGGGTACGTACTTTACTTCCGAAGACCCGGCAGGCGCCACCACGGAAAGCCTGCCGACGAAAAGCGGGAAAGCATACCTGTTTTACCTTTTGCGGTCAATCACTTAAGCTTGCGTCCGCACAACACCCGACGACTCACCGATCCAACCGACCATGCCGGATACCGTTTGCCGCCCGCCGCGGCTGATTCTTGCCTCCAGTTCCCGCTACCGCCGCACGCTCCTCGAGCGCCTCGGCGTGCCGTTCGACGTCGTGTCGCCCGACCTCGACGAAACCCCGCTCGACGACGAAACTCCGGCCGCGACCGCCTTGCGCCTCGCCGGCGCGAAAGCGCGTGCCGTCGCCGCGACGATCGACGCGCCGGACGGCGTGCTCGTGATCGGGTCGGACCAGGTCGCGACCTTCGACGGGCTCCAGATCGGCAAGCCCGGCACGCACGAGCGCGCGCTCGCGCAGCTCGTGTCGATGCAGGGCCGCGAAGTCGAATTCCACAGCGCACTCTGCCTGTACGACAGCCGCACGGGCGAGGCGCAGGTCGAGGACATCATCACGCGCGTGCGCTTCCGCTCGCTGCCCGAGGCCGAACTCGACGCGTACCTGCGCGCGGAAACGCCGTACGACGTCGCCGGCAGCGCGAAATCCGAAGGGCTCGGCATCGCGCTGCTCGACGCGATCGACTCGGACGACCCGACCGCGCTCGTCGGCCTGCCGCTGATCGCGCTCACGCGGATGCTGCGCGCCGTCGAATATCCGCTGTTTGCAACCACCCGTGGAGACCGCGCATGACGGCCGGCACGCTTTATCTCGTCCCGAACACGCTTGGCGAGGGCGACGAATCGATGCTCGCCGCCGTGCTGCCCGCGGCCGTGCAGGCACGCGCCGGCACGCTCGGCTATTACATCGGCGAGAACGCGAAAACGACGCGCGTCTTTCTGAAGAAGATCGGCACGACGCGCCCGATCCAGGAAATCGAGATCCGCGAGCTGAACGTCAATACGCCGGCCGGCGAAATCGACCGGCTGCTCGCGCCCGTGCTGGCTGGCGCGGACGCCGGCCTCGTGTCCGAGGCCGGCTGCCCGGCCGTCGCCGATCCCGGCGCATTGCTGGTACGCCGCGCGCACGAGCGCGGCGTGAAGGTCGTGCCGCTCGTCGGACCGAGTTCGATCCTGCTCGCGCTGATGGCGTCGGGCCTGAACGGCCAGAGCTTCGCGTTCAACGGCTACCTGCCGGTCGACGCGGCCGCGCGCGCGAAACGCCTGCGCGAACTCGAGCAGCTGTCGCGCAAGGCGCGCCAGACGCAGATCTTCATCGAGACGCCGTACCGGAATCACGCGATGCTCGACACGCTGATTGCGACCTGCGCGCCGTCGACGCAGATCTGCGTCGCGGCCGACCTGACCCTCGCGACCGAGACGATCGCGAGCCGCACCGTGGCGGACTGGAAAAAGGCGCCTGCGCCGAATCTGCACAAGCGTCCTGCGATCTTCCTGCTGCTCGCGAACTGAAGCCGCGGCCGGCCAGCGGGCCATCATGGCCCGCCGGACGCCGGTCAGCGCAGGCTGAACGACGCGCCGCCGGCCGTCAGAGCCTTCATCGCGGCGCCGCCGACGGCGGCGCCGAACTTGCGTGCGACGCGGTTCGTCAGACTTTCCTTCACCGTATAGTCGACGAGATCGGGCGCCTTCAGCACGTCGCGCGCGACCGTGTCGGTCGTGCCGTAGCCGTCGGCAAGCCCGAGTTCGACGCTCTTCTCGCCGGTCCAGAACAGGCCGGAGAACATGTCGGGCGTCTCATGCAGACGCTTGCCTCGGCCCTCCTTCACGGCCTTGATGAACTGCGCGTGCACCTGGTCGAGCAGCGCCTGCGCATGCGCGTCCATCTTCGGCGTCTCCGGCGAGAACGGATCGTAGAAGCCCTTGTTTTCGCCCGACGTGTGCAGGCGCCGATCGACACCGAGCTTGCCCATCAGCCCGGTGAAGCCGAAACCGTCCATCAGCACGCCGATCGACCCGACGATGCTCGCCTTGTCGACGAAGATCTTGTCGGCCGCGGCCGCGATGTAATAGCCGCCCGATGCGCACATGTCGGTCACGACGACGTACAGCGGCTTGCCCGGATGCTTCGCGCGCAGCCTCCGGATCTCGTCGTAGACCATGCCGGCCTGCACGGGGCTGCCGCCCGGGCTGTTGATCCGCAGCACGACGCCGACCGTGCCGTCGTCGTCGAACGCGGAGCCGAGCGCCGTATTGATGTCTTCGGCATTCGCATTGACGCCGGCCGCGATCTCGCCGTCGATCGTCACGAGCGCCGTATGCCGCCCGCTCGACGATAATTTCGAATCGCTCGAGAAATCGATCAGCGCGAACGCGAGCAGCACGAACACGCCCAGGAACGCGAAGCGGAAGAAAATCTTCCAGCGCCGCGCCGCGCGCTGTTCCCTCACGGCTGCGAGCGCGATCCGCTCGAGCGCCGCGCGCTCCCAGTTCGGTTCACGGCTGTCGGGACGGGAGGAGGAATCGGGGGAATTCGGTTGGTCGGCCATGCGGTGTTGTCGTCAGTCGGTCGTGGCGGGAGCGGCGGGAGCGGCGGGACGCAGGTCGGCGTCGGGCACCCAGAATACCGCACGCCCGTCGGGCGTGTCGCGTTCGTCGACCTCGACCGGCCGCAGGCGGGCGCCGCGGCACGGGCCGCCGACGCACTTGCCGGTATCCGGCGCGTAGATCGCGCCGTGCGTCGCGCACATCAGGTACAGGCCCGACGACTCGAAGAACTGCCCTTCGGACCAGTCGAGCTCCATCGGCACGTGTGCGCAGCGATTCAGGTAACCGTATGCGCGACCGTCGTAGCGCACGAAGAACACGACGGCCTGCTCGCCGCGCAGCGTCGCGTCGACGCGCACGCCGGCGCCGCCGTCGGCCAGCGTGTCCGATGCGCACACGCGCACGGCGTCCGGCGCCGCGCTCATGCGTGCTCCCGCAGCCACGCAGCCAGCGCGTCGACGTCCGGCGCGACGAAGCGCGGCGCGAGCGCAGCCAGCGCGTCGGCCGTGTGCGCGCCGTATGCGACACCGACGCCGGCCGCTCCGGCGCTCGCGGCCATCTGCAGGTCGTGCGTCGTGTCGCCGATCATCACGGTGCGCGCAAGATCCTGCCCCAATTCCCGGCAGAGTTCGTGCAGCATCGCCGGATGCGGTTTCGAGAACGTCTCGTCCGCGCAGCGCGTCGCGTCGAACAGGCTCGTCAGCTTCGACTGATCAAGCACGCGGTTCAGCCCGACCCGCCCCTTGCCGGTCGCCACGGCGAGCAGGTAGCCCGTATCGCGCAACTCGGCGAGCAGCTCGCGCACGCCGGCGAACAGCTCGATGCGCTGGTCGTCGAGCAGATAGTGATAACGGTAGCGCTCGGCCAGCCGCGGATAGTCGGACGGATCGAGGGTTGGAGCGGTAACCTGCAGCGCATCGCGCAGGCCGAGGCCGATCACGTAGCGCGACGCCTCGTCGGATGGCGTGGGCAGGCCGAGGTCGCGGCATGCGGCCTGGATGCTGTGCGCGATGTGCGCAGTCGAATCCATCAGCGTGCCGTCCCAGTCGAAGACGATCAGGTCAAATTGCTGTCGAGCCATGCGGTTCAGGCGGTATCGCGCAGTGCGCTGAGTTGGTCGAGGAAGCGCCGGCATTCGTCCGGCAGCGGCGCATCGAACTGCAGCGCCTCGCCGGTCAGCGGATGGTTGAGCCGCAGCCGGTGCGCGTGCAGGAACATCCGTTTCAACGACGGCTGCGCATTCGCGCGCGCCAGCGCCTTGTTCAGTGTGAAATCGCCATACTTGGCGTCGCCGGCGATCGGCAGGCCGAGATGCGCGAGGTGCACACGGATCTGATGGGTCCGACCCGTTTTGAGTTCCGCTTCGACGAGCGCGTAGTCGGGCCAGCGGTCGACGAGGTTGAACACCGTATGCGACGGCAGCCCGTCGTCCTGCACGCGCACGCGGCGCTCCCCTTCCGGGGTCGAATACTTGAACAGCGGCACCTTTACCGCGCGGCGGCGCCCCCAGTCGGGCTGCCATTCGCCGTGGACGCATGCGAAGTAACGTTTGTCCATCCGGTTCTCGCGGATCTGTTCGTGCAGGCCCACGAGCGCCGTGCGTTTCTTCGCGAGCATCAGGATCCCGGACGTCTCGCGGTCGAGCCGGTGCACGAGTTCGAGGAATTTCGCGCGCGGGTGCGCCTGGCGCATCTGCTCGATCACGCCGAACGCGACGCCGCTGCCGCCGTGCACGGCGACCCCGGCCGGCTTGTCGATGACGAGCATCGCGTCATCCTCGTACAGCACGTCGAAATTCGCGGGCGGCACGATGGGCGTGTCGGCGCGCGCGAGGTCCGCCGCCGCCACGCGCACGGGCGGCACGCGGACGACGTCGCCGAGAGCGAGACGGTACTGCGCATCGATCCGGCCCTTGTTCACGCGCACTTCGCCGCTGCGGAGGATCCGGTAAATATGGCTTTTCGGCACGCCTTTACAGACGCGCAACAGGAAGTTGTCGATCCGCTGACCGGCCGAGTTTTCATCGATCTCGATCATCGATACCTGGCCGCTTGCGACCGAATTCTGGGATATTTTGCCTAACTCATTCATACTGAATATAATTTTGCCCAGCCTGACGTTGAGGGTGGCCTGACCGGCCGGCCCCGACCGAGTCGGGCAAGGTGCAAGCGGAAACCATTATTTTACTTGCGCCGGGGGTCCGCTGCTCGCCCCTAATCAAAGAGATGCAGCAAGTTGCACGCACGGCGCCGCCCGTCGGCAAGGATCGCGCCCACAGGCGGATTCGGTCGGCAAGGCGCCGCGGTAACGGAAAGTTGGTTGAAAAGAATTTGATCGGCAGCCCGACGGCGCGAAGTGCGTCCGCAGGCTGCCGGTTGCGAAAATTACGGCGTTGCGCCCGATTTGGCCCCGCGAAGCGTGCGGGGCTTGGCGACGTCAAACCAGGGAAGTACACCCCAAGCGGGAAAGTCGGGCTGGATTCGATACTCCCCGCTGCGGCCCAAGCCGCAGCATCTGCCGCCCGTCGGCGCGCGCGACGCATTGCGCGCGCCCGTGGCAATGCCCGGACTCAGGCTTAGCGCGCTTTTGTGCAGCGTGCGGTGTGTGAACGCCGTGCTTTGAAGCCGTATTCGCAGGTGCCCTACGGCCGCCGGCCCCGTCTTTCGGGCCCAAGCGCCTCTTCAGGCAATTCTCCCCGCCATCGTTCCCGCTCCAGCGTGCTTGTGACAACACAACAAGGTGCGGCCTGCCGTCGTTCCCGCCCTCGCGACTGACAACCGCGAGGCGTCGGCTGCGGAGCCGCCTGGAGTCGTTCATGAAACGCATGCTGTTCAATGCGACGCAGCAGGAGGAGCTGCGCGTCGCCATCGTCGATGGGCAAAAGCTCATCGACATCGACATCGAGACAGCCGGGCGCGAACAGCGCAAAGGCAATATCTACAAAGGTGTCGTCACCCGCATCGAGCCGTCGCTCGAAGCGTGCTTCGTCAACTACGGCGAAGATCGCCACGGCTTCCTGCCGTTCAAGGAAGTCGCCCGCCAGTACTTCAAGGAAGGCATCGACATGCGCTCCGCGCGCATCCAGGATGCCCTGCGCGAAGGCCAGGAGCTGATCGTCCAGGTCGAGAAGGAAGAGCGTGGCAACAAGGGCGCCGCCCTCACGACCTTCATCTCGCTCGCCGGCCGCTACCTGGTGCTGATGCCGAACAATCCGCGCGGCGGCGGTGTATCGCGCCGGATCGAGGGCGACGAGCGCCAGGAACTGCGCGAAACGATGTCGCAACTGCAGATTCCGGACGGCATGAGCATGATCGCCCGCACCGCGGGCATCGGCCGCAGCGCCGAGGAACTGCAGTGGGACCTGAACTACCTGCTGCAACTGTGGCGCGCGATCGAAGCGGCGTCGCAAAGCGGCAACTCCGGCCAGCCGATGCTGATCTACCTGGAATCGAGCCTCGTGATCCGCGCGATCCGGGACTACTTCCAGCCCGATATCGGCGAAATCCTGATCGACACGACCGAGATCCACGATCAGGCCCGTGCGTTCATGGATATCGTGATGCCGGACAACGTGTCGAAGGTGAAGCGCTACCACGACGACGTGCCGCTGTTCTCCCGCTTCCAGATCGAGCACCAGATCGAAACGGCCTACTCGCGCACGGTGCCGCTGCCGTCCGGCGGCGCGATCGTGATCGACCATACCGAAGCGCTCGTCGCGATCGACGTGAACTCGGCGCGCGCGACCAAGGGCGCGGACATCGAGGAAACGGCGACCCGCACGAACCTCGAAGCGGCCGACGAAGTCGCCCGCCAGCTCCGCCTGCGCGACCTCGGCGGCCTGATCGTGATCGATTTCATCGACATGGAATCGGCGAAGAGCCAGCGCGAAGTCGAGCAGCGCCTGAAAGACGCGCTCAAGCATGACCGTGCACGCGTGCAGATGGGCAAGATCTCCCGCTTCGGCCTGATGGAGCTGTCGCGCCAGCGCCTGCGTCCGGCCCTGTCGGAAGGCAGCCACGTGACCTGCCCGCGCTGTAACGGCACCGGCCACATCCGCGATACCGAATCGTCCGCGCTGCAGGTCCTGCGGATCATTCAGGAAGAAGCGATGAAGGAGAACACCGCGGCGATCCACTGCCAGGTGCCGGTCGAGGTGACCGCCTTCCTGCTCAATGAAAAGCGTCAGGAAATCAACAAGATCGAGTCGCGCTTCAAGGTCGGCATCGTGCTGATCCCGAACAAGCACCTCGATACGCCGCACTACAAGCTCGAGCGCCTGCGCCACGACGACGCGCGCCTCGACGATCCGCGCGCGTCCTGGAAGATGGCCGAGGAAGCTGCCCGCGAACTCGAGTCGGAAACCGGCTACAGCAAGCGCACGGCAGAAGTGAAGCCGAAGCAGGAAGCCGCGGTCAAAGGCATCACGCCCGAGCGCCCGGCCCCGAGCCCGGCGCCGCAGCGCCCGGTCGAGCCCGTTCCGGCCCCAGCACCTGTCGCCGCGGCAAGCGGCGGTTTCATCGGCTGGCTGAAGGGCCTGTTCGGCATGTCGCCGACTCCGGCGCCCGCACCGGTTGCTCCGGCACCGGCGAAGGAACCGGCGGCCCGCCCGGCTCGCGAGCGTACCGAGAAGACCGAGCAGCGCGGCGGCGATCGCAACCGCAACCGTCGCGGCGGCGCCCAGCAGGCGCAAGGCGGGCGCGACCAGGCAGCAGCAGGCCGTGGTCAGCCGCAACGCCTGGAGCGCGAAGGCAAGGAAGCGCGCGAACCGCGTGAAGGCCGTGAGCCGCGCGAGGGTCGCGAGCCGCGTGAAGGTCGCGAAATCCGTGAAGGTCGTGAGGGCCGCGAAGGTCGCGAGGGCCGTGGCCAGCGCGAAGGTCGCGAACCGCGCGAGCCGCGTGAAAGCCGTGAGCCGCGTGAACCGCGCGAGAACCGCGAACCGCGCGAGCGTGCCGAGCAGCCGGAAGGCGTCGACGCAGCAGGTCGTGGCGAGCGCCAGGAACGCGGCGAGCGTCGCGAGCGCGGCGAACGCCGCAAGCCGACCCAGCATGCGGCCACGCTCGAGACCGTCACCCGTGGCGAAAACCATCCGGAACCGGAAACCGACAAGGCCGTTGCAGAAGCCCTGCCCGGCGCCGAGCTGGCAGCCGATGCGGAAGCCGGCGCGCGTGACGGCGAGGAACGTCGCCGCCGCCGTCGCGGCCGTCGCGGCGGTCGTCGCGAGCGCGACGAAGACGGCGCAGTCGTCGACCAGGCCGAGCAAGGCCCGAATGGCGAAGCCTCAGCGCAAACCGTGACGCCGGAAGCACCGGCCGCTGCCGAACCGGCCCACACGGCCGCACCGGCAGTCGTCGCGGCCGTGGCAGGCGCCGTCGTCGTCGAAGCAGCGGTCGAGCAGCATGCTGCGCCGGCCGCTGTCGAAGCTCAGCCGGCACCGGCACACGTCGAAGCGGCTCCGGCCGCTCCGGTCGAGCCCGCGGTCGCCGTCGAGGCAGCAGCAGAACCGGCACCGGTCGCACCGGCGCTCGACATGGAAGCCGGTCCGGCTCCGGTCGCGGTTTCGCCGACCGACGCGTTCGAAGTGCCTGCGGTACCGGCAGCGGCGCCGGCCGCTGTCGAGGCGCCGCAGTCCGCGCCCGTCGAGCCGGCCGCACCGGTCGTGACGACCGAAGCCGCTCCGGTGGCTGTCGAGCCGGCGCATGTCGAAGCGGCACCGGTCGAGGCCGTTGCAGCACCTGCACCGACTCCTGCCCCCGCGCAACCGGCAGCCGCGCCCGCTTCGGCGAGCCTGGATGTCGTGCTGGAGCAGGCCGGTCTCGTCTGGGTGAACACGGACGCCGACAAGTTCGCCGCTGCCCAGGAAGCCGCATCGCGCCTCCCGCGTCCGGCGCGCGTGCCGCGCGAACGCAAGGCGCTGCCGCCGGTCGATACGGCCCCGATGCAGCAGGTCGAAACGACGCACCACTGACCGGCGCATCGCCCGACCAGGAAAAGCCCGCCTCCGGCGGGCTTTTTCACGTCCATGCTGCGGGTTTCCGCCCACCGGACCGGGCGGCCGCTTGCGGCTAAAATACAAGTCTGGCTCGCACTTCTTTCAACATGTCCCGACGCATCATTCCTCTCGCCGACGTCAGCGGGGTGCCGGACGTCTCCGGCGTCGCGCATGCCCCCGACGGCACGCTGGCCGACACGTTCGCCAGGCCGCTGCGCGACCTGCGCATTTCGGTGACGGACCGCTGCAATTTCCGCTGCGTGTACTGCATGCCGCGCGCGGTCTTCGACAAGGACTACCCGTTCCTGCCGCACAGCGCGCTGCTCACGCACGAGGAAATCGAACGCGTGGCGCGACTCTTTGTCGCACACGGCGTCGAGAAAATCCGCATCACGGGCGGCGAGCCGCTGCTGCGCAAGAATCTCGAATTCCTGATCGAGCGCCTCGCGCGCCTGACAACGCATGACGGCCGCCCGCTCGACCTGACGCTGACGACCAACGGCTCGCTGCTCGCGCGCAAGGCGCGCGCGCTGAAGGACGCCGGGCTCACACGCGTGACGGTCAGCCTCGACGCGCTCGACGATACGCTGTTCAAGCGCATGAACGACGCCGAGTTCGCGAGCGCCGACGTGCTCGACGGCATTTTCGCGGCCCAGGCCGTCGGCCTCGCGCCGGTCAAGGTCAACATGGTCGTGAAGCGCGGTACCAACGACGGCGAGATCCTGCCGATGGCCGAGCGTTTCCGCGGCACCGGCGTGATCCTGCGCTTCATCGAATACATGGACGTCGGCACGTCGAACGGCTGGAACATGACCGAGGTACTGCCGTCGGCGGACGTCGTTGCGCGGATCGCCGAACATTTCCCGCTCGTGCCGCTCGACGCGCACACGGCGGCCGAAACCGCGCAACGCTGGGGTTATGCGGACGGCAGCGGCGAGATCGGCGTGATCTCGAGCGTCACGCAGGCCTTCTGTGGCGACTGTACGCGCGCGCGGCTGTCGACTGAAGGCAAGCTGTACCTGTGCCTGTTCGCGTCGACGGGCCACGACCTGCGCGCGCTCGTGCGCGGCGGCGCAAGCGATGCCGAGATCGCGACCGCGATCGCCCGCATCTGGCAGGCGCGCACCGACCGCTATTCGCAACTGCGCGGCAGCGCGTCGGCCGAACCCGCGCCCGACGGCGCCGGCAAGCGCGTCGAAATGTCGTATATCGGCGGCTGACGCACGCCGCCCTTTCCGCCTTCGCACGATGCCCGTTTCCGCCTCTCCCTCGATCGCCGGCCTGCTGCTCGCAGGCGGGCGCGCCACGCGCATGGACGGCGTCGACAAGGGCCTGCAACTGCTCGACGGTACGCCGCTCGCGCTGCACGTGCTGCGCCGGCTCTCGCCGCAGGTCGACGAGACGCTGATCAGCGCGAATCGCCACGCCGATCGTTATGCGGAGCTCGGTACGCCGTTCGACGCGCGCGTCGTCGCGGACGAAACACCCGATTTCCCCGGCCCGCTCGCGGGCCTGCTCGCCGGCATGCGGGCCGCGCGCGCGCCGCTCGTCGCGTGTTCGCCGTGCGATACGCCGTTTCTGCCCGCCGACCTGGTCGCGCGGCTGCATGCGGCGCTCGACGCGCAGCAGGCCGACATCGCGATGGCGGTCACTGTCGATGCGCAGCAGGCGCGCTCGCCACAGCCGACGTTCGCGCTGCTGCGCACGGCGCTGGCCGACGATCTCGCCGCGCGGCTTGCAGCCGGCGACCGCAAGGTGCGTGCGTGGTACGCACGCCACAAGACGGTCGAAGTCGAGTTTCGCGACGAGCGTGCGTTTTACAATGCCAACTCCTGGCAGGAACTCGCCGCGCTGGCTCGTCGCTGACGGCGCCCGCGCCGTTCCCGCCCGGCGTCCACCGCACGCGAAACCCGCGCCCAGGCACCCTCCTCGCGCCACCGGCCACGAACCCGATACGCCTCGCGGCGCAGTCCGACTGATGATCACGCACTCCTCGCCCGCCTCCCGAACCGCACCCGATTCCGATGCCCCGCTGTCGCTTGCCGACGCGCAGGCGCTCGCGTGCCGCTTCGCGGTGCCTGTCGACGCGTGCGACACGGTGACGCTGCGCGACGCGCTCGACCGCGTGCTTGCGGCCGACGTGAACGCACCGTTCGACATTCCCGCGTACGACAACTCGGCGATGGACGGTTATGCGTTCGACGGCAGCGCCGGCGCGCACGCGGCGCCGCAGGGGGACGTCGCGCTGACGGTCGCCGGCACCGCGTTCGCGGGCCATCCGTTCGACGGCGCCGTGGCGGCCGGTTCATGCGTGCGCATCATGACGGGCGCGCCGATGCCGGCCGGATGCGATACGGTGATTCCGCAGGAACGCGTGCGTGTCGACGGCGACACGATCCGCTTCGCCGCGCACGACGTCGCGCGCAGCGCGAACTGCCGCAAGGCCGGCGAGGATCTCGCGCGCGGCGCCTGCGCGCTCGCCGCGGGCCGCATCCTGCGGCCGTCCGATCTCGGCCTGCTCGCGTCATTCGGCTTCACCGACGTCACGGTGCGCCGGCGCGTGCGCGTCGCCGTGTTCTCGACCGGCGACGAACTGCGCGAGCCCGGCGAACCGCTCGGTCGCGGCGCGCTGTATGACAGCAATCGCGGGATGCTGATCGCGATGCTCGAAAGGCTGCACGTCGACGCGATCGATCTCGGGATTGTCCGCGACGACCCGGCCGCGCTCGAAGCCGCGTTGCGCGACGCCGTCGCCGCGCAGGCCGATGCGGTGATCACGTCGGGCGGCGTATCGGTCGGTGAAGCCGACTTCACGCGCGACGTGATGGCACGGCTCGGCGACGTCACGTTCGCGAGCCTCGCGCTGCGGCCCGGCCGGCCGCTCGCGTGCGGCACGCTCGCACGTGCGCCCGGTGGCGCCGGTCACGCGCTGTTCTTCGGGCTGCCCGGCAATCCGGTCGCGTCCGCCGTGACGTTCTACGCGATCGTGCGCCCCGCGCTGCTGACGCTGGCCGGCGCGCAGACGCCGCCGCCGGCGATGTATACGGCGCTCAGCATGCATGCGCTGAAGACGCGTCCAGGCCGAACCGAATACCTGCGCGGCATCGCGACGCGCGCCGCCGACGGCCGCTGGCACGTCGCGCCGGCCGGTTCGCAGAGTTCCGCGTCGCTGAGCGGCCTCGCGGCCGCCAACTGTTTCATCGTCCTGGGCCACGATACCGCGGCAGTCGACGCGGGCACTCCGGTCGACATCCTGCCGCTCGACGGCCTGATCTGAATTCCACTATCGATATATCTCTACGGGGGCAATCCGCACATGAAGAAACAAATTTCGTCGATCGCCGCGGGGCAGACCGCGAAGGCGCTGATCCTCGTCTACCTGACGTTCAGCGTGCCGATCGTGCTGCTCGGCATTCTCGTCGCGTACATCCGTTACGGGATGGTCGAGTTGAGCACGATCCTGAGCGCGCTGCTGCTGAACGCCATCCTCGGCTTCGTGCTGCTGTGGATCGCATGCCACGCATACAACTGGGTCGCATCGCGCTTCGGCGGCATCGAGATCGTGTTGTCCGATCCGCCGGAGGAAGCGTGAGCGACGCGCCGCTGATCCGCGCGGCCGAAGCGCGCGACGCCGGCGCGATCCTCGCGCTGATGCGCGAGCTGGCCGAATTCGAGAAGCTCACGCACCTGTTCGTCGCGACCGAAGCGGATCTCGCCGAAGCGCTGTTCGGCGAGCGGCCTGCCGCCGAAGCGCTCGTGGCCGAGCGCAACGGCGCGATCGTCGCGTATGCGCTGTTCTTTCACAACTATTCGACGTTCCTCGGTCGTCGCGGCCTCTATCTCGAGGATCTGTACGTGCAGCCGTCGCAGCGCGGCACCGGCCTCGGCACCGCGATGCTGCGCCACCTCGCGGCACTGGCCGTCGAGCGTCGTTGCGGGCGTTTCGAATGGTCGGTCCTCGACTGGAACCAGCCCGCGATCGATTTCTACGAAAAGATGGGCGCGACCGTGCTGCCCGAATGGCGCATCGTTCGCGTAACGGGCGACGCGCTGGATACGCTCGCAGGCCGCTGAGCGTCGGCCCGCGCGAGCCGCGGCCGAACTACCCTGCTACAAAAGGAAACGGGCGCCGACGGCGCCCGTTTTCATCGCGATCCACCCGCACTCGAGCGGCTGAACCCGTCAAGCGTCGTCGGCATCGGCGCCGCCGTCCGCGCCGTCCGAACCGAGCAAGCCAGCCGCCGTATCGCCCGGCAATGCCTCGACCTGCTTCAGCTTGCGGCTCATCACGCGCGTACGCTGCTCGGCGGACTCGATCGAGCGCGTGACCGTTTCGAGCTGCGCCTTCGTGCGCGCGAGCACGTCGCCGAACTTGCCGAACTCCGTCTTCACCGCGCCGAGCACCTGCCAGACCTCGCTCGAGCGCTGCTCGATCGCGAGCGTACGGAACCCCATCTGCAGGCTGTTCAGCAACGCGGTGAGCGTCGTCGGCCCCGCGACCGTCACGCGGTAGTCGCGCTGCAGCAGGTCGGTCAGCCCCGGGCGGCGCAGGATCTCCGCATAAAGCCCTTCGGTCGGCAGGAACAGCAGCGCGAAATCGGTCGTGTGCGGCGGCGCGACGTACTTCTCGGCGATCGTGCGCGCCTCCAGCCGCACGCGCGCTTCGAGCGCACGTGCGGCTTCCTCGACCGCAGTCGCATCGGCGCGCTCCTGCGCGTCGATCAGCCGCTCGTAGTCTTCGCGCGGAAATTTCGCGTCGATCGGCAGCCATACCGGCGGTGCATCGCGCGTGCCCGCATCGCGGCCCGGCAGCCGGATCGCGAATTCGACGCGCTCGGTACTTTTCGGCACCGTCGCGACGTTCTTCGCGTACTGATCGGGCGTCAGCATCTGTTCGAGCAGCGCCTCGAGCTGCACCTCGCCCCAGGTGCCGCGCGTCTTCACGTTGGTCAGCACCTTTTTCAGATCGCCGACGCCCGCCGCGAGCGTCTGCATCTCGCCGAGCCCGCGATGGACCTGCTCGAGCCGGTCCGACACGAGCTTGAACGATTCGCCGAGCCGCTGTTCGAGCGTCGCGTGCAGTTTCTCGTCAACGGTGCGGCGCATCTCCTCGAGCTTCGCCGCGTTGTTCGTCTCGATTTCCTTCAGCCGCTGTTCGAGCGTCGCGCGCACTTCGCCGATCCGGCGATCGTTCGCTTCGGTCAGTTGCGTGAGCTGCCGGTTCAACGTATCGCCGAACAGCCTGAGCGCGGCCGTCTGCTCCTCGCGCGCCTGCTGCGCCTGACGCTGCACGCTCTCGCGCATCGCGTCGAACTGCTGCGCATTGCCGGCGACGAGCTTGCCGAGCTGCTGAGCGAAACCCTCGATCTGGTTGTTCTGCACGGTCGCCACGCTCGTCAATTGCGCGGCGAGCGTCTGCTGAAGCTGCGAGAAACTGCCGGCCAGCTCGGTGCGCGAACCGCGCGCGTTCTCGACGATCTCGCCGCGCAATTCGCGTTCGAGCCGCTCGACCGCGCGCGCCTGCGCATGCGCGGCATCCTCGATCTGGTCGCCGAGCACCGCCGCATCGTCGTGGCGGCCGCCGCCGCGCACGATCGCGACGATCGCCACCGCGAGCGCGACGGCCAGCACGACGACCGCCGCAAGCAACAACGTCATCGTCATGCGCGCGGCTTCCCGATCACGTCAGGGTTGATCGGATTCGGCGGCTGCCCCGCGCGCGGCCCCTCGCCCAGTGCGGCGATCAGGTTGTCGGCGGCAAGGTTCGCCATCGCACGGCGCGTCTTTTCGGTCGCGCTCGCGATATGCGGCGTCAGCACGACGTTCGGCACCTCGAGCAGCGCCGGATGCACGGCCGGTTCGCCTTCGTACACGTCGAGGCCGGCCGCGGCGATCGTCCCGTCGCGCAGCGCGGCGGCCAGCGCCGCGTCGTCGACGATCCCGCCGCGCGCGATGTTGGTCAGCGTCGCGGTGGGCTTCATCTTCGCGAGTTCGGCCGCGCCGATCGTATGATGGTTTTCCTTCGTGTACGGCAGCACGAGCACGACGTGATCGGCGCGCGCGAGCAGCGCATCCTTCGACACGTATTCGGCGTTCAGCTCGGCCTCGATCTCGGGGGCGACCCGCGACCGGTTGTGATAGATCACCTGCATCCCGAAACCGCGCGCGCGGCGCGCGAGCGCCTGGCCGATTCGGCCCATCCCGATGACGCCGAGCGTCGAGCCGTAAATGTCGGTGCCGAGAAAACCGTCGTACGCCCACTTCTGCCAGTGACCGGCGCGCAGCCAGTGTTCGGATTCGGCGATCCGGCGCGCGGCGGCCATCATCAGCGCCCAGCCGAAATCGGCGGTCGACTCGTTCAGCACGTCCGGCGTGTTGGTGCCGAGCACGTTCGCCGCGTTGAACGCGGCCATGTCGAAGTTGTTGTAGCCGACCGCCATGTTCGACACGACGCGCAGGCGCGGCGCCGCCGCGAGCGCCGCCGCGCCGACTGGATCGCCGGCCGTCAGCGCGCCGTCCTTGTCGGCCAGACGCGCGGTGAGCGCATCGGGTGCGAGCACGTCGCCGTCGTTCCAGTCGACTTCGAAATACTGCTTGAGGCGTTCGATCACGTCCGGAAAGATCGGACGCGCGACCAGAATCTTCTGCATCGCCATCTCCGTATGCCGCGGGCCGATCGCGGCGCGCATCGCGCCGCCGGGACTGCCCGCGCTTGGTTGAAAGTCGTCAGGTTACGCCGGGAAGAAAATCAGCGACGTCAGCAGGAACACGGGCACCAGGATAACGAGCGCCCAGCCGAGGTACGCGAAGAAGCTCGGCATCTTCACGCCGCGCGACTCCGCGATCGCCTTCACCATGAAATTCGGCGCGTTGCCGATATAGCTGTTCGCGCCCATGAACACCGCGCCCGCGGAGATCGCGGCGAGCGTCGACGCGCCCGTCGTCATCAGCGTCTGCGCATCGCCGCCCGCGAGGTTGAAGAACACCAGATAGGTCGGCGCATTGTCGAGGAACGACGAAAGCAGGCCCGTCGCCCAGAAATACATCGCGTCGATCGGCTTGCCGTCCGGCCCCGTGACGAGATGGACGATCTGTGCGAACGCGCCGTCCGCGCCCGCGCGCAGGATCACGATCACCGGCGCGATCGTCACGAAGATTCCCGCGAACAGCTTCGCGACCTCCTCGATCGGCGCCCAGTTGAACGCGTTGCCTTCACGTGCGGAACGCGGCGTCAGCGCGAGCGACGCGAGCGTCACGACCACGAGCGCGACGTCGCGCGCGAGGTTCTGCAACGCGACGTGCGTGCCCCACACGTCGAACGCGATGTCCGGCTTCCAGATGCCGCTCATCAGCACGAGCGCGACCACGGCCGCGAGCAGCACGAAGTTGATCTTGCCGTCGATCGACAGCGCCGCGCCGTCGGGCGTCGGGTCGAGCGCGGCCGGCCGCTCCTCGCCGCCCTTCCGGTAGAAATACGTGTCGAGCACGAAGAACAGCGCCAGCAGCACGACGCAGATGAACAGCATCGGCAGCGCGAGATGGGTCGTCGTCCAGAAGAAGCTCACGCCGTTCAGGAAACCGAGGAACAACGGCGGATCGCCGAGCGGCGACAGCGAGCCGCCCGCGTTCGCGACGAGGAAGATGAAGAAAATCACGACGTGCACGACATGCTTGCGGTTGTCGTTCGCGCGCAGCAGCGGCCGGATCAGCAGCATCGCGGCGCCGGTCGTACCCATCACGCTCGCGAGCAGCGTCCCGAGCGCGAGGATCGCGGTGTTCAGCTTCGGCGATCCGTGCAGGTTGCCGTTCACGCAGATGCCGCCTGCCACCGTATAGAGCGCGGTGAGCAGCACGATGAACGGAATGTATTCCTCGAGCAGCGCATGCACGAGCGTGCCGAACGCGGTGCCCGCGCCGAACGCGAACGCGAACGGGATCAGGAACACGACCGCCCACCCCGCCGCAATCTTGCCGAAGTGGTGATGCCAGAATACCGGGGCAACGAGCGGGAACAGTGCGATGGACAGCAGGATCCCGGCAAACGGGATGCCCCAGAGCGCGGACAGTGTGGCACCGTCGAGCGTTGCGGCCGATGCAAGCGCGGGAACGGCGCCAAGCGCGACTCCCGACGCCATGCCCGCCCAGGCGGCATGTCGTTTCATTCAGAACTTCCTTGTTCGAGTGGCAGTGGATGCGGCGGGCGCGTCATGCGCCCCGGACGACGATCGCATGCACGCGGTACGGGCCGTGCGCGCCCAGTACGATGGTCTGCTCGATGTCGCCCGTGCGCGACGGGCCCGACACGAAATTGACCGCGCGCGGCAACTCGCCGCGCTCCGCACGGATCAGCGCGAACGCGTCTTCATGACCAGCGACGATCCGCGACGCGGGCACGATCGCAATGTGCGTCTCCGGCAGCAGGCCGGCCGATGCATAGGTATCGGGACCGGACAGCAGCACCAGCGAACCCGTTTCGGCGGTCGCGCAAAAGCAGCCCGTGAGGCCGACGAGATCGCCGTCGCGCGGCTTGCGGCACTCGACCGACAGGCCTGCGCCGGCCCAGTCGAGATCGGCCAGCGTGCGCCATGCGACGGCCTGCGTCGGCAGGCCGTGAGCGGAAAGATAGCGGGCAGCGGCGGCCGGTGCGTCGGCGAGCGCCGCGACTTCGTCGACCGTCGTCGACAGGCGTGCCGCTTCGTCGACGAATGCGGCAACGAGATCGGCCGGCATCGGCGGGCGCGGGCCCTGCGGATGGCGGGCGAGATAATCGGCGACGCCGTCGCGCTCCGCTGCATCCGGCTCGGCCGCGCGCCCCTGCGCCGCGCGAATGCGCGCGAGGATCTGGCGACGGGCAGCAGAAGTGTCCATGAACGGTCCTCGTGACGTTGGCGTGCAATACGTCGGATTATACCGGCCGCCTCTGCCGCCACGCACCTTCGACCGAACGGCCGACGCTCACTTCGACGCGTCTTCCTCGACCGGCTGCGCGATGCCGAACACCTGGCGCAGGTAGGCGAGATAGGCTTTGTCGTCGCACATGCTCTTGCCCGGCGAATCCGACAGCTTCGCGACCGGCTGGCCATTGCAGCGCACCATCTTGATCACGATCTGCAGCGGCACGTAGCCGAGGTCGTTGGTGAGGTTCGTGCCGACGCCGAACGCGAGCTTGCAGCGGCCGCGGAACCGTTCGTACAACTGCATGACCTTCGGGATGTCGAGCGCGTCCGAGAACACGAGCACCTTCGTGCGCGGGTCGCACCGGTTCGCCTCGTAATGGCGCAGCATCCGCTCGCCCCAGTCGAACGGATCGCCCGAATCGTGGCGCGCGCCGTCGAACAGCTTGCAGAAGTACATATCGAAGTCGTTCAGGAACGCATCCATCCCGTAGACGTCCGACAGCGCGATCCCGAGGTCGCCGCGGTATTCCTTCGCCCACATCTCGAAGCCGTAGATCTGCGAGTCGCGCAGCCTCGGGCCGAGCGCCTGGCACGCCTGCAGGTACTCGTGAGCCATCGTGCCGAGCGGCGTGATGTCGTGCTTCATCGCGTACAGCACGTTGCTCGTGCCCGCGAACTGCGGGCCGAGGCCGTCGCGCAGCGTGAGCGCGACTTCCTCGTGCCAGACCTTCGAGAAGCGCCGGCGCGTGCCGTAGTCGGCGATCTTGCAGTCGGCGAACTCGGGCTTCGCGCCGAGCAGCTTGATCTTCTCGCGCAGCCGCTCGCGGCCTTCGCGATAGTCGGGCTCGCGCTGCGTGTTGCGGAAATAGACTTCGTTGACGATCGCGAGCACCGGGATCTCGAACAGGATCGTATGCAGCCACGGCCCCTCGATCACGATGTCGATCTCGCCGTTGCCCTTCGGCGAAGGCGTGATCGAGATGTACTTTTCGTTCAGGTGGAACAGCGCGAGGAAGTCGACGAAATCGCTCTTGATGAAGCGCATCCGTCGCAGGTAGTCGAGTTCGACATCGGAAAAACGCAGCGAGCACAGGCCGCGCACCTCGTCGCGGATCTCGTCGATGTACGGCACGAGATCGACGCCTTGCGTGCGGCACTTGAAACGGTATTCGACGTTTGCGGCCGGGAAGTGATGCAGGACGACCTGCATCATCGTGAACTTGTAGAGATCCGTGTCGAGCAGCGAAGTGATGATCATGATTGCGGCACCGCCAATATCGTGACAGGGTCCCGGCGCACCGCGCGCCGCCCGGTCTGTCGGCCATGTTACTCGAATGCGGGCCCGACCATCGCGAAACCGCCTGCCGCGCTGCCCCGTCGCGCCGTATACGGCTTCCCCGTTGCGCGCCCCGCGGCGGCCCCCCCTGAGCGCCCCCCATAAACTAATCACGAAACGATATAAGCTAGAAAGGCGACCACGCCATGCGGGTTTTGCGCTTCAGTTACAATGCCGCTTTTGGCGCCAACGCCACCCCATATATACCGCCAAGCAGGAGCGTTTTAATGACTCACGTTGTGACCGAAGGCTGCATCAAGTGCAAATACACGGATTGCGTGGATGTGTGCCCGGTGGATTGCTTCCGTGAAGGTCCCAACTTTCTCGCCATCGATCCGGACGAGTGCATCGACTGCGCCGTGTGCGTTGCCGAGTGCCCGACCAATGCGATCTATGCCGAAGAAGACGTTCCGGGCGACCAGCAGCAGTTCACCGAACTGAATGCCGAGCTGGCAAAGGGCTGGCCGTCGATCACAAAGACCAAGCCGGCACCGGCCGACGCGGACGAGTGGAAGGACGTGCAGGACAAGCTGCACCTGCTCGAGCGCTGATCGCGCGGCGGCCGCAGAAATTTTTTGTGCGCTGCGGCCCAAAAGTATTGACAGGTTAGCCAACACTCCATACAATCTCGTTTCTCTGCTGTTTGTTCCCCGATAGCTCAGTCGGTAGAGCGCCGGACTGTTAATCCGTAGGTCCCTGGTTCGAGCCCAGGTCGGGGAGCCAAAAATGCATAGGCCCGTTGAAAGTGGACGGGCTTTTTGCTGGTAACCGAACACGCAGATGTATCGATTTATTCCCCGATAGCTCAGTCGGTAGAGCGCCGGACTGTTAATCCGTAGGTCCCTGGTTCGAGCCCAGGTCGGGGAGCCA